>CACKRM010000001.1 GCA_902602655.1 uncultured Pelagibacteraceae bacterium
GATTGAAGAAATTCCGGTAATCTATCAATAGTATAAAATGTTCCTGAGAGAAAGGATAATGGAACTATTACGAAATTCGTTATAGCTGCCATAGTATCGAATTTATCCGCTACTAATCCTGCAATTATGCCAATCGCTCCTAGGACAAATGCAGACAAAAAAGTGAATAATATTAATGTCCCGTAATTAATTATTTTTAAGTCTATAATAAAGTAAAAAGTTATTATTGAGACCATTGCAATAATTATACTTCTAGTAACCGCTGCTAAAGTGATAGCAGTCGTAACTTCAAAGGCTGAGAGTGGAGCGTAAAGAATATCTACAATATTTCCTTGAATTTTGCCTATCATAAAAGATGACGAAGAATGTGAAAATGATTGCTGTATAATTTGCATAGCTATCAGTCCAGGCGCTAAAAAATTTATGAACGGTAGGCCTAAGAATTCTCCTCTTTCGGTGCCTATCGCAAGAGATAAAACAAGTAAAAATAGAAGTGCAGAAATTAAAGGCGAAAGAATAGTTTGGATCCATACAATTAAAAATCTTAAAACTTCTTTTTTATAAAGTGTCCACATGCCAATCCAGTTTATGAAACCAAATCTTTTTACACCCATCTTGTATTTTGTGCTAATTTCAACCATTGCTGATCCTTATAAACATTATTTGCAAAAAATCTGTGTAAAACTAGCTTGCAAAAGAACTTTTGGAACTTTTATTGTTTGAGACCACAACATAATGTAATACTCTTTCATTATACACTAAATATAGTAAAAGTTGAATTATGAGTTGGACAGACGAAAAAGTTGAAAAATTAAAGGAACTTTGGGGTAAAGGTCATACAGCCAGTCAAATTGCTGAATTATTAGGGGATACAACTAGAAATGCTGTAATTGGAAAAGCTCACAGGTTAAATTTGCAGGCAAGAGCCCCTTCAAAACAAACATCTTCAAACAAACAAAATCCAAAACAATCAAAAAGAACTAACCAAACTATGAGTAGAAAGAGCAAATTCAAATCAATATTGCTCGATAAAAATTTTGAGTCTGAAAAACCTACTTCATTGGAAGGCCTTACAGATCATACTTGTCGTTGGCCGATTGGGCACCCCGACCAGGAAAGTTTTTATTTTTGTGGAAGAAAACCAATTGAAGATTTTCCTTATTGTAAATTGCATGTTTTATATGCTTTTCAGCCTAAAAATCAGAAAGAAGATGTTCTCGATAAAGAGGACGAAATCCCAGAATTTATAGAAAAGAAAGTAAAATCAGCAGGCTAGGTTATTTGCACTTTTTGCATAAACCAAAAAATTCCAAGTTATACTTGCTGTATTTCATTCCAGTTGAATCTTTAAAAGCAGACAGATAATTAGATAATTTAGAGTTATTAATTTCAGTAACTTTCTCGCATTTCTCACAAATGGAAAAAGCAGTAGCTTTTGTAATTTCGCAATTAGAATTTTTACAGGCAACAAAAGCGTTCTTACTTTCAATTTTATGAATTTTACCCAATTCAAGTAATTTGTCTAAAGCTCTGTAAACTTGCAAGGGAGCTCTGATTCCTTTTTTTTGAACATCGTATAAAATTGAATAGGCTTTGAGGGGCCCTTTTGCTTTTTCTATTATTTCAAAAACTACTTGTTGGTTTTTTGAGAGAATCTGTGCTTGAGGCATATATTAGTTTATCAATTTATATTTATTTTTTCAATTCTGAATATTTTTTAAATTTAATAAGTGAGAGACAAAATAAGATTAAAGCCGCAGTAATTATTGAAGGACCAGAAGCTGTATTTAATTCTAAAGATGAAAATAATCCAATAAGAACAGACATCAAACCTCCTAATATCGATAATTTAATCATCTGCTGAGGATTGCTTGAAATATTCCTCGCTGTAGCTGCTGGAATAATAAGCATACCAGTAATTAAAAGTAGACCAACAATTTTAATTGATATAGCAATTATTGCTGCCATTAATATTGTAAAAATTGCATTCATTTTATCTGGATTCATTCCTTCCGCCTCTGCTAATTCATGGTTTACAGTAGAAGCAAACAAAGGTTTCCAAATCATTTTTAAAATTAATAATATTATAGCTCCACCAATCCAAATAAATAATAAATCATTTTGATTAACAGCAAGTATGTCCCCAAACAATAAACCCATAATATCAAATCGAATAGATGTTAAAAATCCAACTACCACAAGCCCTACAGCTAAAGATGAATGAGCTAACAAACCTAACAGAGCATCACTAGGTAACTTAGTATCTTTCTGTAACTTTAATAACATAATTGCAATAACTGAAGAGATTGCGAATACTGAAAAAGCTATACTAATTTGAAAAAAAACTGCCATTGTTACTCCTAAAAAAGCAGAATGAGCTAAAGTTCCAGCAAAAAAAGATAATCTTCTCCAAACAACAAAGCATCCAAGCGGACCTGTGATTAAAGCAATTCCTATTCCTGCTAGCAGCGCTCTTATAAAAAAATCATCTAACATAATTTAATTATTTGTCCTTTTAATTGTTCCGTCCTGAGCATGGGTATGGTCGTGTTTATGTTCGTATAAAGATAAAACTTTAGAAGCTCTGTCTCCAAATAATTGAAGATATTGTTCGTTTTTTGCAACAACTTGGGGTGTTCCGGAGCAACAAACATGGCCGTTTAAGCATACAACGAAGTCTGTAGCTGACATTACTACATGTAAGTCATGTGAAATTAAAAGTATACCGCAACTTAATTCCTCTGATATTTTTTTAATAAGTTCATATAAAGCGACCTCCCCTTTAAAGTCTACTCCTTGAACAGGCTCATCCAAAACCAAAAGGTCAGGCTTTTTTGCTATGGCTCTTGCTATTAAAACTCTCTGGAATTCACCTCCAGATAAATTACTCAAATTTTTATTTTTTAAATGATCAACGCCGGTTAAATTTAAAGAGGCATTTATTTGATCATTAGTCAGCTTTTCTGTTAAAAGCATAAAATCAATCACTCTTATAGGCAAAGTCCAGTCTATGGAAATTTTTTGAGGAACGTATCCAATCTTATCAGTAAATTTTTGAACTTTTCCCTCTATTTTTTTGTGTATGCCTAAAGCAATCTTTGCCGTTGTTGATTTGCCTGAACCGTTAGGTCCTATCAAAGTAACAATCTCACCTCTCTTAATTTCTAAGGAGACGTCTTTAACTAACCATTTATCATTTTTTAACAGTCCTACATTTTCAACCTTAAGTAGAACTTTATTTTTTTCTTTGGTCATAATTATCTCTTGCTTTAATTAGTGTTATATTATAACAAGCCGTTATATTATAACATTTTTATGATAAACAAGATACAAAGCTTTTTAATAGTATTATTTTTTTCGATTACTTTATCAATTTCTTCGGCAAATGCTGATGTTAAAGTGGTAACTTCAATCAAGCCAATACACTCTTTAGCAAGCTATGTTATGGATGGAGTTGGAAAACCTGATGTAATAGTTGATGGATATAACTCACCTCATGGTTTCAGCTTAAAACCTTCACATGCAAAAATGTTAGAAAATGCTGACCTCGTTATTTGGGTAGGTGAAGATCTAGAAGCTTTTCTAGAAAAACCTTTAAACACAATTGCTAAAAAAGCCAAAAATATTGAAGTTATGGATTTAAAAGGAATTAAAAAATTAGAGTTTAGAGAAAAAAATATTTTTGAAGGACACGACGATCACGGGCATGACGAACACAAAGATGAACATAAAGAGCATGGACATGATGAGCATAAAGATGAGCACAAAGAACATGGTCACGATGAGCACAAAGATGAACATAAAGAGCATGATGGTCATGAAGGACACGCACATGGAGAACATGATCCGCATGTTTGGTTAGACCCTATGAATGCTAAAGTAATAGTTAAAGAAATTACAAAACAATTAGTTCAACTAGATTCAAAAAATGGTGCAGCTTATAAAGCTAATTCTAAAAAAGCTTTAGCTGACATTGATAAATTAACTAAAAATATTAAAAAAGATTTAAGTAAAGATTTAAGATTTGTAGTGTTTCACGATGCCTACCAATATTTTGAAAAACGATTTGGTATACAAATTCTAGGAGCTTTAACGGTGAATACAGATGTTATGCCAGGAGCTGAACAATTATCAGAAATTAGAGAGGTTATTGAACATGAAAAAGTAAACTGTATTTTTTCAGAACCTCAATTTAATCCATCAATTATAAAATCAATTGCTAAAGATACTAAAGTTAAAACAGGTATCTTAGATCCTTTAGGAGCAAAACTCGACAAAGGTAAAAATTTATATTTTGATTTATTAAATGATATGGCTTCTTCTTTCAAAGGATGTTAATTATTTCTAACCAAAGTAGCTTTCTCTTCTAATTTGTAATAAATTCTTAATAAACAATAATTATAGGAGAGATCAGATGTTTATTAAAAAATATCTTAAATGGATAAGCACTTTTTTAGTTTTAACAGGCATTTTATTAACTAACTTAAATATGTATCCAATAAATATAATGTTTCATGGTGCTGGAGTTGTAGGTTGGACGATAGCTGGATTTTTATCTAAGGATAAAGCTATTCTTACAAACTTTGGATTACAGATACCTTTATTTATGGTTGGATTTTATCAATTGTTATTTTAATGAAAAATGTTCTTTTTGTTTGTACTGGAAATTCTGCTCGCAGCATCATTGCTGAAAGCATAATCAATCATAGTTATAAAGATAAATTTAAAGGCTTTAGTGCAGGGAGCAACCCTTCAGGTAAAATAAACCCTTATATAAAAAATTTTCTACAAAAAAAAGGTTTTGATCTCGAAAAATGTTATTCCAAAAACTTTGATGAATTTTTAAATAATAAAATAAAAATAGATCATGTTTTTACGGTTTGCAGTAATGCTCATAACGAGGTTTGTCCGATTTGGCCTGAAAAAAAAGAAATTATTCATTGGGATATTGAGGATCCCGTAAAAAAATTTGAGAATACAAATGATCCAAATGAAATAAACGATATATCTCAATTAACTTTTGATGATATAAATTCTAGAATTGAGGATTGGATTAAAAATGAGAAATAATTCTAAAATTTTTTACGGAGAGTTTATTGGAAGTTGTTTCTTAGTCATGATTATTGTGGGTTCTGGTATAATGGCACAAAACTTGACTGAAGATATTGCTGTAATGCTAATAGCTAACGCTTTAGCAACTGGCGCAGGATTATTTGTTCTGATTACATCAATCGGAGATATTTCAGGAGCACATTTTAATCCAGTAGTAACAATGGCAATGTACCTTACAAAGAAGATTAAAAAAAATTTAATTATTATTTATATTTCAGCTCAAATCTCAGGTTGCTTGTTGGGAGTAATGCTTGCAAATTTTATGTTTGAACTACCCGTGATAGAATTGTCACAAAAAGTAAGGCCAGGAATTAATATTTTTATTGCTGAAATTATAGCTACTTTTGGTTTGATTTTTATAATATTTGGTTCGCTTAAGAATGGTACTGTTGCAGTGGCTGCATCCGTTGCAACTTATATTACTGCTGGGTACTGGTTTACTTCATCAACTTCTTTTGCTAACCCTGCGGTTGCATTAGCACGAACTTTTACTGATACATTTACAGGTATTAATTATTTAAACACACCGACTTATATTGTTGCAGAAATACTCGGTGCCTTATTAGCTTTATTTATAATTCAGAGAATTTTTTTCAAAAAATAATCCCGTGAAACGAACGCGTGAAACTAAATTTTTTTACTAAGATTTTTGAAATATAATGTTATCAAATTTATAGGATAAATTGGTTTACCAACAGATAATTAGTTTGCAAAAATTCAAAAAATTTTTATAAAGGATCCCATCCCCATTCTAAAAAAAATAAAAATAAATTTTTTAGTAGATTAATTTTTAACATCATTTAAAACTTTCATTAGGAATGAAGACTCGGATATCAAGAATAACAATATAAAAATGACAAAAAGGAAATAAAATGGAACTTACTTTAATATACACTATTATAGGTTTCGGGTTAGCAGGTTACAGTGTAATCGCTAACGACTCTATACAAACACTCGGAACATTTATTGCTTCAAAGCAAAAATGGTTCAAATGGTACACATTAGCAAGTGCTGCCTCTCTAGTAATGATTTTTGCGATAACTTGGGGTTGGTACAGTTATGACGGAGATATTTCTTACGGAAGATTAACAAGAATACCTTTCCAAGAAATTCAATGGTACCACGCGGTTGCTCCAGCAATTCTGTTGTTACTTACAAGAATTGGTATTCCAGTATCTACAACTTTTTTAGTTTTATCAGCATTTGCCTCAACAATAGTTTTAGAGAAAATGCTTGTAAAAAGTATAGTGGGTTATGGTATAGCAGCAACAGTTGCTTACATAAGTTGGATAGCAGTATCTAAATTTATTAATGAGAAATTAGATGAAGTTAAAGGTGAAGCATGGATTGCATTTTGGCGTAATTCAGTTTGGGTATCATCAGGTTGGTTATGGTGGGTTTGGTTATCACATGATGTTGCAAACATTGCTGTATACTTACCTAGACAATTAGATTTATCATTACTTTTAATTGTATTAACATATTTTACCGTTCTTCTTTTTTACATCTTTTACATTAAAGGTGGTCCAATACAAAAAGTGGTTTTGGAAAAAACTGGAACTAGATACGCTCGTTCAGCTACTATTATTAACGTAATATACGCTGCCGTTCTTTTTTACTTTAAAGAACTGAACGATCTTCCAATGTCAACAACATGGGTATTTGTTGGTTTACTATGCGGAAGAGAGCTAGCAATTTCTACAATGAATAAGGACTATAAATTCAAATATGTGTTTCCACTTATTGGAAAAGACTTTGTGAAAATGATATTTGGTTTAAGTGTTTCGGTAGCGATAGTGCTAGCAATTCATTACTTTATAATTCCTAAGGGGTTATATTAATCATCAAGACTATTTTTTCTTCTGGAGATCTTCATAAATTTTTTTGAGATCTTCAGGAGATAAATTTTTATCTTTTAATTTATCTAAAATCTCCTCATCTTGACTAATATTTTCCTCTTTTTCTTTCTGTTTGTCCTTTTCTCTATTTAAATTTGATCTTGCTTTTATACCTTCAATGACAGGTTTTGCTGCTATAAAAATAACAACAAGTAATATTAGAACACTTATGAGAATAAATAATAACTGCATTTAGTTTTTTATATCCTTGGCAAATTCTCCACCTGATCGGTATCTCCACAACCATTTCTTCATGGCCTCCTCAACATCACCTGGCTTTATTTCAAGATCATTTATAGTTAAATGTTCGCCTGAAACAACATTATCTGCTTCTGATAAAATTTTACACTGATCATGAGTGATAATTGGTGGAATAGGTAATAAACTTAAAAAGAAACTTTGTGTCTTTGCCATAAACATAGGCATATCAACTACAAGTCTTTTTTTGTTTATCGTTTCTAGAATGGATTTAACCATTTCTCCAAAACTAATAGTTTTTGGGCCACCTATCTCATAAATTTTTCCCTCATTATCTTTTACTCCAATAGCTTTTACAATTGCATTACTTACATCGGTTACTAGGATAGGTTGAAATTTATAGTTAGTTTTAACAACAGGAATAACAGGTGAAAAACTTAATTTTGAAAAGAGGTTCGTAAAATTATCTTCAACTCCACAAACAACGCTCGGTCTAATTATAACTGTATTTTTAAAGTTATTTAAAGCTTTTGTTTCGCCTTGAAATTTTGATCTTTGATACTTTGATTTTGACTCTGAATTAGCTCCAATTGCAGAAACATGAATAAATTTTTTTACTTTAGACTCCGCACAAAGTTTTGAGAGCAGATCTGGAATTTCAACATGAATATTTGAAAATTTTTGTTTTCTTGTTTCGTAAAGAATTCCTATAAGATTAATAACCACGTCAGAGTTATCGATAGCTTCTTTAATTTTTGAATAGTTTTTGATGTTAAAATCAATAAACTCCACTGCTCCGGGAGGCGCTTGGGTCTTCAAATAACCTTTTTGAAAGGCGTTTCTAGTAGGGATAAAACATCTATAGTTTTTCATTGTCAAATTTCTGACAAGATACCTTCCTATAAAACCCCCACCACCAAGTATTGTTGCTATTGGGTAATTATTCATGGTATTTAATATAATTATATGAAGATTAATAAATTTTCAAACGATTTACCTAAAGAGATAGTCTCTAAAATAAAGGACAGTGTTGCGTTAGATACGGAAGCCACAGGTTTAAAGATACCTGAAAGAGACAAGCTTAGTTTAATTCAATTGTGTGACTCTTCAGGTCAAGTTTATGTGGTTCAGCCAGATAGAAAAACGTACAAGGCTCCCAATTTAGTATCACTTTTAGAAAATGATAAAATCCAGAAAATCGGACACTATCTAAGATTTGACAAAAGTGCGCTGGAATATTTTTTAAAATGTAGAATTAAAAATGTTTTTGACACAAAAATTGCTAGTAAAGTGGTTAGAACTTATACTGATCAACATGGACTTAAAAACTTAGTTTATGAATTTTGTAATAAGAATTTAGATAAAAGGGCAAGTAGCAGTGATTGGAATAAAGATATAAATGAATTCAGTGACAAGCAGTTAGAATATGCAGCTAATGATGTAATTTTTCTTCACAAGATTAAAAGTGAATTAGAGAAAATGTTAAAACGTGAAAATAGAATGGATTTATATAAAAGATGCGTTCAATTTTTAGATACAAGAATTGAACTAGATCAATCAGGTTTTAAATTTGATATATTTGAGCATTAATAATGACAAAAATAAATTTTATTAAAATAGCAAAAAAATCTGCGGCTATTCAGATTTCAGAATTAAGAAAAGTTAATAAAATCTTCAATAAAACTTTTATTCAAGCAATTAATGCCATAAGCAATTGTAAAGGTAAGATAATTTTATCAGGACAAGGAAAGAGTGGTAGAATCGCATCAAAAATTTCAAGCACATTAAGTTCAGTTGGCATTCCATCTTTTTTCGTTCATCCTTCAGAAACATCTCATGGTGATAGTGGGGCAATACAAAAGAAGGATTTATTGATAGTAGTTTCATACTCGGGAAATACCCCTGAGTTAATAAACATATTAAAATACGCAAATAGATTTGGAATAAAAGTTATTGGATGTTCTTCGAATAAATCTTCTATGCTTTTAAAAGCTAGTGATATTAAAATTTTACTTCCTAAAGTAAAAGAAGCAGATCCAACTGGTATGGTTCCAACTTCCTCTACTACTTTAACACTTTTATATTTTGACTGTCTGAGCGTTGCTTTGATGAATAAGATGAAGTTTTCAAAAGATAAGTTTTCTATCTATCACAGCGGTGGTTCTATCGGAAAGAGTTTGCTTTTAGTGAAGGATATAATGATCTCAGGTAAAAAATTGCCAACTATAAATATTAACAAAACGATAAATGATGCTGTGAAGGTGATTAACAAAAAAAAATTAGGATTAGTTGTAGTAATTAAAAACGGCTATGTTGCAGGTATAATTACTGATGGAGATTGTAGAAGAGCTATAAGGGATTTAAAAAAAAATAATAAAATCGAAAATTTTATGTCAAGAAAACCTGTTTTTGTTTCAGAGAATGTAACAGCAACAAAAGCTCTATCTATCTTATCTGAAAACAAAATCACTAGTTTATGTATACCAACTGAAAAAACTTTAAATAAAAAAAATAAAAAGCTTAAAGCTATTGTTCATGTTCATAGAATTCTAGACTTCGGTATTAAATGACAAGTAGAAAAAAAAGGATTTTCATAATTCAAATATTGCTATTCATAACAGCAACTTTATTAATTTATTATACCTACTACTATAATAAAGGTAACCAAACCCAAAGTGTCATAAAAGAACCTGAGACAGCAAAAAACCAAAAGGTTGATGACCCAAATGTAAACATTTTTAACGACGTAGAATATTGGGGACGTGATGGCGTTGGGAATCGTTACGTAGTAAGGTCTGAAATTGCAGATTTTGACATAGATAAGCCTGAATTAATTAACATGAAAATTATGGAAGCAGTTTTCTATTTTAAAGATGGTACTATTTTGAAAGTACGTGGAGATTATGGTACGTATAATAATAAAACAAACGATATGAAATTTAGAGAAAATATTAAAGCAGGCTATCAAGAAAATAATTTATTTGCTGACAATTTAGATTTTTTTAATTCAAAAAGCTTGGTTAATGTTTATGGAAACGTAAGAACAGGTAATAACCAAGGAAGTATGTCTGCTGACAATTTAAAATTTGATTTATCAAGTCGAGTCCTTGATGTTTCAATGTTCAATGAAGATAAAGTAAACTTAAAATTAAAAAATTGATTTATGAAAAAAGGATTTAGAATAATAAAATTTAAAAAAAACAAACCTATATTTCAAATTAAAGATGTTAGTAAATCTTTTGATGGCAGGCCAATTTTAAAAAAAATAAGTCTTGAGATTTATCCTGGTGAAATTGTAGGTCTTTTAGGACCAAATGGATCAGGTAAGTCTACACTCTATAGTACTATTATCGGTGAACATCCTGCGGACAGTGGAAAAATAATAATTAAAAATAATGATATTACAGAAAAACCTATACATGAAAGAGCAAAAGCTGGGATCGGATATTTAAGTCAACAAAGAAGTGTTTTTGCTATGTCTGTGTACGATAACTTACTTGGAATTTGTCAACTTTCGATACGTGGTGTGGACAATCAAATTTCGATGGTTGAAAAACTTTTGGACGAATTTAATCTTCAACATTTAAGAAATATTCAAAGCGGAGTGTTATCAGGGGGTGAAGTCAGACGACTTATGTTGGCTCGTCTTCTAGTTAACAAACCAAGTGTTGTATTGTTAGATGAACCAATGGCGGCTCTTGATCCAATAGTTGTTCAAGATATTCAAAAATATATTCTAAAATTACAATCGTATGGTTGTGCAATTTTGGTTACCGATCACCAGGTAAAAAATCTTTTTGATATAGTTGACAAAGCCTATGTGTTGGGTGAACAGTCAATCATAGCATCAGGCACACCACAGCAAATTTTAAAATCATCAAAAGCTATAGAATTATATTTTGGAAAATCTTACAATTTATAATCTTTAATGAAAAAAAATTTTTCTGTTATTGTTAATAAAAAAATTAAAAAATTTAATAAAACTATAGAAGTTGATAGCGATAAATCTATATCTATTCGCTCTTTTCTTATCAGCTCGATTTCCCAAGGTATTTCTGAAGTCTCAAATACATTAGAAAGCCAAGATGTTTTTGACACAATTTCTTCTCTCAAAAAACTCAATTGTAAAATCAAAAAAATTTCCAAAAAAAAATACCTTGTTTATGGCAAAGGTTTAGGATCTTACTATACAAACAAAAGTGAAGTTCTTAATTTAGGTAATAGCGGAACAGGGTTTAGGTTATTAAGTTCGATTTGCTCCACAACTCCAAATCTTGAAGTAAAAATTACCGGCGATGCATCCTTAAAAAAAAGAAATATGTCTAAACTTATAAATATTTTAAGTGAATTTGGAGCAACTTTTACTCCTAAAAATAAAAATTTTCCTCCATTTAAAATTACATCCTCGGAAATGCCTGTTGGTATAAATTATAAAGCAGGAGTTTCGGCTCAGTTGAAGAGTGCTTGCATACTTGCTGCATTAAACTCTTACGGTATTACTAACATTGTTGAAAATCGAAAAATTAGAAGCAGAGATCACACTGAAAATATTTTACTTGCAAATTCAGATGTTATTAAAATTAAAAAAAACTTAATTAAGGTTGAGGGTAAAAGATTTCTTGAACCTATTAACATTAAAATCCCTGCTGATCCATCGTCCTCTGCTTTTTTTACTGCGATAACTCTTTTCTCCCCAGGTTCTAAACTTAAAATTAAAAATGTTTTACTTAATCCTACAAGGATAGGTTTCTATAAATTGCTTAAGAAACATGGGGCAAATATAAAGTTTAAAAATATAAAAAAAATTAACAATGAAGTTGTAGGTGACATCTTCGTTAAAGCTAGTAAAATCCAACCAATAAAAGCAAGTGCCAAATATTATCCTTCAACAGCTGATGAATATCCAATTTTATTTGTTATAGCATCTTTGATAAAAGGGGTGTCAGTTTTTAATGGTATCAGTGACCTGGCAAACAAAGAAAGTTCAAGAGCTCATGAAATGAGAAAAATATTAAAACAGATAGGGATAAAATGTAAACTGACTAAAGATACAATGAAAATCTTTGGAACAAACAAAATAAAAAGTAATGGCATTATAAAGTTAGGCAAATTAAATGATCACAGATTGTGTATGTCTCTGTTTTGTCTCAGCACGATCACAGGTCTTAAGTCTTACATAAAATCTTTTGAAACTGTATTTACAAGCTGTCCTTCCTTCCTTAAAAATATAAAATCTATTGGTGGAGGTTTTCATGTCAAAAAAAATTAAAAAATTTATTTGTGCAATAGATGGTGGTGCAAGTAGTGGTAAAACAACTATGGCAAAATTAGTTGGGAAAAAATATAATTTCTCAGTTTTATACTCTGGTTTACTTTTTAGATATGCAGCCAAAATGGTAATGGAAAAAAAACCTAAAAATAAAGTAAAATTTTTGAAAAAAAAGTTTTCTAATATCAATTATGAAAAAGTAAAAAAAATCAATTTACACACTCCTAAAATTTCCTCTTACTCAGCAATTATTGCTAAAGAAATTAAAATTAGGAAAATAATAAAAAGTTTTCAAAAAAAATATGTTCAAAAAAAAAGAAGAGTTGTACTTGAAGGAAGAGATATGTCACAAATTTTTCCTAATGCAGATGTAAAATTCTTTGTGGTGTGTAGACCTTTAAAAATAGCGGCAAAAAGACGTTGGCTGCAAATTAGAAAGAAAAAGCAGAAAACTTCTTTAAAAGAAGTGAAAAAAGACCTTATAAAACGAGACTATCTAGATAAACATAGAAGACACTCTCCACTTGTAAAAGCTTCTGACTCTTGGTACATCAATACGGCAAAATTAAATATTAAGGGTGTTATATCTAAAGCATCTCTAATTATAGATAGGAGAATTAAAAGTAAGTATGGCAGTTGAAGAAAATTTAAAAGAAAAATCTGACTCTAAAAAAGAGTTTGAAAAGCTATTAGCCAATGAATTCAAAGATAAAACCCTTAAAGAAAATTCAATAGTATCAGCAAAAGTTTTAGAAATTACCTCGAAACATGTTCTTTTAGATCTTGGACTTAAGTCCGAGGCAGTAGTTGATATTGCAGAATTTAAAAACGACGGAAGCATTAAGGACTTAAAGGTTAATCAAACTGTAGAATTATTTTTAGAAAGTTCTGACGATTCTAGAGGTAATATTGTTGTAAGTTATGAAAAGTGTAAAAGATTAAAGGTTTGGAAAAAGCTAGTTGAAGCTTACGAGAAAAAAAAGGAAGTGGTTGGAGAAATTAAAAGTAAAATTCGTGGAGGTTTCTTAGTTATTGTTGAAGGTGGTTACCCTTGCTTTTTACCTCAAAGCCATCTAAGTGATCGAACAGTTCGAAATCAAGATAGTCTTTTTAATACCCCATTAAAATTTTTACCAGTTAGATTAGATAAAGCGAGAGCTAATTGTTCAGTATCGAGAAGAGCAGTTTTAGAAAAAAACAAAAGTGCGGAAATTAAAGAAGTGCTTAAAGATCTTAAGGAAGGAATGATTATAAAAGGAGCTGAATGTCGAGGGACGACTGAGTACGGGGCTTTTTTTTCCTACAAGTCTTTACCACTTTTAGTTCATATAGGTGAACTGTCACATCACAGAGTTAAGTCAGCAAAGTCACTGTGTAAAATTGGTGACAAAATGGATCTTAAAATAATTAAAATTGATGAAGCTACCGGTAGAGTTTCTGGAAGCATCAAAGCTTTAACTGAGTCGCCTTGGGAAAATATTGATAAGAGATATAAACCTGGACAAGATGTAACTGGTGTTTGCTCAAAAATAGAAAAATTTGGTGCTTTTTTTGATATAGAGCCAAATCTTTCAGCATTATGTCACAATAGTCAAATTTCATGGACAGATACTAACGCAAAAGCTAGTAAAATTTTTAGTGTATCTGAAAAAGTAAAATTAAAAATTTTATCAGTAGAAAAAGAGACACAGAGAGTATCTGTTTCTTATCGTATGACCAAAGAAAATCCTTGGGATAAAATAAAAGATGAGATAGGACAAAAAACTAAGTTTGTAGTTAATAATATTTCTGAGCGAGCAATATATGGAGAAACTAATGATACTAAATTGCCTGGCGTGTTACCTCTTAAAGAATTAAGTTATGAAGGAGAAGATCCAGTTGTACTCAAAAAATTTAAAAAAGGACAGATAATAGACGTTAAAATTGTTGATCTCAAAGATCAAAAGCTTAAGTTTTCTGTTCGTCAATTAGAAGAAGATCCAATTCTTTGGTTTAAAAACAACAAGAAAAAGATTGGGGATGTAATAACAACAACAGTTCAAGAAATTATGAAAAACGGGATTAAAGTTTCTGTTGGGAATGACAAAAGACTTTTGGTCACTATAAAAAAATCGCAACTTGCTAAAGAGTCAAATGATGCCCGTCCAGAGATCTTTACTCCAGGAAAAGATAGGGTTGATGCAAAAATAATTGAACTTGATTTGGATCCTAATGTAAGAAAAGTCGGTTTAAGCATTAAGGAAGCACAAATAGATGAAGAAAAATCGCTCGTTAAAAAGTTCGGTGAGAAGTCTGGCGCTACATTAAAAGGAATATTTGAAAAAGCATTAAACGTTAAAGGTAAAAAAAAAAAATAGAATAAAGTTTGGTTACCTCAGAAATAATTAAAAAACTAAAAAAACTTCATCCAAATCTAAAGCAATCTCAATTAGAGACAGTAGTTAAGATTGTCTTTCAAACAATCAACGAGAGTTTAATAAAGGGCAAATCTGTGGAATTAAGGTCCTCATTAGGAAGGTTTTCGATAAAAACTATCAAAGCTAAATATAATGCAATAAATCCCTCTAATTCAGAAAGAATTTTTGTACCACCAAAAAAGAAAGTGTCATATAAGATGAGTAAAGTTTTAAAAAATAAAATTAATGAAAAGTAAAATGAAGAAAAAAGTTTTCATTGCCTGTGACACTCAAAATATTAAAAAAGCAAAAAAAATAATTCAACTTACATCTAATTCTCAACTCAATATTGGCTACAAATTTGGTTTAGAATTTTTTAACTCAAAAAAAGGTAGAAGTTTTATTTCAAAAATTAATAAAAATAAACTAATTTGGCTTGACCTTAAATTAAATGACATTCCAAATACTGTAGCATCTTCAATCAATGCGTTAAGGGATCTTAAAAATATAAAATTTTTAACAATTCATATTGCTGGAGGTCTTGAGATGATGAAAAGAGCAAAAAAATCTGCAAGAAAAATTAGTAAAAAACTAAAAATTTTAGGTGTAACTGTGCTTACAAGTTTTGATAATAAATCTTTTAAAAAAACTGGTCACACTCAATCAATAAAAAATGTAGTATTAAAACAAGTTAGATTAGCTAAAGAAGCGAAAATTGACGGAATAGTTTGTTCAGGTTTTGAAGCAAAAAAAATAAAAAAAATTTGTAAAAAAATGGAAATAATTACACCAGGAATTCGTCTAAAAGGAAATTCAGTTCAAGATCAGAAAAGGGTTATGAGTCCAAAAAATGCATTCCAAAATGGAGCTACCGGAATAGTTGTGGGTAGAAGTATTACTCAAGGAAATATAAAGAAAAATATTCAAAAGTTAATAAAAGAACTTAAATGACCAGTATTAAGAAAAATATTCCATTAATTGATCAACACGATAAAAATGGATTGTGGGGAGGAAAGTTTGGCGGAAACTTCATTCCAGAAACTTTGAAAAAACCTGTAGAAGATCTTAACAATTTATTTGAAAAATTAAGAAAAGATAAAAATTTTATTAAAGAAAGAGATTACTATTTTAAAAATTGGGTTGGTGCACCCACTCCACTTATTAAGTTAGAAAATTTAACAAACCACTTAGGCGGGGCTCAAATTTGGGCAAAAGTTGTATCTGAAGCTAATGGTGGGGCTCATAAAATTTATAATGCGACAGTTCACTGCTTAATAGCTAAAAGAGCTGGTAAAAAATACATCGTAGGAGACACTGGAGCTGGTTATGCTGGAAAAATGCTTTCTATGGCGGCAAAAAAATTTGGTCTTAAATGTAAAATATTTATGGGAGCAAAAGATATTAAAAGACAGCGTCCTAATGTTGAATCAATTAGAAAAAATGGAGCTACAATTGTACCTGTCACTTCAGGAAGTCAAACTTTAGTTGATGCTGTTAGTGAATGCATGAGATATTGGGTGTCAAATTGTGACACTGCTCACATGTGTGTTGGTTCCACGGTTGGTCCAAATATTTTTGTAAAAATATGCGGATATTCAACAACTCAAATTTCAAGAGAACTTTTAAAGCAAATTGAATATGAATTCGGAGAAGTGCCAAAAAAATTAAAATTAATAAACTGCGTGGGAGGCGGAAGCTCTGCTTACGGTTTTTGGAGTAAATTTATGGACTTCAGTAAAAAACAAGTGGAAATGATAGGTGTTGAAGCAGCCGGACCTAAAGATAGCAAACTCCATGCTGCTCCGTTAAGCAGGGGAGGAAAGCTTGGTATTCTACATGGAGCAGCTTCCTATATATGTCAAGATAGAGACGGACAAATTAAAGAAACTGAGTCTATAAGTGCTGGTTTAGATTATCCAGGTGTATCTCCGCTACATTGTTTTTTAAAAGATACTGGCAAAGCTAGATATACTTCTGAAACAGACGAAGCTGCCCTCAAAGCTTATAAACTCGTAACTAAGTTTGAAAATTTAAATCCAAGTTTAGAGCCAAGTCATGCATTTGCCACAGCAATTAGAGAAGCTGTTAAATATAGTCGAGATACGGTTATAATTGTAAATTCTTGCGGAGATGCACAAAAAGATAAAGATATTTTAAAAAAAAGATTAAGGAAATTAAAATGAGTTTATCACCAATAAGTTTAGCCTTCAAAAAGTGTAGAGAAATGGGAAGACCGGCTCTTCTTACTTTTACTGTTGCTGGAGATAATACTAAAAAGAAATCTTTGGATATCTTAAAATCTATTTCTGAAAACGCTGATATTCTTGAGATAGGTTTTCCTCATAATACTCCAATAGGAGACGGTGGACAAATTCAAACTAGCTCGTATAGATCAATTAAAAATGGTTTTAAAGTAAGAGATATTTTTCAAATAGTTCGAAAATATAGAAAGATTAAAAACTCCAAACCAATAATTCTAATGGGGTATTATAATATGATTTTTCAGTATGGTGAAAATAAATTTTTAACTCAATGTAAAAAATCAGGCATCAATGGCATCATAGTCGTAGACTTGCCTTGGCCAGAAAATAAGATTTTTGCAAAAAAATGTAAAAAAAAGAAAATAAGTTTTATTCAGTTATTATCACCAACAACTTCTAAAGTAAGAATAAAAAAAATTATGAAAGACAGTCATGATATGTGTTACTATATTTCTATGTTAAGTACTACTGGGGGAAAACTCAAAATATCTCCCAAAAAGATTTTAGAGAATTACAACAAAATAAAAAAAACGAACAAATCAAAAAATTTAGTAATTGGTTTTGGAATTACAAATAAAACTATTTCTTCTCTTAAAAGCGCTGACGGCTTAGTTGTAGGCAGTCAATTGTGCAAAGAAATAACCAAATCAATCAAAAAAAGACAAAATCCTGTCACAAATTTAAATAAAATGGTATTAAACCTTAAAAGGAGAATTAGTTGAACTGGATTAGCAAATTTATAAAACCAAAAATAAAGTCTCTTTTCAAAAAAAGGACTTCTGAAAACGAAGAGACTTTATGGACCACTTGTGAATGTAAAAACTTAATCTATAAAGAAGATTTAGAATCAAATTTTCATTGTTGCCCTAAATGTGGAGTGCATCATAAAATTTCATGTAAGGAAAGATTTCAAATTTTTTTTGATGATAAACAATTTGAGATAATAGAAACGCCTCAGCCTTACGATGACCCGTTATCATTTTCGGATAAAAAAAAATATGTTGATAGACTAAAAGGAGCAAGAAAATTAACAAAGCAAAATGATGCTGTAGCGATAGCTAAAGGTAAGGTAGATGGAGTTGATGTAACTGTAGGAGCTCAAGATTTCAGATTTATTGGAGGAAGTTTTGGATTACACTCGGCTGAAGCTTTCATCTCAGGAGTTCAGCACGCAATAAATAATAAGACGCCATATTTATTTTTTGTATCAAGTGGTGGTATTAGATTAATGGAGTCAACTATGGCTCTTACAAAAGGGATGGCTGGAACAACTCTAGCAATTAATGAGTTAAAAAAACAAAATTTACCCTACATAGTAATTTTAACGAATCCAAGTGTAGGTGGTGTTGCCGCAAGTTTTGGGATGCTTGGAGATTTTTTAATTGCTGAACCAAAAAGTATTGTGGGTTTCGCAGGAAAACGTGTAATTCAAGATACTGTGCGTGAAGCACTACCGGAAAATTTTCAAGAAGCTGAAAGTGTAAAAGAGTTCGGTGCAGTTGACTTGGTTGTTGAAAGAAAATATTTAAAATCAACAGTATCAACTTTATTAAAAGTTTTAACTAAAAGTTATGAAAAACAATCCCAAGCTAATAATAATATTCAAATAGATGAAAACCTCGCAGAACAAATTAGTTCAAAAGCTTCTTCAGGTTAATCAGCATAAAAAAATAAAACTTGGTCTATTCCGGTCTAAAAAGGCCCTAAGCCTGATTAACTGGGAAAATAAAATTAAAACAAAAACTATTACTATAAACGGCACAAGTGCAAAATTTTCAATAATTCATATTTTAAAAAATATCCTAATTTTTAATAAGAATTCTTTCTCTGCAACTTATTCACCTCATATAAAAAATATAACTGAAAGAATTGAAGTTAATTCAAAGTTTATTAAATTAGGCACTCTTAAGAAAATATTGGAAAAAATTTGCCGTCTCCCAGTAAATTTAACAGAATTTGAAAAGTTATGTCTAGCCTTTGCTGAATACATAAAAAATAAAAAAACAGATTACACATTAGCCGAATTTGGCCTTTTTGGAAGACTTGATGCAATAAGAGCTTTGTTTCCTAATCCTGAAATACACATAATATCTCCGATATTTTATGATCATCTTCGATGGACAAAAACAAAAAAGAGAAATTTAAAAACATTGAAAGAAATTGTTTATGAAAAAACTTCTTTTTTAACAGCGGAGAGAATATATATTGCAAAACAAAGTTTAAAATCACTTAAATTCATAAAGTATTATTTAAAAAAAAATACAGCTAAGTGTTTTTATTATGGAAAAGATTTTAAAATTAAGAAAAAAAAAGAAAAATACTTTTATAAAGATGATAATTTAAATTTCCAAATCCAATCTGGGCTAATTGGAGATTTTAATTATGAAAATATGGCCTTAGCAATAAAAATAGCTTTAGATGAAGGGGTACCGTTAAAAACTATTAAAAAATCTTTGAAAAAAATATCTTTGCCAGGCCGAATGCAAATTATAAAATCTGGTAAAATAATAAGAGGGCTTCCAAAATCTATTAAAGTTATTGTTGATGGAGCCCATAACGATTTAAGTAGTTCAAAAGTCTGTAGATCTCTTGAGAAAATTAAAAATAGGGAACTTTATGCAATTATTGCAATGATTAAGTCAAAAGATCCATATTCATTTTTAAAATATTTTAAAAAATTTAAGAAAATATACTTTATAGACATGAAACAAAATAATGCCTATTCAAAAGAAAATTTGAATAAAATTGCAAAAAAAATTGGTTTAAATAGTGAAACAGCTTCTAACTGTTATGCCGCTGTTAAAAAAATTAAATATAACAAAAAAGCTTTAATTCTTATTACAGGTTCATTTTATTTTTTAGGAAATATTATTTAATAAAATTAAATTTTTGCAGCTTCTTTTACTTTAGCAATAAACTGTTCTTCGGGTACAAAACCAACGATGGTGCCAAGAATTTGTCCCTTTTTCATTACATGTGTCGTAGGCACACCTTTAATGCCCATAGAAGTTGACCAGTTCAAACCTTTATCCTCGGTAGCTACAGTTCCAAATTTCACTCCGGGTACTTTTTCATTTTTAGCAATGTTTTCTATAACCGGATGAAGCATCTTACACGGTTGACAAAATGAGAGTGCTGAAAAAGTAACACACCAAATATCTTCGCTTTGTATTACTTCTTTTTCATAATTTTGATCCGTAATTTCTTTTAGTTCAGCCATACTACTTAGATAATTATTTTATTGTTAAAGTCAACAACACAATTAGTCATCATTAAATTTTTTAATTTCATCCTGAATAACTTTAATTTCATTTTCAATTTGAGATAGATAATATTTGTTACGCATGCCTTCAAAAGTTTTTAAAAGTTTAGTTGGAAGATAGATTATTAATAATAGTAATGAAATTACAGGTTTTTGATAGTATAAACGCCAGTTGGCTTTTTGTTGTAATCTACGCAATTTTTCTAAATGGTTAAAATATTCAAACCATTCCAAACGGCCTTTAAGAATATCTGTAAGGTGAGATTGATATCTTTTAAAATCGTTTTTAAGCATTTTCATATTTCTTCTCTATACTTTCTACAAATTTGTTAATTTCAGATAAAAAACTCAGTTTTTCCTCGTTATTTTCATTAGAAAATTTTTCTCTAAAATGATCACACTCAGAATAAAAATCACTGCAAGTTGTCCATTTTTCCTTATTCGTGCTCAAAATTCTTTTTGCAATTCCTCTCTTCACCTCGTTATAAATTGATTTAGGCAAAACCTGAGGGGCTTCTTGATATATTATTTTTTTTCCAAAATCGATTAGCCTCGAATCTTCAAATTTATCTAAAAGTATAACTTTTTCTTCCCAAGTTGCATTGTGCCACTTCTCCATTTTAATATTTTCTTTTGAGTCAACGAACTTTGAATAAATACTTTCTTCAGGCGTTATGTCGGACTGATCACTTGTATCTTTTTTTTCTTCAGCTATTTCTCTTAAAGCTAGAGAAACTTTATTACAAAACTCTTTATTATTTTTTATAAGTTTAGCTCTCTTTAACAATTTTTCTTTTGATAAAGTATTATAAGGTTCGGCTTTACTTCCATAATTTGAATGAAGTAATACAGGAGCTTTGTTTGATCTAATCGTTCTTAAAAATTTTGGAGTTTTTTGCATTTCAATTTTAAGTTCTGTTAATGGCATTTTGAAGTATAGCTCTGGATCAAAACGAAGATCAAAAGATTGTACCCACTTGTACACTGGGTGTAACATATGTTCGGTATGAAGAGGAGCAACTAAATAAAGTTTGCTCTTCCCATAAAAATACTCGTTCAAGGTAAACATAATTTCATCTTTGGCAAATCTTTCAACTTCTTCTCGGCTTCCAGTAAGCATAGATGACTTCCAGGTGACATTTTGTTCTTTATATATTTTTTCTAAAATTAATTTCGTGAGGTTCGCGTCGAAGAGTGCGTTATGAGCTCCTTTAGTATTTATTCCGTTCATTCTTGCTAGAGATTCAAGTTTCATAAGAGCGTTTCCTTTTTCATTTAATTCAGTTTTAAAAATTTTATTATTAACTGCAAAGGCGGCTCTAACTATATTAAGTCCGTCTTGTCTTTTGTTCCCATTTGTATTTGTTAAGTAGGGATATCTTAAACCCTTAAAAAATTCTTTACGTAGCATCTCATCATCAAAATTTATGTTTGAATAACCTAAAAAAATTGCCGGACTCCATTTTTTAAAAACAGTCTCTACTTCTTGTAACATTTGATAATGAGAATAATTTGCTTGAGTTAACATTGAAATACTAGATTGATTTACTAACAAAGCTCCTGCTTGAGGCACGACTCCTTCAGGCAATCTACAACGAATGTTTAGTTTATCCAATTCTTGAAAATTATCATTTAAAAGAATGCCTCCTATTTCAATGATAGTTCCAAAAAAAGTATTACTAGAATCTGTTTCTATATCCCAAATAACTATATTCATTTTTTATTTTCGATTTTTGTTATTTCATCAAGATCAAGATTCTTAATTTTTTCTGATCTATTAATGATTTTTTCAACTGATATACTAAGTTCTCTAAATTCTTGAGAAATTTTATTTTGTGACTTGCTAATATTTGAAAACCTTTCTCCAAACCTTCTAGTGTCTTCTAAAACAGCTCCAACTTCTTTTTGTAGAAATTTAGCTAATCTGCTGTATTCTTTGAATTGGATAAATATTTTCAAATTCATTAGATGGGGGAAAAGAGTATCGGGTGAAACCAAAATAACGCCTTTTTCTCTAGCTGTTTTTACAAAGTCTCTCTTAGAGTTAACTATTGCATCAAATACACCTCTTGAAGCAATAAACATAAAGGCATAAGGCGCTGTTTCTCCTGCAATTACATACTTAGCTACTTCTTTGATGTGGTTAGTAACATCTGTAGCAAAGTCTTTTACGGCTTGCTTTTTTTGACTTACATCTTTGGTTTCGCTCATTATTTTGTAATTTTCCCAAGAAAATTTTGAGTCAATTGGTATTGCTAGATCTGAAGTTCCCAATGTTAGCAAACAGTCAACTCTACTACCGTTTGAAAAAGTGTGCTGAAATTTATAATTTTGTTTAGACACTGTATCTGATACAAGAATTTCTAATGACTCCTCCCCTAATCTCCCACGCTGAGTTTTGTTGTTAAATAAATTTTTAAAGTCAATCACTTCGTTGGCTATTTTGTCCATTTGCTCTTGGGTTTTTTGAAGAGAGGAAACACGTTCTTTTATTGTAACAAATTCCTCTTTTAGGGAAGTACTATGTGTGTTTATTTTCTCTAAAATTGTATCTTTAAATTCATTTAGATCTTTTTTTCTTTCTCGCTCTAAGTCTAAGGAAGATTTAATTTCATCACTGTTATTTTGCTTTTGATCAAGTTTTTTATAAATTACAAATAAGAAAATTAGTAAAATTATAAAAAGTACTATTGTTTCATATCCCATTTAATCTCCATTTTATTCTTGTTAAACTACTATTTAGATGGGTAATGAGGAAAGGTACTACATTACCAACATCTAAATTAGTAGTCGGCCTAAAATAACTCTTATTTTGATGATTTTGATTAGAACAGAAAGAAAGGATTTTAAGAACCTAAACAATCACATCTAAATAAGTAGTTATTGTTAAAAAAGGTTATATATTACTCATATTAATTTGTCAATATTAAAATGAAAAATAAAACTTTAGGAATTTTTTTGGTCTTACTTGGTGTGCTTATGATTTTTGGTGAGCACGAGAAAGCCTGGGTTGTATCGGCAGTTCTTATTGGCGTAGGTTCGGGTTTAGTTATTTTTTACAAATAGACAAACTTTTGACATAAGTATCTTAAAAAACGGTAAAATTATTGCCATATTATTTTACAGTAATCTTATTTGAAACATTTTTGCAACAACCTTTAATCAAATTAGGTGCTTAAATATTTAATTATGAAAATACTATTTACACTCAGTTTGTTGATTCTTTTAACAAATTGCGCAGGTGGAAACGTGTCCAAGGTATATTTTGGTAAGAAATGTACGCAGGCTGACACTAGCCAATTTCAGGAGTCGTCTTATGTATGGTTTGTCAGCTCCGATGCTTTACCTGATTTCAAAAAAAGAATTAACAAGAAAAACTGTCTAAAGAGCTAATAAAATCTCTTTAACATTTTAATTTATGATAATAAGGGGTATTAAATTATCCCTTATTTTCATATGCAAACAATAAAAATCTCCGCAACAGTTAAAATAGTCATATTTACTCTTATGATTTTAAGTTGTATGCCTTCAATGAATTCGATGGAAAAAAAATCCTATCATCATTTATCAGATGGAACTTTCAGAAATCCTGAAGGGTCACCTAAAAGAAACCCCAATGTAAAATGGTCATATAAAATTTTTAATGAAGAAAAGAAAAAATTAAAAATCGAATTTCCTGAAGATCATGTTGTACCTAGAGAACAAGTATTAAAAGATTTAGAAAACAATAGTAATAATGACTACATAGCTTGGATAGGTCATGCAACATTCTTAATAAAGCTTGGAAATACTACAATTATAACTGATCCAGTTTTTTCAAAAAATACAGGACCTTTAATTTTTGGTCCAAAAAGATATGTACCACCAGCTGTTAACCTTAAAGAGATACCGCCAGTAAATTTATTTTTATTAACTCATAATCATTATGACCATCAAGATATGTCTACAATTAGAAATTTTCCTTATAAAGATTCAAAAGTCATGCTTCCTTTAAAACTTGGAAAATATTTTAAAAATTATAAGGACGTAAATGAACTTGATTGGTACGAAAATATTCAAGTTACAAATGACCTAAAAGTGACTTTATTGCCGGCTGTTCATTGGTCGAAGCGAAGTTTGTGGGATACAAATAGAACATTATGGGGAAGTTTTTTAATAGAATACAAGGGAAAGAAAATTTTATTTGCTTGTGATACTGGGTATGGAAACATTTATAAAGAATTAGGGGAAAAATATGGACCAATCGATATTACATTTATAAATATTGGAGCATATAATTTTTATCCCATTATGCCAGTAAAAGATAAATCAGTTTACCACACTAACCCTGAAGAAGCTCTTCAAATTGCTAGAGATCTCAAAAGTAAAAAGGTTATCGGTATGCACTGGGGAACTGTTGTCTTATCTTTAGAACCAATTATGGAACCCCCAGTAAGATTTAAAAATGGGGCAGAAAAATATGGATTTAAAAAAGATAACGTTATTACATTTAAAATTGGGCAAGTTACAAAGCTTGAAGAAATTTTAGATTAATTTGTTTTTTGTTTTTTTATTTCTCTATCTAACAAATTAGTTAGGCTATCAACTAAAAAATCGGAAAATTTAAAAATTTCGTTACCTTTATATTCATTAGAAATATTTTTTTCAGGGTTTGTTTTGTCTTCTACTATTATTTCTGAATTTGGATTGTTATCTTTTAAATAAACTAAAAGGAACCAACTATCATCAGAGTCTTCGTCAAATTTTATAAAAATTTCATTACTCTCCCATCTTTTGTCTATAACCCTTAATAAAGACATTTTCTTTGGCAACCAACGACGATTCAACTGAAATACGCAGGATGCCATAGATCTATAGTAGCTCTCTAAAGCAAAAGTAATTTTTTCTCTATCAAGATTATATTGTCTTTCTTTTTCTAAAAGTTCGGCTCTCGAGTCAGAATCAGTTACTTGAACTCCTAGTTGTTCTATTCTTTCTCTGATCTGCTGGTCTCTTAAAGCTGCATATTTTTGTCTAATCGCATCAATTCTTTCTTGAACGCCAGCATAAGATTCTCTTTCTTGGTTAAGAACAAATTTTTCAAGTTTTTGAATTTCGTGAGCTTCACGTTGACGGAATTTTTCAATTTTTTTCTCTAACTTTATACCTTCTAAAAATTTTCTTTGTTTTTCAGCTTGTTCTTTTCGTACAAGAGCCTGTTCTAATCTTATAAATTTATGAAGGTCT
The DNA here is from genome assembly GCA_902602655.1 of uncultured Pelagibacteraceae bacterium. Taxonomy (GTDB): domain Bacteria; phylum Pseudomonadota; class Alphaproteobacteria; order Pelagibacterales; family Pelagibacteraceae; genus Pelagilacustribacter. The sequence goes on from CACKRM010000001.1 coordinate 25,623, forward strand.
TTTTTTCTTTCTTTTTCAATTTTGATTTCGTCTTTCAATTCTTTTTGTTTAATCTGTAAAGCTAATTGTTTTTCTATCTTTTCTCTTTTTGCTATCTCGGACTTTTCTTTTTCCATTTCTTTTAGTTTGTTTAATTTTCTTCTTTCGTCTTCTTTCTCTTTTATTGCTTTAAATTCATCAATTTTATCTGCTATACCTTGAAAAAATCCTTGCAAAATTTTATCTAAATCAAATTTAAATTTAAATTTTGGGGTGAACTTGTCTTGAAGTCTTATAATTTTGAGCATTAAATTTTTTGAATTATAAGAAATCCTTGGTTTTGAAGTCTTCTTTTTTTTTGATTTTTTGAGATTTTTTCTTTTTACTTTTATTTTCTTTCTTGAAAGCCTTCTTTTAAATGAGGCTCTTTTTTTTGTAGTTTTTTTTCTAGACTTTAATTTAAATCTTTTTTTTTTTCTTTTTTTTCTCATACCCTGCTTTATGATAAATAACAGGTTTTAAGAATAAATATAGTCTCTTCGATTACTAGGAATTGCATCAAAGTTCTTCACAAGCTGTAATTGAAAAACAACAAGATCTCTATATTTAAAAGCTGAGCTACAGCTGGCTAAATAAAACTCCCAACACTTAACAAATTTTTCATCAAAAAGGTCCTTAATTTCAGATCTTTTGTTCAAAAATCTTGATAACCAGCCTTCTAGGGTTTTATCGTAGTGCCTGATTAGAGTCTCTATATCATTTACAATTAGACCTGTTTTTTCTATTGGGGAAATTAAATCGCTTAGCGATGGAACTATTCCTCCCGGAAAAATATATTTTTGAATGAAAGGGGCTGGTGGTTGAGGGCGATCAATTGAACCTATGGTATGGACTAACCCTATACCGTCATCCTTTAAAAGATCGTTAATTTTTTTAAAATAAGTCTTATAGAATTTTTTTCCAAGGTGTTCTGCCATCCCTACTGATACAATTCGATCAAACTTTCCTTTGACGTGTCTATAATCAATTAAATCAAAGCTAACTTGATTGTCTAAATTAAATTCTTTTGATTTTTCTTTACAATATTTTATTTGATTTTCACTTAATGAAATTCCTAACACTTCACACTGTTTTTGTCTCGCCAGTTCAAATGCTAAGCCTCCCCAACCACAACCTATATCTAATATTTTACTACCAGGTTTAATATTCAATTTTTTAATAATATGATCTAATTTATTTTGTTGTGCTTGTTCTAGGGTGTCATTAGAGTTTTTAAAGTAAGCACAGGAGTATTGTCTGTGTTTTTTGTCCAAAAAGATATCGTAGAGTTTTTCTCCCTTACGGCCTCCTACATCATAATGATGCTGTATATCCTTTTTTGATTTTAATGGAAGATTATAGTTACTTAAAAATCTCCATAACTGAAAAATTTTTTTGATAATATAAGCTGAAGTGGTGATCTCTTTCCTCCCAATATTTTTAAAAGCAAGATCTAAAAATTCTATTAAAGAAGCATTTTCTATAACTATATCCCCGTTCATATATGCTTCTGGAAATGATAAATCAGGATTTATAATTAATTTCCAATTTAGATTTTTTTTCAAAAGTTTTACTGTAATTGGTTTATTTGATTTAGGATTTCCGCAGATATATTTCTGACCAGTGTAATCCACCAATATTATTCCATCATCTTTAAAAATTTTTGAAAATAATCTAGCAACTAACATATTAAGCCGCCATTCCTTTATTAGGTAAGAAGTCTAAGTTTTCTAGTTTTGTCAAAAGTTCTTTCTCTTCAGGGTCTGACAATGAAACTAAAGGTGGTAAAAGATTTTTATATTTTTTATCTGAGCATGACATAAAGAGGTGTAATGCTGCAATTAAATGGTATTTATCAAATGCTTCTCTTACTGAAATTAACTTTGTATTCATAGATTGTGGAGATTTTTTTTCAAAATCATCAAAAACTTTTCTTGCAATAGAGTGGGTAACATTGGTTACAGCAGAAATACAACCCGCACAGCCAAGTTCTAAACTTTTTACTAACTTTGCTTCTGATCCTGGAAAAATTAAAAAATTTGGTATTTTTAAATTTTCATAAAGATTATAACTAGAGTCCTTAACACCTATAATATTTTTTGGAAAATCGCTAGCAAGCTTCTTAACTAGTTCAGGTTTGAACAAAAAGGAACTTAATTTTTCAAAATTGTACAAAATTATTTTACACTTTGGAACTTTGGTAATAATTTCTTTATAAAAGTGGTATACTCCTTCATCTGAATTATTTTTATAATAGGCAGGTGGCATAATCAAAAAGGTATCAAATTTATATTCAATTCCATATTTTATTAGATCGATATTTTCTTTAAGAGAATTGCTTCCAGTACCTATATAAAATTGATCTCTTAATTTATGATGGGCTATTTTCGATATTAAATCTTTTTTTTCGTTTACTGAAATAAGTTGGCTTTGTCCTGTAGATCCAAAAAAGAAAACGCCATGTAAACCATTTTTAATTATATTTTCGGCGTGATCGATGGTGGAATCCACATCAAGAGACATATCGTGCCCTATAACACTTAAACCTGCAGCATATACCCCTCTTTTAATCATATTTTTACCCAATTTTTTTTACTAAGTTATAATAATATAAAAAAAAATGAAAGTTTTAGTTATTCAACAAAGAAGCGGAATTGGAGACATGGTTATTCTACTTCCTTACATTCATAGTATTTCAAAAAAATTTAATACACCGGTAAGTATATTAGCTAAAGAAAGTTCAAAAGCAGTTGATTTATTTGCTGAGGATGATCATGTTGACGAGGTTATAACGCTCGATAAAGAAAAGGATGGGCTAAAAGGAATTTTTTATTTATCCAAAACTTTAAAAAAAAGAAAGTTTGATAAAGTTTTTATATTAAATAGTTCCATGAGATATAGTTTAGTTGCTAGACTATCAAATATAAAATCTATTTATCAGTATCCTTTAAGTTTAATCAAAAAAGACAATATGGTAAATACTGCAAAAGTTTTTACTGAGAGATTAATTGATAAAGAAATATCTACTGAACCAAGATTAAAGATTCAAGGATCAAAAGAAAATTTTGATAAAAATTTTAAACACATTTGTTTAGGTGTAAGTGCGTCTGGTTTAACTAAAAGATGGGATATTAGAAATTATATAAAACTTTCAGAAGAACTTACAAAATTATGTAAATGTAAATTCTATATAGCTGTAGGTCCTAATGATCTTGAGTTAATAAAAGAATTTAAAAATTCAGAGTTGAATTTTGTATTTGAGTCATTTGAAAATTTAAGTATTAAGCAAACCCTTAGTAAAATTAAAAATTGCGACTGTTATATTGGAAATGATACCGGATTTGCCCACATTTCAGTAGCATTAAAAGTAAAGTCTTTAGTGTTGTTTGTTGACACTCCAATTAAAGTGTATGGAAGATATGCGCCATCTTTAATGTCTACTGTAGAGCCTGTCGGCGAAAAAAATAGCACAGTTCATAATACCTTGGGCAAAGATTCTATTTCTTTTGATGAAGTTTTGACTAAAGCTAAAAAAATTCTTAACTTAAACTAATTCTTTTAACAATTTTTCTTTAGCTTCATTTACAAGTTTACTAAGTTCCTCAGTGTTAACGTCACGGTTTACATCAGGGTGTATCTTTTTTTGTAATTTTGCAGACGCTTTAATTACATCATCCTTCGAGCAACCCTTTTTAAGTCCTAAAAGTTTATAAGCATCATCAATACTCAAGTTAGAAGACCCTTGTTGTTTTCCAAATTGATTATGAGAAAACTTTCCAGAATTTCTAACAAAGTTTACCAATCTCCATAAATAAAGAAGTTGCCAAATTGTAAGTCCTTTTATTTTGAGTCCCGTTAATAAAATTAATAAAAAGGGTAAGGAAAATATAAATTTTCCAGCAACTGATAGTATTATTGCCAATACTACAGACATTAATACTGCTAATCTTTTCAAAAAGTGAGCAATTTTCTTACTACTAGTTTTTGCAAACCAGTTAAGAAACAAATAAATTATGACAAATATGATAGTTCCAAATAAAAGAAAATTCATATAATTTTTCCCCTTATGAATATACCAAAATTAAAAAAAATAGAGAGTGTAAAAAAGTATCACAAAAATATTGAACTTAAAGATGAATATAGTTGGGTAGACCAGCCAAATATTTTGGAAGTTCTAAAAGATCCCAATAAATTAAATCCAGAAACAAAAAAATATATTGATCACAATAACAATATAACCAAAAAATATTTCGCTGATGTAAAAGATTTACAAAAAAGACTTTTTAGTGAAATTAAAGGTAAAATCAAATTGGATGATACGTCTCTTAAATTTAAAGATAAAAGATATTTTTATTGGGTTAAAACTGAAAAAAATGGAAACTATGGAAAGAAGGTAAGACAAATAATAGATGGTTCTAAACCGGAAGAAATTTTTTGGGATGGTGATTTAGAAAAAAAAAAGTGCAATTCAGAATACTTTAACACCGGATCAGTTTCTGTTTCTCATTCTGACGAATTATTAGCTTATTCGCTAGACACGAAGGGCTCAGAATACTTTACAATACACATAAGAAATTTAGAAACCCATAAGGAATTAAAAGATAGAATTTATAATACAAGTGGAAGTATAACTTGGTCATTGGATAGCAAAAGTTTCTTTTATTCAAAATTAGATAATTTTCATAGACCAAGAAAAATTTTTAAACACGTCATAGGTAGTTCGTCGGACAAGGATAAACTTATTTATGAAGAGAAAGATGAAACATTTACTTGTGGCATAAGTTTGAGCGCAGATGAAAAATATTTTGTAATTAGCACCTCTGATCACATAACTGTTGAGGAGTATTATTTTCCATCAAATCAAGAAAAGATTATCCCGAAACTTTTCAAAAAAAGAAAAAAAGATGTGCGATATTCAATTGATAGTTGGAAAGGTTTTTTTTACATCCACACAAATGAAAACGCTAGAGATAACAAAATTCAAAGATGCAAAATAGATGACATAAACAATTTGGAAGATTTCATTCCTGCAACAAAAGGAACTATAATAGGTGGTCTAGAATTTTTAGATAATTATATTTTACGCAGTGAAAAAACTGACGCAAAATTTAAAATTTATGCAAGAAATCTACAAACAAACGTAGAGGAAGAAATCAAAGTTTCTCAAGAAGCCATTGGAATACCAGGAATTTCTCTTTTACAAAAAGATACTAATACCACAAAAATAAGAATTGGTTGGGAGTCTATGAAAACCCCAGGAAGAATTTATGAATATGATATAAAAAAACCTAATGATAAAAAACTTGTCAAGGAAACAGAAATACCTTCGGGACATGATCCTGATAAATATATTGTTGAGAGAATAAATGCCAAATCCCCTCATGATGGAAGAATGATACCAATAAGTCTGGTGAGAAAAAAAGATTCTAAGTTGGACGGAAAATCAAAAGTTATAATGTATGCTTACGGTGCATATAAAACCAGCATTGATCCAGGATTTAGCCCTTCAAGATTTTGTTTGATAGATCGTGGTTTCACATATGCAATTGCTCACATTAGAGGCGGAGGGGACTTAGGTGACCATTGGCACACTGAAGCTAAACTAAAAAATAAAAAAAATACCTTTTTAGATTATATTACTTGTGCAAAACATTTAATAAAAGAAAAGTATACTTACGAAGGCGGAATATGTTTTTACGGTGGTTCTGCTGGCGGTCTTACAGGTGGAGCTGTTGCTAACATGGAGCCTAAGCTTTTTTTTTCAATGCTATTATTAGTCCCTTTTGTAGATCCTTTGACAACAATGCTTAATAAAAAATTACCTCTAACGCCTGGAGAGTGGATTTTGTGGGGAAATCCTATTAAAGATGAAGAAAGCTTTAAAACAATAAGGGATTACTCACCTTACGAAAATTTAAAAGAAACTGAATATCCTAATATGCTTATTACCTCTTCCTTATTTGACAGTCGAGTTTTGTTTTCGGAACCAGTAAAGTACTTTGCAAGATTAAAATCTTTAAATAAGGATAATAATGTTCAGTTACTTAAATGCAGGACTGAACCTTCTTCTCATGGAGGACCTTCGGGAAGAGATAACGCTATAAATGAATTAGCCGAAGAATTTAGTTTTATTTTAAAAACTTCAAAAATTACAAAATAAATTTTTAAAAACAATTTTTACTAGTATAACCTACTACTATATCTCTAGGATTTATCTCAAATTTTCTTACACATTTAATTTTAAGCTTTTCCGTGACGTAAACATAGTTTCTATTTGAGTTGTTTAGAAACTCTATCTTGTCAGGTTTGCCGAAATCTATTTTGAGTTCTGTTTCTGTTTTCTTTAACCATTCGCTTAGTTTTTTGTCCTCTTTCTCAATATTAGAATCAATTTTTTCTGATACTGTTTGGCAAGAAAATAAGGATGATATTAATATAAATAAAACGAATTTTTTTTTCATATTTTTTTCAACTTAATCTAGAATATATATGAATCTTATAAACAGAAATATTGCCTAATAGTTGTATAATTATCTTAAAATGAATATTTTACGGGCTTTTCTTTAAAATAATAGTATTAATTAGGCTCAATTTGGACAAATTTAAACGGAGGAAAAATGTTAGACAAATACTTTCAATACAAAAAACATAAGACAAATTTTAGAACAGAAGTCATTGCTGGTGTAACAACTTTTTTAACTATGGCTTATATAATGTTCTTAAATCCATTTATACTTTCAGGAGAATTTGCGGGTCCTGAAAAAGGTTTTTTTGATTTCGGAGCTGTGTTCACAGCAACGATAGTCGCTGCAGCTTTATCTTGTTTCATTATGGGATTTTACGGAAAAACTTGGCCGATAGGCTTAGCTTCTGGAATGGGAATAAACGCCTTCGTAGCTTTCGGTGTTGTAGCTGGTATGGGTTATACTCCACAAGAAGCTTTAGGCGGAGTGTTAGTGGCGGGTGTTCTCTTCTTGGCTATATCATTAACACCTATTAGAGCATGGATAATAAATTCGATTCCAAAAAGTTTAAAGCTGGGTATTGGAGCAGGAATAGGATTATTTTTAGCAATTATTGGTTTAGAAATTATGGGAGTGGTTGCTGACCATCCTGTAACACTTGTCACTCTAGGGGATATTAAAAATCCTCTAGTGATTTTAGGCTGTCTTGCTTTTGTTGCAATGATAGTTCTGGAAAAAATGAAAATTAGAGGAAATATAATAATTGGAATTTTGGTATTTAGCGTAATAGCTTGGGTCACTGGCCTTGCAAAATTTAATGGTCTGGTTAGTAGCCCGCCTCCAATGACTTATCTTTTTGCTTTTGATTTAAATGCGGCTTTTACAGCTGGAATGTCGACAGTAATTTTTACATTATTGTTCATTGACTTTTTTGATACTGCTGGAACTTTGACTTCAGTAGCGAATGTTGCTGGAAAAGTAGATAAACAAGGTAAAGTAAAAGATATAGAAAAAGCTATGCTTTCAGACAGTGTTGGTACAGTTGCTGGCGCATTCATGGGTACTACTACAGTAACAAGTTATGTAGAATCAGGAGCAGGTGTTAAAGCCGGCGGAAAAACAGGGATGACATCTTTAGTTATAGGTGTTTTATTTTTAGCATGTCTATTCTTTTCTCCATTAGCAACTAGTTTACCTAAAGAAATAGATGGTGCTGCTCTGGTTTATGTGGCTATTCTCTTTGTTAGAAATATTACAGATATAGAGTGGAACGACATAGCTGAATCTGGGCCAGCTGTTTTAGCAGCTATAACAATGCCTTTGACATATTCCATAAGTAATGGAATAGCTTTGGCTTTTATAAGTTACGCTCTAATAAAAATATTTACAGGGAAATTTAATAGCACGTCACCGGCTATATGGGTTGTTGCCCTCTTAAGTCTTGGTAGTTTTCTTGTTGCTTAAAAATTAGGTTTAGAAAAGGCTGTCAATTTATTATTGGTGGCCTTTTCAACTTTTATGCTTCTTTCTTAAAGTTTCTATTCTTATTTCTTCATACTTTTCAAATGGCTGTACGATCCAAGGATCATTTGAAAGTTTCACTGCACAATAATCAGGTTCAAAAATAGATTTCTTTTTTTTCCACAAAATTGCTGTCTTGATATTTTTTATTTTTCCCTTTAGAGGTTGGTAGTTTTTTAACCATTCAATACTTCTATTTAATGTTACACCAGTATCAGAAAGATCATCACATAGAAGCAGGTTTCCCCCAAAATTTTGAACTGTAGAACTCATTTCTCTTGAAAAAATTAACTCTCCCTGTTGATCTTCTATCCCTTTACCTGAATAAGATTCAACGGCTAAGTAAGCACATTTTAGTTTAAAAACTCTACTTAAAACATCAATAATAGGTGCGCCACCTCGCATAATGCCAATTAAAATATCAGGCTTAAAATTACTATCAGCTATTTGTATTGCAAGTTTTTCAACTGTTGAATTATACTCATCCCAGGATATAAAAAGTTTTTCTGCCATAGAAAAAATTAAATCATTTTAAAGGAGATGTAAATGAAAGCTTATTGGATATCTATATACGAAAAAGTTGCCGAAACAGAAACACAAAAGGAATATGGAAAAAAAGCTACTATAGCTATACAAAAATATTCAGGAAAGTTTCTAGTTAGAGGAGGAAAAAATATTTCTAAAGAAGGATCTATTTCTCCTAGAACAGTTATTGCTGAGTTTCCAAGCTTTGAAGATGCAGTTAAGTGTTACAACTCAAATGAGTATAAGGAAGCTTTAAAAATTTTAAAAGGTAAAGCAATAAGAAATTTACAAATAGTTGAAGGAATTTAATATTGAACGGGCTCAGTATCTATCGACCTCCAAAGATACCATGTAGCTACAGAACAATAAGGTGAAAATTTCTTTTGAATTTTTTTTACAAAACTTTTAGGAGGTAAATACTTCTTTTTATAATTAACAGAGATCGCTCTAAGCAAACCTATATCTTGAACTGGCCAAATGTTTGGTCGATTAAAAAAGAAAAGTAGCGCCATTTCAGCAGACCATCTACCGATCTGTCTTAGGCTAGAAAGATAAACAATTGCTTCTTCATCATTCATTTTATTTATTAATCTTGGATTAAAAGATTTATCTAAAATTTTCTCTGCTAAACTTTTTATCCCAAGAGCTTTCATTCTGCTAAGTCCACATCTTCTCATATCTGAAATTTTTAATTTTAACACATTTTTTGGATTAATTTTTCCTTTACATTTTTTTTCAAATTTTGAAAAGATTGAATCGGCAGCTTTGATACTTATTTGTTGTGATATGATAGATCTTGTAAGAGAATAAAAAAAATTATTTCTAGAGGTTAAATGTCCTTTAAATTTACTAATTAAATTAAACATAACTTTGTCTTTCGACAAATACCTTTTTGCCTTTTCCCAATAAACTGGTTTCTTCATGACCTTGGTGGAATAACCTGTTTGTTTAGAGAAGTTTCTCTCCTAAATATAATTAAAGAGCTGATTATTACTAATAAAGCTCCAAATAACATCATAGGTTTTGGTATCTCGTTCCAAATATAAAAGCCAAAAAATAGTGCAAACAACAAAGATAAGTATTTTATAGGGGAAACAAGGCTTGCGTCAGCTAGTCGATAAGATTGTGTGAGAAGAAGATTTGCCACACCACCTGAAAGTCCTAAAACAACAAACAGAAATAATTCAAATTTAGAAGGTGTCTCCCATCCCATTGGCAAAGTTAACAAGCTTAAAAATAAAACTAAAACGGTAAAGTAAAAGGCAATTAAATAATTTGGCTCAGTTTTAGATAGTGACCTAATGCTAATAGCAACAAAACTAAATCCAATACAAAAAATTATTGGAAAAATATAGTATAGATTCATTTCTACAAATGCTGGCTGAATAATGAATAACATTCCAATAAAACCTATAAAGACAGCAGACCATCTTTTTGCTCCCACCTTTTCTGAAAGAAATATAATTGAAAAAATAGTTACAAATATTGGTCCAGCAAATGTTAGAGAAATTACATCTGCTAAAGGCAGGTTTCTTAATGCAATGAATAAAGCAATTATAGCAATCGCACCGCTGATTGCTCTAAAGGCATGTAAAATTGGCCTTTTAGTTTTATAGAAAGTAAAAATTTTATTTTTCGGAATTAAAAAGAAAATTGGTATGAGTCCAAAAAAAAATCTCATAAATAAAAGCTGGGGAACAGGAAAATTGTCAAGATACTTTACAAGAATATCCATTGTTGAAAAGCAAACTACACTTCCAACCATATAAAGAACTGCGATTTGAGATCTTGAGAGCAAATTTACCACCTTTCTTTTATTGAAGTATCATATTAGAATTAAAACTTAAATATGCAAACTGCTATAGTAGGAATAGGTTGTTTTTGGGTTGAGTCAAAATTTAAAGATCTTAAGGGCGTGATTTCCACAGAAGTAGGGTATTGCGGAGGTAATACAAGTGAAACAAACTACGAAATGGTTTGCCAAGGCAAGTGCGACTCTGCGGAAGTAATTAAAATAAATTTTGACGAAGAAATGTTAGATTATAAGGATCTGTTAAGATTTGTCTTTTCTTCACATGACCCTACAACCTTAAATAGACAAGGACCTGATGTAGGTCGCCAATATCGGAGTGAAATTTTTTTTATGAATGACAATCAAAAAAAAGAGGCTGAAATAGTTCGAGGAGAATTTAATAAAAAATTTAATGGAGGAGTTGTAACTAAAATTTCAAAGGTTTCTAATTATAAAAAAGCTGAAGAATATCATCAAAAATATTATCAAAAAAAAGGAGTGTTGTGAGTCTTGTAAGCACAGATTGGTTAGAAAAAAACTTAAATAAAGTTAAAATTTTTGATGCAACTTGGACTATGAGTAAACGATCTCCAAAAGAAGAATATTTGAAAGAACATATACCTGGTGCGATATTTTTTGATTTAGATGAACATTCTGACAAGGACAATCCGTTACCTCATCAAATGAGTAATTCGGATTATTGGACTAGAATGCTTTGGTCTTTTGGTATTGAAAATAGCGATCAAATTATTTTATACAGCTCAAACTCTGAAATATTTTCAGAGTATAGATTGTGGTTTAACTTAAAATATTTTGGGCATGATGAAAATAAAATAAAAATACTGGAGGGAGGTTTTTCAAAATGGAAAAAAGAGAATAAACAAATTACGAGTGAACTTCCAAAATTAAAAGAGGTAAAAAATTACAAGGTAAAAGAGAATAAATCTTGGATCATTAAAAAAAATCAAATTGAAGAGAATATCAAAAAAAAGAAATTTATTTTAGTTGACTCAAGAATAAGTGATCGTTTTGAAGGAAAAATAGAAGAACCAAGACCAGGTCTCAAAAGGGGTCATATAGAAAATGCAATTAACATTCCATTTAAGGATTTTGTGAATTTAGAAAATAACACATTAAAAAATGAAGATGAGCTAAAGGAACTTTTTAATAAAAAAAACATTAAATATAACGATGAAGTAGTATTCTACTGTGGTTCTGGCACTAGCTGTGCTGTTAACGCATTTACCTGGAACAAAATAACTGGTAAAAGTCCTCAGATATACATGGGCAGCTGGAGTGAATTTGGAAAAAAATGAAAAGATCTAAAAAAGTAACTGTTGGAATAATTTTATTTTTTGTTGTTGTTATAAGTGTAATTAGCGCAAGAACTGCTATGGGTGTTTATTTTAAAAAAAAATTTGGAACACGTCCTCCTCCAGGTGTAATTGTTGAAGTAGTTACTGAAAAACAATTTAGCCAAACAATTGAGAGTTACTGTACTGCTATAAGTAGTAAAACTGTTTCTTTTAAAATTAAAAAAAATGAATTACTGGAACCAATTAATATTGGCGCTAAAGTAAAAAAAGGTAATGTTATCGCAAAGTTACAATCTAAAAATATTATTGCTCCTTTTTCAGGAAAAACAGGTACTAGAGGTATTAGTTCTTCAATACTAGGCACTGACTCAATAATACTTACATTAGATGACTCAAAAAATATTCTTTGTGATCTTCAAATTCCAGAAGTCTTCGCGGCGGTTCTTAAGAAAGGTTTAAAAGTAAATGCAAAATTTTCTGCTTACAAAGGAAAAGAATATATTGGAGTAATCGAATCTGTAACTTCTAGAATTGATGCTCAAACTCGATCAATTTTAGTCAGAGCAAAAATAAAGAATAATAACCTAGAAATACTTCCGGGATCGCTATTGGAAGTTACTGTTAATTATAATCAAGGAAACTCTTTAGGAATTCCAGACACAAGTGTATTACTCGAGGGTAATAAAGCTTATGTATATAAAATTTCAGAGGAAAATTTAGCAAATAAAACTGAGGTTGTAATTGGTTTGAGGAACAAAGGAAATATTGAAATTATATCAGGACTCAGTGAGGGGGACATTATAGTTGCTGAAGGTTTAAAAAAAGTAAGACCTAGAGGAAAAGTTAACCCGATTAATAAATAATAAAAATGTATATAACTGATGTTAGTATTAGAAGGCCAGTTGTTGCTTGGGTATTTTCTTTAATTTTAGTTGTATTCGGTATATTTGTTTTTTCAAAATTACCCGTTCGAGAACTTCCAGCTGGTCTCCAGCCCCCCGTAGTTCAAATTAAAGTTGATTATAAATCAGCTTCTGCAGTTATCGTTGACGAAGAAGTCACTCAAGTTATTGAAGAAGTAATAGGTGGAGCTGAAGGAATTAAGAATATTGATTCAAAATCAGAGAATGGGAGAAGTACAATTAATGTAGAATTCGATACTGAAATTGATTTAGACAATGCTGCAAATGATATAAGAGAGAGGGTAGCTAGAATTGTAGACAACTTGCCGACTGAATCAAAGCCACCTCAAATTTTAAAACAGGCAGCTGGTTTTACCACAACTCTTTGGATAGCTCTATCCTCAAAAACTTGGAGTGACTTAGAATTAGGAGATTATGCAGATAGGTATTTGGTAGATCAATTTTCATCGATTAAAAATGTTGGAAGAATTAGAACTGGAGGATTAAGGGAGCTAAGTGTAAGAGTTTGGATCGATCCTATTAAGCTCGCAGCAAATAATCTAACTATTCAGGAAGTAGAGCAAGCTCTTAGGAGTGAGAATATAAGTCTTCCAGCAGGAAGTTTAGAGTCTACAAATGTGGATTTAACAATAAATCTTAATAAATCTTACGATGATTTAGAAAAATTAAAACAATTACCAGTCAAAAAAAATAAAAATAGCTTGGTCAGACTTTCTGATATTTCAAATATTGAGTTTGGTCCAGTTTCAGAAAAAGCTTTATTTAGAACCCAAAGTAAAAATGCTCTTGATTTAAAAACTGTAGGAATCGGAATATACGCTAGAAGTGGAGCTTCTACTGTCGAACTCTCAAAGGAGATTAATAAAAAAGTTAAAGAAATTAGGAAAAATCTTCCTGAAGGCCTTGAGCTTCAAGTAGCTTTTAATAGAGCAACTTATATTAGTTCTGCAATAAATGAAGTGTATAAAACTTTATTTGTAGCTTTTATTTTAGTAGTAGCAATAATTTATTTATTTTTAGGCAACATTAAAGCTGTCATTGTACCAGCCATTGCTTTGCCAGTAAGTTTAATTGCAACTTTTTTAGGTATTTATATTTTTGACTTATCAATAAATATTTTTGTTTTGTTAAGCTTTATTTTAGCTATAGGAATAATTACAGATGACTCAGTAATTATGACAGATGCTATATATCGAAGAATAGAAAATGGTGAAAATTCTCTCGTTGCTGCATATAAAGGATCTAAACAAATAACTTTTGCTATAGTAGCTACAACTTTAATTTTAATCGCAGTTTTTTTACCACTTATTTTTATTGAAGGAATTGCTGGAACTTTATTTAGAGAAACTGCTATAGCTTTATCTTTTGCTATTGTAGTTTCGTCCTTCGTTGCTTTAACACTATCCCCAATGTTGGGAAGTAAATTTTTAAATAAAAAACCAAAAACAAATTATTTTGTAATTAAATTTGACAAGTTTTTTAGAGGTTTTTCTGAATTTTATAGTGAAACGCTTAAATATTGGTTAATTAGAAAAAAAACAATCGTTGTTTTCATGTTGGTAATGATTGCTGGATCATTTTTGATGTACGACATTACAAAAAAAGAACTTTTACCAACTGAGGACAGAGGTGCTTATTTAGTTATAGGATTTACAGATGAAGGAAGTTCCTTTCAATACACTCAAAATAGAGCTGAGGATGTTGAAAAAAGACTCATACCATTATTAAAATCAGAAGATAGTCCGTATAGAAAATTTTTAATGATTGTTCCAGGTTTTGGTTCTGAAAATAGTTTTCTTATTATCGCACTATTAGATCATTGGAAAAATAGAAGTGAAAATTCACAAAAAATAATGAGACAAGCCATTGGTAAAATTGTTACAGTACCGCAAACTTTAGCATTTCCAATCTCCCCTCAAGCGATAAGAGTATCAAATTATAATAAACCTGTTCAAATGGTTATATATGGGAATACATATGATGAGCTCGAATTTCTACAATCAAAGGTAATAGGAAAATTACACAAAAACAAGAACTTATCTAGAATTGAATCTGATTACACTAGAAACAAGCCTGAATTAAAATTAGTTATAAATAAAAATAAAGCTAAGGATTTAGATATATCTACTCAAGATATTGGGGAAACACTAGAAACTTTATATGGAGGAAAAACTGTAACTAAATTTAATAAACTGGGAAAAGAATATCCTTTAATTGTTCAACAATATATAGAAGATAGACGTGATAGAGAAAGTTTAAGTAAAATATTTGTAAGATCAAAAACTACTGGCGGTCTCGTATCTCTAGCAAATTTAGTTGATCTGAAGGAGGAAGGGTCTGCAAATAAATTATCAAGATATAATAGACAAAGAGCTGTAACTATTTCAGCAAACATTAGTGAAGGCTACACACTAGAAGAAGCTATAAAATATCTTGAAAAAACAATGCTTGAGATAGCTCCGGATAAACAAATAACATGGAAAGGCAAGTCTGAAGAGTTAAAAGAAACTAGTAATGAATTGTACCTAATTTTTGCCTTAGCTCTTCTAACTGCTTTTTTAGTGATGGCGGCAACATTTAATTCATTTGTCCATCCTTTTATTATTATTTTGACAGTACCCCTTGCTGTTTTTGGTGGTCTGACATTTATTCAATTTTTAAATAGTTCAATAAATATTTTTTCACAAATTGCTTTGATTATTTTGATAGGAATTTCTACAAAGAATAGTATCCTTATAGTCGAATATGCTAATCAATTAAGAATAGCAGGAAAAAACATTGAGAGTGCAATTAAGGAGTCTTGTAACTTAAGATTTAGGCCTATTATTATGACATCATTAAGTACCATTTTTGCAATGATACCTTTGTGCATTGGAAATATTGGCCCTGGTGCTGGTGAGGGGTCAAGATTAGCCATAGGGGCAACTATATTGGGAGGAATGGTGATATCAACCTTTTTTACATTGTATGTAACACCTACAATGTATTTAATTTTAGCAAAAAATACTAAACGAATGGATGCGATTGATATTCAATTAAATAAAGAACTTAAAAAATAATATACTTATTTTTATCAAGATTCTTTCTACATAAACTAAGCTGTTTTCTATAGTTGTTTGAAATTTCTCTAACTGACTGAGCATATATTATTGCCTTTTTATCTTTTTTATAATTTTTGTAATCACCCCAGCCCAAATAGTACGCTAAGTATAATTTATAAGCATCTTTTTTTGAAATTTTTAAAAGCTTTGAGGTTTTATCGTTATACCAGCCAATAAAATCAACTGAGTCTTTAAATCTTGCCCTCGTAGCTAACTTATTTCCGGTTTCTCTTTTGTATTGTGCCCATGTCCCTTTCACAGCTTGAGAATAACCAAAGGAACTAGATTTACGCTTATAAGGGATAACTTTAAATAATTTATGGCGAGGTGGTTTAGCTAGCCAATTAAAATCACTTTCCTTTTTTACAAAAGCTAACTGAATATAAACCGGGATACCCCATTTCTCTTCAGTTTTTTTTGTATGTTTGTACCATAAATAACGATCTTCAAAGATTGCACAGCTATTTTTAGTATTTTTAGGAATAGAAGAACAGGCAGCAAGAAAAAATAATAAAATTAACAAGTAAAAATTCGTTTTTCGAATCATTTAATTATTATAAATTATTTATTTTTTTTTCTCCAATCTTCTGGTCTATCAAATTGATATTTCCAAATACCTAACTCTTTGTTCTTAGCATACTCTTCCCATTTTAAATATCTTTTGGAATATCTTGTGTATGCAACAGCATGTCCATATTTTACCATTAAAGCATTGATAGAATAATTTTCCCATTCATACTGTTTTTTACTTTTTGTTTCCGTTGTCGACCAAAAGTAACCTCCTCCTCCACTGCAGATGCCTAAAATTCTTTTGTATCTGTCTAAGCTTTCATACCTACAATAAACTTTTTTCTTACCTATCAATTTTTTTAATGCATCAGTTGATTCATCACCACAATTATGAGAATTAAGTGATGTGGTACAAATTTGATTTTTTTCTGGTGCATCAATTCCAAAAAGTCTTACTTTTATATTATTTATAACTATTGTGTCACCGTCAATTACCTCTACCTGACCTTGGATAAATTTTATCTCTGTAGATATAAGACTGGTTTTAAATAAAATTAATGTACTAAATAAAATCAGACTTAGCTTTTTCATCAAAATCTTTCATTTTTTTTCTAATATCTTCCTCAGATACATTATGATCTTTTAAGTCTTCTTTGATTTTTCTGAAAACGTCTTCATCACCCGCTTCTTGAAAATCGGCTTTAATTACAGCTTGAATATATTCTTTTTCTTTCTCTTGATCATAACCAAGTTTTTGAGAAACCCACTGGCCAAGATATTTATTCCTTCTTGATGCAACTTTGAATTTAAGTTCTTCGTCGTGTGCAAATTTTTTCTCAAAGGATTTTTTTCTTTCGTCAAATTTTTCCATTCGTAAACCTCCTATAAAAAAATATTATAACAATAGCTAATAATGTTCCAAGTAAATTTGCAAAAAGATCTAGTAATTGAAAAGATCGATTTGGTATAATAAAATGAGATATTTCTAGGAGAATTGACAAAGATAATAATAGAAACAAAGTTTTGCTATAGTTTTTTTCTTTTAGATAAGTGATCAGTCCTAGAGTTGTTAGATAAAAAAAAGCTATTGCATGGTTAATAGAAGTTCCTATAGGATTCGGTATTATGTCTAATTGTTGAGCAAGATTTCCATAAAGAAAGTAGCCTATTAAACTTCCTGGGAATAAGTACAATACTAACAAACTTATTAGAGAAATATAATATAGATAACGCACTTTAAAGAATTTTATTTCTTTCATTAGATTAACAATTTAATATATTGGTTATATAGATTTCAATTAATATCAGATGAGCAAACTAGTTTTAATAAGGCACGGGCAAAGTATTTGGAATTCTGAGAACCGTTTTACTGGATGGGTTGACGTTGATCTGTCCGAAAAAGGTGTCAAAGAGGCTGAAACTGCTGGTTTATTGCTAAAAAGTGAGAATATTTTATTTGATTTTTATTATACTTCTTTACTTAAAAGAGCATATAGAACACTTGAGATAATTTTACAAAAAATTGGAGAAAAAAGAAAATTTACAAAAGCCTGGGAGCTTAATGAAAGACACTATGGAAGTTTAACTGGTTTTAACAAAGATGAGATGCGAAAAAAATTAGGTGAAAAACAATTTAAATTATACAGAAGGTCTTGGGACATTCCTCCTCCTGAGCTTGATGAAAACTCTGAATTTAGTTCTTATAAGGATCCTTTGTTTAAAGATTTAAAAGTTAATCAAATTCCAAAAACTGAATCTTTGAAAAACACTTTTGAAAGAGCTGTGCCTTTTTATTTAAATAACATACAACCTCTTCTTAAAAATAAAAAAAATGTTTTAATAAGTGCTCATGGAAATAGTTTAAGAGCAATTTGTAAAAAAATATTTTCCATCTCAGACAAAGACATAAACAGTCTAGAGATACCTACTGGAAACCCCATGCTTATAGAAACAGAAAATGGCACTGATATAAAAGAAAAAAAATATTTAGACTTAAATAGAGCTAAAAAAATTTAAATTTCAAAATTTTTATCTTTTAATTGTTCGTAAATTTTTAAATTTGTAGCGTGAAAAAAATTAGCATTACTTACTACTCCAACGATATTTTTTTTGTCAATACAATTATCCCAAATTTCATTTATTGAAAAAATAT
The DNA here is from genome assembly GCA_902602655.1 of uncultured Pelagibacteraceae bacterium. Lineage (GTDB taxonomy): Bacteria > Pseudomonadota > Alphaproteobacteria > Pelagibacterales > Pelagibacteraceae > Pelagilacustribacter. Next base: position 43,945 of record CACKRM010000001.1, read on the forward strand.
CTTTCTTAACAAAATCAAATACATCGGGACTCAAAATTTGACACCCCGTAAAAATGAAGTTTTTTGACCTCGATAACTCATTTTTTTCATTAATATTGAAATCTCCTTTCAAATCAGTATCAAAACTTTTTTCTTTTTTGCAAAGTAGTAACGCGCATTTAGCCTTTTTTGAGTGAAATTCTTTTTCAAGATTAATGAAATCTTTTAAAAAGTCTTTTTGCCAAATGGTATCACTGTTTAGTACAACAAAATTATTACCTTGAAAAAAACTCAAAGCTTTTTTTATTCCCCCTCCGGTATCAAGTAATTTTTTCTCATGAGAAATTTCAATATTAGTCTCTCTTTCTTTTTTGAAATCTTCAAACTTATCATGAAGATGATGAGTGTTAATTAAGATTTCTTCAATACCTATTTTGTGTAAAAAGCTTATTGAATAATCAATTAAGAGTTTAGATCCAATACTCAATAAGGGTTTTGGTTTTTCGTTAGTTAAAGGCAAAAGTCTTTTACCAAAACCAGCACAAAGTATCATCGCTTTTTTAATATTCATTTAATCTTATTTTTTTTCTAATATTTTGGTTTACAGCTTTTTTAAGTAGGTGTTTTAATTTTTGAAAAATTTTTCTTTTCATTCTCAATTCTAATAATTTCCAAGTATAGGGTAAATACTTTAAGTAATTTGGTTTTTTATCACGTAGATACAACCTGCAAAAAATCCCCAATATTTTAAGATTTCTTTGAATAGATAATAGCTCAAAATCATTTTTAATATTATTAATCATATTATCTTTAAATTTTCTTTTTTTGACATAATAATTAAATATTTTATTTTTTAGAGATAAATTAGTTTTGATTCTTACGTCATCTATTAACGATGCAACGTCATATAGTGGATTTCCTATGATCATATCTTGAGTGTCAATAACTCCCAAAGAACCTCTCTTAATAATTAAATTTGAGACATGGAAATCTCTGTGTACAAGTATGCTGTTTTTAAAAAATATTTTCTTGTACAAAAAATTTAATTCTTTTTTAATAAGTTTTTTATATTTTCGGCTTTTTACTTTTCCTTTTAAAAGTTTCAAATACCAGTCAAAAAACAAATCTGACTCTTTGTGTAATTCTCTCAAATTATATTTTTTCAAAATATAATTTTTTTTTAAATGGAGTTTAAGACTTTTTGGGGTTTTAATTTTTTGTAGTTTTAAAATAACATCAATACATTTTTTATAAATCTTAAGTTTATTTTTTGAGACTTTTAGTTTTTTAAACAAAATATTGTCTCCAAAATCCTCAATTTCTATCATACCCTGTGAAAAATTTTGCTTAAGAAGTTTTGGCGCTTTTATTCCTTTAGTATTTAAATATTTATTTACAGCACAATAAATTATTAGATTTCTGAGTTTATCTGTCTCAGATTTTACAACAATTGACGTTTTTTTGCCTTTATGCAATCTGTAAAATTCTCTAAAAGAAGCATCACTTTTTATTTTTTTAAGCTTAAATATCATTAATTTTAAAACCTTTCCATTCTCCAAAACCCTGAACTTTTATTTTTCTCTCATTTTCTTTTTTTCCACTATAGTAAAATGAAATTTCTAATCTGTCTCTTACGTTTAAATTAATTATTTTTGGCCATTCAATTATTTTAATACTCTTTTCAAGGTCATTAAAAATACCTAATTCTTTAACTTCTAGACTTTTTTTTATTCTATATAAATCATAGTGCATTATTTTTAGTTTACGTATTTTATATTCATATAAAATATTAAAAGTAGGACTTAAAACATCTGTTTTTTTAACTTTGTTTTTTTTTTGCAACTGATTTATTAAACTTCTTGTAAAAGTTGTTTTTCCAGTTCCTATTTCACCTGTCAAGAATAGGCAGTCATTATCTTGAATTTTTTTAATAATTTTTTTTGAAATTATATCTATTTGGGATAATTTATATTTTAACATTAACTACTTGGCTAGTAGCGATAACTATCCGGTTTGTAAGGACCTTTTGTATCAACATTAATATAATCCGCTTGATCCTTTGATAATTTAGTAAGTTTTGCACCTACTTTTTCTAGATGAAGCATAGCAACTTTTTCATCTAAATGTTTTGGTAAAACATATACTTTATTTTCATAATTTTTAAAATTCTTCCAAAGTTCTATTTGGGCAATAACTTGATTAGTAAAAGAGGCGCTCATCACAAAGCTTGGGTGACCAGTTGCGCATCCAAGATTTACCAATCTACCCTCAGCAAGTAGTATAATTCTTTTTTTGCTTGGGAGTTCAATTTCATGAACTTGAGGTTTTATTTCGGTCCATTTGTAGTTTTTTAACGCTTCAACTTCAATTTCATTATCAAAATGTCCAATATTACAAAGTATAGCTCTATCCTTCATTTTTCTCATGTGATCAGCGTTTACAATAGATTTATTTCCTGTAGCAGTTACAACTATATCAGCGTTACTTATAGCCTCATCCATTAAGACTACTTCATATCCCTCCATCGCAGCTTGTAGAGCGCAAATTGGATCTACTTCGGTTATCATAACTCTTGCTCCACCTTGTCTTAATGATGCAGCACTACCTTTTCCAACATCTCCAAAGCCAGCAACAATAGCTGTCTTACCTGACAACATAACATCCGTTGCTCTTTTAATCCCATCCACTAAACTTTCTCTACATCCGTATAAATTATCAAATTTGGACTTTGTTACTGAGTCATTAACATTAATTGCAGGAATTAATAATTTTTTTTCTTTTTCCATTTTTAGTAACGCTTTTATTCCAGTAGTTGTTTCTTCTGAAACCCCTTTAACCTCTTTCAATAGGTTTTTGTATTTTTTGTGCATTTCAGCTGTGAGATCTCCTCCGTCATCTAATAACAAGTTTGGTTTCCATTCTGGTTTGCCTTCTATGGTTTGTTTTACACACCACCAGTATTCATCTTCTGTTTCACCTTTCCAAGCAAACACTGGAATTCCTTTCTTAGCAATTGCAGCGGCCGCATGATCTTGTGTAGAAAAAATATTACAAGAAGACCACCTTACCTCAGCCCCTAAATCAATAAGAGTTTCAATTAGAACAGCTGTTTGTATTGTCATATGCAAACAGCCAATTATTTTTGCTCCTTTTAAGGGAAATTTATTTTTATATTCTTTGCGCAACGCCATTAGTCCAGGCATTTCTGTTTCAGCAATAGAAATTTCTTTCCTACCAAATTCAGCTAAGTTTATATCTTTTACTTTGTAATCATTTGACATGATATTTTTTTCTTTTAACAATATAATTAAATCTTATCAAGTAAAGAAGCTATATATATTTTGGAAGCGACACTTCTATCATTGCTCCATTCATGTTTGTTCTATTTGACGCTGATATAACGCCATTATGCAACTCTACTATGTTCTTAACTATATTTAATCCAAGGCCTGAATGTTCTCCAAAACTTTTTGGTCTATTGCTATAAAATCTCTTAAAAATTTTTTGAACAGATTTTTCCTTAAAACCTGGACCTTGATCTAAAACTATTATCAAATAATTATCTTTTTTTTCTTTAATCTCGATATCTATTGTGCTTTTATCTGTGCTAAAAGATATGGCATTATCGAGAAGATTTGCAATTACTTGTTCTAGTCTATTTGCAATACCTAAGACATACAAACCTTTTCCATTAACCTTTATAGATTTGATTTTTATTTCAATATCTTTATTTTGATTTGTTAAATTATATTTAAATTCTTCAACAACATTATTAATAATAGATATTAAATCTACCTTTTCCATTTTTTCTCGAGATAACGAAGCTTCGTCTTTCAACACTTGAGAGTAGTCTGTTATTAGCCTTTCTATTCTCTCTACATCATGACTAATAATATTTAATAACTTTTCTCTTTCTTTTAAATCTTTTGTTTTGTCTATTAATTCCGAAGCCCCCTTCAATGATGCTAGAGGATTTCTTATCTCATGAGCTAAGTCTGTTGAAAAGGTTTCAGCTCTATTAGTTCTTTTTTGAAGTTCTGAAGTCATATTTTCAATTGATTTGGTTAATTTACCAATTTCATCTTCTCTAACAAAAAATTTACTTACATCTATAGATGTATCTGCTTTTTCTTTTATAGCTTCAGTATATAAAACTAAAAACTTGATTGGTCTAAGAATATATTTATTGAGAAATAATGAGAATATTAAAATTACCAATCCTACAGCTAGAACTGTTCTTATTATGAAATTTCTTCTCTCTTCTACAGCAATTAAAATGTCATTAGCTTGTTCTGTAACAATTATATACCCTGAATAATTTGAATTAAGCTGCACCTTTTCTAAAGTACTAACAAAAAAATTATTTTTAATTTTATTTTCGAGAACTATAGGTTTGTCTTGATATTTCATAAAAATATCTTTTCCAAAAAAAGATTTATCGTCAATATCTAAAATTTTTTCTTTTTTACCATCTTTTACTAAATTTTGATTTCCTGCCTCACCTATTTTCTCTTCAATTATAAACTCAGACTTTGAAAAAACACTTTTATCTAAATCTAATGTATTAGTGTCTCCTATTAAATCACCTTCCAAACTATAAAATTGTACTCTATCCAAACCTTGAAAAAGAAACCTGGTTGAGAGTAAAAATTTTTGTATGCTCTGATTATTAAACTTTACATTTAATCGATTTAAGTGGTCTTTAGTATTATTTATTATAATTATATGATTGGCTATCCTCTGCTTAACTAGATTCGGCTGAATTGCATTTAAATATATTATTGTAAATAATCCTAATATTGAAAAAACTAAAAGGTTAAATAATAAAAATTTTTTAAGTATTGAAGCTGATTTTTTTTTCATCAACTAACGTTCCATCTGTAGCCACTTCCATATCTTGTTTCAATGGCTGAAAATTTATCGTCAACTCTTTTAAATTTTTTTCTTATTCTTTTAACGTGACTATCAATAGTTCTATCTTCTATTTCACTATTTTCCTTGTAAGCAATATCCATTAGCATTGCTCTTTCTTTAATTACCCCTGGTCTTTTTGCAAGTTCTTTAACAATTAAAAATTCAGTAGTTGTTAATTTGTCAGGTAGAGCTTTTCCATTCCATTCACATTCTAATTGGGATGGATCTAGCTTAAGCTTGCCATGAACAATTAAATTTTTGGAGTCATCTGTAACTTCAGCTTTTTTTCTTAACTGTACTCTAATTCTTTCAATTAAAACTTTCATAGAAAAACCACCTGATTTTTTTACAAAATCGTCTGCTCCAAGTTTTAATCCCAATAGTTCATCGACCTCTTCATCTTTTGAGGTTAAAAATATAATTGGTATTGACATTTTTTTTCTTACTCGTTTAAGTAATTCTTCACCATCCATACGAGGCATTTTAATATCTATAACGGCTAGGTCCGGAGGATTTCTTGTTAAGCCATTAAGTGCACTTTCTCCATCAATATAAGTTTGAACTTTAAAACCTTCTCTTTCCAATGCTATGCTAATACCGGTCAGAATATTTCTATCATCATCAACAAGCGCTATAGTTTGAGACATAATGTATTCTAATAATTATAATTAAATTGTCAAAATTTAGACCTTATTATATCAAATTAATGAGCTTCACCCCAGTTATAACCAGAGTTTATATTAACCTCTAGGGGTATAGAAAATATGTGTTGGTCAGACTTAGTAACTGATGTCATTAATTCCTTTATTTTCTGTTCTACGTATTTTTTATCTTTTTCATAACATTCAAAAATAAGTTCGTCATGTATTTGGAGAAGCATATTAGTTTTAAATCTTTCATCTGAATTTATTTTTTCATCTATTTTTATCATAGCTAACCTTATTAAATCAGCTGCCGAACCTTGTATTGGGGCATTGATAGCTGCTCTTTCTTGAAAACTTCTTACTCTAAAATTTTTATCATTTATGCCTCTTAGATGGATTCTTCTTCCAAAAATATTATTTACGTAACCCAACCTTCTACATGATGAAATCGTAGAATTCATATAAGTTTTAATCTCCGGAAATTTTTTAAAGTATGAATTTATAAAATTCAAAGCCTCATCGTTCGTAACAGATATTTGTTTTGCTAAACCATATTGTGTAATACCATAAATTATACCAAAATTAATCGCTTTAGCTTTTCTTCTTAAATCTTCATTTACCTTTTTTTGTGGAACATCAAAAACTTGACTTGCAGTGAGACTATGTATGTCCTCGTTGTTTTTAAATGCTTTTTTAAGTTCTTTAACATCTGCCATGTCTGCTAAAATTCTCATTTCTATCTGATTATAATCAGCTGAGATAAAAACTTTATTTTTTTCTGCAATAAATGCTTTTCTAATTTGTCTGCCGTCCTCAGACTTTATTGGGATGTTTTGCAAATTTGGATCGCTTGATGCTAGCCTACCAGTATTAGTAGCTGCTAATAAAAAAGATGTATGAACCCTTTTAGTCTTTTTATTGATGTGCTCTTGTAAAGCATCTGTGTAGGTATTTTTTAGCTTTGAAAGTTGACGCCAATCAAGTATTAGATTTGGAAATTTATGTCCTTTGAAAGCTAAATCTTCAAGCACTTTAGCAGCTGTAGCTAGGCCACCTTTTTTAGTTTTTTTAAGTTTAGCTATTTTAAGTTCATTATAAATAATTTCTCCGATTTGCTTTGGTGATCCAATATTAAATTGTTTTCCGGCCAAATTGTAGATTTCTTTTTCAATTTTCTTTATCTTACTCTCAAATTTTTTTGATAAATCTTTGAGATATTTTTCATCTACCAAAATACCTTTGTTTTCTAATTTTGATAACAACTTGATCATGGGTTTTTCAAAAAAATCATAAACTTTGTTTAATTTTTCATTATCAAGTCTTCTTTTTAAATATTTAAAAATTCTTAAAGTTACATCAGCATCTTCCCCGGCATATTTTGTTGCTTCTTCCAAACTTACATCTGAAAAATTTATTTTATCTTTTCCTGAACCGGTCAAATCTTTATAAGAAATTGTTTTATGATTTAAGTGAATTTCACTGAGAGTATCTAAATTATGTCTGTTTATACCTGCATCTAAGGTGTATGACATAAGCATAGTGTCTTCGAGTGGTTCTATATCGATTCCGTTTCTTTTCAAAATGGTATAATCAAATTTGATATTCTGTCCCACTTTTTTTATACTTTTATCTTCTAAAATTGGTTTTATTGCTTTTAATATAATTTCTTTACTTAACTCTGATTTTGTTTTGTGTTTTAAAGGTATGTAGCAAGCTTTGTTAGCCTCATAACTAAAAGAAACGCCTACTAAATCTGCTTCCAAGGGGTTTAGTGATGAAGTTTCTGTATCTATAGAAATTACAGAATTCTCATTTAATTTTTTAACCCAAAAATCTAATTGTTTTTTGTTTAAAATACATTCATATTTTTTAACATCAATTTTTTCATTTTCTTCTTTATTCTTCAATTTGCTAGTGTTTTTCAAATCAATTTCACCGTAAAAACTAATAGCCTGACTTAAAAGTCTATTAAATTCCATGTCTTTAAGAAAATTATAAAGTTTATTTTTATCTATGTTCTTCAAGATAAAACTCTCAAGCTTTTCTTTGATTGGAACATCTTTTTTAAGAGTAACCAATTTTTTACTTAAAATTGCTTTTTCTTGATTATTTATTAATGATTCTTTTCGTTTTTTTTGTTTTATTTGATTAGCGTTTTTTAAAACTTGATCTAAAGTTTTATATTTATTAATTAACTCAGCAGCAGTTTTGGGCCCGATCCCAGGTACTCCAGGCACATTGTCCGATGAATCTCCTATTAAAGACTGAACATCAATTACTTGATCTGGTTTAACTCCAAATTTTTCAAAAACTTCTTTTTCGCCTAAAACTTTATTTTTCATTGGATCGTAAAGTCTTATTTTGTCAGAAACTAATTGCATCAAATCTTTGTCGGAAGAAATGATTGTTACTTTTCCTCCTTCCTCAATAATTTTCTTAGAATAAGTTGCAATCAAATCATCTGCTTCATAATTAATTAATTCTATGGAAGGCAAATTAAAAGCATCAACAGATTTTCTTATATATTCAAACTGTGGTACCAAATCTTCAGGTGCCTCGGACCTATTGGCTTTATAATCTTTGTAAATTTCATTTCTAAAATTTTTTCTTGCTGAATCAAAAATTACAGCAAAGTGTGTAGGTTTATGTTCTGAATCATCAGATCTTGAATCTTCTAAAAGTTTAAAGAGCATTGAACAAAATCCACTAACAGCACCTGTAGGCAAACCATCACTTTTTCTTGAGAGTGGAGGTAAAGCGTAATAAGCTCTGAATATGTATCCCGAACCATCAATTAGATAAAAGTGGTCAGTTTCTTTTAAATTACCCATTAATTTATAATACCTTAATTTTTTTCGTGTTATAATTAAATTTACTATGGATAAAATTGCGCTAACTGTTGAAAATTTAAGCAAAGTTTACATAAAAAATAACAGTCATAATTCACCTTTAAGAGCGTTAAATAGTTTAAGCTTTAATGTTAAACAAGGAGAAATATTTGGAGTCCTAGGACCTAATGGTGCAGGCAAAACTACCTTTTTAAGTATTCTTTCAGGAACTGTAGTTAAAACAGATGGCTTTGTGGAGGTTTGGGGTTTCAATTTGGATAAAAACCCTAGACAAGTCAGGGCATCAATTGGAATAGTTCCTCAAGAAGTAAATCTAGATGCCTTTTTTAGTCCTAGAAAATTATTAGAACTTCAAGCCGGCCTTTATGGTGTTACAAGTAAAAATAGAATAACAAACACAATCTTAAAAATTGTGTCTCTTCAAGATCAAGCTGAACAATATTCTCGAAATTTATCGGGAGGTATGAAAAGAAGATTGATGATCGCTAAAGCTATGGTACATCAGCCACCAATATTAGTATTAGATGAACCAACAGCAGGAGTTGATGTTGAATTAAGAAAAAATCTTTGGGAGAACGTTAAGATATTAAATAAATTGGGAGTAACTATAATACTTACTACTCATTATCTTTTTGAAGCCGAAGAAATGTGTGATCGAATTGCAATCTTAAATAAGGGAAATTTAGTGGCTCTCGATACAACTCAAAAACTTTTAGACAGAATCCAAACTAAAAAGGTAACGTTTAAAGTAAAAGGAATTAAAAATGAAAATTTACAAATAAATTACAATGAAAAACTACAAGGTATTAAATTTATAATTAATAAAAATAAAACAATAACAGCCGAATATGAAAAAAAACTTTTTAAATTCAATCAAATATTAGACATACTCAAAATGAACGGTTTGGAAATAATAGATATATCGACAAATGATGCCGATTTAGAGGATGTTTTTGTTCAGCTAACAAATAGCTAGATTTTAAAAAGAAAAGTAAATATAAATAGTAATAATGGAATTAACTAAAACAATCACAGATATTAAATTTATCAAAAGAACAATTATTGTTTTAATTGGAACTTTTATATTGGCCTTATCTGCAAGATTGCAAACTCCCTTGGCTCCTGTTCCTGCAACCATGCAAACTTTTGCTGTTTTGCTTTTGGGGATTATGCTGGGCTATAAACTGGCATTTATAAGTGTTCTTATTTATTTGATACAAGGTGCTTTAGGTTTACCAGTATTTGCTGCTGGAGGCGGAATAATTTACTTCACTGGTCCAACCAGCGGTTATCTTTTTGGTTTTTTATTAGGAGCTTTTTTCTCAGGCAAAATTCGACCAAATCAAGATTCTGCTATTGTTTTTTTTAAACTTTTGTTTTCTGTAAGTTTTATATACATGTTTGGTATTATTTGGTTATGGTTTTTTAAAGGATTGTCCACAAACTTTAATGAAATTTTTGCAATTGGTGCTAAACCTTTCCTTTTGATAGAATTGTATAAACTTTTAATTTTAGCAGTTTTATCTAATTTGATTTTTAAGATAAGGCCTTTTATCTAGGCGATCTTTTCGAAAGTATTCTCTGCAAAGTTCTTCTGTGCATTTTCAACCTACGGGCGGTTTCTGATACATTTCTATTACAGAGTTCAAATACCCTGTGTATATGTTCCCACTTCACTCTATCGGCTGACATTGGATTTTCGGGAGGTTTTGCCTTTGATTCTGGATGAGCTAAAAGAGCTGCTTCTACATCGTCAGCATCAACTGGTTTAGCTATATAATCAATGGCACCAGCTTTAACCGCAGCCACCGCAGTGGGCAAATTTCCATACCCTGTTAGCATAACTATTCGGCTGTCACTTTTAAGCTTAGAAAGAGTTTTTACTACATCAAGACCATTACCATCTTCTAATCTTAGGTCAATTAAGGCAAATTTAGGGGGTGTTTTGCCTACAATACTCAGTCCTTCTTCAACACTTTTGGCAGTTTTTACTGAAAAACCCTTTTTTTCCATAGCTCTTGCCAATCTCTCTCTGAGAGGGTCATCATCGTCTAGTATCATCAGAGATCTGTCTTCGAAATCACCGATTTTAAGACTTGGCAAAGATTTATTTAAACTCTTCATGAGCATCTATATGGGTATAAAAAAAAAAATTGCAAACATATTATTGAATTATTTTCTTTACACTTTTATGAAAATACCTTAAATGCCGAGAAATAAGGTTTTTTATAAATTTTTTTGAAAACCTTGCTGTGTAAACAAATGAGGGACACATGAAATGCGAAAATTTAAAAGCGTTGAAGAGTTAATTAACACTTTAAAACCGGATTATCCGGTGTACTGTATTAGGCCCGACTCCATAAAGAAGTCAGTGGATTTTTTCAAAAATAAATTTCCAGGAACAGTCCTTTACGCGGTTAAAACAAATCCTCACGAAAAAGTTTTAAAATCAATAATATCAAATGGAATTGATAGTTTTGATGTTGCGTCTTTAAATGAAATCCAATTAATAAAAAAGATAATGCCTAGTGCTAAACTCTATTTTATGCATACGATAAAAAGTAGAGAAAGTATTTTTGAATCATATTTTAATTATGGTGTAAGAAATTTTGCATTAGACTCTAAAGATGAATTAATGAAAATTTTAGAAATTACAAAGGGAGCAAAAGATTTAAATTTATATGTAAGAATATCAACCTCAAACGAACACGCTGAAATCGATTTATCAAGAAAATTTGGTGCTTCTCCCAGTGAAGCTTTAGGATTAGTAAGGTTGTGTAAAGAACATGGTAGGAAAATCGGTATTAGCTTTCATGTAGGTTCTCAATGTATGCATAAAGTCTCGTTTTCTAAAGCTATCAATGAAATAGGTAATATTATTAAAAAGACAAAAATTATTCCTGACACTATAAATGTTGGAGGTGGTTTTCCTTCGATATATCCTGATTTACGGCCAGAGTCTTTGGAGAGCTACATTGAAGAAATAAAGAAAGCTTTAAAAAATTTAAAATTATCTAAAATTCCAAAAATCTTGTGTGAACCAGGTAGGGCCCTAGTTGCAGAAAGTGGATCAACAGTTGTAAAAGTTAATTTGAGAAAAAAACAAAAGCTCTACATAAATGATGGAACTTACGGAACTTTGTTTGATGCAGGTGTTCCTAATTTTATTCTTCCTACCCGAATGATCCAAAATGGAAGAGTTCAATCAAAAAAACAAACAGCTTTTAATTTATATGGTCCAACTTGCGACAGTCTAGACTACATGAAAGGTCCTTTTTTGCTTCCAAATAATATTAAAGAAGGAGATTATTTGGAGTTAGGTCAACTAGGTTCTTATGGTCTTACATTTAGAACAAAATTCAACGGATTCTATTCTAATCAAATCTTTGAGCTTAGTGACAAGCCAATTATGTCAATGTACGACAACTCTAGTAAGTTGGATTACTTAGTTGCATAATGAAACAGAAAAATAGTCCTAAAATAGGACATAATAAAAATTCCTTTTTAAAATCACCAGTTGAGCATATTGATATAACATCATTTGATGCAAGAAAAATAATTGACTCAATGGGTAAAATGTCTTTCACATCAAGAGACACCTCGGAAGCTTCAAAAATTTTTAATGAAATGATTAAAGATAAAGATTGTACAATATTTTTAACTTTAGCTGGATCAACTTCTGCTGCTGGTTGCATGAAAGTATATGCCGATTTAGTCAAATATAATATGGTCGATGCTATAGTAGCTACAGGAGCATCAATTATAGATATGGATTTTTTTGAAGCTTTAGGATTTAAACACTACCAAGGCTCCCAATTTCAAAATGACACTGTTTTAAGAGAAAATTATATAGATCGTATATACGATACTTACATAGATGAAGAGGAGCTACAGGCTTGTGACAAAAAAATTTGCGAGATAGCAAACAAATTAAAGCCCAAAGCTTATACTTCTAGAGAATTTATAAGAGAATTGGGTAAATATTTGAAAGAAAATTCAAAAAAGAAAAATTCCTTGGTTCAATTAGCTTACGAAAATGATGTTCCTATTTTTTGCCCTGCCTTTACTGACAGTTCTGCAGGATTTGGATTGGTAATGCATCAAGAACAAAATCCACAAAATCATTTAACTATAGATTCTATTAAAGAGTTTAGAGAATTGACCGAAATTAAATTACAATCGAAAGAGTCAGGGCTTTTTATGATTGGAGGAGGTGTTCCGAAAAATTTCGTTCAAGACACAGTTGTTTGTGCTGAACTTTTAGGAAAAGAAGTAAATATGCATAAATACGCTATTCAAATTACAGTTGCCGATACAAGAGATGGTGCTTGCAGTAGCTCTACTTTGAAAGAGGCTAGTTCTTGGGGTAAGGTTGATACAACAAAAGAACAGATGGTTTTTGCTGAAGCAACTAGTGTGGTTCCTTTAATAGCTAGTGACGCATATCACAGAAAAAATTGGGAAAATAGAAAAAAGAGAAGTTTGCAAAAAATTTTTTATTAAATGAAATACCTTAGCCAAAAAAAAGGTTTTTTGGGTTACGAAGCTTCCGTTACACAAAAAAGTAAAGCCATTATAATTCCATTTGGTATGGAAAAAACTGTGAGTTATGGCAAAGGTACAAAAAACGGGCCTAAAGAAATAATTAAAGCTTCTCATCAGGTAGAGTTGTATGATGAAGAATTTAATTGTGAACCTTACAAAAAAATTGGAATTAAAACACTACGGCCTTTAAAAATAAATAAAAATATTACAAAAGCACTAAAAACATTATCTGATATTAACAGTGAAGTTTTAAAAAATAAGCAGTTTCCCATGACACTTGGTGGTGAACATTCAATTACACCTGGTTGTATTTCTGCCTTTACTAAAAAATTTAAAAAAATTTGTATTTTACACTTTGATGCCCATGCTGATCTTAGAGAAAGTTACAATGGAGAGAAATTTTCACATGCATCTGCCATAAAAAGATGTTTGGATAATAAAAATGTTTCAGTTGTTTCATTTGGAATAAGAAATATTTCTAAGTTTGAGATTCCCTTTTTAAAAAGAAATAAATCTAGAATAAATATTTTTTGGGCAAAAGACAAAAGTAAATGGGATATGAGTAGGTTTAAAAAATTGATAAAAAATAAAAATGTTTATTTAACTTTTGATGTAGATGGATTCGACTCAAGTATTATGCCTGCAACTGGCACCCCTGAACCAGGAGGATTGTTTTGGGATGAAACTTTAAATATAATTAGAATAGCCTCTCAAAACTCAAATATAGTTGGTGCGGACATAAATGAATTGTCACCTATTAAAGGGTTCGACTCATATAATTTTTTAGTAGCTAAATTAGCTTACAAAATTTTAACATATAAATTCTTAAATTCTTAAATCTTCAGTGCGCCATGAAATACTAACTTCAGCTCCGCTATTATCATTCTTATTGTAGAATTTTAGTTTTGCACCGCTTCTCTCTAAAAGAGTTTTCCCTAAAAAAGTTCCTAGGCCTAAACCGGCAAAATTTTTAACATCGATTGATTTTGATGTTATATAAGGTTCTCCTACTAAAGGAAGAATATCCTCTGGAAAACCTGGTCCATCATCCTCTATGATAACTTCAATATTATTAAAATTGCTTTTTAAATATATGTTAATATTATTTTTTGCGAATTTTACTGCATTTCCAATGAAATTTCTTAAACCATAAATAGTTTCCGCATTTCTTTTTAAATCTATTTTATTTTTGTCATCATCGGTAATTAAATCAATTTTTTTTTTTGAAGATTCTTCGAAATTTTCTATTATTTCATTTAACAAATCTTCAAACTTAGTTGAACTAAAAAACTTATCCTCTACAATTTTCTTTTGAGAAATTTGTTTTAGAATTTCGCTGCATCTCTTAGTTTGGCTTATAAGTAAATCTAGATCTTTAGTGTAATTTGAATTTTCGCCTATTTCTTTTTTTAACTCTCCAGCGACTACTGATATTGTAGCTAATGGCGTGCCTAGTGAATGAGCAGCAGCAGCGGCCTGTCCTCCTAAAGATTCTAATTCGTATTCTTTAGCTATTATTTGTTCAAGTTTAGTAACCGCATCAGATCTTTTTTTGGACTCCCCAGAAAATCGAATTCCAAAATAACTCAAAAAAATTAAACCAATTATAATTGAGATAAAATAACCAACTAGATAGTAAGCTGGAAAAGTAAAGTTATGTTCGTGAATACCTGGCAAAGGATAATGAAATATCGTTAATAAAAATAAACAGACTAAAGTAAGAATACTTAAGAATATAGTTATCATATTACTTAACAAAGTAGATGAGACTATAGCCGGTATTATTAGTAATATAGTGAAGGGATTAGATATACCTCCCGTATAGTACAGCAAAATAGAAAGCTGAAACAAGTCATACATTAAAAATTTAAAAGCAATAAAATCTTTTATTTGAATTTCTTTAATTCGAAACTGTAAATAAATATTAGTTATTACTCCTATTAAAATAATTACGTATGATTCTATTATTGGGAAATCTAATTTTAAAAAAAAATATACAAGATTAACTGCAATTAATTGTCCGATTATTGCAATCCATCTAAGAGTAACAAGAGTTCTTTTATCTAATTGTAAACTTTTTTCTATCTTAAACAAATTAGAAAATTTCATATAGAAACTATATATCTAAATTTGCAACATCCAAAGCATTACTAGTAATGAAATCTTTTCTAGGACCAACTTCATCTCCCATCAAGATTTGTATAATCTTTTGATCTTGTATAGATTTATCTTTTAAGCCTTTTGTATACTGAACTTTAAGCAAAGTTCTATTTTCAGGATTGAGGGTTGTTTGCCAAAGTTCTTCCGGGTTCATTTCACCCAAGCCTTTAAACCTTTGTATTGATATTTTTTTTCTTTGTTCTTCCATAAAACGAACAAATTCTTTAGAGTTTCTCTTTAATTTTTTTGCATCTTTACTAGAATTTTTAAGGATATGTTCTTCCAATGACTTTTCATCCTTTATGTATATAGCTTTAGAGCCTTTAGTAATTTTAAAAAGAGGAGGTTGTGCTAAAAAAAGATTTCCATTCTCGATAAGTTGATTAAATGGATAGTTATTAAAAAATGTCAATAAAAGTGTTCTGATGTGGGAGCCATCAACATCTGCATCGGTCATGATTATTATCTTTTCATATCTTAGATTTTCTAAATCAAAATCTTTGGAGCCGGTACCAAGAGCATTTATTAAAGTTACTATTTCACTTGAAGACATCATTTTTGCCAAGGCTCTTGTGGCATAATCACCGTTAGACCCATTTTTTTTACTATTATTATTTACATAAGTGTTTAAGATTTTTCCCCTCAGAGGAAGTACAGCTTGATATTCTCTCATTCTTCCTTGTTTTGCAGAACCTCCTGCAGAATCTCCCTCAACAATAAATAATTCTGTCCCATCTTTTTTTGAGATTTGGCAATCTGCTAATTTACCTGGAAGACCTGTAAGTTCAAAAGTACCCTTACGCCTAACGCTGTCCCTGGCCTTCCTAGCAACATCCCTAGCTACTGCTGCTTGGGTTATCTTTTCAAGAACATTTCTTGTAACTGAAGGGTTTTGATCAAACCAAGTTGAAATTTTATCACTAATTATATTTTCAACAATAAGTCTTATTTCAGAAGACACAAGCTTATCTTTTGTTTGGGATGAAAATTTTGGATCAGGCATTTTTATAGATAGAACAGCCGTTAATCCTTCTTTAATGTCATCTCCTGACAATGTTATTTTGTTCCTCTTAGAATTATTTTTTTCAGAGGCATATTTATTAACAATTCTTGTTAAAGCACTTCTAAAACCTAATAAATGTGTTCCTCCATCTTTTTGGTGAATATTATTAGTAAAAGCCATAACTTCTTCAGAATAACCTGCATTCCATTCTAAAGAGCATTCTACATTTACGTTATTTTTTGATCCTGAAATTATAATTGGTTTTTTAAAAACTTCTTTTTCATTTTTATTTACTAAAATAGGTTTTTTGTTATTTATAAATTTTACAAATTCTAATATACCACCGTCATATTTATTAATATATTCTTTTGATTTAGAAGATGTATTGTCAACTAATTTTATTTGGATCCCTTTATTTAAAAAAGCTAACTCTCTCATTCTTTTCTGAAGAACATTAGAACTAAATTTTATTGATGAAAAAATCTCTTTAGAAGGTAAAAATGTAATCTGAGTTCCAGTTTTTTTGGTTTTTCCAATTTCTTTTAGTGGTTTTAAGGCTTTTCCATCTTTAAATAATATTGAATACTCTTTGTTATTTCTGAAAATATTTAATTCTAATTTTTCAGATAAAGCATTTACAACTGAGACACCAACACCGTGAAGGCCACCAGAAACTTTATATGAGTCATGATCAAATTTTCCTCCAGCATGTAATTGTGTCATTATAACTTCAGCTGCTGATTTTTTTTCCTCTTTATGTAAATCTACAGGAATTCCTCTTCCATCATCTTCTATGGTAATTGTATTATCTTTGTTAATAACAACTGAAATATTTTTACAATATCCTGCTAACGCTTCATCTATCGAGTTATCCACTACCTCGAAAACCATGTGATGTAAGCCTGAGCCATCTTCGGTATCCCCGATGTACATTCCTGGTCTTTTTCGAACAGCATCTAATCCTTTTAATACTTTAATCGAATCGGCAGCATAAGCTTTTTTAATTTGGGATGATGTTTCTTTGTTTTTTGACATTAAATTCTATGATATTGAAAATTAGTTATATCATTTTTTGTTACTTAGTTAAAACTACCCAAATACAAGAGGTCAAAAAAGCATTGTATATCAAGGATTTTAAGCCAAAAAGCAAAAAAAAATCTTAAATTTGATTAAACTTAAATTTTCATCGGCATCACAACGTAATAACTATTTTTATCAGCATTGTCTTCTATTAAAACTGGAGAAACCGAGTCTTTTAAATTAATTTTTATATTTTTATCTTCGATTTCAGAAGCTATATCAATTAAATATTTCGAATTAAAACTAATCGATATCTCATTAGAGTTATATTTTGCTTTAATAGACTTATTTCCGTCACCGGTATTTGTGCTATTAACTGAAAATTTTATATTGTCATTATCTAATATAAGTTTTACTCCCTCTTTTCTGTCAACAGATACTGCTGTTACAGTTTCTATTGAATCAATAAAGTCTTTAGATGAAACTATTAAAGTTTTGTCATTTGATGTTGGAACAACTTTTCTGTAATCAGGGAACTTCCCGTCAATTACTTTTGAAGTAAGTTTAGCTTTTCCAATTTTGAACTGTATTTTTGAGTCACTTGTTTGCATTAAAACTTTGTCAGAACTCTCCTGCAGTAAATTACACAACTGAAAAACAGCTTTCTTTGGTAAAATTAGTGAAAAAAATTTTTTTTCTTTTTCTATTTCTATACTACATGATGACAATCGATGGCTATCGGTAGCAACTGCGGTTAGGAATTTTTTACCATCTGCTTCTGTAAGATGTAAAAATATACCACTTAAATAATGTCTCGTGTCATCATTTGATATTGAAATTTTTGTTTTGTTTAAAAGAGATAAAAGCTTTGATCTATTTAATTCTATTCCTTCTTGTACAAAATTATCTGATATATTAGGGAATCCCTCTGTTGGAAGACATTTTAAATTAAAATCTGAACTATCAGTTTTAACATTCAATTTATTCTCACTTTTTAATTCAAAACTTACTTCTGTATTTGAAGATGTTTTTTTTAAAATATCATAAAGTATAGTTGCAGAAGTAGTAGTGCTTCCTTCCTGTTTTACAGTAATTCCTTCGATTTCGTCGGTAAATACTAGGTCTAAATCTGTAGCAACTATAATGAGTTTATTCTCTTTTATTTGGATAAGAATATTTGATAAAATTTCTAATGTATTTTTTTTTTCAATTATCCCTTGTGCCAAACTCAAAGAATTTAATAATAAGTCTCTTTTAGCGGAAAATTGCATATCATTCTTCTAATAACATAGCTTTAATTTGAACGATATTTTTTTTCATTTCATCATCGTTCTCAGAAAGTTTAGAAATCGTTTTAACTGCGTGAATAACTGTTGTGTGATCTCTGTTGGCAAAACGTCTGCCAATCTCAGGTAGTGATCTTGTTGTCATTTTTTTTGCAAGATACATTGCAATTTGTCTTGGTCTAGCTAAGGGCCTAGATCTTCTTTGTGATAACATTTCATTTAAAGAAATATTAAAAAAGTTTGACACCGTATTTTGAATTTTGTCCACCGTTATTACTTTCGTTTGATTAAAAACATCTTTTAAAACATTCTTACAATCATTTACATTTAATTCTTTTTTATGAATTCTGCTGTAAGTAATCACTCTATTCAAAACACCTATAAGTTCTCTTATATTAGTCTTGGACTCACTGGCTATATAATTTATTACTTCTTCACTTACCTTAAAATTTTCTTTAAATTGACTTTGTACATCCAATATTCTTTTTCGGATGATCTCTGTTTTTAGTTCAAGATCAGGTATTTCAATATCAACAGTTAAACCACCCGATAATCTTGATTTTATACGATCTTGAACTCTGTCTAATTTCATTGGTGCTCTATCGGATGAAATAATAATTTGAGAACTTTTTTCAATTAAACTATTAAAGGTGTGAAAAAATTCCTCCTGTAAACCCTCTTTCCCCCTTATGAATTGAATATCATCAATTATGAAAACAGAAGACTTTCTAAAAAAATCTTTAAAATTGACCATATCATTTTTTTTAATAGATTTTATGAAGTGATACATAAACCTCTCAGCTGAAATGAACATCACATTATTCTTTTCTTGTAATTCTAGACCTATAGCATTTAATAAGTGTGTTTTGCCTAATCCTACACCGCCATAGATATATAAAGGATTATACCTAGAAAGTTGCTCGCATATTTTTTTTGAGGAAGATAAAGCAATTTTATTACTAGTTCCCTCAATAAAGTTATCAAAATTTAGGTTAGGATTGAGTCTGTTATAATTCAAAATTGAGTCTTTAATTTCTGTAATTTTGTTAAATTCAATGTTTTTTGAGTTAGAACTATTAATGTTAGACTTATTGTCCTCAGAAATCTTAAATTCAACTCTATTAAGGCTCATTTTAAATGTTTTTAATAGTTTAAGAATTTTATCGAGATATCTTGAAACAATCCAATCTCTAAAAAATCTTGTTGGAACTCCAAGAACAAGGTGATCGTTGAATTCTTTTAAAAGTTCAATATTTTTTAACCAGCTTGAGTACACTTCGGTGCCGAAATTCTTTTCTAAAGAGTCCTGTATTTGGGACCAGTCTATAGTCTTTTCTTCTTCGGAAACGAAAATATCCTTCTTTTTAATTGATTTTTTTTCCATGTAATTAATTTCGTTGAATTTAATTTTATTTATTATTTTAGAAACTTATTCAAGAAATATTTTCAAAAAATAAAAAAAAATTCGTTTTTGGTTGTATAGTTAACGCAAGGATAGAATTAAAAAAAAATTATAACACCTACAACTTAGAAAATTAAATATCTATATTTAGTTTTGATAAATAAAAAATTAAAAAAATTAAACAACTTGGGAATGTAAAATTAAATTTATCAACTTAAGATTGATTCAATCTTACTTTATTTTTTTTTTGAAATTCTTTTTTGAATTTTAGAGACTTTTCTAGCTGCTGTTTTTTTACTAACTGCGCCTGATTTAGCAACCTGCATGAGAATCGACTGAAACTTAGGAAAAAAGCTTTTAATCTTATCGCTTTTTCCTGAGTCAATTAATTTTTCCATTTGTTTAACTGCAGACTTGTATTTGCTTTTTCTTAAACGGTTTACAAGAGTTTGTTTTTTTATTCTTCTCACTCTTCTAATAGCAGATTTTGTATTTGGCATAATTTTTGCTCATTATATATATGTCAAGTAAATCGCGGTCAACTTCTTATTTTTGACAGTCTGGACAAAAAAAAGTCGATCTGTTTGATATTATTACTCTTCTTATAAAGCTCTTACACTTTACTCTTTTGCAAGATTGATTTGCTCTATTGTAAACCTTGAACTTTTGTTGATATTTTCCTACTTTTCCATCACTATTTTCAAAATTTTTTATAGAAGATCCTCCCTCCTTAATAGACTTTTTAAGAACTATCTTGGTAAATTTTATTATATTTTTAATTTCATGAAGTGATATTTTAAAAATATTCTTACTTGGATTTACTTTACTAAAATAAAGTACCTCATTTACATATATATTTCCTAGACCAGAAACAAATTTTTGATCCATAAGTAAATCTTTAATTTTTCTTTTTCTTTTTAATATCCTCTTTTTAAAATAATTAAGGTTGAAGTTATTCGATAGTGGTTCTGGACCTAAAAATTTTAAATGAAGATTTTTTGATAGTTTCTTTGAATTTACAGTCTTAATAAAACCAAATTTTCTTATATCGTTATAAATTAATTGTTTGTTTTTGTTTAAAATAAAAATTATGTGATTATGTTTTGATGTATTCTTATAAATTGTATCGTGAAAACTGGTTTTTTTTAACTTATTTTTTTCTTTAATTAAAAATTTTCCAGTCATTCCAAGATGAACGAGCAAAAGTATTTTTTGATCAAAATAAAAAATCAAATATTTTGACCTTCTTTTAATATTAATTATTTTTTTTCCCTGTAATTTTGTTAAATTTATTTTATTAATCAAATATCTAAGTTTTTTGGTCTTAATTATAACTTTTTTAATTGTTAAAGTTTTAATATTTCTATTTAGAGACTTTTTAACAACTTCAACTTCAGGTAATTCTGGCATATAATTTAAATAAATATATATGAAGACAAATTTAAATAATAAAGACAAGTTAGTAAACACAGTTTTTAGTACTGTTTATAAAAAGTATGACTTAATGAATGACGTCATGTCATTAGGTGTTCATAGAGTTTGGAAAAAAAAAATGATTGACTGGATGAAGCCTCAAATAAACAGTTCAGTTATTGACGTCGCATCGGGTACTGGCGATATGGCAAAATTAATTTCAGATAAAAATATGTCTAAATCGAAAATATGTTGCGTCGAACCAAATAAAAATATGCTAAAAATAGGAAAAAATAGACTAAAAAAATATACTAACATAGAGTGGAAGTTAGCCCCAGCTGAAAATCTTCCTGTTAAAGATAATTCATATGATTTTTATGTAATAAGTTTTGGTATTAGAAATGTATCAAATATAAATCTTTGTTTAAAAGAATCATTGCGAGTTCTCAAACCGGGAGGGAGATTTATGTGTTTAGAATTTTCAAAAGTTGAAAATGAAATACTCAGCGGAATTTACAAAAATTATTCAAAAATTATTCCATTGATTGGAAAGTATATAATGGGTGACTCAATGCCTTACAAATACCTAATTGAAAGCATTGATCAATTTTATAATCAAAATGAACTTTTAAAAATTATAAACAATGTTGGTTTTTCTAATGTAGAATATAGAAATTTATCTGGAGGAATATCTGCCATTCATTCAGGATGGAAAATTTAAGTATGATAAAAAGAATTTTTCAACTTTTTAAAATTACAAGAAAACTAGCTACATCAGGTGCCATTAATTCTATTGATGAAATTTACAATATTCCATTATCTGTAAAGTTTCTTTTTGAAGCGATGTCTTTAGGCTCTTCAAAAAAATACGATAACCAAAAATTAAGTCCAGGAGAAAAATTATGTAATGCGTGTGAAAGCATGGGAACTACCTTTATTAAATTAGGTCAATTTTTGGCTACAAGACCTGATATAATAGGTGAAAAAACTGCAAATGATCTTGCAAAACTACAAGATAAACTTCCGCCTTTTAGCACATACGAGACAAAACAAGTTTTAAAAAAAGAAATTGGTGAAAAATTATATAAAAATATTTTTGAATTAAGTGAACCAATAGCTGCTGCATCAATTGCTCAGGTTCATACCGCTAAAATTAAGATTAATGAGGAAGATAAATTAGTTGCAATTAAAATTTTAAGACCAGATATAGAAAAGCTTTTTAATGAAGAATTAGATGCCTTGATGTTATTAGCCTATTTTGTAGAAAATTTAGTTCCAAAAACAAAAAGACTTAAGTTAATCGAGTCAGTCCACTTGCTTAAAGAGATAACTAATATAGAAATGGATTTAAGATTTGAAGCAGCTGCAGCTAATGAATTATATGAAAATACCAAAAATGATGATGGATTTGATGTTCCAAAAATTTATTGGAATTATACATCTAAGAGAATATTAACTTTGGATAAAGTAAATGGAACCTCTATAAGAGAAATTGAAAATTTAAAAAAATCTGGTGTAGATCTTAAAAAACTTTCTGAGAATCTTATACAACAATTTCTTACGCAAGCAGTTAGAGATGGTTTTTTTCATGGAGATATGCATCAAGGAAATCTTTTTGTTGACGAGAAAGGCAACATCGTACCTGTAGATTTTGGAATAATGGGTAGGCTCGATAAAAATAATAAACAATATTTAGCAGAAATTTTATATGGTTTTGTTCAAAGAGATTATATAAAGGTTGCTGAAGTTCACTTTCAGGCAGGTTTGGTTCCTAAAGATACTTCTAAAGAAAAATTTGCACAAGCTTTGAGGTCTGTGGGTGAACCAATTTTTGGTCAATCAATAAAGGATATTTCTGGAGGAAACTTACTTTCCCAACTTTTTGAAATAACAGAGAAATTTAATATGGCGACACAAACTCAACTTTTAATTTTACAAAAAACTATGGTGGTTGTGGAGGGAGTCGCAAGAAAACTTTACGCTGAAACAAATATATGGGAAGTTTCTAGGCCTATACTTGAAACGTGGATTAAAAATATGAAAGACCCAAAAACAAAGTTTGATCAAGTTATAAATACCTCTAGTGAAGTTTTGAAAAGAATACCAGATTTACCCAATTTTATGGATAAGGCAGACTATGCTCTTCGACTCATAGCGGAGGGAAGGTTAAATCTAGGAGCTCTTAACAACAAATCTCTTGAAGTTGAAGAAATGAAGTTAAAAAATTTTAAAAATAACATGATTATTGGTTTTTTAGGTATTGTAATTTTAATTCTATTGGTATTTTAATTAAACTTATGTCTCTAAATAATAAAAAAATTCTTATGATAGTTGGTGGAGGTATATCTGCTTATAAAGCTTTAGACCTAGCCAGGCTTTTAAGAAAAAAAGATGTTAAAGTAAAAACTATCCTTACGAAAAGTGGAAAAAACTTTGTAACTCCTCTCTCTATAACGTCTTTAACAAATAACAAAGTTTATGAAGATATATTTGATGCAAAAAATGAGTCTGAGATTGACCATATTTCTTTATCTAGATGGGCAGATTTAATATTAGTAATGCCGACCACTGCGAATTTTATGACTAAATTATCTTTAGGGCAGGCTAGTGATTTAGCAACGACTGTTATACTAGCTTCAAATAAAGATATTGTTCTTGTGCCAGCAATGAATGTTAGGATGTGGTTACATTCAGCTACTCAAAGTAATTTTAAAACTTTATCTGGTTACGGTTATAAATTTATAGGACCTGAAAAAGGTGAAATGGCGTGTGGTGAATATGGGGAAGGCAAAATGTCAAGCCCTAGACAAATATTATCTTATTTAAAAGAATATTTTGATAATAAAAATTTTTTTAAATCAAAAAATATTAAAGCTTTAGTAACTACCGGACCTACAAGAGAATATTTTGATGCTGTAAGATATATTTCTAATAATTCAAGTGGAAAACAAGGTTACGAAGTAGCTTTGGCTTTTTCAAGAATGGGAATTAAAACTACATTAGTTGCTGGACCAAGTGAAATTAATTCTTCAAAAGATCTTGTAATAAAAAAGGTGGAGAGTTCAGTTCAAATGCTAGAAGAGGTAAAAAAATCTCTTCCAGTGGATATTGCGGTATGTGCTGCGGCTGTTTCTGATTATAGACCAAAAACAAAAGCACAACAAAAAATAAAAAAAAAAATTACTGAATTAAATTATTTAGAACTACAAAAAAGTCCAGATATACTCGAATTTTTAAGTAAAAATAATAAAGCAAGACCAACTTTAGTCGTAGGGTTCTCTGCAGAAACTGAAAATATAATTAAAAATTCGGTATTAAAATTAAAACAAAAATATTGTGATTTGATTATTGCTAACGATGTATCAAATAAAAAAACTGGGTTTAACGTTGATTATAACAAAGTTTCTATAATTAACAAAAAAGGTCAAATAGAAAAAATACCAAGAAACAAAAAAAGTTTTATAGCTTCAATATTAGTAAAAAAAATAATGGAAAATTTTTTAAGTAACTCAAAAAAAAATCACTAATTTTTTATAATATGATTTTTACAAATCAGGATTTTAAAAGAAATTATAAGCAAATAGTACTTAAAAAAATTGGTATAATTGGGCAAAAAAAAATTCAAAAATCAAAAGTCTTAGTCATAGGTGTCGGTGGGTTAGGGTGTCCTTTAATAATGTATCTTGCTAATTCAGGTATTTGCAATATTGGTGTTGTTGATCACGATAAAGTGGACTTATCGAATTTAAATAGACAAATTCTTTTCACTCCAAAAGATGTTGGAAAGTTAAAAGTAGATATCGCAAAAAAAATTTTGAAAAAAATTAATAAAAAAATAAAAGTATCTTGTTTTCAAAAAAAAATTTCTAAACAAAATATTGAAGAAATAATTAGTAAGTTTGATATAATTTGTGATGGTTCTGATAATTTTGAAACTAGGTATTTAGTAAATGATTTTTGTTTAAAAAAGAAAAAAATTTTAATTTCTGCAGCTATAAGTAAATTTGATGGCCACATCTTTAATTTTAATTTCAAGAAAAAAACTCCTTGTCTGAGATGTTTTATGCCGGAAATGCCAAGTGTTTCGAATAATTGTGAGTCTGAAGGCATTATGTCTACTGTAGCTGGAATGGCAGGAACGCTTCAAGCAAATGAGGTGATAAATACAATTATAAACCCGAACAATACCATGAAGGGTAAAATGATAGCTTTTAATTCATTAACATCAAATTTTAGAAAAATTAAATTATCAAGAAGTTTAAAATGTATAAAAGATTGTTCAAAAAGATAAAAAATATAAAATTTTTTTATTTTTTTATTCTTTTTTTTTTAATAATTCCAAATTTTGTTTTTGCAGAAAATTATTTTTTAACTTTAAGAAATGATAAAGTTAATTTAAGACAAGGTCCTTCGTTAGATTATCCTATAAAACTACAGTACAAAAAAAAATATTTGCCTGTCTTAGTTAAGGATAAATCAGGAAATTTTAGGAAAATTGTTGATCATCAAAATAATTCAGGATGGATACATATTTCCCAACTCTCAAAAAAAAAGGCGGGTATTGCAAAAAATGAGGAAATAATTGTTTTTAAAAATCCTACAATATATTCGAAACCTTTAGTCGCATTAAACAAAGGAAGGCTTTGTATAATAAAAAAATGTAAAAAGGAGTGGTGTAAGATTAAAGTTGAAAAATATAATGGCTGGATTAAAAAAAATGATTTATGGGGAAGACTTTAATTTAACTTTTACTTACTTTTGAAGCCCAAAATTTATCTAGCAAGAAATACCATACTGCATTTGCTAATGGTTCTACTATTGCATCAGTCAAAGCAACTGAAAATGAAACATCAGCAATTGACATTAAAACAATTATTGCAATCGCAAAGTGACCAATAGTATAAACTATTGTTCTAAGTATGGAACCCTTGTTGCTTTTGTAAACATTTTTTGCAGCAGTGAAGATTCCTTGTGTAAATTCAACCATGTTAATAATTAATTAAGTTTTAAAAATTCTTTTCTATCTGAGTTCATAATTTTTGACCAAGTTTTAACAAAGTCTTTAACAAATTTTTCTTTGTTGTCATCTTGAGCATATACCTCAGCGTAGGATCTTAGAACAGAATTGGACCCAAAAACTAAATCAACTCTAGTGGCAGTAAATTTAGTTTTTTTAGATTTTCTATCTATAATTTCATAAAGGTCTTTTCCTATAGGTTTCCATTTAAATTTCATATCAGTTAGATTTACAAAAAAATCGTTTGTCAAAACTCCCGGCTTATTAGTAAATACACCATGTTTTGAACTGCCATGATTAGTGTCTAAAACTCTCATTCCTCCAATTAGAACCGTCATTTCTTTTGCAGATAAGTTCATTAAAGATGCTCTATCTAGCATCATTTCTTCTGTACTAACTGCATATTCTTCTTTTACCCAATTTCTAAATGCGTCATGTAGAGGTTCTAAGACTTTAAATGAATCAATATCAGTTTGATTTTGTGTTGCGTCTCCTCTTCCAGGTGAAAAAGGAACTTTAATTTTAAAACCAGCTTTTTTAATGGATTTTTCTAAACCAACATTTCCTGCTAAAATAATGATGTCAGCAACGCTCGCTTTTACTTTTTTAGCTACTTTCTCTAGCTTCTCAAGAACTTTTTTTAATCTTGCTGGCTCGTTTCCTGACCATGTTTTCTGAGGAAGTAAACGAATTCTTGCTCCATTTGCTCCACCTCTGCAATCAGTTCTTCTATAAGTTCTTGCACTATCCCAGGCAGTACTAATCAAATCAGAGTTTTTTAAGCCTGTGGCTTCAATTAATTTTTTAGCTTTGGTAATACTAAAATCTTTTTTACCTTGAGGAACTGGATCTTGCCAAATTAAATCTTCTTTTGGTGCATCAGGTCCAATGTAATATTTTCTTGGTCCCATATCTCTATGAGTTAACTTAAACCATGCCCTTGTAAAGGAGTCTGACATATATTTATGATCTTTTCTGAATTCTTCAGAAATTTTTCTGTAGCTAGGATCCATTTTCATGGCCATATCGGCATCAGTCATAATTGGATTTCTTTTAACTGATGGATCACCTAAATCGACTGGTTTATCGCTTTCTTTCATGTTTATTGGCTCCCATTGATTTGCTCCGGCAGGGCTTTTCTTTAACTCCCATTCATAATCTAATAAAAGTTTTAAATAAGTATCATCCCACTTATTAGGATGTGTTGTCCACGCGCCTTGGATACCACTAGTTACCTGGTTTACACCTAAACCGCCTCCACCTTTTCTATTCCAACCAAATCCTTGCTCATGCACTTCTCCTGCTTCAGGTTCAGGTCCTAATAAAGATGCGTCCCCGTTACCATGTGCTCTACCTACTGAGTGACCCCCAACAGTTAATGCACATGTCTCTTCATCATTCATTGCCATTCTACCAAATGTCTCTCTTACATCATGAGCGGTTCTTAGAGGATCTGGTTTTCCATCAACACCTTCGGGGTTTACATAAATCAGACCCATAACGACTGCAGCTAACGGGTTAGCTAAAGACTTACGATCTCCATTGTTTGAATATCTTTTATCTTGTAGCCATTCTTTTTCTGAACCCCAATAAACATCTTTTTCAGGGTGCCATATGTCTTCTCTTCCAAAAGAAAAACCATACATTTTTAATCCCATTGACTCATAAGCCATGTTTCCGGCTAATATCATAAGATCAGCCCAACTTATTTTATTTCCGTATTTTTTTTTGATTGGCCACAGTAATCTTCTTGCCTTATCCAGGTTAGTATTATCAGGCCAAGAATTAAGAGGAGCAAATCTATGGTTCCCGGTTCCACTTCCGCCTCTACCATCAGCAATTCTGTAAGTTCCAGCTGAATGCCAGGCCATTCTTATAAACAACCCACCATAGTGTCCGAGATCAGCTGGCCACCACTCTTGGCTATCAGTCATTAATTTGATTAAATCTTTTTTAATTCCTTTGAAATTTAATTTCTTTACTTCTTTTTTGTAGTCAAATTTTTTATCCATTGGATTAGTTTTGACGTCATGTTGATGTAGAATATCTAAATTAAGATTTTTTGGCCACCAATGCGTAGGTGTTGTTTGTTCTGTCATGCTGCCATGCATAACTGGACATTTTCCATTACCATTTTTTTTAAATTCAACGCTCATTTTTTTGGTTATAATTATAGTTTATAATAATTCTAAACTATAAAGTCAATAAAGGATAATTATTTTTGTATTCTAATTATAACTTCAAGATTTTTAATTTTTTTCCCTTTAGGCGGAACAGGAACTTTGCTTAGCTTTACTTGATTATAGTCGATATCTGTAAGTTCCTTTGTGCCTTCATCATAAAAATGGTGGTGCGACTTTATGTTCGTGTCGTAATAACTTTTGCTTTTACTTGTTAAAATTTCTTTAAGGTAACCAGCTTTTGTAAATGCTTCTACTGTATTGTAGATTGTAGCCAAGGAAACTTTTGCACTTCCTTTTTTGTTAATTACTTTATTTAATTTTTCAACTGTGAAATGAAAAGTTTTACTCCTCTCAAATAAGTTTTTTGCTATTAAAATTCTTTGTTTGGTGGGTCTTAGGCCAGATGTTCTCAATTTATCTATAAAAGCTTGATTATTGTTCATTTTATTTTTGTTTAAATTTGTTTCAAATAAATAGTATATTAAATTTATCTTTAATAAAGTAATAAATATAAAATTTATGAAAAAAAAATCATCTTATGGCTATGACGAGCTAATTGAATGTGGAAATGGTAATTTATTTGGTCCAGGTAATGCAAAACTGCCACTTCCTCCTATGCTCATGTTTGACAGAATATCAGAAATTAGCGAGAATAAAGGAACTTTTAAAAAAGGATTAATTAAGGCAGAGTTGGACATAAAAGAAAATTTGTGGTTTTTTGAATGTCACTTTAGAAATGATTCTGTTATGCCTGGATGTTTAGGTTTAGACGCAATGTGGCAATTAGTTGGTTTTTACTTAGGTTGGCTTGGAAACCCAGGGAAAGGAAGGGCTTTGGGGGTAAACACTGTGAAGTTTACTGGAGAAGTTTTGAAAAGTGTAAAGTTAGCGACTTATGAAATAAATATGAAAAGAATACTTATAAAAGAAGGTACAACAGTAGGTTTAGCAGATGGAATTCTTAAAGCAGATGGCAAGAAAATTTATTCAGCAGAAAATTTGAAAGTAGGATTATTTAAATAATGAAAAGAGTAGTAGTAACAGGAATTGGAATTGTATCTTGCTTAGGCAATAACCAAGATGAAGTTTATAAATCTTTATTAAATTCAAAGTCAGGTATAACTTTTTGTGAAGATTATAAAGAACATAACTTAAAAAGTCATATTCATGGAAAACCTAAGATAAAAATTGAAGAACACGTAGATAGAAAAGTAATGAGATTTATGGGAAGCGGTTCGGCATATAACTATATTGCTATGGCAGAAGCTGTGAAAGACTCAGGTTTAAAAGATAATGAAGTAAGTAATGATTTAACAGGAATGGTGATGGGATCGGGCGGGCCTTCAATTGAAAATGTAATTTTAGCAGCAGATAAAACACGAGAAAAAAATCCAAAAAAGATGGGGCCTTTCATTGTGCCGAGAACAATGGCAAGCACAGCTTCAGCAACACTAGCAGTGCCTTTTAAAATTAAAGGTGTTAACTATACGATTAGTTCTGCTTGCGCAACTAGTGGTCATTGTATAGGTAATGCAATGGAATTAATTCAATTTGGAAAACAAAAAGTAGTTTTTGCAGGTGGGAGTGATGAACTGCATTGGGCAATGACAGCGATGTTCGATGCTATGACTGCTCTTTCTTCAAAATATAATGACACTCCTGAGAAAGCCTCGAGGCCTTATGATAAAACAAGAGATGGTTTTGTAATTGCTGGTGGTGCCGGAGTATTAGTTTTAGAAGAATATGAACATGCAAAAGCAAGAGGTGCTAATATCTACGCAGAAATAACTGGATATGGTGCTACATCTGATGGTAGTGATATGGTAGCTCCATCAGGCGAGGGAGCAGTGAGATGTATGAATATGGCGCTTAAAACATCTAAGAATAAAATTGATTATATTAATACTCATGGAACTTCTACTCCAGTTGGAGATATTACTGAACTAAAAGCGGTTTCAGAAGCTTTTAAAGAAAAAATACCTAAAATAAGCTCTACGAAATCTCTTTCTGGACATCCGTTAGGTGCTGCTTCAGTTCATGAAGCAATTTATAGTTTGATTATGATGAAAAATAGTTTTATTGCTGCCTCAGTCAATATAGAAGAAATGGACGAGGAGGCAAAAAAGTTTCCAATAGTAACCAAGGTAGAAAAAAATATTAATTTAAATTCAGTAATGTCAAACAGTTTTGGTTTTGGTGGTACAAATGCTACTTTGGTTTTCGAAAAGGTTTAATTATGAGTTTAGTTAAAGGAAAAAAAGGATTGATAATGGGAGTAGCTAATGAGAGATCAATAGCTTGGGGTATCGCTAAAAATTTGTCTGAAAATGGGGCGGAGCTAGCATTCACGTATTTAGGTGATGCTTTAAAAAAAAGAGTTACACCACTTGCAGAATCTTTAAATTCAAAACATTTGATCAATTGCAATGTTGAGAATAAGGAAGATATTGTAAAAACTTTCGAAGAAATAAAGAATAAATGGGGTCAATTAGATTTTGTAGTTCATGCAATTGCTTTCTCTGATAGAGCAGAGTTAACTGGTCAATATATTGATACATCTAGAGAGAACTTTAGCAAAAGCATGCTGATTTCATGCTTTTCTTTTACCGAGATAGCTAAAGAGGCATCAAAAATAATGAAAGCCGGATCTAGTATGCTAACTCTTAGTTACGAGTCAACAAAAGTAATTCCCAATTATAATGTGATGGGTGTATGTAAGGCAGCTTTGGAGTCAAGCGTAAAATATATAGCCAGAGATTTGGGATCTAAAGGAATAAGAGTAAATGCTATAAGTGCTGGACCAATAAAAACTCTAGCTGCATCTGCTATCGGTGATGCAAAATTTTTGTATAAGTGGAGCTCTGACCACTCATTTTTAAAAAGAAACGTAGACATAAATGATGTAGGGAAATCTGCATTATATTTAATTAGTGATTTAGCTGCAGGTGTAACGGGTGAGATTCATTACGTAGATGCTGGATATAATAAAGCAGGGATGCCTGACCCCAAAAATATTTCTTAACCTGCAAAAAATGCATAGCTGAAATTAAATCATAACAATTATATTAAAAAAATTTAAGCTTTATCAAGTTAAATTGATATCAAAAATATGAAAGAAATATTTAAAAACGTAAGAGAAAAATTGGTAGCTAAATATTTGAAAAGTAACACTTCAAAACGTTACTCAAAAGATACCAAAAAATTCAAACCAAGAATTAAAGCGAGAATCAGAAAAAATAAACAACTTATAAGTAAAAATATTGATACTTTTTTTGATTGGATTAAAGGGGCAGAATTAATAGAGCTCAAATCGTGCAATGTAAAAGAGGATCCAGTAAGACCAGAGCTTGATAACAAGTTTAGAACTAGTTTTGGTCGGAAAATTTACGGTGTTAAGTATAAAAAAGAAATTTGTGCCATAATGTGTTTTAGTTTTACTAATGAGATTCCAAAGACAGTTGAGGAATTAGATTTGATGTCTAGAGATGCCCATTTACAAAGTACTTTAAGGGACCAAAATGTTGGGAAAATTGCCATTGCTTATACAGTCTGGTCGAAAAAAAAGGGAGGTGGAAAATTAATTGTTAAAGAAGTATTTAAAAAAATTAAGAAATCAAACCACTTAAACAGGTTAGTTACTTTATCTCCATTGACAGAAATGGCTAGAAATTTTCATTTAAGAAATGGTGCTATTGAACTTCAAATAAATGAGAAAACACAAAATTTCGAGTACAAATTTTAAAATTTTATGCAACTGCTTGTTTGATAGACAGTTTTACCTTGCCTCTATCAAAGCCTAAAACTTTAACAGAAACTTCATCACCTTCTTTAACAACGTCGGTTACTTTGGCCACTCTTTTGCCAGCTAATTCAGATATATGGACCAACCCATCTTGTTTGCCTAAAAAGTTCACGAAAGCACCAAATTCCATTATTTTAACTACTTTGCCTTTATAGATTTTTCCAACTTCAGGTTTTGCAATTAAATTTTTTATAAACTCTATAGCTTTTTTTCTAGACTCTTCATCAGGCGCTGCAACTGTAACTTCTCCGGTGTCTTTAACGTCAACTTTGGCTCCAGATGTCTCTACAATTTCTCTTATCGTTGCTCCGCCTTTACCAATTACTGTGGCAATTTCTTTTTTGTCAACTTTCAAGGTTTCCATTTTTGGAGTGTGCTTAGAGAACTCTTTCCTAGATGACTTTAATGCCTTATTCATTTCTCCTAATATATGTTCTCTGCCGTCTTTGGCTTGAGCCAAAGCCTTTTCCATTATCTCAAAAGTTATGCCAGTGATTTTAATATCCATTTGTAAAGAAGTTATTCCGTCTTTAGTTCCGGCTACCTTGAAATCCATATCTCCTAGATGGTCTTCATCACCTAAAATATCTGATAAAACCGAGAATTTATCACCTTCTTTTATTAAACCCATAGCAATACCTGCAACGGGCTCTTTTATCGGTACTCCCGCGTCCATAAGAGCTAGTGAAGTTCCACAAACAGTTGCCATAGAAGATGAACCATTTGATTCTGTAATTTCAGAAACT
The DNA here is from genome assembly GCA_902602655.1 of uncultured Pelagibacteraceae bacterium. Classification (GTDB taxonomy): domain Bacteria; phylum Pseudomonadota; class Alphaproteobacteria; order Pelagibacterales; family Pelagibacteraceae; genus Pelagilacustribacter. The sequence goes on from CACKRM010000001.1 coordinate 76,908, forward strand.
ACTCTAAGAGTGTACGGAAAATTTTCTTTTTTAGGTAATGAGGAATTAATAGCTCTCCAAGCCAATTTTCCATGGCCTATCTCTCTTCTTCCAGTTCCTACCCTACCACATTCACCAACAGAAAAAGGAGGGAAATTATAGTGCAGCATAAAATTTGATTTCTGCATTCCTTCTAAGCTCTCAAATCTTTGCTCATCATCGGATGTACCTAGAGTAGTAACTACTAATGCTTGCGTTTCTCCCCTTGTAAATAAAGCAGATCCATGGGTCCTTGGTAAAACACCTACTTCACACTTGATTTGTCTTACATCTGAAAGGCCTCTACCATCAATTCTTTTTTTATCTTTTAAAATTGCAGTTCGAACAATATCTTTTTCGAGCGATTTTAATTGTGCCATTGCTTGATTTTCCGTAACATTTTCATCTTCTAAAAACATTTCTTTACATTTCGTATCTATTTCTGAAATCGCAGTTGATCGTTTCTTTTTGTCGATTTCCTTAAATGCTTTCCTTAAATCTTTTTCAAAAGTACTAGTTATTTTATTTTTTACATCTGAATGATCTACTTCTTCAATTTCCCATTTGGGTTTGCCTGCCTTTTTTGCTAGGGACTCTATGGCTTTTATAATTGGAACAAAATTTTCGTGACCAAACTTTACAGCGTCCAACATTATTTTCTCAGTCAAACCTGATGTTTCGGACTCAACCATTAAAACTGCATCTTTAGTACCTGCGACTACTAAATCTAATTCTGATTCCTTTAACTGCGCAGGAGTTGGGTTTAGCAAATATTTTTTATCTTTATATCCAACTCTACTAGCTGCTATTGGCCCTTGAAATGGAAGGCCTGATATAGCTAATGCTGCTGATGAAGCAATTATAGATAAAATATCTGATTGATTTTCTCCATCATAAGAAAGCACAGTAGGTAATAGTTGTACTTCATTCATAAATCCTGAAGGAAACAGAGGTCTAATTGGTCTATCAATTAATCTAGATATTAAAGTCTCTGCCTCTGTTGGTCTTGCTTCTCTTTTAAAATAACCCCCTGGTATTTTACCTGCTGCATAATATTTTTCTTGATAATTAACAGACAAAGGAAAGTAATCTTGTCCTTCATTAATTTTTTTTGCCCCCACAGCGGTACCAATTACTACTGTTTCTCCACATGTAACAATAACTGCCCCATCAGCTTGCCTAGCAACTTTACCTGTTTCTAAAGTAATTTTTTTACCATTAATTTCAACTTCTTCTTTGTGAATTTTAAACATTATTTCCTTAAATTTAATTTTTGTATAACCTTTTCATAAGATGCTGGATTTCTTTTTTTCAAATAACTTAAGAGCTTTTTTCTTTTGTTTACTGATTTACTAAGTCCTACAGAAGAATGCTTGTCTTTTTTAAATTTTTTAAAGTGCTCAGCAAGTTTTTCGATTTTCTTGCTCAATAAACCAATCTGAACCTCGGCAGATCCAACATCATCATTGTTTATAGCAAGAGATTTAATTATATCTTTTTTTGTTGTTTTCATCTTCTTTATTTTTTTTTATTAATCTCTCAATTTTTTCAGCATATTCAAAGGAATTATCTTCGACAAAAGAAAGCCTTGGAAGAAACTTTATATCTAGTTTTTTCGATAAGGCTTTTCTAACAAGATGTGAGAATTCAGTCAAGGTACTTACCGTTTTTCCCATTTCAATACCTCCTAAAGGTATTACATAGGCTCTAGCGGATTTTAAGTCTGAACTCATTCTAACTTCTGTAACTGTAACAACTTTGGTGTTAAAAGCAGGAATTTTTGCTTCATTCCTTATAAAAATTTCACCTAAATTTTGTTTAACTAGCTCTCCCACCCTTAGTTGTCTTTGGCTATAAGTTGAGTTTCTGTAGCTTTTTTTCATTAAATTTTTCTCTCAATTTTTTCCAATTGATAAGCCTCTATTACATCCTTAGCTTTAAAATCTATAAAATCTTTTAAACCAATACCACATTCTAAACCTGTTTTTACTTCTTTAACAGCATTCTTCTCCCTAAAAATGCTTGAAATTTCACCATCATAAACCACGGAACCATCTCTTATAACTCTAGCTTTAGACTTGTTGATTATTTCACCTTCTATAACCTTTGAGCCTGCAATTTTTCCCGCATTTGAGACTTTAAAAACTTGGAGAACTTCGGCTGATCCTTTTATCTTTTCCTTAATTTCTGGTTCTAGTAAACCTGAAAGACCTTTTTCAACATATTCGAGAGCTTCATAAATAATGTTAAAGTGCTTAATCTCAATATTTTGATCTTCGGCTAATTTTTTTGCTTCTCTATTAGGCTTAACATTAAAACCTAACAATAGTGCGTTGGATGCCTTAGCTAAAGACACGTCACTCTCATTGATCATACCTATATCAGCAAGAATTATGTGAGCTTTTACCTCTTTATGTTCAATTTTATTTATTGCTAATTTTAAAGCCTCGTTTGAACCTTGAACATCAGATTTTATTATAATATTTAGTTCTTCTTTTGTTTTTTGACTTTCAAATAAAGTAGTTTTATCCTTTGATGCAAGTTGCTTCGCATTACCTTTTTCATTTTTCTTAAAGTCAACTATTTCTTTAGCTTTATTCTCATCTTCGGTCACTATAAATTCTGCCCCAGCAAAAGCTGTACCATTCATCCCTAGGATTTCAACAGGCATTGAAGGAAATGCTTCATCTAAATTTTTTCCTTCATAATTAATCATAGCTCTTACCTTGCCGTAAGTATTTCCACATACAAAAAAATCTCCTTTTTTTAATAATCCATTAGAAATTAATACGGTTGAAACTGGACCTTTTCCCTTATCTATCTTTGATTCTAAAACAACTCCGGATGCTGGCCCATCAAAGGAGGATTTTAAATCTAATATCTCTGATTGAAGTAAAATACTTTCTTTAAGCTTATCTAGATTCATTTTTTTTGTTGCAGAAACTTCTACAAACAAAGTATCTCCGCTTAAATCTTCAGCGATTAATTCATATTGCATCAAATCATTTTTTATTTTACTGATGTTTTTATTAGGTAAATCACATTTATTAATTGCAACTATTATAGGAACCTTAGCTGCTTTAGAATGTTTAATTGCTTCTACAGTTTGTGGTTTAATTCCATCATCTGCTCCTATGACTAAAACTACAATGTCAGTCACTTTCGATCCCCTTGCTCTCATTTCTGTAAAGGCTGCGTGGCCAGGAGTATCAATAAAAGTTATTATTTGATTTTTCTCAGTTTTAACTTGGTAAGCTCCAATATGTTGAGTGATACCACCAAACTCCCCTGAAACTACATTTGTATCTCTTAGTGCATCTAACAAAGATGTTTTTCCATGGTCAACGTGGCCCATGATTGTCACGATAGGTGGTCTTTTTTCTAACTTACCATCAGTGTTGTCGCTTTTCTTTGAAATTTTAAAAGTTGGTTTTTCCTCTAAAACTGGCACATGCCCAAATTCCTTTATAATATATTCAGCAGTATCTTTATCAATAACGTGATTTATCGTTGCTACAACTTTCATATTAAAAAGAAATTTTATAATATCTGAAGACCTTTCAGCCATTCTATTTGATAATTCTTGAATAGATATTTGTTCTGGAACATTTACATGCCTTACTACTTTTTTAAATTCTTTCTTTTCTTCAGCTTGAGGGTTACTTCTTTTTTCTTTAAGCCTTGCTCTCTTCACTGAGGCTAGGCTCCTTTGTTTAATTTCAATTTCTTCAACATTCATTGCTCTAGCTACAGTTAGTTTTATATCTCTTTTGTCGATTGGGCCCTTAACCTTTAGTTTGTTTTTACTTGTAGCTTTATCTTCCTTTTTTTTAATAAAAGCTTTCGTAGCTTGTTGTTCAACAAATTTTCTAGCAAAAAATTTTCGGTTATCATTTCTGTTTGAATGACTTGCTCCTTGAGTACCTTTGCCTGTATCTCTCGAATTCTTAAAATTTTTCTTCTTTTCAATAGAATATGATTTTTTTCCATCCTTTTTTTTAAAAGATGACGCATCTATACTCTTTTTAAACCCAGTCGATATTGTTAATGTTTTTTTCTTATCTTTCATAAATTAATTATTTAAATACAATTTCTCTAGCCGACATTATTAGTTGGTCAGCCTCTTCCTTTGATAAAGAAAACTCTTCTAAGTATCCATTTATCCTAATTTTTTTTCCTTTAATTTCATCAAAACCACCTATTAGCTCATCAGAAGATAGGTCGGCAAAATCACTAAGTTTTTTAATTCCTCTCTGTTCAAGAACAACTAACATTCCCTGTGACATGCCTTTCAGATTTATTAAGCCATCTTCTACCCCAAGCTCTTTAAGTTTTTTTGAAACATCTTCTTTTTCTTTAATAAGACCATCTTTAGATCTCGTGATTAGTTCTTTTGCGGTGTCTTCGTCAATTCCCTCAATTTTAGAAATATCATCCACTTTTGCCTGAGAAATTTCTTCGATACCTTGAAATCCTTCTGAAACAAGTAGTTGACCTAATGTTTCATCAACCTCTAAGTTTTTAATTAAGTTCTCTGTTTTTTCTTTAAATTCTGCTTGTCTTCTTTCTGAATCTTCCTTGTCGGTAAGAATATCAATTTCAAAATTTGTAAGTTTTGAAGCTAATCTTACGTTTTGACCTCTTCTGCCAATAGCCTTACTTAAATTTTCCTCAGTCAAAATTACTTCTATTCTCTTATTGTCTTGATCTATCAAAACTTTTTGTATTTCTGCAGGTGACAATGATTCTGAAATTAGAGTTGGTAGATCTTCTGTCCATTTTATAATATCTATTTTTTCTCCTTGTAACTCATTTACAATAGTTTGCACTCTACTACCTCTCATCCCAACACAAGCACCAACTGGATCAATTGAACTGTCTTTTGAATGAACACATATTTTTGCTCTGCTTCCAGGATCTCTTGCAACTGCTTTAATTTCAATAATGCCTTCATATATCTCTGGAACCTCTTGAAAAAATAATTTTGCAAGAAATTCAGGATGGGTTCTAGATAAAAATATTTGATGACCTTTTAAGTCTTCTTTAACTTCAAAACAATAAGCTTTAATTCTATCTCCATTCTTATAATTTTCTCTCAAAATCTTATCGTCTCTTTTAAGAACTCCTTCTGCTCTTCCTAGGTCAACAATAATTGTCTTGTCGTATTCTTCCCTTTTAACAATTCCGCTTACAATTTGTCCTTTTTTATCGACAAAATCTTTGTATTGTCTATGGCGCTCAGCTTTTTTTATACTTCCATTAATAATATTTTTTGCTGCATGTACCCCAATTCTTCCTACATCAATCTGTGGTAATATTTCAAAGATTTTATCTCCAATCTTTAAATCTGAATTTTCTTTGTTTATTTGGGTCGCATCGCTTAAGCTAATTTCTCTACTTGGATCTTCAACTTTTTCTACTATTTCAAGCACTTTTTGAATTTTTATTTCTCCATTTTCTCGATTTATCTCAACGGCTATATTATTTTCGTTACCAAATTTAGTTAAAGCTGCTTTTTGAATGGCACTTTCCATCGACTCCATAACTAATTCTTTGTCTATAGATTTTTCATTTGCCACAGCTTCAACTATTCTTAACAGCTCAAGCTTATCTAATCCTCTATTCAACATTTTGTTTTCATCTCCTCCAAAAAAAAATGGGCAAATGCCCATTTTGTAAAATCTGCAATTTGATTATTTGTAATTAAAAAATTAAGGTTTTTCAAGTTTACAATTTGAAAAGCTCTTTTTTGTCAGTTTTTTCCCAAGAAAAATGACCATTATTTGAGGGTTCTCGTCCAAAATGACCATATGACGAAGTTATTTCATAAATAGGTTTGTTAAGTCCAAGAAGTTCTCTTATGCCTCGAGGAGATAAGTCAAAGTTTTTTTCTATAATTTTTTTTACGCCTTCAGTCTTTTGATCATCTTTTTCAGAAAGTTTTAAAAAAATAGATAGAGGTTTCGAAACCCCAATTGCATAAGAAAGTTGAATTAAACATTTGTTAGAAACTTTTGCTGCAACTATATTTTTTGCCAAGTATCTTGCCACGTAAGCTGCTGATCTATCAACCTTTGTGGGATCTTTTCCTGAGAAAGCACCACCTCCATGAGGTGCTGCGCCTCCATAGGTATCAACAATAATTTTTCTTCCTGTTAAGCCAGCATCTCCGTCTGGTCCTCCAGTAATAAACTGACCAGTAGGATTAATATATATATTTTCCTCATTTAAATTTTCTAATAAACTTTTTGGAATGGATTTTTCGATATAAGGCAACAATAGTTTTTTTACCTTAATTTGATCCAAATCTTTTGAGTGTTGAGATGAAATTACAACTGAAGTAACTTTCCTTGGAATGTCATCTTCATACTGCAATGTTACTTGACTTTTAGAATCTGGCTCTATTCCTTTAAGAATACCTTTTTTTCTATCTTCTGCCATTAATCTTAAAATCTTGTGAGAATAATGGATTGGAGCTGGCATTAAATCTTTTGTCTCATTACATGCATATCCAAACATTATTCCTTGATCACCAGCACCTTCGTCTTTATTCCCTTTTGCATCTACACCCATTGCAATATCGGAAGACTGTTCATGTAAGAAGGTTTCAATTTTTGCGTTTTTCCAACTGAAACCTTTTTGATCGTACCCTATTTCTCTAATACATTTTCTCACTTTTTCTATTAAATCCTCGTTTTTAATTTTTGGTCCACGTGTTTCACCTGCAAGAACAACCCTATTAGATGTTGTTAAAGTTTCGCACGCAACTCTTGAAAAAGGATCTTTTGAAAGATAACTGTCTACAACCATGTCAGAAATTCTATCACAAACTTTATCTGGATGACCCTCAGATACTGACTCACTTGTAAATAAAAAATCTTTTGCCATTATAATTTATTTTTTTTTGTAAAAAAGATGATCGTATATGTAAATAAAAGTATAAAAAATATCAAATCATTTTTATTTTTTTTGTTATTTTCAATTAATGGAACTTTTAATTCAATATTACCAGTTTCATTTGGATTTAAACTCTTTATTACTCTTCCCTTATTATCCACAAAACCACTTATACCCTTATTGGTTGACCTAACAAGATAAGTATTGTTTTCAATGGCTCGAAAAATAGCTTTAGTAAAATGTTGTTTTGGTCCAATAGAGTCCCCAAACCAGGCATCTTCAGAAATATTGATAATCAAGTTTGTATTCTTATTTGAATTTTGAATAAGTTCGGGAAATATAATTTCGTAACATATAAGTGGAAGTATTTTAGCATTTTCAATTGAAAAATTTTTTTGTACATTGCCTTTAGTAAATGAACCATATCCTCTTGTAATTTTTTTAAGTCCTATTTTATTTAAAATATTTTCAAAAGGTAAAAATTCTCCAAATGGAACTAGTTTTCTTTTATTATATTTGTATATAACTTCAAATTCGTTATTTACAGCTATTAGACTATTATAATAAATATCCTTATTAAGTTCTTTTTTATAAGTATTAGCTCCAAAAACAATAATATGATTTTTAGAAAAATTTTCACGAAAAGTTTTTTTTAAATGTTTTAGATCGGAAAAATTGTAACCAGAGAAAACTCCCTCTGGCCAAATAAAGATCGTTTTTTTGTTTTCCTTCGGATCACTAAATTTGATCATTTCTTTGATTTGGTTAGTTAACTCATCAATTTCAATATCATAGTTTAAAACATTACTCGGTGACACAATCTTTATTAATATTTCTTTATCACTAAATTTTTGTAAATCTTTATTCATTTCATAAGATCCATAAATATAATTACTGAAGCTAGAAAGTAACAAAAAAATAATAAATAAATAATTTAGTTTATTTTTTTTGAAAAAAAAAAGAGCTAAAGTGCAAAATATTGTTATAGCAAATAAATTAAAAGCATAAAGTCCAAGAAAGTTTAATATTTGCAATTTCTCAAGAATCGAGGACCAGCTATAAGCCCATAAGTTCCATGGAAATCCCGTAAAAATTTTTCCTCTAAGATAGTCTATAACTGCAAATGTGCTACAAAAAATTAATAAAGATTGCACATCGTTTTTTAAAATGGGTCCCACAATTAAAGTTCCAACTCCAAAAAAAATGGCAAGCATTAATGGAATAAGTATAATAGAAAAAGGTATTAAAAATTTAAATTCATCTACATAGGTTAAGGAGTAAGAAATCCAAAAAAGGTTTAAAAGAAAAAAACCAAAACCAAATGCATATCCAATTATAAAAAAATTTAAAAGATAAGGTTTTTTTCTATAAGTTTTTTTAATTTTTTTTCTAACATAGGTCAGGATTAAAAATAATAATGATAGGGAAAAAAAATTTATAAATAGAAAATTAAAAGGTTGAAAACTCAACACACTGACTGCGCCTAACAAAAAAGGGAATAAAATTAAAACTAAGAATCTATTATTTAAAACTTTTTCAAAAGTCATAATTTTTATTTAAAGAAACTAATAACTTCTTTTCAAAAACTTGCATCTTTTTAAAGTCTTTATCGTAATAATGTTTGTGGCCTAAAAGGTGAACCAAACCATGAATCCATAATTTATCGAATTCAAACTTAAAATTAGTTTTTTTTTTCTTTTTTAAAATTTCTTTTATATTTATTGCTACGTCTCCTAAATATACATGATTTTTTTTTTTTAAAAGTTTTAATAAAAAAACCTTATTGTAAAATGGAAAAGATAAAACGTCTGTTGTTTTATCTTTATTTCTAAACTTTTTATTCAATAATTTAATATCTTTACTTGATGTTAGTAATATTGAAAATGAAATTTTTTTATTTTTAAAAAAGTTAATTTTTTTGTTTATTGTTTGAATATTTTTTTCCAAGAATTTTTTTGGATTATTTATTTGTTTTTTCCAACTTTTATCTCTTACAATAACATTAATTTTTATCATCAGATTTTTTTTGGTAAGCTTGAATAATCTTTGATACCAAACGATGTCTGACTGCATCTTGATGATCAAATTCTATCATTTTAATTTCATCAATTTTCTTTAAAATATTTTTTGATTTTATTAAACCAGATTTTGATTTATCTATTAAATCAATTTGTGATGGGTCTCCATTTACAACTAGTTTTGAGTTTTCTCCAATCCGTGTTAAAAACATTTTAATTTGAGTCATGGTAGCATTTTGTGCTTCATCTAAAATAGCAAATGAATTTTTTAATGTTCTGCCTCTCATAAAAGCTAAGGGTGCTATCTCTATCTCTCCGGTCTCAATTTTTCTTTGAATTTTTTCAAAACCAAAAAGATCATATAGTGCATCATAAAGAGGTCTTAGATATGGATCTACTTTTTCCTTCATATCACCTGGAAGAAACCCTAACTTTTCTCCAGCTTCTACAGCAGGTCGAGATAATATTACTCTTTCTACTTTTTTTTCAAACAACATAGTAATCGCAACTGAGACTGCTAAATAGCTTTTTCCTGTTCCTGCAGGTCCTAATGCCATTACAATTTCGTTTTCTTTTAAAGCTTTAATATATTCTGATTGTTTTTTTGATTTAGCAATTACAGATTTTCTTGGTGTTTTTATTAAATGATCTAAGGATTGAACATTAGATTTTTTATCAGAATTCATATAATTTTTTAATGATAAGTTTATATCACTTTTTTCAATAACGTTAGTTAAAAGAAACTTATTTATTAAAAATTTTACAGCTTCAGAAACAAGCTTTATTTTGTGATTTTCACCTTTTACCGTAATTGAATTACCTCTAAAATAAATGGTTGTGTTAGTCAGTTTCTCAAGTTCTGTCAAATTTGAATTAAATGGTCCAACAATTGACATTAAAAGATTATTATTAAATATTTTTAGATTAATTGTTTCTTTATCAATTTTTTTTATTGAATAACTTTCTTTTAGTTTGTTAATTTCTGACATAAATTTTAAGCAGCAAATGGTTTTTCATTAAAATCAGATATGGTTCCAAATAAAGTATTCGTGTTAAAGTTCTTAATTTTAACATTTAAAATTTTTCCATTAAGATTTTTGTTACTTTTAACTATTACTGAATTGAAAAATTTATCTCTTCCGAAAAAAGAGTTTTCGTCAATTCTATTTTCAAATAAGACCTCTACGCTGCTATCTAACAGTTTTTTCTTATAATTTATTTTTATTTTTTCAGATAATTCTTGAAAATTAGATAGTCTTTGCTTTGATATATCATCTTTAACAATATTTTTTTTTGCTGCAGGTGTACCTGGTCTAGCACTAAAAACAAAAGAATAAGAATTGATGAATTGAACTTTTTTCATCAATCTTAAAGTATCATTAAAATCTTTATCAGTTTCACCAGGATATCCTATAATGAAATCGCTTGAAAATTTTATATTTGGGACAAATTTTTTTAACTTTTCTATAATATTATAATATTCCTCAATATTGTGTTTCCTATTCATTAACTTTAAAATCTTGGTTGATCCTGTTTGAACTGGAAGATGTAAAATTGGCATAAGTTTTTTTATATCTTTGTGGGCACCTATCAAATCATCTGTCATATCTTTAGGGTGCGAAGTTGTATATCTTATTCTTTCAAGTCCTTTAATTTTGCTTAATGTATAAATTAAGTCTGATAATTTTTTTTTGTTATTTAAGTATGCATTAACATTTTGACCTAAAAGGGTAATTTCTTTGGAGCCGTTCTCTACCAACACTTTTGCTTCTTCTAATATTTCAGAAACTGTACGAGAATATTCTGGACCTCGAGTATAAGGAACAACGCAAAAATTACAGAATTTATCGCATCCCTCTTGAATAGTTAAAAAGGAAGAAACTTTAGAATTAGAATTTTTTATTAAATTTAACGTATCAAATTTTTCAATGGTATCAAATTCTGTAACATTAATTTTTTGTTTTTTTGCTTCTATATCTTTTATAATTTTTGAAATTTTATGATAAGACTGTGGACCAATCACACTATCAATATAATTTTCTCTCTTTAGCATTTCTTCTCCTTCTGCCTGAGCTACACAACCGGTCACTATGAGAATAGGTTTTTTCCTATTTTTAAATTCTTTTTTTAACCGCCCGACATCATGGTAAACTTTTTCAGTAGCTTTTTCACGAATATGGCAAGTATTTAAAATATAACAATCGGTCTCAGAAATGTTTTCTGTTTTTGAGTATCCAATTTTTTTTAAAACGTCAAAAATACGATTACTGTCGTACTCATTCATCTGACATCCAAAAGTTTTGATATAAATTTTTTTTGACAATTTATTTTTTAATTTTTGTACCGTATAATTCTAATTTATGGTCAACTAATTTATAACCTAATTTCTTAGCAATTTTACTCTGCAATTCTTCAATATCTTTATCTACAAATTCTACTATTTCTCCACTGTTTACATCAATCAAATGGTTGTGATTGTCATTAATTTCATATCTTGCTTTGCCAGCTTTAAAATCATGCTTAATTAAAATACCTGCTTCCTCAAAAAGTTTTACGGTTCTGTAAACTGTAGCTATGCTAATTTTGTCATCTATTGCAGTTACTCTTTTATGAAGCTCATCAACATCAGGATGGTCTTTTGAGCCATAAACTTCCTTTGACTCAGAAAGAATTTTTGCTATTACCTTTCTTTGGTCAGTAAGCCTTACACCTTTTTCTTTGCATTTTTCTTCTATAGAACTCATATATTTTAATAATTTAACTTAAATACAATGGTTTTATCAAATTTTTTTCTAAAAAATTTTTTTTTATTAAAATTTCAATATTTTCAAGCTTAAATTGAGGTAAGTCAGAGTCTTTAAAACCAAAAATTTTTACATTTTTAGAGATTTTTATTCCTTTTGCCACTGCTAAAGATACTCTAATAGAGGAAAAGCTACCGGGGCCCCTATTAACTAAAACTGAAAAACTATCATCAATATTTACTTTGTGCTTTTTTAATAAATCTAATATGTTTGATACTAAAGCATCATTATTTTTAACTTTATTATTAATATCATGAACAAAAAAATTATCACTAAATCTTATGCCGATTTTATTCTCTTTACCTATGCAACTTATTATTAAAAAGTTTTTAATCATTTGTTTTGTTTTAAATTCATTTTTTTCTTACAATAATAATGCTTATTCTTCCACTTCGCAAAATAATATTAGTGATTTTGGACTAATTTCTATAATGTATCATAGGTTCAACGAAACTAAATACCCTTCAACAAATATTCAGCTAGATGTCTTTAAGGAACAACTAAAAATCATTGAAAGCGAGGGAATAAAATTTATTCACCCTAAAAATTTTAAACAAAGTCTTTCGCAAAATAAAAATGAAAGAAAAATTTTATTTACAGTGGATGATGGTTTATTATCTTTTTATAAAAATGCTTGGCCAATTTTAAAAAAGAGAGGAATTCCATTTATATTATTTGTAAATACTCAAAATGTTGGGTCATTTAACTATATGAATTGGGATCAAATATTAGAACTTTATAATTCAAATCTTGTTGAAATTGGAAATCACAGTCACTCTCATGAATATTTAGTTGAAGAAAGTCCTGAGAATATAAAAAATGATATAGTAAAATCAATTAAAATTTTTGAAAATAAATTAGGAAAAAATTCTGAATTTTTTTCTTACCCCTTTGGGGAGTATAGTCTTGAGTTTAAAAATATTATTAAAGATCTTGGATTTAAATACGCTTTTGGCCAACACTCAGGTGTAATAGATGAAACAAAAGATTTATGGGAACTTCCAAGATTTCCTATTAATGAAAAATATGGGAAAATTGATAGATTTAAAACTTTAATGAAAACTCTTCCTTTAAAATATAAACAAATAACTCCTGAAGATAGATACTTGTTGCAAGCTAAAAACCCACCTAAAGTAAATATCGAATTTTATAAAAATATAACTAATTTAAAACAAATTTCATGTTTTTCAAACGAAGGGAATAAATGGCGAAACTCTAAAATATCTTTCAAAAATAATAACAATTTAGAAATTGAGATTGCTGAAAAATTTGTTGGAGAACGTGGAAGAATAAACTGTTCGTTAAGAGAAAATGGTGGTTTTTGGAGATGGCTTGGAATTCAATTTGTAATATCAGATAAATAAATTACAAATTAAGTTCTTGTTTAACTACTGAATTTGTGAGTTGCACACTTTCAAAGTCTGAAAGTTTATTATCTTGAATAATTTTTTCTAAAACTTCAGTATATTCTTTTCCTGTTTGAGCATATTTATCTAAAGTTGAAGTAAGTTCTAATCCTCTAACAGATCTATTTTTTTTTCTCAAAGAATGTCTTTTCTCTCTAAAATCTCTGTAACCTTTGTGTGTGTTTAAATTGTTTTGATATGCCTTTACTGAAGCTCTTAAAATTGGAAATCTTAAAATTTTGTGACCTTTGTTTTTATCTCTTTCAAGTGGAGCAATACCTTTACCATCCCAAGTCCATTGCCCAAATATTGCATTTCCTTCTAATGCAAACCTTGAGGTACCCCAGCCACTTTCCTTAGCTGCCTGAGCCAAAGCTATTGAAACTGGTATTACATCCATTCTTTTTTCTAGCTCTCTAATGTCCCCTTTTAAAACTTTGTATTCTTTTAATTTTTTTCTTAACCAATATTTTTCTTTATCAGTCGTAACTTTTTTTGAAGTAATTTTCTTTAATTCATATCTATCATCTAATATTTTTTCATTCTCAGCGACTATCAATGGTAAAACGATCTTTATGAAAGTATCTTTTTTAAGCTTAACACTTTTAATCTCATCAAGATCTTTAGGAAATTGAGTAAAATAAATTGGCTTTACTTTTTTTTCACTTCGCACCTTGTTTAAATCATACTGTACGTCAGAAAAGAGGCTTAGAACAGTTTCAGTTTTTAAGTTTAAATTAGGCAGAACAAACTCTGACACAACTTCATTTTTTTTCTTTTTATCTTTTTTTGGAATTTTTACTTTGTTAGTTTCCTGTTTTTTAGGTAAAGGTTTTTTTTCATTATCACTTGGGATTAATTTAGCAAGATTTTCTTTTTCTAGTTTTTTAGTTTTCTTTTCAAATTTTTTATCTAGCATTAATTTAACTGACTCATCATCAGTTATATATTTTGTCATGTAAAATCCACCAGCAGAAAAGAGACAAATGAAAGTGATAACAGCCGCTCCAGTAAAAATTTTATTTGCCTTTCTTTCTTCAACCTTAAAGTTATAAATACCGTTTAGTAAGTTAATTGTTCCCTTACTTATTAAAGAACATATTTTTATAATTCCATTACCCAAAAACGGAAATATTTTCACAAATCCTTGGAGAACTTTTAGAATTGATTTTATAAAAAGTATCCATATTAAATTAACTTTGTTTGTGACTGAAAAAATAGGTTTTGAAATTTTTTTAGCTTGAATTTCTAAAATACTCTTATTGACTTCTGTTGGAATAGGAACTTTGTTTTTTTTTAAAATATGTTCTATCTGAGGAGTTGTTAAATATTTTTTTGACTTTTCATAATTTTTTATCTCGGAGATCTTATAAATACTTGCCAATTCAAGAAGTTTATCTCTGTAACTAAGATTTTTTTTCATAATTAAGCTAGCTCCACAGATTTAACTGTTTTTACTTTTTGACAAATTAAGTTTTGAACACCTTGTTTTAAAGTCATTAAAGAACTTGGGCAGCCTGAACAACTCCCTTGAAGTTTAACCTTTAAAATTCCTTTGTCGAAAGAATGAAATTTAATATCACCTCCGTCTCTTGCGACTGCTGGTCGTATCATGGTTTCTAAAATTCTTTTAATCTCAGTCACAGTTTCATTCGCATCTGTTTCAATTGTTTGATCTTTTTTTTCAGTTAAAATGGGGCCTGAGTTTTCTTGTAAATAATCATTCAAATGCGAAATTACTGTAGGCTTTAAATCGTCCCAAGATGTATCTTTAGTCTTTTTAACTGTAAGAAACTTGTCTGACATAAGAACTAATTCCACACCCTTGATTTTTAATAATGTTTTAACAAAACTATTGTTAATATTATTTTCGTCCTTTTTTTTAAATTCCTCAGTCCCTACTGTAGATAAAATTTTTGGTGACAAAAACTTTAATGAGTCAGGATTTGGTGTTTGTTCAATTTGTATCATTTAGTTAAATATATATTACAATAGACCGACTATTTCACGTATCTTTTTAAGGTTCTCCTCAGCTTTTTTGTTGGCGTTTTCTTTACCTTTTTTCAAAACTGAAGTTAGAAATCCTTTGTCTTGCATCAACTTTTTGATTTCTTTCCCTAAAGGACAAATTGAAGCAACTAGAGCATCTGAGAGGTTTTTTTTAAGCTTAGAAAAATCTTTACCTCTAAAATCATTTAAAACTTTTTCAACTGATGAATTTGTAATTTCAGAATAAATGTTAACTAGATTTAGTGCCTCAGGACGCTTGTTTAATTCTTCCTCGTTCTCTGGAAAAGGAGCTGAGTCGGTTTTTGCTTTTTTTATCTTTTTAGTTATATCTTCAGAACTATCTTTTAAGTCAATTCTAGAATATTCTGACTCATCTGATTTACTCATCTTTTTAGTTCCATCTCTTAAACTCATAATTTTTGAAATTTTTTTTTGAATAAGCGGTTCAGGTATGGGAAAAAAATTTTCAGCTTTATAGTCGTTGTTAAATTTTTGAGCTATATCTCTGCAAAGTTCAAGGTGTTGCTTTTGATCCGCTCCCACAGGAATATGTGTAGCTTTGTAAAGCAATATATCGGCGGCCATCAGATTTGGATAAATATACAAACCAACACTTGCTTTTTCTTTATCCGCGCCTGCTTTATCTTTAAATTGTGTCATTCTATTAAGCCAACCAACTCGCGCAACACAATTCATTATCCATGCTAATTCAGCGTGACCACTTACAGATGATTGATTAAAAATAATACTTTTTTCAGGATTTAAGCCGGAAGCTAAAAAGCCTGCAGTTGTTTCAAAAATATTTTCTTTAAGTATTTTTGGATCTTGATGAGTAGTTATAGCATGTAAATCAACAACACAGTATATACATTCCATTTTTTTTTGAAGTGAAACAAAATTTTTCATCGCTCCAAGGTAATTTCCAAGATGCAAATTTCCAGTTGGCTGAACGCCAGAAAATACGAGTTTATTTTTACCTGCCATATTTAACTTGTTCTATAATTTTTAATTTTTAACACACCGAGTAAATTGCAAGTTATCAAATAAATTGCTGCAACTAAACTTATCACAATTATTATATAAAAAAACTTATTATTATTACTATAAATCAATTTATCATCAAAAAAAGCAAGCACATAATATAATACAAAAGACATTATTATTGTAGAAAAAATTATTTTAAAGAAATTTTTATAAGGAAGTTTTTTAATTAATAAAAATTTTTTATTAATTAATAAAATCAAATATGCAAATACAGTTAACCAGGTCGAAACAGAAGTTGCAATAGGAATAATCAAAAAACCAATTTCTTTAAAATAATAAACACTAATTAAAATATTTAATAAAACACTTAGTAAAGATAAATAAAATGGAGTTTTGGTATTATCTCTTGCGAAAAAAAAGTTAGATAGGATTTTTATTAAAGCAAAGGCTGGTATGCCATATCCAAAATATTTTAAAGCGAGTGAAGTTAAATGTACATCTTGTTTTGTAAAGGAGCCATAACCAAATAAAGCATTTACAATTTCATTAGAAGCAATTATTAAACCTAAACTTGCTGGGATTGATAAGAGCAGGCAAAGTTCCAAAGACTTATTTTGTAAACTGTTTATGTTATTAAATTTTTTATTTTTAATATTTTTTGCTAATACTGGAAGAGAAACTGTTCCAACTGCTATACCGGCAATAGCTAAATTAATTTGATAAACTCTATCAGCATAATACAAATATGAAACTGCACCTGACTCAAAAGATGCTATGATTGTTCCTACTAAAATATTAATCTGTGTTACTCCAGAAGAAAAAATGCTTGGGAGAAGCTTTTTAAAGAAAAATTTAACTTTCTTACTAATTTTAAACTTTAAAATTAAGGAAGGTTTGTAATACTTTCTACAAAAAATAATTAGAAAAAATAATTGGAAAATACCAGATAATGTTACTCCGTAGGCTAAGTTCTTTGCAAAATCTAATTTTAAATAAAAAGAAATTATCAAAATGATAATCAAAACTAAGTTTAAAATTATAGGTGCTGCAGCAGCGGCTGCAAATTTATTATTACAGTTTAAAATTCCAGAAAAAAAAGAAGCTAGACTTATAAAAAACAAAAATGGAAATGTAATTCTCGTAAGCTCTACCGCTAGGCTATATTTTTCAATGTCGTTAAAAAAACCTGGAGAGATTAAATAAACTATAGTTGGGGTAAATATTTCAACTAAAAAAACTATTAACAATAAAATAAAAGCAAGCAATGAAAAAACTTCATTAGCAAAATTTTTACTGGCTTCTTTACCTAAATTTTTCTCGGCAGCATAGCTTGGAATAAAAGCAGCATTAAATGTTCCTTCTGCAAATAATCTTCTAAAAGTATTGGGTATACGAAATGCAACAAAGAAGGCGTCAGCATATACGGAAGCGCCAAGAAATATAGCAATTAAAATATCTCTTAAGTATCCTAAGACCCTACTTATTAAGGTGTAAATACTATATACTGATGCTGAAGATAATAAATTCATAATTAAGTCAAAAATTAATAGTGATTTCGTCTCATTTATATTACATACTCAAAATTTAATGACAAAAAAATCAAATATTGACCATTATACAGATAAAGAGGCACTTGACTTTCATATTAAAGGAAAGTCTGGCAAAATTGAGGTAAATTCATCAAAACCTTTAACTACTAAAAGAGATTTGTCTTTAGCTTATTCTCCGGGTGTGGCCGCCCCAGTTAAAGAAATAGCTAAAAACCCCGATGCAGCATATGAATATACTAGCAAAGGTAATTTGGTAGCGGTTATAAGTAACGGTTCAGCTATTTTGGGGCTTGGTAACTTAGGTTCCTTAGCGTCAAAGCCTGTTATGGAGGGTAAAGCGGTACTATTTAAAAGATTTGCAGATATAGATTCCATAGACATTGAAATAAAATCAGATGATCCAAATGAAGTAATTAAAACAATTCAAAATATTTCAGGAACATTTGGTGGTATTAATTTAGAGGATATAGCTGCTCCAAACTGTTTCATTATTGAGCAAAAATTAAAAGAAAGTTTAGATATTCCCGTTTTTCACGATGATCAACACGGCACAGCTATAATTACAACAGCTGCTTTGATTAATGCATTAGATATATCAAAAAAAAAAATTGGGGATGTAAAAGTAGTAATTAATGGAGCAGGTGCCTCTGCAATTGCCTGCGCAAACCTATTCAGGACTTCAGGGGTACAAAGTAAAAATATTATTATGTGCGATAGAAAAGGTGTAATTTATAAGGGAAGGAAAAATTTAGATAAATTTAAATCAAACTTTGCGTCACAAACAAAACATAGAAATTTATCTGAAGCAATAAGAGACGCAGATGTCTTTTTGGGACTTTCAACAAAAGATGTTGTTTCAAAAGAAATGATTAAGTCAATGGCAAAAAATCCAATTGTATTTGCTTGCGCAAATCCTGATCCAGAAATAAAACCAGAAGAAATTATTGAAGTGCGTTCGGATGCAATAATTGCAACAGGGAGGTCAGATTATCCAAATCAGGTGAATAATTTGATTGGATTTCCATACATTTTTAGAGGTGCTTTAGATGTTCGTGCAAAAGAAATTAACGAGGAAATGAAAATAGCTGCATCTAAGGCCATTGCATTATTAGCTAGAGAAGAAGTCCCTGATGAAGTAGTTACAGCATATGGAGGAGAGAGGCCTAAGTATGGAAAAAATTATATTATACCTTCAACTTTTGATCCTAGACTGATGAGTGTGATACCAGTTGCTGTAGCGAAAGCTGCAATTAAATCAGGTGTTGCTAGAAAAAAAATTAAGGATTTTGCAGAGTACAAGGAAGAACTTACATATAGACTAGATCCTTCAATGTCTATAATGCAGGGAATTAATGCTTATGTAAGAAAAAAACCAAAAACAGTTGTGTTTGCCGAGGGTGAAGATGAAAATATGCTTAAGGCAGCCATAGAATTTGGTAAAAATAATTTAGGAAATCCAATTGTAATTGGAAGTGAAAAGAGAGTAAAAGAAACTCTTAACAAAATTGGTTTAAACGAAGATTATAAAATTAAAATTATAAACTCCACAGACAAAATTAAAAGAGAACGTTATGTAAAATTTTTATACAAAAAACTTCAAAGAACAGGCCAGTTAGAAAGAGATGTCGATAGACTGATCAGAAATGACAGGGTTGTTTTTGGATCAGCTATGGTCGCTTGCAAAGATGCCGATGCTATGGTGACAGGAAATATTAGACACTATGCTGCTTCAGTTGAAAAATTAAAACCAGTTTGTAATGCTCGAAAAGGTGAACCAATTTTTGGAATGACAATGATGATTTTTAAGGGGAAAACTGTATTGGTTGCGGACACCAATGTAAAAGATTTTCCATCTTCTCAAAGACTAGTTGATGTTTCTAAATCATGCGTAAGAGTAGCTAAATTATTTGGTTTTGAACCCAAGGTTGCTTTTTTATCTCATTCAACTTTTGGAAAACCTTTGTCAAGAAATACAAAACATGTAAGAGAAGCAATTGAACTTTTAAAAAAAGATAAAGTTGATTTTGAGTTTGATGGTGAAATGCAGCCAGATGTAGCTTTAAATCCAATGTATAAAGAGATTTATCCTTTTTCAAAAATTGTAGGAAATGCGAATATTTTAATAATGCCTGCACTTCATAGTGCTGCTATTTCCACAAAATTAATGAAATCTTTTGGAGATGCCAAACTAATTGGTCCTCTCTTAATTGGTCTAGATCTTCCAATAGAAGTTGCACCTCTAAGGTCAACCACTTCAGATATTCTTAATTTGGCTTCAGTAGCGGCTTATTCATCTGATGTAATTGATTATTAAAGCGACTAGTTTTTATTTCTACTTAAATCCTTTACAAGGTAGATAGTTGGTATGACTTTTGCCACATCATATATCTCGTTAGCTTCTTTAATTACTTCCTTTTTTTCATCTAAATCCATTGAAATTCCAAAAATATAAATTTTCCTATTTATAGTTTCTAGAGTATAGTTAGAAGACTTTATTTTTTTATTGAATATCATTGCTGACCTAAGTTGACTTGTTATTAGTATATCTTTTGCCGAACTTTTAAAATTTTGTTGACCTTTGATTTCTATCGCATTTTTAACAGATCTAACCCCTTTCGTTTCCCAAGCTAATTTGGTAATTCTTAATTTTTCCTCTGGTTCATCAACTTTTCCTGTAACGAATATCCTGCCATCCAAAACTTCCACTTGGATAGATAAAAAATATTTTTTATTAGTTAAGGTAAGACGTGCAATTAAATTTTTTTGCATGAGGGTATCATCAATCTGCATACCAACAGTTCTTGGATCAAAGGAGACGCTCACTCCTTTTCCAAAGCGTCCTAAATCACCTACTGGAGTACAGCTATTAAACAAAAATAAGATTATTATTAAATTAATTATTTTTTTCATTTTTTTTTAATTTCAAGCATATTTCGTAAGCTAATTTTCTCGATATTTTTTCTGTTTTAGATATAAGATCAGCTGTATCCTTAAGGCTATATTTTTTTAAATAAATCATAGCTTGTTTTTTTATTTCATCATTATTAATAGATATTGTTTTTTTATTATATTTTTCAGAAATTACAATTGTTAATTCACCTTTGAGAGATTTTTCAAACATTTTCATAGAACTCAAACTTCCTCTATAAAAACTTTCATAAATTTTTGTCATTTCTCTTGCTATCATTATGTCCCTATCTTCAAAAAAAATTTTAAAAATTTTAAGATAAAAATTAATTTTATTTGCAGGTATAAAAAAAACTATTGAAAAATCCAAATCCTTGAGCTGTAAAAGTACTTTGTTTAGCTCTTTTTCAGCCTTTGGTAAAAAACCATAAAAAATAAATTTATCACTAAAACCAGCTACACTCATTGCAGCTACAATTGATGAAACGCCAGGAATTGGGCTTACATTGATGTTTTGTTTGACACACTCCTTAATGAGTAGAAGGCCAGGATCTGAAATTACAGGGGTTCCAGCGTCGGAAATCAGTGACAAAATTTTGCCTTCATTTATATATTTTATGATTTTATTAACTTCCTTTTTTTCATTAAATTTATGATAAGGGATTAATTTTTTTTTTATATTAAAATGTTGCAAAAGTTTTAATGATCTTCTCGTATCTTCACATAAAATGATGTCGCTATTTTTAATTACCTCTAAAGCTCTAAACGTCATATCATCTAAATTACCTATTGGTGTGGAAACAATATATAAACCTGATAATAATGGACTCATAAATAATGATTAAAAAAATAATTATAATATTATCTCATATATTAATTCTATTTAACATTAATGTTTGGTCACTAGCTAATTCTACAGAACTAAAAATAGGTTTATTAGCACCTTTTTCAGGTGATTATAAAAATTTAGGAAATTCTTTACTATTCTCAACTCAACTAGCATTAGATGAAATAAATGATGAGAATATAAAAGTAATTCCGAGGGATTCAGGATCAGGAAATAAAGAGCAGCTAAACAGAGCTATTAAGGAAATAATAGATGCTGGCGCAAAAATTATAATAGGACCAATGGACTCAGAAAATTTTCAAGAATTAAATAAGTATGAGGATATTATTTTTATCTCTTTATCTAATATAAAACCAGAAATTTCAAGAAACATAATAAGTATAGGCGTAAGTTTGGAGTCCCAAATTAAAGCGTTAGAAAGTTTTATTTTAAAACAAAAAAAGAAAAAAACTATAATTATGTATCCAAAAAATCATTACGCGGCCTTAATTGATCAGAAGATTAAAGATATAAAACTAAAAAATTATAAAATTTTTAAATACAATCCAGATCCCAAAGTTTTAACTGGTGAAATTGAAAAACTTACAAACTATTCTCAAAGAAAGAGAAATCTTGAATTAAGAAAAAAATTACTTGAGGATAAGGAAGATGAAAGTTCAAAAAGAGAGTTAGCTATTTTAGAACAAAAGTATACTTTAGGAAAAATTAATTTCGACTCTTTAATTATAATTGATTTTGGAAATAATCTTAAAAGTGT
Organism: uncultured Pelagibacteraceae bacterium; assembly: GCA_902602655.1. Lineage (GTDB taxonomy): Bacteria > Pseudomonadota > Alphaproteobacteria > Pelagibacterales > Pelagibacteraceae > Pelagilacustribacter. The sequence goes on from CACKRM010000001.1 coordinate 99,106, forward strand.
CTTAGCTTCACTAGTATTTACAGATGTAGATGATAAAGAAGTTTTATTTACTACTGTTAATCAATGGTTTGATGAGAGCATATTTTATGAAAACTCTGTAAATAATTTATATTACCCATCAATTAATTTAAAAAATTTTAAAAAATACAATAAAAAATTTTTTGAAACATTTCAGATATATCCAAATGAGATAACTATATTAGCTTATGATGCCTTGGGTTTAGTTTATTATGTTTGGAAAAAAAATAATGGAATAAATTCAATTAAAGACTTTATTTTAAAGGAAAAAATTAAAGGAAAAATTGGAAGCTTTACTTTTCAAAACGGCAGGGTATCTCAAGACTTAGACATATACAAAACTGAAAATAATAAATTTATAAAGTTTTAACTTTTTTCTTCAATTTTTTAAAAGCTATAAATCTATGGTCCATTAAAATTTTTTTTTTATAAGACATTTGGCCAAAAGTAATTTTATGTCCTTTTGGAATAAAAATTGGATCAAAACCAAACCCTTTTTTACCTAAAATTTTTTTAGAAATTATCCCAAAAATTTCCCCTTTTGCACTAACACTTTTTTTTTTATTAAGCTGAATAGTTAAAGAACAAATAAACTTTGCTTTTCTATTTTTATTTTTTTTATTAACCATTTTAATAATTTTTGTCATAGCTGTTTTAAAGCTCCCATATTTTTTTGCCCACCTAGAAGAAAATATACCTGGTTTTCCATTAAGACAATTAACAGATAGCCCTGAGTCATCAGATATTGTTATGAGGCCTGAATGTTTATAAAAATATTTTGCTTTGAGACTTGAATTTCCCAAATAAGTTGTAGCTGTTTCTTTTGGTGATTTAATATCAAATTCAATTGGTGATTTTTTTTTAATTTTTTTTCTTAACAAAAAGGACAGTTCTTTAAATTTTCCTTTATTGTGGGTCCCAATTAATATTTTTTCAATTTTTAACATGAGCCTCTAGTATTTATTTTAATAGTACCTATATTAATATTATGCAGACAAAAAAAGAAAGTGAAACAGAAAAAAAACAAGAAGTGGAACCCTCAAAGGTAAAAGAACACAAAGAAAAAGAATCATTAACTATTGAGGAAAAATTTAAGCAAACAGAGGAGAAGCTTTTAAGAACTCTTGCTGAATCAGAAAATCAAAGAAGAAGGTTTGAGAAAGAAGTTAGGGAAGCTATTGATTTTGGTGGATTTAATTTTGCAAAAGAAACTCTCAGTTTATTAGATAATCTGCAAAGAGCTAAGATTTCAATAAAAAATGATCAATCATTTAAAAACAAGGAAGATCTTAATAAATTTTTAAAAAACCTTGAAGTTATTGAAAAAGATCTAGTAGGAATTTTTGAAAAAAATAATATAAAAAAAATTCAATGTTTAAAAAAGAAATTTGATCCAAATATTCATCAGGCAATGCTTGAAGTTGAGGACGACTCTCTTGAACCTGGATTAATTGTGCAAGAAATCCAACCTGGATATATGTTCCAAGAACGACTTTTAAGACCTTCTTTTGTGGCTGTTTCCAAAAAAAAGAAGACTGATAAAGACAAAAAACAAGATAATAAGGGGAAATAAAGCTACTTGTAGAAATAAAATTAGCACCTATATGAACCATATAACAAAAGGAAATTTATAAAATGAGCAGAGTAATTGGAATAGATTTGGGAACTACAAACTCTTGTGTAGCTGTAATGGAAGGTACACAAGCAAAAGTTTTAGAAAACACTGAAGGTGCAAGAACAACTCCATCTGTGGTAGCCTTTTTAGAAAACGAAGAAAAGCTAGTTGGACAACCAGCTAAAAGGCAGGCTGTTACAAATCCAGAAAATACAATTTTTGCAGCAAAAAGATTAATAGGAAGAACTTTTGAAGACAGTTCTGTAAAAAAAGATATTGAGAAAGTTCCATTTCAAATTGTTAAATCTGAAAAAGGTGAAGCTTGGGTAGAAAGTAAAGGGAAAAAATATTCACCAGCTCAAATTTCAGCTTTCATCTTACAAAAAATGAAGGAAACAGCTGAAAAATATTTAGGTCAAGAAGTTACAAAAGCAGTAATTACAGTTCCAGCTTATTTTAATGACGCCCAAAGACAGGCAACAAAAGATGCTGGAAAAATTGCAGGTCTTGAAGTTTTGAGAATTATAAACGAACCAACAGCAGCCTCTCTTGCTTATGGTTTGGATAAAAAAGGTGGCAAAAAAATTGCAGTTTATGATTTAGGAGGAGGTACATTCGATGTTTCTATTCTTGAAATAGGCGATGGTGTTTTTGAAGTTAAGTCTACTAATGGGGATACATTTTTAGGTGGAGAAGATTTTGATGGTGAAATAGTAAACTATCTAATAACCGAATTTAAAAAAGATAATGGTATTGATTTGAAAGGTGATAAATTAGCTCTTCAAAGATTAAAAGAGGCGGCGGAAAAAGCTAAAATTGAATTATCATCTGCTGCACAAACAGAAATTAATTTGCCCTTTATTACTGCAGATAAAAGTGGTCCCAAACATTTGAATTTAAAATTTACTAGAGCAAAATTAGAAGCTCTTGTAGAAAATCTTATAGAAAGAACTCTCGCGCCATGTAAAACTGCTTTGAAGGACTCAGGTTTTTCTGCTGCAGAAATTAACGAAGTGGTACTAGTTGGAGGAATGACTAGAATGCCTAAAATTATCGAAACAGTTAAGAATTTCTTTGGTAAAGAACCAAACAAGAGCGTTAATCCAGATGAAGTAGTTGCAATGGGAGCAGCTATCCAGGGTGGCGTTCTGCAAGGAGATGTTAAGGACGTTCTTTTGTTAGATGTAACGCCTTTATCTTTAGGTATCGAGACATTAGGTGGTGTTTCTACAAAACTGATAGATAAAAATACAACTATTCCTACAAAAAAAAGCCAAGTATTCTCTACTGCAGAAGATAATCAGCCGGCAGTGTCTATTAGAGTTTTACAAGGAGAAAGGGAAATGGCTGCAGATAATAAAATTTTAGGAAATTTTGAACTTGTAGGTATTCCTAACGCACCTAGAGGTGTTCCTCAAATCGAGGTAACCTTTGATATTGATGCTAATGGTATAGTAAATGTTTCAGCAAAAGATAAAGGGACTGGAAAAGAACAGAAAATTCAAATTCAGGCTTCGGGCGGTCTTTCTGAAGAAGAAATTAAAAAAATGGTTAAAGAAGCAGAAGCTAATAAGGATGCTGATAAGAAAAAAAGGGACTCTGTTGATACAAGAAATCAAGCAGATAGTATTATTCATTCTACTGAGAAAAGTTTAAAAGAACATGGGGATAAAATATCTGCAGATGAGAAAAAAGCTATAGAAACAGGAATTTCAGATCTTAAAAACGCATTAAAAGGAACTGATACAGAGGAAGTAAAGAAAAAAACTCAATCCCTAATTCAAGCTTCTATGAAATTAGGCGAAGCAGTCTATAAAAGCCAACAAAAAAATTCTGCAAAAACAGATTCTAATAAAACATCTAAAGAAAATAAAGACAAAGAAAACGTTGTAGATGCAGATTTCGAGGACGTAAAAAAAGAAGACAAAGAAAAAAGAGCCTAAGACTAATTAATAGGAGAAAGCCCTATGGCAAAAAGAGATTATTATGAAGTCCTAGGTGTACAAAAATCATCAAATAAAGACGAAATCAAAAAAGCCTACAGAAAACTAGCATTAAAGTTCCATCCAGATAAAAATAAAGGTGACAAAGCTGCTGAAGAAAAATTTAAAGAAGCAAGTGAAGCCTATCATGTTCTTTCTGATGAAAAAAGAAAAACAAACTATGATCAATTTGGACACGCAGCTTTTCAAGGGGCAGGAGGACAAGGAGGATTTAGTAATTTTGATTTTTCATCCTCTTTTTCTGACATTTTTGAAGATGTATTTGGAGATTTTGGAGACTTGGGAAGTTTTGGCTTTGGAGGTTCACGAAGAGGAAGTAGATCAAATAAAGGTAATGACTTAAGGTATGACGTCTCTGTAAACTTGGATGAAGCATTTTTAGGTACTGAAAAAAAAGTAAACTATGTTACCTATAGAAAATGTGGAACTTGTTCCGGAGCAGGTTCAAAGCCTGGATCAAAACCATCAAAATGTAATTATTGCGGAGGTCAAGGAAAGGTAAGATCAAATCAAGGATTTTTTACAATACAACAAACATGTCCCGAGTGTGGTGGAGAAGGTCAAAAAATTACAAATCCTTGTAATGATTGTAGTGGTATTGGAAAAAAACAATCAGATGAAAAAATTGTGGTTAAAATTCCAAAAGGAGTTGATGACGGAACCAGAATAAGACTTGCTGGAAAAGGAGAGGCAGGATCAAGAGGTGGTTCTAATGGCGATTTATACCTTTTTATATCAATTGAGAATCATAATATCTTTAAGAGGTCAGAAGAAAATCTTTTTTATGAATTACCAATCTCATTTACTGATGCTGCCCTAGGAACTACAGTAGAAGTACCTTCGATTGATGGAGGAAAAACTAAGATTAAAATACCTCCTGGAACCCAAAGCGGTAAACAGTTGAGATTAAGAGGAAAAGGTATGCCAATACTGAGACGAAATGCCTTTGGAGACCTATATATTAAGATTATTACAGAAGTTCCAACATATTTGACAAAAAGACAGAAAGAATTGCTTGCAGAATTTAAAAATTTAGAAAATACTAAGTCAAATCCTTTGATAAAAAACTTTTTTGAGAAAGCTAAAAAATTTTGGAGAAATTAAAATATGTTTAAACTAATAATTATATACGAACTAATTTTTATTCTTTTTTGGAATATTTTATATCATTCTAACTCAGGTGTAGAAAATTGGTTCGAAGAAAGAATTCTTTCTGCAGTATATACTGTGATGTCAACTATGGCTTTAGGTTTTGCTATAGTTTACGTAATATATATAACTGCTAAACTTTCAGGGATTTTAGATAAAGTTACAAAAATTAAGGACCCAAGAAGAGATCTAAGCTAAAGTGAAAAAAATTAAATTAACTATAACTGGTTGCCTTGGAAGAATGGGGCAACAACTTATTAAATCTTCGAAAAAAACTAAAAATTTCAAAGTAGTCTCCATTACTGAAAGTAGGACAATTAAAAAAAGAATATTGGGCTTACAACCGCAATTAAATTCTAAAAATGCTTTTAAAAATACAAATGTAATTATAGATTTTACAGTTCCAAAATGCACTTTAGAAGTTTTGAAAATTGCTTCAAAGCTTAAAAAAAGAGTAGTAATTGGTACAACAGGTTTTTCCAAAAAGGAAGAGAATTTGATAAAAAAATATTCTAGAAAAATACCTATTCTTAAAGCAGGCAATATGAGTTTAGGAGTAAATTTATTAATGTATTTAACTGAGGTAACTTCAAGATCACTTAATAATAATTTTCTAAGTAAAGTTTTTGAAACTCACCACAAACTTAAAAAAGACCATCCGTCTGGGACGGCCTTGATGCTTGGAAAAGGTATAGCTATTGGGAAAAAAAAAGATTTATATAAATTAATGGGTAAAAAATATCTAAATAAAAAATCTTTTCCATATAGTAAAAAAATTAATTTTAATTCTGTAAGAAAAGGATCGGTTATAGGCAAACATGAGGTTTCTTTTTCAAGTGGAAAAGAAATAGTTTCATTAAATCATGAGGCTTTTGATAGGGCGCTTTTTGCTGAAGGTGCATTGTCTGCAGCAAGGTGGATAAAAGGCAAGCGACCTGGCTTATATTCTATGAGAAACGTTTTGAACTTTAAGTGAATAATAAAGAAAAGTCTAAAAACATCCTTAGGATTTTAAATAAAACCTATCCAAAAGTTCCTATTCCTTTAAATTACAAAAATACATTTACCCTTTTGGTTTCTGTGTTGCTTTCAGCTCAATGTACTGACGTAAATGTAAATAATGTGACTAAAAATATCTACCCTAAGTACAATCACCCAAAACATTTTGTTAAATTGGGTAGAAAAAAGATTGAAAGATTAATAAAAAAAATAGGTATTTTTAGAATAAAAGCTAAAAGTATTTTTTACCTCTCAAAGATCCTTCTAGAAAAACACAATGGAAAAGTTCCGAAAACCTTCGAAGAATTAGAGCAACTTCCAGGGGTAGGTCATAAAACGGCTAGTGTTGTTATGTCTCAAGGTTTTGGTTATCCAGCTTTTCCTGTTGACACTCACATTCATCGATTGGCTCAAAGGTGGGGTTTGACCAATGGCGAAAGTGTTGCACAAACTGAAGAAGATCTTAAAAGAATTTTTCCCAAAAAATATTGGAATAGACTTCATTTGCAAATAATTTGGTACGGGAGAGAATATTGTAAAGCTAGAGATTGTCATGGAATTACTTGTAAAATTTGCAAAAGCTGTTATCCCAATAGAAAAAAGCCAATAAAAACAAAAAAAGCTTAATATGGAAATTTTAGGAATAGGCAACGCTATTGTAGATGTCATTTGTAAAGTGGAAGACAATTTCTTAAAAAAAAATAGTTTAGTAAAAAGTACTATGAAATTAGTTAATGAGAACGAGTTTAAAAAATTATTATCAAATCTTAAAATTGAGGAAACTGTGTCAGGAGGATCAATAGCAAATTCAATAGTTGGCCTAGCACAGCTCAATAATAAGGTTGGTTTCATAGGCAAAATCAATCAAGACGAGTTAGGAAATAAATATGAAGAGGGTCTAAAAAAAGAAAAAGTAGAATATTTTTATAAAAAAAAAATTGAAAAAATTCCTACAGGCACGTGTTTGATTTTAATTACCCCTGACTCGGAAAGAACAATGTGTACTTTTTTGGGTATAGCGGGTCAAATTGATGAAGATGATATTGACGCTAACGCAATAAAAAAAAGTAAAATAACCTTCTTGGAAGGTTATCTTTGGGATGAAGGTAATCCTAAAAAAGCTTTGGAGAAAGCTATAATTAATTCAAACAAAGTTGCTATGTCTTTATCTGATAAATTTTGTGTTGATAGACATAAGAAAAGTTTTTTAGATTTGGTAAAAAATAAATTGGACATAACTTTTGCAAATGAACAAGAAATTATTTCTCTTTTAGATGCGAAAAATTTTAATGAGGTTATAGAGTTTTCAAAACAGATTAAGAAAACAATTGTAATTACTAGAGGTAAAAATGGTTCTATTGTAGTTAAAAATAGTGAAGTAATTGAATGTGAAAGCAATAAAAATCTTAAAATTAAAGATCTAACAGGCGCAGGAGATCTTTTTGCGGCTGGCTTTTTTCATGGTCAAATAAATGGGTTGTCTACTAAACAAAGTTTAGAAAAAGGAACTGAAATGGCTTCAAAAATTATTCAAAAAATTGGGGCAAGGCTTGGCTAAATTTTTTTAAGTTTCTTTCTTGAAAAACTACCTTTTCCTTTTTTGGGTTTCACTATTCTTTTATGATATTTTTTTGAAAAGAGATCTATAGCAATTTTATTTCTTTTTTTATATTGAGTAACCATTTTTTGTATTTAAAATTAACTTATTGTCATTAAATTTATCTGAAATTTTTTTTCTCAATCTATAAATATGTGTTTCAACTGTATGGGTGTCTGCGTCTGAAGAATATTTCCAAACTTTTTCTAATATTTGTTCTTTTTTAACAGGAGTTTTTTTTATTAACAGTAGCTCTAAAAGTTCTATTTCTTTTTCAGTAACCATTATAAACAACTTATCTTTCTTAAGCTTTTTTTCATTCTTGTCTAAAATATAATTTTTGATTTCAACAAATGAATTTTGAAAAAATTTTTTTTTAACATTAAATTCAATTATTTTCTTATTTAGTTCATTGATGCTTAAAGGCAAATCTATTCTATCATCATACTCCAATTTGGTTTTGTAATTAGGCTTTGCTAAAAGAATTTTGATTGTCTGTGTGCTCTTCAAAAATTTCGTTACTTCTTTATCTTTTAAAACATTTTCATGAACCATTAGAGCATTCAAATTTGAATTTATACTGTCGATTTGGTTGTTTTTTGAAAATTTTAGTTTAAATTTTAAATAACTTTTTAATTCTATGAGTGAATTTTTAAAGTTTGTGTCAGCTAAACATAAAATATTTATAATATTTGTTGAACTATGCATATAAAATTAAAAAACAAAAAACTTTACTTCCTAGATTATAAGATAAAATGTGCCATAGGTAAAAGCGGAATTTCAGCTTACAAAAGGGAGGGTGATGGTTGCACACCCAAAGGTATATTTAAATTTAAGTGTATTTTTTATAGAAAAGACAAAATTTCTAAAATTAAAACAAAATTAAAAAAAATTGTTATTAAAAAAAACATGGGTTGGTGTGATGATCCAAAATCAAAATTTTATAATAAATTGATTAAATTTCCATTTAAGTTTAGAGCGGAGAAACTTTTTTTATCAAAGAATATCTACGATTTGGTTTTGGTAATAAACTACAACATGAATCCAATTGTTAAAAATAAAGGAAGTGCAATTTTTTTACATATTGCAACGAAAAGTTTTTCTCCTACAAAAGGATGTTTGGCCATTTCAAAACAAAATTTGAAAATTTTACTAAAAAAAATAAATGCGAAAACTAAAATTTTTATCCTTTAGATCTTTCTCCAAATATAGAACTTCCGATTCTTAAAAAAGTACTTCCATAATTTAGGGCTTCTCTATAATCATTTGACATGCCCATACTCATATCATTTAAATTTAAAGATGCACTTAGTTCAGAAAGAGTTTTGAAATGTTTGTCTGTATTACCATCATTAGGCGGAATACACATTAGTCCAATAACATCCAGTTTTTTTTCTTTTATACAATAATTATAAAATTTATTTAATGAAGATGGAGAAATTCCTGATTTTTGTTTTTCTAAACCAATATTCACTTGTATAAAATATTTTAATTTTTTAGAGAGTTTTTTTTCTGAGTCGCTAAGAGAAGCGGCAAGTTTTTCACTATCTAGAGAATGAATAAAATCAAAAAGTTCGACCGCTTTTTTTGCTTTATTAGATTGTAATTTACCTACCATATGAAGTTTAACCGCGGCATTATTTTCTTTAAAGCTCTTCCATTTCAATTGTGCCTCTTGAACCTTGTTTTCACCAAAATGTTTATGGCCATAATCTATAAGAGGTTTGATATAATCAAACGAAAAGGTTTTCGATACAGCTACAATATTAATTGAGCCTTTATTTCCGCTTTCATTAATATATGAATTTATTTTATTGTATCTTTCAACTATGGTGCTCATAAATGTTTGTTTTAAAAAATAGTTACTATTTATACATCGAGAATAGCAAAATATTAAATTTAAACTTAATTAAATTAAAAAATAAATTTGCTGTAATTTACAGAAATATCGAAAAAACAGAAAATATTGCTAATTTACTTAAGTTTAGAAGGGAGTGTAAAAGAAAATATATTAAATTTTATGTAGCCAATGATTTAAATTTGTTACAAAAACTAAAGGGAGATGGATTATATCTTTCTGCATATAATAAAAGTCTTAAACACTTAAGCCGAAAAAAAACCATAAAAAATATAATAGGTTCTGCACATAATAACAAAGAAATTTACATGAAGCTAAAGCAAGGCTGTAAGCAAATTGTTTTTTCAAGATTGTTTGAAACTTCCTATAAAGATAAAAAAGGCCACGTGGGGATTATAAAGTTTAATCTTTTAAACAATTATATTCAGTGTTTGATCCCTTTAGGAGGTATTAAAAGACAAAATTTGTTAAAATTGAATTTAATTACCGCTCGTTCATTTGCAATTTTGTCAGAGATAAAAAAAAAGCCGGCCAAAATAATTAGCCGGCTTTTTTAAATATTTTAACTAAGTACTAATTAAAACGCCATAGAAATGGCCATTAAAAACTCTTTCTCGTCAGAGTTTTGTACATAGTCAGAATTTTCAGCATCGTCTTGAGATAAAGACAAAGTCATTCCGCCCATTGTGTAAGCAGCTTGAATTGAAGTTATCGTCATAGCATATGTGCTTGTAGCAGCAGTCATAGCGTTAGGTGTAGATTCCTCTTCAGTGTACGATACAGATAAGTTATCGTTTACAGAGAAACCAATTCCCATTGACTTGTTCTCAATGCTCTCGTAACCAGCTAATGCTGTGTCTTTAGCAGCAGAGTATGCATCAGTCGTTGATGTTAATCCAGCCGCTTTGTATGATCTACCATAACCTACTGTGATTCCTGCAGGAGCTGCGTATTTAATTCCCCAAGAACCATTTTCTTCAGTTTGTTCAGAGTCTGTGCTGTCTAATTCCATGTAGTCAGCTTTAACACTTAAACCATCGAATGGTGCCATAGTTACTTGATATTGAGTTATGTCATAAGCAGTAGCACCAGTATTTAAAGTTGCTGTACCGCCACTTGAGTATCCTGCTTGACCATTTGGTGAGTAAGCTACTTTGAACGTACCACCTAATGGAAGCATGCCTGATGGTAAGTGATATTGGATGTTATCGTACGAACTTATGTTGCCCGCATAGATCATTCCAAAACCGTTACCTGTATCAGATGCAACACCGTATGCAGAAGGATCCCATGCGTACTTAGTACCCAAAGAACCTTCATGTATAAATGCTCCAATTGTTCCGTAATCAGTTGCTAAAGTTAGTTGTGCATCGTCATATATCACTGCACCTGTACCCGCTGTTGGGTCAAGGTCTAGTGCGTAATTCCAAGCATAACCATTATCTAACTCGCCAGAAGCACTTAATGTAAATTCATTAGTTACTCCTATACCTTTGTCCAAGTTATTTCCAGCTGCTGCACTATCCGAACTCATAATTTGGTATCTGAAGTTTGCGCCACCAGTTACAGATAGCTCACCAGCAGATGCTAGAGTTGGAACAGTTACAAAAGTAAAAATAACGAACAAGATTTTCATTATGTTTTTCATTGTTTTCCTTTGTTGTTCTTGTTTATTAATTTAATAATTATTAAATTATGTTGAATTTAAACTTTTCATCTCTTTTTGCCTGTAAATATTGACTAATTTGACGTTTTTTTAGTTATATGTTGCAAAAATACAACAGATAAATATCAGAAAAAACGGTTAAATTTTGCCATAAAGCTATAAAATTATCAATTTGTAGTTTATTTTAAATCTAATGATCAAATTTACACGCATTTTTACCTATTTTTTAGCTTTCTTGTTTGTTGTCAATTGTGGAATATACAAAAAAGTTGATGCAAGAAAAGTTCCTGTAAGCGCTCAAGAGCGGGCACGAAAAAATGTTGAGGAAGGAAGAGGCGTTGCGTTAAATAAACTTAAGGACGTAGCACGAGGAGGAACATACGAGTTTAGCACTTCTAATCCTATGTGGAGAGCGTCTCTTGAAATTCTTGATTTCCTACCATTGGCCACCGTAGATTATTCTGGAGGAGTTATTATAACAGACTGGTATAATGATACTTCAACAAAGAACGATTCAATAAAAATAACTTTGCGTTTTTTATCTAACGAAATTCAAACAAATAGTTTAAAAATTATTGTTCACAGAAAACAATGCTCGAAAAATTCAGAATGTGTTATAAAAAAAATTGAATCAAAAATAGAGGAAGAACTAACAAGATCGATATTAAATAAAGCAGCTGTGTTAGAAAAAGAAGACAAGAATAAGAAAAAGAAAAAATAATTTTATTTTCATGGACCGACTTGATTTTCAAACAATTGAAAAAAAATGGCAAGAGGTTTGGAAAAATAAAAATTTATATCGATCAAAGAAAGATAAAAAATTTTACTGCCTCGAAATGTTTCCGTATCCTTCTGGCAAAATTCATATGGGACATGTAAGAAATTATACCATAGGAGACGTTGTAGCTAGGTTCAAATATTTAAATGGCTATAACGTTCTTCATCCAATGGGTTGGGATGCTTTTGGCCTTCCTGCCGAAAATGCTGCTAGACAAAATAACTTAAATCCAGTTGATTGGACAAAACAGAATATTGCAGAAATGAAAAGACAATTAAAAAAGTTAGGTCTTTCAATAGATTGGGAATTAGAAGTTTCAACTTGTGATAAAGAATACTACAAACATCAACAAGAGCTTTTTATAGATTTTTACAATAAGGGATTGGTTTCTAGAAAGGAAAACTATGTTAATTGGGATCCAGTAGAAAATACTGTTTTGGCTAATGAACAAGTCATCAATGGACGAGGCTGGAGATCAAATGCTGTAGTTGAAAGAAAGAAATTGTCTCAGTGGTTTTTTAATATAACAAAATTTTCTGAAGATTTATTAACTGGATTAGACAAACTAAATCACTGGCCTGATAAAGTTAAGCTGATGCAAAAAAACTGGATTGGTAAATCCATTGGTTGTGAAATTGACTTTGAAATTGAAGATAATTCAAATAAAATAAAAATTTTTACAACAAGGCCAGATACTATATTTGGTGCGACTTTTATTGCTATATCCGTTGATCATCCTCTTGCTTTGGAGTTCCAAGATAATAAAGAGTTTAATAAATTTAAGAATAGTTGTCTTAAAATGGGAACAACAGAGGAAGCCTTAGCCAATGCTGAAAAAATTGGATTTAAAACTGGCCTGAACGTTTTTCATCCCTTTGTTTCAAAAAAGAAAATTCCAATTTACATAGCAAATTTTGTTTTAATGGACTATGGAACCGGTGCAATTTTCGGATGTCCCGCGCATGATCAAAGAGACTTAGATTTTGCAAAAAAATATAATTTAAACATCATTCAAGTTGTAAGTGAGAATCAAAAAAAAATAGATTATAAAAAAACTAATGAAGCATTTATAGATGATGGAGTTTTAATTAATTCAGATTTTTTAGATGGTTTAAGTGTTTCAGACGCAAAAAACAAAATAATTAAAGAGATTGAAAAAAAAAAGATAGGCCAAAAAAAAATTTCATATAGGCTTAAAGACTGGGGAATTTCACGTCAGAGATATTGGGGATGTCCAATACCAATGATATATCTAGAAGATGGAACAATTAAACCAGTTGAGAAAAGTGAACTTCCAATTGAACTTCCTAAAGATGTAGATTTTAATTCATCTGGAAACCCTTTGGCATCACATCCGACTTGGAAAAAAACTACGCAAAAAAAAACCGGCAAGCCAGCTATCAGAGAAACCGATACACTTGATACATTTGTAGACTCATCTTGGTATTTTATGCGTTTTTGTTCTCCAAGACTCAAGGAAGAACCTTTTAATATTGAAAAATTAAATTACTGGATGCCTGTAGATCAATACATTGGGGGAATTGAACACGCTATTTTACATCTACTTTATTCAAGATTTTTCATGAAAGCTGTAAAAGTTAATAATACAAAAATAAATGATGACGAGCCATTTAAAGGCCTTTTCACACAAGGCATGGTTTGTCATGAAACATATAAAAACACAAAAGGTGATTGGCTTAGTCCTGACCAGATAGAAAAAAATTCTAAGGGAGAAATAGTTACTAAAAATAGTAGTGAAAAAGTAAGAGTTGGTCCATCCGAAGCTATGTCAAAATCTAAAAAAAATACAGTTGATCCTGAAAGTATGATTAAAATTTATGGTGCTGATGCAGTTAGATGGTTCATGTTATCTGACAGCCCGCCCGAAAAAGATATACAATGGTCAAATCAAGGTGTAAGTGCTTCTCATAAATTTTTACAGAAAATTTGGAATCTTAATATTGAAATTATCAACAGAAAGGAAGGTAAACTTTCAACAAAAGCTGAGAAAGAACTGGTCGATAATTTTAATTTGTACGTCATGAAAATTACTAATTTGATCAATGATTTTCATTTTAATGTTGTTGTTGCTCAAGTTTATGAGATTCACAGACTTATCAACGAGGCCCTAAAAAAACCAATAAGTAATGAATGTTTTAAAAATATTTTAATTAAATTTATGAAAATTCTAATCCCGTTTACTCCACACTTAGCAAGCGAATGTTTGCAAAAAATAGGGGAGAGAAAGATTGATGAATGGCCGGTTGTTGATAAAAAATCAATTCAAGAAGTTAAAATAAAAGTTGCGATACAAATTAATGGCAAAACAAAAGGCGTTATAGAGGTAAAAAAAGACCTTCCAGAAAAAGATCTTATTAAAGAAAGTCAACATGATAAAAAAATTAGCAAAAATTTGTTGAATAAAGAAATCATAAGAATAATTTATGTCAAAAACAGAATAATAAATTATTTGGTAAAATGACAAAAATTAAAAAAATTTTAACAATCTTCTTTTTTGTACCCCTAATTTTAAGTTCTTGTGGATATCAGAAAATTTATGAAAAAGATAAAAAACTAATTAATATTGTTGAATTTGAAGTTTCAGGAAATAAAAGAATAGGCAGTTCACTAAAAAATGAAATTTTACTAATTTCTTCAAGTGAAGGCGTAAATAAATTCATTCTAAAAGCCAAAGTTGACAAAAATAAAGAAGTTAAAGATAAAAATATATCAGGTAAAATTACAAAATATAACTTAAAACTGGAAGTTAATTTAAGTTTAAAAGAAGTTAACTCATCAAGATCGTTGATAAGAAATTTTTCTCAAACAAACGATTATGATGTTTTAAAAAGTCACTCTGATACCCTAAGTACAGAAAAAAAATTAATAGAAAATATGACTCAACAAATAGGAGAAGATATAATTAATTTTTTAAATATTTACGTGAATTAAATGATATTAAAAAGCTACATAGTAGAAAATAAAGTTGAGTCTTTACAGCCTTTTAATTCAGTTTTAATTTATGGAGAAAATGATGGGATTAAAAATGATTTAAAAAAGAAAATTAAATCCATAAATAAGGACGCAGAGTTAATAATTTTTTTTCAAAATGAAATTACAAAAAACCCAAATTTATTAGCTGAACAAGTTAACAACACTTCCCTTTTTTCATCTAAAAAAATCATATTTATAAATGAGATAACTGAAAAAAATTATAATCTTATAATGAGTGTTATCGAAAACATGAATAAAAATGTCAAAATTTATTGTTTCAGCAGTCTTTTAGATAAAAAATCAAAACTTAGATCTTTGTTTGAAAAAAATGAAAATTTAGCAGCACTTCCTTGTTATCAAGACGATGAAAGA
The DNA here is from genome assembly GCA_902602655.1 of uncultured Pelagibacteraceae bacterium. Classification (GTDB taxonomy): domain Bacteria; phylum Pseudomonadota; class Alphaproteobacteria; order Pelagibacterales; family Pelagibacteraceae; genus Pelagilacustribacter. The sequence continues at coordinate 114,155 of CACKRM010000001.1, forward strand.
AGTTTAAGCTACTATATAAATTCTCAACTAAGAGGTTTAAAGGGCCTATCCCAAGAAATTGTTAATTTTATAATTAACAACAGTGGCCTTGATAGAGGAATGGTGAGTAATGAAATAGAAAAAATTAAAATTTTTTTTGATAAAAAAACTATTAACATTGAAAATCTTGAAGAACTCTTAAACATTAAATCAAATCAAGACTTTAATCTTTTAAGAGATGCTTCATTATTAGGAGAAAGAAACAAGGTTAATAAGCTTTTAGGGCAAGTTCAATTTGAAAATGAAGATTTTATTTACTATCTTAATAATTTAAATATGCGAATAAATAAGCTCATGGAAGCCATCAAAATTAATGAAGAATTAAAAAATGAAGAAGAATCTGTTAACAAACTCACGCCTAAAATTTTTTGGAAAGACAAACCAGTATTTTTAAAACAATTACAAAAATGGGATAAAAAAAAATTACAAAAAAGTCTTTTTAAAATAGCTAATTTAGAATTGAATATAAAAAAAGGTAATCAGGCAAGAAATGATTTGCTTCTTAAAAATTTAATAGTCTATTTGTGTCAAGAAGCTATTGTCGTTGCTTAAGTAACTTTGAAATAAGATCGAATTGTTCAAGACTCTTATATTCAATGACGATTTTTCCTGAGTTATTTTTTTTATTTAAAATGTTTACTTTTAATCCTAGTACATCTTCTAGTTGATTTTTTATATTCTCAACATCTGCATCTACTTGTTTAAACAATTTAAATGGTTTTTTTGATTTTTTAGTAAGATTTTCAACATCTCTAGCACTTAATTTTTTGTTTATTATCTCCTCGGCTACACCCGAAGCATTAGACAATCCTACCAAGGGTCTAGCTTGACCTGCGGTTAGTAAACCTTCTTCGAGCATCGTTACTACATCGGACGGTAATGTTAAAAGTCTCATGGTATTACTAATATGGCTTCTGCTTTTTGACATGAATTGAGCTATCTTTTCCTGATCATAACCAAATTCCTTAGCCAGTCTTTGGTAACCTTTGGCTTCCTCTATCACATTCAAATCTTGTCTTTGTATATTTTCTACAATCGCAACTTCTAAAGTTTGACTATCACTTAGATCCAAAATAACTATTGGAACTTCGTGCAACCCAGCTTTTTGAGCAGCAAGCCATCTTCTTTCACCTGCAACAATTTCATATTTATTTTTATCTATTTTATCTTTTCTGACTGCAATGGGCTGTATTAATCCATTTTTTTTTATTGAGTCTGATAATTCTTTTATTTTTTCTTCATCAAAATTAATTCTTGGTTGATAACGATTTCTATTTAAATCACCTATTTGAGCAAATAATTGTTTTTTTTCTTTTTGATCTAAATCATTTTTTTCTTGTTTAATATTAACTTCTCCCAATAAAGCTGAGAGTCCTTTGCCTAGGCCTTTTTTTGATATATTCAAGCAGCACTTCCTATTCTTGGCGTTTTTTCTTTTAAAAATTCATCAGCTAAATTCAGGTATGCTTTACTTCCTTGGCAATTTAAATCGTAAACTACACAAGGCATTCCATGTGAAGGCGCCTCTGACAATCTTACATTTCTAGGAATTACAGTTTGATAAACTTTTTCTACAAAATGCTTTCTTGCTTCTTCCTCTACTTGAGCAGAAAGTTTGTTTCTTTTATCATACATAGTAAGTAAAATACCTCTAATGTTTAGAGCTGGATTTAAATTTTGTTTTATTCTCTCAATAGTTTTTAGTAGCTGAGTAATACCCTCCAATGCAAAAAATTCGGTTTGTAAAGGAACTATTAATTCATCTGCAGCCACCAAAGACATAATAGTAAGTAAGGTCAGCGATGGAGGGCAATCTATAAAAATTGTTTCATATTGTTTTAGATCACTATCCTGATTTAATTTAAAAATTTCCTTTAATAAAAAAGCTCTGTTCCCATCATTAGCTGTTTCGACTTCTAAGCCTGATAAATCAACATTTGAAGCTACAAGATCAAGTCCTTCAATATTAGTTTTTTGGATAGTTTCGCTAAGTTTAATCTTACCAATTAGAAGATTGTAAATATTTTTAATATTATCGTTGTTTGATTTTCCAAGTCCTGTTGTGGCGTTACCCTGTGGATCTAAATCTATAACTAAAACCTTTCTCCCTTTTTTTGCTAAAGCAGTAGCTAAATTTATCACTGTTGTAGTCTTTCCTACCCCTCCTTTTTGATTAATTACTGAGATTATTGATTTAGCCACTTTAATTTTAAAATTTTTTTTTCTTTTATCTTGCGTAAACTAGTAAAATTTTTGATTTTTCATCAGTAACGCTACTTATTAACTTATACTTGAAAGAGCAAACTCTCAAAGCATTATCTATTTCAGCCTGTGCATTCTTTCCCTTAAGAACTATCAATTTATGAGGTTTTTCGATCTTTTCACGTGAAATTCTTAATAATTCAGGTAATTTTTTGAAAGCTCGACATACAATATAATCTGAGTCAATTATATGAGATTGATAATCATTATCAAATACTCTACATCTTATATTTAGTTTTTTAATTATTTCCTTTAAAAATTGACATTTAACCTTTGATTTTTCATAAAGTTTCACGTGAAAATTGTTATTTGAATTCATAATAGCTAGGACCAAACCAGGAAATCCACCACCAGTTCCAAGATCTGCTAAAGATTTATTATCTTTCAATTCTATTAATCTCAATATTTGAGCTGAATCTAACACATGACGATTCCAAATATCTTTTTCAGTCGATTTTGCTATTAAATTATATTTTTTATTAAATTTTAAGACTTCTGAAACATATACTTCAAGTAATCTAAGATTTTTTTCATTAAACCCTATCTGCTCATATAGTTTTTTTTCTATATTTAACTTCATTCCTAAGCAGTTATTTTAAATTTAGATCTCTTAATATAACCTAAAAGAATAATAGCAGCTGCAGGGGTAACTCCATCGATTCTTAGAGCTTGTCCTAAAGTTCTGGGCCTTATTTTGATTAGTTTAGCCTTTATTTCATTTGATAGACCGCTTAGTGATTCATAATCAATCTTGCTGGGGATGATAACTCCTTCATCTTTTTTAAAAGAATCTATGTCGTGGGATTGTCTAATTAGATATCCTGAGTAATGAGCGTCAATTTCAACCTGCTCATCGATAGAACGATCAAACTGGGGTATATCAGCCCATATTGATCTAATTTTGTTTAATGTTACATCTTTCTGTGACAATATTTGAAATCCGCTTCTCTTAACTCCATCTTTAGCAATCTTAATGGAATATTTCTGAACTGCGTTTGGAGTAATTGTTTTGGACTTCAAAGAATCTATAACTTGAACTAGTTTTTTTTGCTTGTCTAAAAATTTTTTTTCTCTTTCATCTTTAACAAGATTTATTTTTAATCCTAAAGGGGTTAATCTTTGATCAGCATTATCAGCTCTAAGAGATAATCTATATTCTGCTCTAGAAGTGAACATTCGGTAAGGTTCAGATACTCCTTTTGTGATTAAATCATCAATCATAACTCCAATGTAAGATTCTGATCTATCTAGGACAAATTCATTTTTTGAGTTAATCTTTTGAGCTGCATTAACTCCAGCTATTAAACCCTGGGCAGCAGCTTCTTCATATCCTGTTGTTCCATTTATTTGTCCTGCTAAATACAAAGATTTAATTTTTTTTGTCTCAAGCGTTGGTTTGAGCTCTCTTGGATCCACAAAATCGTACTCTATTGCATACCCAGCTCTCTTCATTTTAACATTCTCTAAACCCTTGATTTTAGATAGTATTTTAAGCTGTATCTCCTCTGGTAAGGAAGTTGAGATGCCATTTGGGTAAACAGTGTTGTCCTTTAATCCTTCCGGTTCCAAAAATATTTGATGTTTTTGCTTCTCCTTAAACTTGACTATTTTGTCTTCTATTGATGGACAATATCTTGGCCCCACACCTTTAATGCTGCCTGAGTACATAGCGCTCTTTTCAATGTTTTCACTTATTATTTTATGCACTTCATTATTAGTATATGTAACACCACAAGAAATTTGCTTATTATAAACTTTCTCAGTTAAAAACGAAAAAAAAGATGGTAATTCATCAGCAGGTTGGGAGTCTAACTCATCGTAGTTTATTGTGTTACCATCCAATCTCGGAGGAGTACCAGTCTTTAATCGACCTATAATCATATTATACTTGCTTAGTTGTTCGCTTAATCCTGTTGATGGTTTTTCGTCGAATCTACCAGCAGGGATTTTTTTTTCACCAATATGTATAAGTCCATTAAGAAAAGTCCCTGTTGTTAATATTAACTTTTTACAATGAAATTCTTTTCCACTTGCACAAACAAATCCTTTTACTTCATCCTTGGCAAATATAAATTTTATAATGGGGTCAGCTATTATATGTAAATTGTTATAACTTCCTAAAGTTTCTTGCATAAACTTTTTATAAAGAGCTCTATCTGATTGAGTTCTTGGTCCTCTTACTGCAGGACCTCTGCTTCTATTTAATAACCTAAATTGGATTCCCGACTTATCAGCAACATGACCCATGACTCCGTCCATTGCATCAATTTCCTTAACCAAATGCCCTTTACCAAGGCCACCTATGGCTGGGTTACAAGACATTTCCCCTATTGTTTCAATTTTATGTGTAAAAAGAGCAGTATTAACGCCCATTCTAGCTGATGCTGCTGATGCTTCACAACCAGCATGACCACCACCTATTACCGCCACATCAAACATTGTTTTATTTGTCATAGGGTAAATGTATCGATGAAATACGATTTTACAAGCTCAAATATAGATTATTTACCAATACAAAAATCTTGAAAGATTGATCCAAGTATTTCTTCTACATCGACTTTACCTACAATGCTTCCAAGATGCCTAGTTGCTAATCTAAGATCTTCTGCTGCTGTCTCTATTTCTTTTTTTTGGTCTTTCTTTAGAAACTTTTCTATTTCTTTAAGAGTTGCTTCAAGCTTGATACGATGTCTTTCCTTAGTAATCAGAATATCATTTGTTTTCATAAATTTTTTACTAAGTTTTAATTTTATAGTTTTAATTAAGTTGTTGATGTTTTTGTTTTTTTTGACTGATATTAAAATTTGATTATTTTCTTTAAACACATTTTTGGGAATTTTTTTTTCTAAATCTGACTTGTTAAAAACTAAGATACAATCTTTATTAATTAGTTTTTTTAAGTCTCTATTTATTGTTTTTTTTGAAGCATCTACCATAATCAAGATTAGATCAGCATCTTTAGCTTTTTTAATTGCTCTTTTTATCCCTTCTTTTTCAACTTTGTTTTTTGCTTTTCTAATCCCTGCTGTATCTGCCAAAATAACTGGGTAACCATCAATGTTAAGATAAGTTTCTATAACGTCTCTGGTGGTTCCTTCTTGTTCTGATACAATAGCTGCCTCCCTTTTTGATAAGAGATTTAATAGTGAAGATTTACCTACGTTTACATCTCCTAGAATAGATATTCTAAATCCATCTCTAATTTTTTCTCCAATTTTTTGATCTTCTAATATTTTTTTGATGCTTTTATGAACTTGCTTAATAGAGCTATGGACTTCTTTCAAAATATTGTGGGGCAGATCTTCCTCTGTAAAATCGATTTTGGCTTCAATATAAGATAAAGATTTAATTAATTTTTCTCTTAAAGAATTGTAATAATTTGAAGCATTTCCTTGAATTAACTTTATAGCTTGTTGTCTCTGGAGATCAGTCTCAGCATGGATAAGATCTCCAATACTTTCTGCTTCTAACAAATCTATTTTATTGTTTTGGAATGCAATTTTTGTAAATTCACCTGGTTCAGCTAACCTGCAGTTTTCCCTCTCACCTAGTACTCTCAAAAAACAACTTATAACCGCGTTGCTACCATGAGTATGAAATTCTGCTAAATCCTCGCCAGTATAGCTATTAGGACCAGGAGACCATAATAACAAGCCCTCATCTATAACTGTCCCACTGGATGGATCATGAAATTTGCAAATGTTGACTTCTTTTGATTTTATATTATTTTTTTTTGTGATCTGTTTTGAGATCTGTAGACTGTCTTTTCCAGTCAGTCTTATTATTGCGATACCAGAAGGTCCTCTTCCTGTTGATAGTGCGAATATATTCATTTCATTCTTTTTGTTTTTTTCTTAACATAGAATATATGAAAAATACTATTTCTTTTAACACTAAGTTTGGCTGGGTTTCAGCAACTGAAATTAACCAAAAAATCACAAGAATTCAGTTTAACAAAACCTCAAAATCAGGAAGATTTTCAAAAAATCTTAAAAATCTTAAAAAAATGTTGAATAATTATTTCAAAGGAAAAACTAATAAAATAAACGCACCAATTAGTTTAAAAGGTAATAATAATCAAAAAAAAATTTGGCGTGAGTTAAAAAAAATACAGCGAGGTAGTACAAATACTTACGGAAAAATTGCTAGAAAATTAAAATTTTCACCAAGATATGTTGGAAAGGTTTGTGGTGAAAACAAACATGTTATTTTAATACCTTGTCATAGAGTTATTAGATCAGATGGATCAATGGGAGGTTTTAGTGCTAAGGGTGGAGTTAAGTTAAAAAAAAAATTAATACAATTAGAAAAATATTAGCTTGTCTTGTTCATTGAGTCGAAAAAGTCTGCATTATTTTTAGTATTTTTTAATTTGGATATCAAAAATTCTATACCATCCATAGTTCCCATGGGACTTATAATTCTTCTAAGAACATTCATTTTTGATAGATCATCTTTTTCAAATAACAACTCTTCTCTTCTTGTTCCTGATCTTGTTATATCAAGAGCTGGGTAAATTCTTTTATCGGCAACTTTTCTATCTAAAATTAATTCTGAGTTACCGGTACCTTTAAATTCTTCGAAAATTACCTCATCCATTCTACTTCCTGTATCAATTAATGCTGTTGATATAATAGTTAAAGAGCCTCCTTGTTCAACGTTTCTAGCGGCACCAAAAAATCTTTTTGGTCTTTGCAGAGCATTGGCGTCAACACCACCAGTTAAAACTTTTCCAGAACTTGGTATTACAGCATTATAAGCTCTTCCTAACCTAGTGATAGAATCTAGCAAAATAACTACGTCCTTTTTATGTTCAACTAATCTTTTTGCTTTTTCAATAACCATTTCTGCAACAGCAACGTGGCGAGATGCAGGCTCATCAAAAGTTGAAGACACAACTTCTCCTTTTACCGATCTTTGCATATCAGTTACTTCTTCGGGTCTCTCGTCGATTAACAACACCATTAAAAAACATTCTGGGTGATTTGCTGTTATTGATTGAGCAATATTTTGAAGAATAATAGTCTTACCGGCCCTTGGAGGTGAAACTATTAAAGCTCTTTGTCCTTTTCCTATTGGACTTACTAGATCAATAAGCCGAGCGGTATTATCAGGTTTTTTTTCAATTTTAGTACTCTCAACTTCTAACTTGATTCTTTCATTAGGATATAGTGGGGTTAAGTTATCAAATGCAATTTTGTTTTTTCCTTTTTCAGGAGCGTCAAAATTTATATTATTAACTTTTAATAAAGCAAAATATCTTTCTGCATCTTTTGGGGCTCTTATTTCTCCCTCAACGGAATCACCTGTTCTTAACCCAAATTTTCTAATTTGACTTGGGCTTACATAAATATCATCCGGCCCAGGTAAATAATTTGACTCAATTGCTCTAAGAAAACCAAATCCATCTTGTAAAACCTCTAAAACACCATTGGCTGTGATTTGTTCGTTTTTTTCAGCTAATTTTTTTAATATTGCAAATAATATTTCCTGCTTACGGAGAGTACTTGGATTTTCAATTCCAAGTTTTTCTGCCTCAGAAATAATTTCCGCTGGGTTTTTTTGCTTAAGTTCTTGTAAATTCATATGATGATTAATTGATTAAGGTAAGTAAGTTAAATATATGTATTTTTTAAAATATTTCAAGCCCTATAATGGCTTAAAAACTACAACAAAGATAATAATTATCAATAAAACTGTTGGGACCTCATTAATTATTCTAAAGAATTTGGAGGAGTATTCATTAGAGTTTACGCTGAATCCCCTTAAACATAGGAGCAAAAAGAAGTGGTAAATAGTTAGTAATATTACAGCTAATAATTTTATTTGAAGCCACAATTGAGAGAAACTTTGAATACCTATAGAATGTACCAACAACATGCCAAATATCCAAGACAATATCATTGCAGGGTTCATGATGTAAAAATAAAGCTTTCTTTCCATTATTTTAAAAGTCTCATTTTGTTGTTCATTATTTGAGGTGTTGGCGTGATAAACAAAAATTCTTGGGAGATACAATAAGCCTGCGAACCAAGAAATAACTGCTATTAAATGTAATGCTTTGAATGTTAAATAAGCGTTCATTGTTAGTAAAAACACCTCTCTACAAGTTTTTGAAACAAATTTATATGGCTATCATTGTCATTTAAGCAGGGAACTAAGTCAAAATTCTCACCTCCTGATTTGATAAAAGTTTCTTTTCCCTGAATTGCAATTTCCTCAAGAGTTTCGACACAATCAGATGCAAACCCAGGACAAATAACTAAAATATTTTTTTTCCCCTCAGCAGGTAATTTTTCAAAAGTTTTATCAGTATAGGGTTGTAACCATTCTTGGGGGCCAAACCTAGATTGAAAAGAAGTTTGAATTGGTATCTCTTCTCCAAAAGTCTCAATTAAGAGTCTTGAGGTTTTCTGGCAATAACATTGATAAGGGTCTCCTTTGTCAAAATATTTTTTTGGGATTCCGTGATAAGAAGCTAGAATTAAATCTGGCTTCCAACTAATTTCATTTATTTTTTTTTTCAGACTATCAGATAAAGCCTTTATATATAAATTATTTGATTCATAGTGTGGGATAATTTGTAAACTAGGCTGCCATCGCATTTTCATTAAGCTTCGGTAAACTTCATCACATACTGTAGCGGTGGTTGCCGCGGCATACTGCGGATATAAAGGTAAAACTATCAAATTTTCGCATCCTTGTTCTTTTAGTTTTTTAATGACGCTTTCTATACCTGGACTGCCATATCTCATTGCGTAATCAACCTTAAGGCTCTCGGAGCCAATTTTTTGAGATAATTTTTCTGTTTGTTTGATTGTGTAATATCTTAAAGGAGACATGTCCTCTTCTTTCATCCAAATTTCTTTATATGCTTTAGCAGTTTTTGAAGGCCTAAAATTTAATATAAATAAATTTAGAATGATCTGCCAAATTATTGGGTTAACTTCAATTACTCTTCTGTCCGAAAGAAACTCTTTTAAATACTTTCTTATATCTAACCAACTTGTAGAGTCTGGGGTTCCTAGATTAACAAGAAGAATACCGGTTTTTCCATAATTAATTTTTGGGTGATTATTTTTCATTTATAAGATCTTACTTTTTCTATAACGCTTTTTAAAACCTCTGGGTTTGTTTCTGGGAGTAGCCCATGACCAAGATTAAAAATATATGCCCTATTATTAAATATATTTAAATATTTATCAACTTCATCAAACAACTTTCCTTCATTGTTTAATAAAAGTTTTGGATCCATACCTCCTTGCAAACAAACATTGTTCAAATTTTCCTTAGCCCAATTTGGATTTATATCAGAGTCAATGTTTAGACAATCAGGTTTAACTATTTCCATAAATTCTTTGTATCTGTATCCAATTCCTTTAGGAAAACATATACTAGGGATGTTAATTTTTCTGCAAAATTTTACAATTTCATAATTTGGAGCATAACAAAACTGTTTTAAATGTTCTTCGGGAAGCAAACCCGCCCAAGAGTCAAAAATTTGTATTATGTCAGCTCCTGCTTCCTTCTGTTTTTTAATATGAATACATAAAAATTCTGTAATTTTTTGGAGCAGAGATTTGACTTCATCTTTATTAAAATTAAAATTTACTATATTTAAATCTTTTTTATTTTTTTTTAAATCAAACATGTAGATAAGTAAAGTCCAGGGGGCTCCAACAAATCCTATTAAAGATTTACTTTTATCAAGTTCTTTTCTAGTTTTTTCTATTGCTTTATATACTTGATCTAATTTATTTATAAATTTATTTTCTTTTACATCTAAAAGTTTATTTATTTCTATTTTAGATAGTTTTGGACCTAAATTTTTTTCAAATTTGACTTCTTGACCTAACCCAAATGGTAACATTAAAATATCTGAAAATATTATTGCTGCATCTAAATCATAACGTTTAATAGGTTGTAATGTAATTTCAGCACTTAATTCACTGTTAAGACATAACTTAATAAAGTCTGGATTTTGAGATCTAATTTTTTGAAATTCAGGTAAGTATCTTCCAGCTTGTCTCATAAACCACACAGGGACACAAGACTTATCTTTATTGATCAAACATTTAGTTAATTTATTCATTTATATTAATATTATATATTTATAAGTTTATTATTAGTAATAGGTCATGTTAACTTGTGAAGTAACTAGTTATACATAGTTTTGAACATTTTATTCTATAAAAATTGGTTAAAAATGAGAGATTTTATAAAGATATAAAATTATATTAACATTTAATGATAACTTTAACTAAATATATCAACATCTAATAAAATGTTTAAGATATGTTAGTTCTTGTTAGCCTTTTTGAAAAATAATTAACAAAAAGGTATAAGATAAAGTTATAAAATTTGTATTAACAGACTTATGACCGAAAAATACAATGTATATTTAATATCAGATTCAACTGGTGAGACACTAGACAGAATATTTTTATCATTAAAATCTCAATTTGCTAATTTTGATTATGATAAAAAAGAGTTTGTGTTTGTAAGAACAGAACAACAAATTGATAAAATTATATCTGAAGGAGCTTCGATAAAAAACTGTATAATACTTTATACAATTGTTGAAACTAGACTTGCGAAATATATATCAAAAAAAAGCGAGGAGAAAAATATCCCCTGTTTTGGTATATTGGGTAACTTAATATTGACGTTTTCAAAACTATTAAATCAAAAGGCGTCTCATAAACCAAGTGCCCAACATGTTTTAGACGAAGATTACTATAAAAGAATAGAGGCTATACAATTTACAATGTCTCATGACGACGGAAAAAAAACAGAAGACATTATAAAATCAGATATAATTTTATTGGGTGTAAGCAGAACAGGAAAAACGCCCACTTCAATTTATCTTGCAAACAGAGGTTTTAAAACCATGAACATACCTTTAGTAGAAAAGCAAAATATTCCTGAAAATATAAAAACAAAAAACTTCAAATCTTGTGTTATTGGTTTATATGCTGATCCTCAAAGATTGTCAGACATTAGAAGGAATAGGGTTAATATAATGAACGAAACCAAAATACCCACTTATACAGATCTTGAATCTATTAAAAAGGAAGTTGAAGAGTCAAAAAAACTTTTTAAAAAATATAGTTGGCCTTCCATTGATGTAACAAGAAAATCAATAGAAGAAACAGCAGCATCAATAATAAAAATTTACGATATAAGTAAAGGAAAATGAGTATAATTTTAGCTTCAAAAAGTGGAGTGAGAAAGAAAATTTTAGATGAAAACGGGATAAGTTGTGAAGTCATTCACTCAAATGTTGATGAGGATCAAGTAAAAGAGTCTTTGCTTAATGAAAAAGCATCACCTTTAATTATTTCAAAAAACCTTGCAGAACTGAAAGCTAACAAAGTAAGCGCAAACAACCCTGACAAGCTTGTTTTAGGCGCAGATAGTGTGATCGATCTTAATAATAACTTAATATCTAAACCCAAATCCCGAGAAGAAGCTAAGCAAATACTTCAAAGTTTAAGTGGGAAAAAACATTATTTAATAAGTTCAGCATGTATATCTAAAAACGGATCTATGATATGGAATCATACAGAAAAATCAGCTTTAACAATGAAAAAATTAAATCTAGATGAAATTCAATCGTATTTATCCAAAATAAGAGATGAAGAATTATACGCTTATGGAGTTTACCAAATAGAAGCAGATGGTAGATCTTTGTTTCTGAAGATCGAAGGTGATGAAAATTCAATTATGGGCTTGCCTGTAGAAAAAATTAAACAATATTTAAACAATCAGTAATGCTAATTTTAATTTGGTTTATATTTTGTATTGTTTTTTATTTAGTACAAAAAACACTTGGCAATTCTGGACATGCGTTGGAGGTATTTGCTTTATTAACAGCTTTAATACTATTTATTATTGATAGATTTAGTAAAAAATTAAAAAAATGAAAAAATACTTAGTAATTGGAAAACCAATAAATCATTCACTGTCACCAAAACTTCATAACTATTGGTTAAAAAAAAATAATATTGATGCTGTCTACGATAAAAAGAAACTAGAAGAAAATGAAATACAAAATATAATTTCTGAAGTCAAAGATGAAAAAGTAAATGGTTTAAACGTAACAGTACCATTTAAAAAAGCTGTTATCCCACATCTAGATGAACTTACTAATACAGCAAGTACAACTGAGTCAGTAAACACAATATATTTAAAAAACAAAAAGGTTGTTGGTGACAACACTGATATAATTGGCTTCGAAAAAGCCATTGATCATATTAAATATAAAGTCTTAGGGAAAAAAATCTTAATTCTTGGTGCCGGCGGAGTAGTTCCTTCAATTATTTTTGCATTAAAAAAAAATGGTGCAGAACAGATAATTTTAAGCAACAGAACAAAAGAAAAGGCTCAAAATCTTAAAAAAATTTTCCCAGATGTAAAAAATGTAAATTGGGGCAGCGTAGTTAATTTTGATATGGTTATTAATGCAACTAGTTTAGGACTTAATATTAGCGATGAGATAGAATTTAATTATAAGAAAATCGAGCCAAACAAATTATTTTTTGACTTAATTTACAACCCCAAAATGACTAAGTTTTTAATTAAAGCAAAAGAAAATGGAAATCAGACAGAAAACGGAAAAATGATGTTTTTATTTCAAGCTCAAAAAGCATTTGAAATTTTTCATGGAATAAAACCAAATGTCGATAAAAGTACAATAAACCTTTTGGAAAATGATTAGAATTGGAATTACAGGTTCGTTGGCGTCAGGCAAATCTACTGTTGCTAAAATAATCTCAAAAGGAAAATATCCAATATTTAGTGCTGATAAAACTGTTGCGAATTTGTATAAAAGAAAAAGTTTTCAGAAAAGATTAACTAAGATTTTCAATCTACAAAAAAAGAAAAATATTAAAAGAGAACTTGGATCGTTAATTCAATATGATAAGAAAAAACTTAAAAAACTAGAACAGATAGTTCACCCTCTAGTTAGAAAAGAAATGAAAAAAAAACTTAGAAAAAAAAATAATTTAAAGCTCTCCATTTTTGAAATTCCTCTTTTAATAGAAAGCAAACTAATGAAATATTTTAACGTTATTATCTTTGTTAGTTCAACAAAAAGACTAAGGCTTAAAAGATATATTGGTCGCAAAGGTAATAAAAAGATATTCACAATTCTAGACTCTAGACAATTTAAACCAACGAAAAAAATTAAAATTTGCGATCACGTGATTTATAATAATAAAAACATTAAAAGTTTAAAAAAAAGAGTAAAAGAAATTATAAGAATATATGAATGAAATTTTCTTAGATACCGAAACAACAGGACTATCTATCCGTGATAAGCATCGTATTGTCGAAGTTGCTTGCATAGAAACCAAAGGCTTGGTTCCAACAAAAAATGTTTTTCATAAACTTATAAATCCTCAGCGGGAAGTGCCCGAGGACGCAGTAAAAATACATGGTTTTACGACAGAAATTTTAAAAAAAGAAAAAACATTCGAGCAAGTTGCTGATGATTTTTTAAATTTTGTTAAAGAAAAAAAATTAATTATTCATAATGCAGATTTTGATTTGAGCTTTTTAAATCATGAACTTAGGTTACTAAAAAAGGATGAAATTAAAAAAAAACAAGTCATCGACTCTTTAGAATTGGCTAGAGAAAAATTTCCGGGTGTTTCAAATTCTTTGGATAATCTATGTAAAAGATTTAAAATAGATCTCTCAAGAAGAACTAAACACAATGCTTTATTAGACTGTGAACTTTTAAGAGAAGTTTATATTAATCTTTTAGATGCTAAAGAACCAAAGTTGGCTTTTTCAGAAGATAAAGCAGAGGAGAAAAATGAGAAGAAATTATCAGAAAAAAATTATTATAAAAAAATTATCAAACCATCCTCAGAAGAGATTGTAAGACACTCAAACTTTTTAAAAACAGAACTTAAAAAAAATTATTACTGAGTTTTTCTTTGTTCATAAAGTTTTTCAAAATTTATAACTTCATCAATCTTAATATTTTTAAATCCTGAACTCTCAAATAGGTGAATAAAAGTTTTTCTTAAATCAGGATAAATAGTTGTTGGAACTTCTACAAGAATAATTTTTTCTAGTTTTTTTTTATCATTTATTTTTTCGCCAAATTCAATAAGAGTTGAATGAGTGATATTGGCAATTATATTTTTTAAATCTTCTTTTACAGGACTTAATAAAATCGTTGTCTCAATGGAAATAATTTTTTCTTTTATAGGGTTGCTTTTAATATTAATTTTAACTTTATAATTAGCGATATTTTCTGCCAGTAAAAAAAAACTTTTAGTATCTGAAATTTTAAAATTTAAATCTTTAATATATTTTGCTACAATTTTATAATTCATCTTTATCTTTTTTATCGTCTTCTAAAACTTCTCCTTCCACAAATGTATTTTCATCTAAATTTTGTTTTTTTTTCTTTTTAATAAAAAAGTTAATAATTATCTTTCTTGTGAAAGGTATTAATAAAATAAAACCTAATGTGTCTGTAATAAAACCTGGAGTAATTAACATTATAACTGCCACCCCGATAGAAGCTCCCGAAATAACTTCGTATAAAGGAATCTCATTTTTATAAATATTTAAAAGCCCTGACTTAATTGTATTCAGTCCTTCTATACGAGCGTAGTAAACACCCACAATAGCTGTAAGCATTATCAATAAAATTGTGTTCATGGCCCCTATTTGTTGGCCTATTTTAATCATTAACCAAACTTCTGCTAAAGGAACGCCTATAATTAATAGAAATAATGAGTTCATTTGTCTGATACAAAAATATATTATTAATGTATATTTATCAAATTATGAGTAACAATTTTGGTTATATAGACATAATTTTGCTAGCAATGATTGCTGGTTTTATAATTTTAAGACTAAGGAACATTTTAGGTAGAAGAACAGGACACGAGGATAAAACTTTTACAAATTTTCCAGGCAAAAATTTTGAGCAATTCAAAAAGAGAGATCTAAATCCTAGCAAAGCTAATGTAAATGAACTTGTTGGAGAAAATAAAAAGAATTTTTTAAAAGGTGCTGAAATTGCTTATGAAACAATAATAACATCTTTCGCAAAAGGAGATCAAAAGAAATTAAAAGACCTTTTAACTCCTGAAATGGCTTCCAACTTTGCTACCGCTATTGAGCAAAGAAATAAAAATAAAATAAAATCAGAATTAACATTTATCGGTATTAAAGAGTCAAAAGTTGAAAAATATGAAAAGATTAAAAACAATCTTTTTGCAACTGTGAAAATCGTATGTGAAATAATATCTGTGAAAAAAAACCAAGAAAACAAAATTATAGAAGGAAATCCTGATAAAATTAAAACTGTAACTGATTATTGGAAATTTTCTAAGAATTCTTTAACTCAAAGCCCAAATTGGTATTTAGCTGAAATCATTAGCAAGTGAAAAAGAAATTCACTCTTCCGATCTCTGATTTAAAAGATTGGCAAGAGTATACACGCAGTCCCAAAGATATATATGACAAAGATCAAGACAACCAATCTAGGAAAAAAAATATATTAAAATATAAATTTGATTTACATGGTTACAGTCTCAATGATGCAAATAAAAAAGTATCAGAAATTATAAATTTTTGTTCAGAAAAAAATTATAGTGAGATTTTATTGATAACAGGAAAAGGTTTACATTCAGAGGAGAATGACGTTTTCAAATCAAAAGAATTAAGTAAATTAAAATTTTCAATACCTGAATATATTAAATCTTCAAGAGAATTGTCTGAAAAAATTTTAGGCATTAAAACAGCCTCTCAAAACCAAGGAGGCGAAGGAGCTTTGGTGATTAAATTGAAAATTACAAAATAAATTTTGATAAATCCGTGTCTCTGACTAGGTCACCTAAATTATTTTTTACGTACTCTTTATCAATGACTATTTTTTCTCCCGATTTATCTGATGCATTAAAGCTTATATCATCTAAAACTTTTTCAATAATTGTATGAAGTCGTCTAGCCCCTATATTTTCTACAGAAGAGTTAATCTCAGTAGATAATTTAGCCAGCATATCAATCCCATCATTTGTAAATTCTAAAGTTACATTCTCGGTTTTAAGAAGAGCTTTGTATTGTTTGATTAAGCTATTATCTGGTTCTTTCAATATTCTTTTAAAATCCTCTTCATTCAACGCATTAAGCTCAACTCTGATAGGTAATCGACCCTGAAGTTCAGGTAAAAGGTCCGAAGGTTTTGCCAGTTGAAAAGCTCCTGATGCTATAAACAAGATATGATCAGTCTTTATCGGGCCATGTTTAGTACTTACAGTGGTACCTTCTATCAATGGAAGAAGGTCTCTTTGTACTCCTTCTCTAGACACATCTCCACCAACTCTATCTCCTCTAGCAGAAACTTTATCAATTTCATCAAGAAAAACTATTCCATTTTCTTCGGTAGATTTTTTTGCTTCTAATACTATTTTATCTTCTTCAATCATTTTATCAGATTCTTGCGCTATAAGGATGTCATGGGACTCTTTTACTGACATTTTTTTCTTTTTACCTTTTTTATTTCCCATTGACTTACCTAGTATTTCACCAATGTTTACCATACCAACATTTGAACCAGGCATTCCAGGAATTTCAAAACTCTGCATATTAGGCGACGTGTTATTAACTTCTATTTCTATTTCATTATTATCTAAATCTCCACTTCTTAATCTTTTTCTAAAACTTTCTCTTGTTGCTACACTAGCTTTATTACCTACTAAAGCATCTAAAACTTTTTCCTCAGCGGCTAATTGAGCTTTCGCATGTACTTCTTTTCTTTTCTTTTCCCTTTCCATAGCTATTGCTATTTCGATTAAATCTCTAATTATTTGCTCAACATCTCTACCCACGTAACCTACCTCTGTAAATCTTGTAGCTTCAACTTTTATAAATGGGGCTTGAGCAAGTTTTGATAATCTTCTTGATATTTCAGTTTTACCTACACCCGTAGGGCCTATCATTAAGATATTTTTTGGCAAAACTTCTTCTCTCATTTGACTATCTAATGCCTGTCTTCTCCATCTATTTCTTAATGCAACAGCGACTGCTTTCTTGGCTTGTTTTTGTCCTATAACATATCTGTCGAGTTCAGAAACTATTTCTCTAGGAGATAAAGCACTAACTTTTGATTCGTTTTTCTTTTTCTGTTTTTTTATTAAATTTAAATTTGTTACTTTTTTTGTATCAACCATTATTAAATCTTTTCAATTGTAATATTGTTATTTGTAAATACACATATTTCTGAGGCAACTTTAATAGATTTTTTTGCTATTTCTTCAGCACTCATATCAGTTTCAATTAAAACTTTAGCAGCAGCTAATGCGTAGTTTCCACCAGATCCTATACCAATAATCCCATCCTCAGGCTCTAAAACATCACCTGTTCCAGAAATGATAAAACTATTCTTTTTATCTGCAACGGCCATAAGAGCTTCTAATCTTCTTAAAAATTTATCACTTCTCCAATCTTTAGCTAATTCGACAGCCGCTCTTTGAAGATTACCGGCATGTTTTTCTAACTTAGCCTCTAACCTCTCGAACAAAGTTAATGCGTCGGCAGTAGAGCCAGCAAACCCAGCAATCACTCCTCTTTTATCAATTTTTCTTACTTTTTTTGCTTTACTCTTCAAAACTGTATTTCCAAGGCTTACTTGCCCATCGCCCGCAACAACAGTCTGATTGTTTTTTCTTAATAAAACAATCGTTGTACCGTGCCATTTTTCAGCTGTATTCATACTATTGTATGTGGAGAT
>CACKRM010000002.1 GCA_902602655.1 uncultured Pelagibacteraceae bacterium
ATGTATATTTTAGGAATTCATAATGCCAGTGACTCTGGTGTCTGTTTAATAAAAAATAACCAAGTAATTTCTGCGTTTAATGAGGAGAGAGTTAATAGAAAGAAAATGTATATTGGTTTTCCGCATAAAAGTTTAAAAAGAATTTTATTTGAAAACAGACTCACCTTAAATAAAATTGACTACATTGCATATGGATGGTGTGGAAAAAAAAATGATATTTCTGATTATAATATCAAATTTTCTCAAAGAATGTTTGAAGAATGCAAAAGAGATAATAAAAATTTACTTTTAATTAATGAAAGAGTTAAGACTGAAAATACAAGAGATAACTTAAGACGTATTCAATTTGACGATGAGTGTAAAAAATTAAAAATTAATCCAAAAAAAAATTATTTATCTTGATCATCATCAATGTCATGCCTGGTCAGCTTTTAGCAGTTCACCTTTTGAAAAAAGTTTAGTTTTTACACTCGATGGAAGAGGCGATTTAAGATCAGGCCTTGTTGCTTTAGCAGATAAAAAAAAAGGATTGATAGAAAAAGATTACTTGATTTCTGCTTTTGATGGTTTGGGTTTTCTCTATGGGCAGATTACATATTACCTAGGTTTTACACCACACAAACATGAAGGGAAAGTTACTGGTCTAGCAGCTTATGGGGACTACAAAAAAACAATTAAAGTTTTTCAAAACATTGTTAGTTTTAAAAATGGCAAGATCAAATGTAGGCTTGGTCCCTACAGACCTTTTTACACCAACCTTTCAAAAGATCTTATTAAAAAACTTAAAAAATTCACAAAAAAAGATATTGCGGCAGGCCTTCAAAAACATTGTGAGGATTTAATAGTTAAGTGGGTTAAATATTGGTTAAAAAAAAATAAAGGATTTAACAATATTTGTCTCGCAGGTGGTGTTTTTGGTAATGTAAAAATTAATCAGGTAATTGCTGAGATTAAAGGGGTTAAAAATGTATATATTTTTCCACACATGGCTGATGGTGGGATACCTTATGGTAGTGCTTCGCTTGGTTATTTTCTTAAAACGGGCGTTTCTAAAGTCAAGTTTGAAAATATGTACTCAGGGTTAAAGTTTTCAGATAAAGAAATTTTAAAAGATCTAAGAAAAGTAAAAAAATCTATTGTATTTAATAAAATTAAAAATAAATCAACTTATGTAGCTAAAAAATTATGTCAGAATAAAGTTATCGGTTTTTTTAATGGAAGAATGGAGTACGGACCAAGAGCCTTGGGTAACAGATCTATTTTAGTAAACGCTAGAGACAAAAATATTAATAAGTGGTTGAATAAAAGATTGAGTAGAACTGAGTTTATGCCGTTTGCACCAGTAACGCCTATTCAATATGCGAAAAGTTGTTATTTAAATTGGGAAGAAAATCAGATTGCGAGTAAATTTATGACTATTACATATAATTGCAGAGAAAAGTTTATTAAAAACCACCCAGCAGTTGTTCATATTGATGGTACTGCAAGACCTCAGATTATTTCAAAAAACGACAATCCTGAATATTACGAAGTAGTAAAAAAATATTGTAATATGTCAGGAGATTCTGCTTTAATTAATACAAGCTTTAATCTCCACGAGGAACCAATTGTATGTTTTCCGATAGATGCAATTAAATCATTGATAAGAGGAGCAATTGATATTCTAATAATCGGAAATTATCAGGTAGTACTGAAAAATAAAAACTAATTTAATTTGTAAATCTCATAAGCTCTTTTTTCAAAAGCTTCGGCAATCTTATTTAGTCCGAGATTAAAAGATTTTTTCATAATTAAATTTAAAAAATTATTTTTTAATTCAAAATCAATGTCAAATTTTAACTGAGTTCCAGTATTTATTTCTTTAAAATTCCACTCATTCTTTAAATGCTTTAAAGGACCGTCTATATTGGTAACTATTATCTTATCTTTTTGTTTATAATACAAAATTAAACTGGTGTAAGTTTCATTTAAAAATTTTTTTCCCACTTTTAAATCTCCCCTCATTTCGATTAAATCCTGACTTTCTTTTTTATCATGAATCTTTCCACCTAAACACCAAGGAACAAACTCGGGATATTTTTCAATATCTAAAACCATTTTAATTAAATCTTTTTTCTTACAAGGGATAATTTTTTTTATTGAGGCAGATGACATTCTAAATTTTTATTTCTAGTGTCTTGTAATTTTTTAAAATCTTCGTCTGCGTGATAAGATGATCTAGTTAAAGGAGAAGATGATATTAATAAAAATCCTTTAGTTTGAGCGATTGTTTTCAAATTTTCAAATTCATCTGGGTGATAGTAACGATGCAAAGGGTAGTGTTTTGGAGAGGGTTGTAAGTACTGACCTATTGTTAAAAAATCTACATCTGCAGATCTTAAATCGTCCATTACCTGAATAATCTCATTTTTATTTTCACCTAATCCAACCATAATTCCTGATTTTGTAAAAACTTTCTTATTAAATTTTTTTGAATTTTTAAGTAGCTCCAAAGATCCAAAATATCTTGCTCCTGGTCTAACTTTTAAATATAAACTTGGAACAGTTTCTATATTGTGGTTAAAAACATCTGGATCAGCTTCTAAAACTTTTTTATAAGACTCTCCTTTTCTCAAAAAATCTGGTGTTAAAACCTCAATTGTTGTATTAGGATTTTTTTTTCTTGTTGTAATTATAACTTTATTGAAATGCTCAGCTCCTCCATCCTTTAAATCATCTCTATCGACTGAAGTAATAACAACATGTTTTAAATTTAATTTTTTCACTGCATTAGCAATTTTTATAGGTTCAAAAATATCTAGTTCTTCAGGTTTTCCTGTCTTTACATCACAAAATGCACAAGCTCTTGTGCAAGTATCTCCCATGATCATAAAGGTAGCATGTTTTTTGCTCCAACATTCGGTGATGTTTGGACAGTTTGCTTCTTGGCAAACAGTAACTAACTTGTTCTGATTTATAACTTTTTTTGTTTCAAAAAAGTTTTGTGAGTCTGCTATCTTTGATCTTATCCATTTAGGTTTTTTCTTGATAGGGTTAAAAGGTTTGTTAATTTTTTCAGGGTGTCTAGGTTTCATTTTTTTATCTTAGTTTTATTAAAATCTCATCTTTTTTTCCAAATTTTAATTTTTCTCTGTATAAAATATCTAAATAATCCAAATTCATTTTTTCTGACAGAAGAATATTTTTGTTTTCAAGGCTTTCAAGACTTTTGGATAAATGAAATTCTTTTTTTTTTAATTCTTTTTCAATATTTTTCTTCTCAAAATATGAAATTAAACCTCTCTCCCCACCTATTAAATTGATTATTACATACAAAGTAAGAAATATATTTAACAAGATAATTTTTTTATACTTCAAAACTTGAAAAAGCTTCATGACTAGATATTAGCCATTTTACAGGAATTTCCAAGCTCTTCTTCAATACGTAAAATCCGATTATACTTAGCCACTCTTTCAGATCTTGCTAATGAGCCAGTTTTGATTTGAGTTGAATTTGTAGCAATAGCGAGATCAGCAATAAAAGTGTCCTCTGAGTCGCCGGACCTATGTGAGATTATTGTTTTGTAGCCTTTACTTTTAGCCAGTTTAACTGTACCCAAAGTTTCACTTACTGTTCCAATTTGGTTAGGTTTAATCAAAATAGCATTGGCAGACTTGTCTTTAATTCCTTTTTCTAATCTTTTTTTATTAGTTACAAATAAATCATCTCCAACTATCTGAATTGTTGTTTTATCTGTAAGTTTCTTCCAAGACTCCCAATCGTCTTCTGAAAAAAGGATCTTCTATAGATTTGATAGGATAAGTTTCCAATAATTTAAGATAATAATCAACGTTTTTTGGTTTTTTTAGCTCATTGGCTGCTACATCTAAACAAAGAGAAATGTCTTTTCCGGGTTGAAATCCCGCAGAGTTTATTGACTCTAGGATGATTTTAATGGCTTCTTCATCAGATTTGAGAGAAGGTGTAAATCCTCCTTCGTCCCCTACGCTAGTAGAAATTTTCAAATTTTCTAATTTTTTTTTTAAGTTCTGAATAACCAAAAAGGACATTCTCATACAGTCTTTAAAGCTTTTTGCGCTATCAGGCCTAATCATAAATTCTTGAATCTCTAAAGAATTATTTGCATGAGCACCTCCATTAATAATGTTCATCAAAGGGTAAGGTATTAGAAATTGAGGATAATTTTCGATTTTTATGTAATCGTAAATTTCTTTTTTTGAAAACTTCGATGAAGCTTTTAAACAAGCAATAGATACAGCCAAAATTGAATTAGCTCCGAGTTTTGATTTATTTTCTGTTCCGTCTAAATTAATTAAAGTTTCATCTATATTTTTTTGATTTAAAGCATCTTTATCAATTATTGATTTCGCGATAGGTGAATTGATGTTTTCTACAGCTTCAAAAACGCTCTTGTTTAAGTATTCTTCATTTTTATCTCGAAGCTCATTAGCTTCATATCGACCAGTAGAAGCTCCTGACGGTACAATAGCTCTGCCCACTGAATCATCTTTTAAAATTACCTCAGCTTCTACAGTTGGGTTTCCTCTACTGTCAAAAACTTGTCGTCCCTTAACTTTTTTAATTGTTGACATTCTTTATTAAATTATCGATCTCAACTAGTTGTCTTAATAAATTTTCCATCTCAGATAATGGAACCATATTTGGTCCGTCTGAAGGAGCATTATCTGGGTCTTGGTGAGTTTCAATAAATACAGCACTAACTCCAACAGCAATAGCTGCTCGAGAAAGATATTGAACAAATTCTCTTTGTCCTCCGCTCTTATCACCCATACCTCCTGGCTGTTGAACGGAATGAGTTGCATCAAAAACTACAGGATAACCGAATTTTGCCATTATAGGTAAAGATCTCATATCTGAAACTAATGTGTTATAACCAAAACTTGCTCCTCGCTCGGTAACTAAGATGTTTTTATTACCAGAGTCTTCAATTTTTTTTATAACATTTTTCATATCCCATGGAGCTAAGAATTGACCTTTTTTTATATTAATTACTTTTCCTGTTTTGGCAGCAGCAACTAATAGATCTGTTTGTCTACACAAAAACGCGGGAATTTGCAAAACTTCAACATGTTTAGAAACAATTTCACATTGTTCAGGAGTGTGAACGTCAGTTAAAATTGGTAAGTCTAATTCTTTTTTTATCTTATCAAAAACAGGAAGTGATTTTTTAAGACCTGCTCCTCTTTGACCTTTTAGACTAGTTCTATTAGCTTTGTCATATGAAGTTTTGTAAATTAAACCTACCTTAAGTTTTTGAGTAATTTCTTTTAATTTGCTTGCCATTTCAAGAGCATGTTTTTCGTTTTCAAGTTGGCAAGGTCCAGCAATTAAAGTAAATGGGCCTTTGTTCGAAATGTTTAATTTACCGCATTTTATTAATTTATTTTCCATTAGTTTTTCCTCAAATTTATATCTGCTGCTTTAATAAAAGATGAAAACAACGGATGTGGTGTTAAAGGCCTCGATTTAAATTCAGGATGGAATTGAACTCCAACAAACCAAGGGTGATTTTTAAGTTCAATAATCTCAGGTAGCATTCCATTTGGAGACATTGCTGAAAAAATTAATCCTTTTTTTTCAAAATCTTTTTTATACTTTATATTAACTTCGTACCTGTGTCTGTGCCTTTCCTTAATTCTTTTTTTTGAATATATTTTAGATATTAAAGAATTACTCTTTAATATTGCATCGTATAAACCTAATCTCATTGTACCACCTAAATTTTTTTCTGTTCCTTTTATAATTTTTCTTCCTTTATGCCACTCTTCTAATAGTCCAACTACGGGGGTGCAACTGTTACCAAACTCGCTGGTAGAAGCATTTTTTATATTGAGCAAATTTCTTGCAGCCTCAATGATTGCCATTTGCATACCAAAACAAATTCCAAAAAAAGGTATATTGTTCAATCTTGCGTATTTTATGGCAGCAATTTTACCCTCACTGCCTCTTTTTCCAAAACCCCCTGGTATTAAAACGCCTGAAACGTCCTTCAACAAAGGTTTTATGTTTTCAGGTTTTAAATTCTCAGAATCTATTCTCTTTAAATTCACTTTTATATTATTTGAAATGCCTCCATGAATTAGAGCTTCATCTAGTGATTTATATGCATCTTTAAGATTAACATATTTGCCTATTATTCCAATATTAACCTGTCCTTTAGGATTTAAAACTTTATCAGTTATATTTTTCCACTTAGAAAGATTTGGTTTTTTAAAATTCTTTATACCAAAGTAAGATAGAACTTGATCATCTAATTTTTCTTTATGAAAGCTTATAGGTGCCTCATAAATAGTTCTTACGTCAACAGTCTCAATAACATTGTTTATTTGCACATTGCAAAATAATGATATTTTTTTTCTTTCAGCTTTTGGAATTTTTCTTTCTGACCTGCATATTATAATATCAGGTTGAATACCGAGACTTCTCAGCTCTTTAACTGAATGTTGAGTAGGTTTTGTTTTTAACTCACCTGAAGCTTTCAAATATGGGACTAAAGTTAAATGAATAAATAAACTATTTTTTTTTCCAGTGTCATTTGAAAACTGTCTAATGGCTTCAAGAAAGGGTAAGCTTTCAATGTCTCCGACGGTTCCCCCAATTTCACAAATAATAAAATCTTCATTTTTAACATTGTGTGAGATAAATTTTTTAATTCGATCAGTTACATGGGGAACAACTTGTACAGTGCCACCTAAATAATCTCCCCTTCTTTCTTTCTTTATAATATCGCTGTAAATACCGCCTGTAGTAATATTGTCTGATTGAGTTGCAGATATACCTGTAAATCTTTCATAATGACCTATATCCAAATCTGTTTCGGCTCCATCGTCCGTTACAAAAACTTCTCCATGTTGAAATGGATTCATTGTCCCAGGATCTACATTTAAATATGGATCTAGTTTTCTAATTCTAACTTTGTATCCTCTTAGTTGAAGTAATGAAGCGAGTGAAGCTGAAGAGAGTCCTTTTCCAAGTGATGAAACCACGCCGCCAGTTACGAATATGTATCGCGCCATGGAAGTATGTTATATAAGATTTTTAAGTAAAAACAAAGTTTATTTTGAAGAATCTGGAATTTGTGGAAGACTACTATCTTGCTCTTCTTCTTTTTCAATTACTGACTGAACCTCTCTTAGTTCATCTCTTGAAATAGCAACTAAAATCACACTTGTTATTATAAACAAAGTAGCAAGAATTGTTGTTGATTTTGTTAAAAAATTACCAACAGATCTACTAGACGTGAAACTTTCTTGTGAAACACCCAAGCCAAGCGCACCGCCCTCGGATCTTTGTAATAAAATTACTATAATAAGTAAAACAGCAAATATTATATTAATTACAATTAAAATATTTTCCATAATAACTATCTATAGTAATTCTTTATTATATCAATAAATTTCTTTGAAGATTTTGAAGCTCCACCTATCAAAAAACCATCTAAATCATCTAATGACTTAAAATTAATTACACTTGAACCATCTACAGATCCGCCATAAAGAACTTTGGAATTTTTAAAAATTCTTTTTATAAAAGCAACTGTTTTTTCTAAATCATTTGATGTCGGAGTCTTCCCGGTGCCAATTGACCAAATAGGTTCGTATGCAACGATTGTATTATTCGAATTTGACTTTTTAGTTAAAACTCTAAGCAACTGTTTTTTCAAAACACTAAATGTCTTTTTTTTCGCTTTTTCTATTTTATTTTCACCAATGCAATAAATAATTTTTAAATTATTGTTCAAGGCAAAAGAAATTTTTTCCCTTAAGATCTTATCAGTATCTCCATCTGCTCTGTTGTCAGAGTGTCCGATAATAACGTATTTTGCGCCGCTGACTTTAATCATATATGGACTAATTGCCCCAGTATATGAACCAAAGTTATCCTTGTGATAACAATTTTGAGCTCCAATTGTAATACTCTTCTTTTTATAATATCTAGAAAATGCTTCAAGAATTGTAAAAGGAGGTGTTATAACGACTTTGTAATTTCTACTATTTTTTTTGTCTAATCTAACAAAATTATTTACTTTATTTAGTATTTTAATTGACTTAGGAACCCCAAACATTTTCCAATTTCCAATAAAATATTTAATGTTATTTGCCATAATAAAAAAATTAATTTATAGGTGTACTTATAAATACAGATCGTTTTAATAAATTAAAATTATGATTACATCAATAAAAAAATTATTTACTTCATTTTTTGCCAAAGTTTTTGTTGGTATAATAATTTTACCATTCATTTTTTGGGGCATGGGTGATGTTTTTAGAACAGGCAATCAAAACGTATTATTAACCATTAATTCTGAAAAAGTAAGCACTTCAGAATTTGCAAATTACTTAAACAGATTAAATCTTGACGAAAATCAAAGAAGAGATTTAAAAAAAACTAATTTACTAGAGGAGATTGTTTACCAATATATTGGGAAAGAAATAATAGCTCTTGAGGTTAAAGACCTTGGGATAGTTATAAGTGATAAATCCTTACGTGATTATATTATTAACGATAAAACTTTCTTTAAAAAAGAAAAATTTTCAAGAATAAAATATGAAGAATTTTTATTAAAAAGCGGCTTATCTGCACCTGCTTTTGAAAAAAACTTTTCAGAACAAGAAAAGAAAAGACAATTACTTTCTTATCTGTCGAGTGGAGCAAAAATATCTAATTTTTTAGTCCAAAAAGAATTTAATAAAGAAAATCAAATTAAAGACATAAGTTATTTAGACTTAACAAAATTTTATGAAAAGCAATTAATTAGTGAAGAGGAAATACAAAAAGTCTTTAATGAAAACCATGAATTATTCTCTAAAGAAGTAAAATCTATAAGTTTTGCTGAGTTGTCTCCTTTAACTTTAACAGGACAAAATGAATATAACAAAAAATTTTTTAATGAAATTGATAAGATTGAAAATCAACTGATTGATGAAGTTGACATTCAGTCTTTAGCTAAAGATTATAATCTTAATCTAAACAACACGGGCGAGGTTGACATCGAGAAAAAAGATAATTCAGGTAAAAAATTTGATAGTATTAATGAAAAACTTTTCAAAAAGGTATACTCTTTAAATCAAACCAAAGTACCTAAGTTGTACAATATTGATAATAAATTTTTTGTAGCTGAAGTAACATCAGCAAAAAAAATAAAACCTAATATCAATGAAAAAAACGTAAAACAATCAATTACAAATCAAATAAAAATTAAAAACATATTTGAGAATAATACTAGAATAGCCAAAGAAATCTCTCTAGGAACTTTTAATAAATCACAAATGGTAAAATATGCAAAAGAGATTAGTATACCTATAAATGAAACAAGAATTGAAAGTTTGAAAGGAAACAAAGTTTTTAACGAAGATATAGTGAGGGAAATTTTTAAAACCGAAGAAAAAAAAATAAATTTAATTACTGATAGGACATTGTCTAAGAATTTTATTGTTTTTGTAAATAAAACTGAAAAGAAAAAATTAGATAAAAATTCAAAAACTTATGAAAAGTATAAATTAAAAGCTAAATTAAACTTATCAAATAAAATATATAAAACTTATGATGAAAGTGTTAACAATAAGTATAAAATAGATCTTAATTCAAAAGTATTAGATCGAATAAAAAATTCACTTTAATGAAGTTAAATATTAGTTTTGTAAAATTCAAAAAAAACCACAAAAATAAAAAAAACCAAATTTTATACATTAAAAAGAGATGTAAAAATTACGAGAGAATTGAAAACCTTTTTCGGTTTCTCCTAGTTGAAAAAAACAGTTTTTTATTTGAATCAGTTGAAAAAGGTAAAATCAGAGGCCGCTATACAATTATAGGATTAAATCCTGATAAATTATGGGACATTAGTAAAAATAAAGTAGTTGTAGTCTCAGACGATAAAAAATCAACTTTGAGAACAAATCCTTTAAATTTTGTGAATAATTTAATTAAAAAATTTAAGATTAAAATCCCTAATGAACTACCCTCAATGGCATCTATTTTAGTTGGTTATTTTTCTTACGACGTTATTAGATATGTAGAAAAAATACCTGACAAATGCAAAGATGATCTTAAAATTCCTGACATTAGAATATCAAGACCACAGAATTTAATTATTTATGATAATTTAAAAAAAGAAATTTACTATATTCAAAATATTTTTTCAGATCTTAAAGTCAAAAATTATTTTGATAAATATCAGTCCATAAAAAATACTTTTAACTTATTTGAACATTATGAAAAAATTAAATTACCTGAAAAAATTACTTTTCAAAAAAATAAGAATAAGATTAAAAGTAATATTTCTAAAAAAAGGTTTAAATCAATAGTTAAAATTGCAAAAAAACACATTGCTCTTGGAGATATCTTTCAAGTTGTTTTGAGCCAAAGATTTGAGAGAAAATTCGAAAAACAACCGCTTGAGATCTATAATAAATTACGAAAGATTAATCCCTCACCTTTCATGTTTTACTTTAATTATGACGATTTTAAAATTTTAGGAAGTAGTCCAGAAATATTAGTAAGATTAAGGAATAATAAAGTTACGATTAGGCCTATTGCAGGAACACGACCTAGAGGAAAAAATCGACTACAAGACTTAAAGTTTAAAAAAGAACTCCTTTCTGACAAAAAAGAACTTGCTGAACATTTAATGTTATTAGACCTTGGAAGAAATGATGTGGGAAAAGTATCTCAATCAAACTCAGTAAAAGTAACTGAAAAATTCAATGTTGAAAAATATTCTCACGTAATGCACATAGTATCAAATGTTATGGGACATCTTGATAAAAATAAATCAATCTTTGAAACTCTTTTAGCAGGTTTTCCGGCAGGTACAGTAAGTGGTGCGCCAAAAATCAGGGCAATGGAAATTATAGATCAATTAGAAAAAAATAAAAGAAAGCTTTATGCAGGTGGAATAGGCTACTTTACATCTAACCAAGAGTTTGACTCTTGTATAGCTCTAAGGACAGCTTTAATTAAAAATAATAATTTTTATGTTCAATCGGGTGCCGGTATAGTTGCAGATAGCAAAGCTGAAAAAGAATATATAGAAACAGTTAACAAAGCTAAAGCGTTAATGAGAGCGGTGGATTAAATGAAAACTCTATTGATAGATAATTATGATAGTTTCACCTATAATCTTTATCATTATTTATCACACTTAAAATGTAAAGTTGATGTATTACGAAATGATGAAGTAAATTCTAAAATCATTTTAAAGAAAAAATATAAAAAAATCGTAATTTCACCTGGTCCTGGAAACCCTAATCAAAGTGGAAATTGTTTAAAAATTGTAAAAGATCTTCATAAAAAGATACCTATTTTGGGTGTTTGCTTGGGACATCAAATAATTGGTCAAGTATTTGGAGGGAAAATTATTCAAGCTAAAAACTTAATGCACGGTAAGACTAGTAAAATCAAACATAATAAAAAAGGATTGTTTAAAAATATTCAGAACAATTTTACCGCAACAAGATATCATAGCCTAGTAGTCGACCGTAAAAGCTTTCCTAAGGATCTAATAATTACTGCAGAAACAAAAAATAAGACAATTATGGCCCTAATGCATAAAAACTATAATATTCATGGCTTTCAGTTCCACCCAGAAAGTATTAGTACTAAAGTCGGTATTAAGTTAATAAAAAACTTTTTAACTAATTAAAATGAGTAAAATTATTGAAAATTTACAACAAGGTCAGAACTTATCTTTTGAAGAAAGTAAATCTCTTTTCTCAGATTTAATGGAAGGAAAATATGATGAAGCGTCAATAATTAAAATATTAGAGGCGCTTATAAATAAAGGTGAAACCAAAGATGAACTGGCGGGAGGGATTTATGTTTTGCGAGATAAAGCAAGTAAAGTTAAAACTGATTCAAATACAATAGATACTTGTGGAACAGGCGGTGATGGTCAAAATTCCTTAAATATTTCTACAGCTGCAGCAATCGTATTATCGAGCATGGGAATAAAAGTAGCGAAACACGGTAATAAAGCAGTTTCCTCTAATTGTGGTTCAGCAGATGTTTTAGAAGCACTAAAAATAAATATTAATTTAAAATCTAATGAAGCTGAAGAAAATATAAAGAAATTTAATTTTGCTTTTATGTTTGCTCCTAATTATCATTCAGCTATGAAACATGTGGGTCCTGCAAGAAAAAAAATGGGCAAAAAAACTATTTTTAATTTAATCGGACCATTAAGTAATCCTGCGCAAGTAAAAAGACAGGTTATAGGAGTATTTGATAAAAAATGGATGAAACCTTTCGCAGAGGCATTAAAAGAAAATGAAGTTATTCATGCATACATCGTACATAGCGAAGATGGAATGGATGAAATCTCTCCTTTTGCAAAAACTAATATTGTCGAATTAAAAAATGGCAAAATTAGTGAATTTTTAATTAACCCTAGCGACTTTGGCATTAAAGGAGGAAATAAAAATAATTTAAAAGGTAAAAATGCAGAATACAATTCTGAGAAAATAATTGAAATCTTTAAAGGTAAATCAAATGAGTTTTCTCAATCTGTATCTTTGAATGTGGCTGCTGGTCTAATAGTTTCAAACAAAGAAACTAACTTTAAACTTGCTTATGACAAAGCTAATAATCATTTAAATTCTGGAAATGTTTTTAAACATTTATTAAAAATGCAGTCAAACTAATGACAAATATTTTAGAAAAAATTATTCAAGATAAAAAAGAAAGCTTAAATAAATTAAAAAAAAATATTTCTTTAGATTCGCTGGAAAAAAAGGTTAAAAATTTACACTTTTTCTTTGACTTTAAAAATACTATTAAAAATAATAAAGGTATATCAATAATCGCGGAAATTAAAAAAGCAAGTCCGTCAGCAGGGATTTTAGTCAAAAACTTCGATCATTTAGATATTGCAAAAATGTATATTAATAATGGTGCAACTTGTTTATCAGTTTTGACTGAAGAAAAATATTTTTTAGGTAAATTAGATTATATTAATGATATTAAAGAAAATTTTAAAATACCGGTATTAGCTAAAGATTTTTTTATTGACCCTTATCAAGTTGCATTATCCAAAAGTTATGGTTGTGATTGTATTTTAATTATCATTTCTGCCCTAAACGGAAATCAAGCAGATGAGATATATGATGAGGCTTTAAAGCATAATTTGTCAGTAATTGTTGAGGTTCATGATGAAAAGGAAGCTGAAAAAGCTTTAAAGTATAAAGAGGCTTTAATTGGAATTAATAATAGAAATTTAAAAACTTTAGAAGTCTCAATAAATAATTCGATATCAATTTTTGAGGTTGTTAAAACACATAGAGGCCCTATCATTTCAGAGAGCGGAATTAAAAATGAGATTGATGCTAAATATATTTTTGAAAAAACTGGAATTAAAAACTTCTTGATTGGTGAATCACTTTTAAAATCCGACAATCCTGCAGAGTTAATAAAAAGATTTATTCAAATAAACCAATAAAACTAGGGCTAATTTTAAGTTGTAATTTAATTAGAACTTTTATAGAACATAGATGTACGAGGTTTGTTCTATGCTTACAAAAAAACAAAAAAACTTGCTTATTTATATAAACAAAAAAATTAGATCTACTGGTGTTTCTCCATCTTACGAAGAAATGAAGAATTCTCTCAACCTAAAGTCGAAATCAGGTATTCATCGTCTTATTTCTGCATTAGAAGAAAGGGGTTTTGTTAAAAGACTAGCTCATAAAGCAAGGGCTTTGGAAGTTGTAAAGTTGCCTGAAAACGCTAGTGCTAATGATATTTTTAACACTTTTACTCCGAGTATAATTAAAGGAGGGCTCGACAAATCTGAAAAAAAATCTACGAAAATTTCTGTTTTAGGAAGCATAGCGGCTGGTACCCCAATCGAAGCAATACAACAGGAAGTTGATAAAGTAGCTTTGCCTGAAGAACTCAGAAACAATGGAGAATATTATGGTCTCAAAATTAAGGGGGACTCAATGATAGAAGCAGGAATCAATAATGGTGACACAGTTATTATTAAAAAAGTATCCTCTGCAGATAGTGGTGAAATAGCTGTTGTTCTAATAGACGATCAAGAAGCAACTTTAAAAAGAATACGAAAAAAAGGTAAAACAATAGCTTTAGAGAGCGCTAATAAAAACTACGACACTAAAATTTACGCATCTAACAGAATAAAAATTCAAGGTAAATTAATTTCTTTATATAGAAAATTTCACTAAAATAGTCTAATTAGGTCTAATGACTTTTATTTGTAGGTTTGCACCCTCCCCTACTGGCCCACTTCATATTGGTGGAATCAGAACTGCTTTATTCAATTGGTTATTTGCAAAAAAAAATAATGGAAAATTTTATTTGAGAATAGAAGATACTGATAAAGAAAGATCTAAGGAAGAATTTAAAGAACAAATTATTTCATCATTAGCATGGTTAGGCATCGAGCATGATGGTAAAGAATATATCCAGTCCAAAAATATTAAAAAACATATAACAATAGCCGAAGAACTTCTTAAAAAAGGATTTGCATATAAGTGTTATTGTTCTGAACAAGAAATTAATGAACAAAAAGAAAAATGCAAGAAACAAGGTATACCTTATGTTTACAATAGAAAATGGAGAGATGCAAAAGATCTTCAAGTTCCAAAAGATATAAAGCCTGTAATTAGATTTAAAAGTAAAATTTCAGGAAATACAATCATTAAAGATTTAGTGCAGGGAGATAGAAATATTTCGAACTCTACTATTGAGGATTTTGTAATATTAAGAAAAGATAATACTCCAACCTATCAGCTATCAGCCACAGTGGATGATCATGAAATGAAAATAACTCATGTGATAAGAGGAGATGACCATATGATTAATTCTTTTAAACAAAAACAAATTTACGAAGCTATGGGCTGGAGTGTTCCAAACTTTGCACACATTCCATTAATCCACAGCGAACAAGGAAAAAAATTATCTAAGAGAGATAATGCCTCCACTCTTGAAGATTACATTAAAATAGGAGTTATATCAGACGCTTTAAGAAATTATTTATTAAGATTGGGATGGTCCTACAAAGATAAAGAAATTTTTACTAAGCAGGAGAGTATAGATTTATTTGATCTTAGTGGTGTTGGAAAATCACCTTCAAAATTGGATATGAGTAGGATTTATTCAATAAATGAAACATATATTAAAAGTATCGATGAAAAAGATCTTTTTAATTTCTTTAAAGAATATGTTTCGAAATATAAACAACCTATTGGTCAATCAAAAGAAAAGATTCTGTTAAAATCCATGAGTTTTTTAAAGAATAAAACAAAAACCCTAGAGGATATTTGGAATAACGCACAGTACATAATTAACGATAAAATTGAAATTGGCGAAGATGATAAAAAACTAATTGACGATTTATCTAAGAAAGTAATTAACGACTTTATTAGTGAATATGAAAAACTACCCTCTTTATCTAGAGAAGTTTTGGAGCCTTTAATTAAATCTTTAATAGATAAACATAAGACCAATTTTAAAGGTGTTGGGCAGCCTATAAGAATAGCGCTTGTGGGTTCAAGATTTGGACCAGGTTTATATGATTTGATTTTATCCCTAGATAAATCAGAGGTCGTAAAGAGGTTAAAGAGTATTTGAATATCATAAAAAAAATATATTCAAATCTTAATTAATTTTTACTGCGGCTATAAAGTTTATTGAAATTTTTCTCCTTATATTTATAAAAAATTCATGAAAAAGATATACGTTATACATGAAAATGATGAATGGTTAGATCCATTACGTGAAAGTTTTAAAAAAATCGACGTACCGTTTGTCGAATGGCATATGGATAAAGAAGATTTTGATCTGACTAAAAAAAGTCCTGATGGTATTTTTTACAATCGAATGAGTGCTAGTTCTCATTCAAGAGGCCATAGATATGCACCTGAAAAGACTAAAGATGTTTTAGAGTGGCTTGAAAAAGATAAAAAGAGAGTAATAAATAATTCAAGAGCTCTTGAACTTGAGATAAGTAAATTAAAACAATACGAAGAGCTTAAAAAATTCAAAATTAAATTTCCAAAAACTTTCTCAGCAAATAATAAAACTGAAATAATTGAAAAATCAAAAAATTTTGACAAACCTTTTATTACAAAACATAATAGGGGTGGTAGAGGGCTTGGGGTAAAATATTTTGAAAACTCTTTAGATCTCGAAAAATACGTTAATAGTAAAGAGTTTGAAGATTCAATTGATAATATTACTTTACTCCAAGAATATATTTTTTCTGAAAAAAAAATAATAACTAGAGTTGAATTTGTTAAAGGAAAATATTTATACGCTGTGCAAGTTGATACTGCGGATGGTTTTCAGTTATGTCCAGCAGATCCATGTAATATTGAAGAAAAATTTTGCCCTTCTAACTCCGATGGAAACAAATTTATGATTATAAAAGATTATCGAAATCCAGAAATACAAAAATATGAAAAATTACTTAAGGCCAATAATATAGAAATTGCAGGAATTGAATATATCGTTGATAAAGATGGTATGCATTATACCTATGATATCAATACAAATACTAACTATAACTCTATAGCGGAAGAAAAAAGCAAAGTTAAAGGCATGGAAAGTATTGCTACCTTTTTAAGTGATGAGTTAAAACTGAACTAGCAATTTCAGTTGATTTTTCAGTTTTAAATTTACTGATTATTTCTTGAGTTTTAGTTACCTGATTTTCTAACTCAGTTTGATCTTTTAAAAGACGATCTACGGTCTCGAATATTTTTGAAGGATTACATTTAGATTGTAATAGTTCTGGAATTATTTCCTCATCAGCTGCAATATTAATAATATTTGCAAATTTAACTTTTACTAACATCTTGACTATAAAAAAATTAATTATTCCCATCTTATAAATGATTACAGAAGGTATTTTAGCATTACAAATTTCTAATGAAATTGTTCCAGATTTTGCAACTGCAAAAATAGATGATTGAAGCACATGAGCTTTTATCTTTTCGTCTCCAATGGCGCCGCAGTTTTTTAAACCTTCTTTAAGTAATAGATTTTGAATCAAATGAACATGCTCTGCCGTAGAATGAAAAACAAAAAATAAATCTTTGTGTTTTTCGTTCATTTTTTTAACAAATTCAAATAAAATTGGGATTAAAATGTTAATTTCAGACAATCTACTTCCGGGATAAATAGAAAAAATTTTTTTGTTTTCTTTAATTATTTGAGAAATATCAACTTTACTTTTGCTAAGATCTTCTAATAAAGGGTGGCCTGTAAATGTTGATTGTACACCCTCTTTATCAAAGTATTTTTTCTCAAATGGAAACAATAATAAAATATGGTCTAAAAAAGATTTAAGTTTTTTAACTCTATTTTCTCTCCAAACCCAAACTTGCGGGGCGACAAAATGAATTGTTTGTATACTAGGATCCTTTCTTTTAACTTCTTTTGCTACACGCAGTGTAAAATCAGGACTGTCTACGGAAAACAAAACATCAGGTTTAAATTTAAGTATCTCTTTGACGGTCTCATTAATTTTATTTTTGATTTTAAAGATGTTTAAAAAAACCCTTGTAAAACCTAAATAGGTCACTTCTTTTAAGTCATAAAGAGACTTGATTCCTAATGATTTTAAATTTTCACCACCAACTGATAAATAATCAATATCTGATCTTGATTTTTTTAGTTGAGCAATAACTTTTGAAGCTAATTTATCTCCCGAAGGTTCACCTGTTAATATAAATATCTTTTTCATTTATACATTCTCCAAAGCTCTCCATTATCTGATAGCATATAGATTTCACCCGTTTCTTTGTGAATCTTTATATCTCTTATTCTTCCAATTTTATCTTTAAAAATAATTTCTTCACTAATAAATTCATTATCTTTAAACTTAATTTTTCTTAAAGATTGATCTTTTAGAGAAGTAATTAATGCATCTCCGCTCCACTTTTTAAATGCCTCCCCTTTATAAATTGTCATTGCACTTACTGCTATAGAGGGAACCCAATATTTAATTGCCTTAGTGAAACCTGGTTTCCATTTAGGTCCAATTTTAGATCCAGAGTAATTTGTTCCGCCCCATCCTAAAATTTTCCAACCATAATTTTCTCCATGATTAGCTGTTCCAAACCAATCACCTCCTCTCGCTCCATGATTTGTCATATAAATTTTATTATCAAATGGAGACAAGGACATACCTTGAGGATTTCTTACACCGATTTGAAAAATTTCGGGAAGCCAATCTTTTTTATTTTTAAATTTTGGGTTATCTTTTGGAATAGAGCCGTCAAGATTTATCCTAATTATACTCCCAGGATGTTGTGAAGCGTCTTGAGCTATCATTCCTTCTCCTCTTTCACCAGCAGTAATATAAAGATGATTATCTTTTATAACTAATCTTGAACCAAAATGATAACCAGAGTCGATTGGAGGCTCAGCTCTAAAAATATTTTTAAATACAATTTTTTTTTGATTAAATTCACCCTTTGCAACTGAGGTACTCGTTTTCCAATCTCCTCTATTTTCAGAATACGAAATATAAATTTGTTCATTACTATATAAGATGTCTAACAAACCCCCTTGGCCAACTTCTAAAATTGAAAGATTATGTTTTATCTCCGAAATTTTTTTATTTATTAAGTTTAAAGTGTATAATTTTCCTGACTTCTCAGTGAATATAATATTTTCTTCATCAATAAAAGATAGACTCCAAGGTTTATCCAGTGAGTCTATTATTTTTTCTAATCTAATTTCTAGAGCATATAAATTGGAGGAGATAAAAAAAAATAAAAAAATAAATATCTTTTTCATTTAACTGTAATAAACATTTTATTTTTATTAGCAAAACTGATGCATTTTTTTCTTTCTAAAAAAATATTCTGCTTACTTTTTAACACGATACCTTTTAGCCCAGCTGATTTACATTGCTTTAAAGTTTTAAGACCGACTGTTGGTAAATCAATTCTTAGATCTTGTTTTTTCTTTGGAAATTTAACTAAGACACCTTTGTTTTTAAATTTTTTACTTTTACATCTTTTAAGCATTTTTTGGGTACCTCCTTTACCTTCGATGGCAATTACTTTTTTATTTCTAACTACTGCTCCTTGACTATATGTATATTTACCAAGTCGGTATAAAGTTTTTACTGCCTTGATTATATCTGCTTTATCTTCTTTGTTAGGTTTTAATTTTGAATAGTTTCCTTTTTTTAAAGTCAATTCGGGATTAAAACTTAATGAACTAATGGTTCTTATTCTTTCTTTATTTAATATTTTAATTATTTCTTTTAATATTGCTGCATCTCCAAGCTTAGCACTTTTAATAATTCTAGGCATGTAATAAACTCCTTTTAAATCTAATCGAAGTTTAGAAAATCTAGGTTTTTTTACTTTTCCTGCAAACAATACTTTTTTACATTTATTTTCTTTTAGTATTCTGATTATTTTACCAAATTGTCCAATGCTAACTATAAAAGAGTGGTTATAATTTTTAAAAATCTTTGTTTTAGTTAAATCAATGATTAAATGATTAATTCTTCTTTTTTTAATTTTTTTTAAAATTTCTCTTGGAAAATTTGTTTCTCCAAATATTAATCCAATCATTATTTAGACATTGGCACACAAATAGGTCTTTTTTTATCTTTCTCTATAAATTTTGTAACCTCTAGTACCAATTCATTTCCTTTATATTCGCCATTTATTTTATTTAAATTTTCATGAAGTTTGCTTGAAGAAAATATCTTTTTGTAAGCATTATCAAGCTCAATAATTTTTTTATTTTCATATTTCTTTCTTCGTAACCCTATTAAATTAATTCCTTGTAAATAATTTCTATTACCGAATGAAAGACCAAAAGGAATTACATCTTTTAATACCCCGGTCATTCCTCCAATCATTGCTAATCTTCCAATTCTAGTAAATTGTTGGACAGCTGAGTTTCCACCAATGACAACTGAATCCTCGATAATTACGTGACCACCTAAGGGAACATTATTTGCTATAACAACATTATTTCCAACTTTGCAATCATGTGCTATATGAGATGAAATCATAAACAAACAATTGTTTCCAACTACTGTTACTCCTCCTCCTCCAGCAGTTCCTGGATTAATAGTCACATATTCTCTTATTAGATTGTTCTCGCCAACAACTATACTATTTGCTTCTCCTTTATATTTTAAATCCTGAGGCATGGTTCCAATGCTTGCAAAAGGAAATATTTTTGTTCCTTTTCCAATTATTGTATTGCCTTCTATATGTACATTAGAAATTAATTCTACGTTTTCAGAAAGTTTAACATTAGGACCGACATAACAAAAAGGTCCGATCTTTACTCCTTTTTCAATTTTGGCTTTTTTGTCTATTATACTAGAACTATGTATCATTTATTTTTTATCAACTATTGTGGCTGACCATTGCGCATCGGCCATTTTTTTTTCTCCAACTTTAGCAATGCCTTTATATTTCCAAACCCTACCGTGGGATCTCACTGCTTCTATTTCTAAGTGAAGCTCACAATCAGGTAAAACGGGATTTCTGAATCTTGCTTTCTCTACACTCATTAAATAAACTAATTTATTTTCATACTCTTTTGGGTCAATTCCATGGGCTGTTAGGGCAGCTGCAGCTTGGCCAAAAGCTTCAACTATAAGAACTCCTGGCATTACTGGTTGTCCAGGAAAATGACCTTGTACAAAAAAACTATCTTTTTTAACATTTACAATTGCAGTAGCAGACTTAAGATGAACAATCTTTGTTAGTTTTTCAATAAGTAGCATTGGTTCTCTATGAGGGAGAAGATTTTCAATTTGTTTTCTGTTAATTTCATTTTTACTCATGATTTTTTCTCCTTAAGAAATTTTTTTAGTGGAACGGCTGGATAACCCATGACTATTGAATTGTCAGGAATGTCATCCACTACACCGCTCCCTCCTCCAATTCTTACATTATTTCCAACTTTTAAATGTCCAGATACGCCTGCTTGTCCCCCTATTGATACATTGTCGCCTATTACACTACTTCCGGCAAAACCTACTTGGCCAGCTATCATACAATTTTTTCCAATTTTAACGTTGTGAGCCATGTGTACTTGATTATCTAAAAAAGTATTTTCCCCGATAACTGTATCGTCTAAAGAACCTCTATCAATCGTACATCCAGCTCCGATCTCTACATTATCTTTTAAAATAACTTTTCCAACATGTGGAAATCTTAAATTTTTTCCCTTTAGAGGTATAAATCCAAAACCTTTTAGGCCAATTTTACTACCATCTTGTATAACTACATTATTACCAATTAGTGAATTTTTAATCATTATTTGTGAACCTATTAAACAATTTTTTCCTACAGTAACATTGCTCTCAATTATAGTGTTGCTTCCAACAACTGTGTTTTGTCCTAATTTAACATTTTTTCCAATTAAAACATTATTTCCAAATTTTACCTTGGAATACTTAGGTGATTTGACACTTTTTAAATTTTTATCTAGATAATCTAAATCTGCAGTGGGGTAAAAGTTACTTAAAATTTTAGCTGTTTCAAATAATACATTTTTAACAATTATTTTTACACAACTATTTGGTAGATATTGTTTCAATCCTTCAGTGGTGATGCAGCAGGAAGCTTTTGTGGATAAGGCATGTTCTTTATACCTAATGGAGTCAAAAAAAGTTAAGTCTTTTTTATTAGCATTTTGTAAAATCTTAAAGTCCTGTATCAATAGATTTTGATCAAAAGAATTATTGCCTTTAAACAATTTTTTAAGCTCAAACGGTCCCTTTTTTTTAAAAAAGATATTTTCTGACATCAATAATTATTAATTAAGATTTAATGATTTAAGTTCTTTATTTAATTCTTTTATTACTTCTGAAGTAATTTCTAAATTAGTATCCCCCAGTAATACCGCCTTCTTATCAATTACAAGCCTTATTTTTTTTTCTTCCATGTATTTTTTAATTATTGGATTTAATTTTTTTAAAAGTTCTGATCTTGCTTTATTTCTTTTATTTGCAATATCATTGAAAGATTCCTGTTTGTTTTTTTGTAATGAAGCAACTTTTTTTCTAAGAGACTCCACTTTTTTTTGATACTCCTCATTGGTAATAAGTTTCTTTTGCGAAATTAGTTGAGACTCTTCTTTTCTTAAATCTTCTTCTTGTTTTTTAAACTTTTTTGACTCTGTTTCTAATTTTTTTTTTAAAAAAACTTGAGCTTTTTTTCCAGCATCACTTTCATTAAGTACTTTTGAAAAATCAATAAAATGGGTTGAGTCTGCTGATAAATTTGTGAAAATTAGTATTGAAGTGAATATTAAAGTAGTTAAAAATTTTTTCATTTTAGAAGGTAGTTCCAAGTCTAAAATTAAAAGACTCGGTTGCATCAGTATCAGCCTTACTTAAATTTGTTGCAAATATAAATGACATTGGTCCAACTGGAGATAGCCAACTTGTATTTACACCTGCTGCTGATCTTATTTTATCGGATTCGTCTACCCCGCTTCCATAGTCAACACCCCAAACATTACCGATGTCTAAAAATAAACCTACCTCCGTTTTGGTGCTTTCTGGTAATAAATTAGGTAAATTTGTCTCAAAATTTATAGCTGTGTTATAATTTCCTCCTACATAGTCATTTCCATCTTTGGGTCCAACTTTTCCTCTTTCAAATCCTCTTAACCTACTCGATGGAAGATGTAATCTTTTACTCAATCTAACATCTTTATTATTAAAACCATTTATAGTAGCAGCATAAAACTTAAAGGCGCCAATTAC
Organism: uncultured Pelagibacteraceae bacterium; assembly: GCA_902602655.1. Lineage (GTDB taxonomy): Bacteria > Pseudomonadota > Alphaproteobacteria > Pelagibacterales > Pelagibacteraceae > Pelagilacustribacter. The sequence goes on from CACKRM010000002.1 coordinate 22,743, forward strand.
ATTTGGTGTTATTGCATTGTAAGCACTGAAAGAATAAGCGTTTCTTAAATAAGGTGCATCAGCATATAAAGGTAATGCTTGATTAAAAGATGAAATATAACCGTCCGTAGGCATAAAAGCTTTATCTCTATTATCCAATTGAATTCCATAATCAAAAGATAGGTCTGTAAAAGTACCAGCTTGTTTTTTTAAAGCGCTTGAAGCACTATCAATAACTGATAAATCGTCGTGTGTAAGGCTCAAAGATGGTGAAAGATAAATATTATTGTACTGTTCAAACCTAGTTCCTATTCCTGTCGCCATTATAGTATTTTCATATCCTGAGTCTGGTTTATCGTTTTGAATACTCTTAAAATTGTAACTTAATTCATTTCCACTAAAATTATAATTTGGGTTTCTAACATCAATTTCTCCCTTAATTGATTCCTCTGTTAGATCAACAAATGCTGAGAGTTTAATTCCTTCACCCAACCAGTTATTTTCCGATACGTTAAAAGATACAGATCCACCGCTTGTTCCTACGCCTGCACCAGCCATAATTTCGCCCGTCGGTTTTTCTTCAACAAATATATCAATAACTTTTAGATCCGGTGATGATCCATCGAATACTTTCTTTTTAACTTGGCCAAATAATTTTCTAGCTTTTAACTTCGCTATTGATTTATCTAATTTTAAAGAATTGTAAGGATCTCCCTCATCAATCAACAATTCGCCTCTTACGACGGACTCATTAGTAACCGTATTACCTTTTACATTAATTCTTTCGACTAGTTTTTTTGAACCTTCATAAATATTTATTGTTATTGAAATAGAATCTCCTTCTAAAGTTTCACTTACTGAATGTTCGATAAATTGTAAGTTGTTGTTTGCTATTAAATTATCAAGTGATTCTAAAACTTTCTTAACTAAGAAAGGGGAATAATACTTTCCTATTACTTTTTGAAATTCTTTATTGAGAGGGTTAAAGACGTTTTTATCTAGAACAGGATTAATATCTGTAGCAATTTTTGTAATTCTATATCTGTTACCTGCATCAATATTATAAGTAAGACTAGTTTTGTTATTTATAATTTCAGCGTTACTTGAAAGCACTTGAACATCGTAATACCCTATAGACTTATAATAATTTTTTATTAATCTTTTATCTAGTTCAATATTTTCATTATTTAAATTTGTATTTTTCGATAGAAATTTCCAAAATTTAGATTCCTCAGATGCAATAATATCTCTTAGTCTTCTGTCTTTAACTTTTTTATCACCTATAAAATAAATATTTGTAATTTTAGTTTTTTCTCCTTTGTTAACAAAAAATACTAGATTTAATCTATTTTCACTTATTTTTTCAATTTTAGGTTCTACTTCTGTAAAATTAAATCCTATTGATCCATAAAGTTTTTTAATTAAATTTATGTCCTGATTTAGGTTACTTTTAATAAATGAGCCGTTTTCTTTTAAAGTTATTTTTTCTAGAATAGCTTCAGTAATTCTATCAGTAGGTTCACCATCAATTATGATTGAGTTAATTATAGGGTATTCTTTTACGGATATTTTTAGAACACCTTCGGTTAAATTAATATTAATATCCTCAAAAAAATCAGTTGAATTTAAGTTGTTTATGATTTTGTTAATATCTCCACTTGATAAATCAGAATTTAATTTAATATCACCGTAAACTTTAATAGTTTCTTTACTTATTCTCCCGTTACCAGTGATTTCGATTTTGTTTACTATTTCGGCAAATGCATTGCTGTATAAAAAAATAAATAAAAAACACAAATATTTTTTCATATTAATTCCTATTTTTTATTACTCCGAATGTTGTTTCTCTGGACCATTTGTCGATCATATATATTTTTTTTAAGTTTGATGGGACTTGTATAGCATATTTTTTATAATTTTTATCTCTTAAAACTGAAAATAAGTGTCTAATAATTGAATTAAAACTTATTTTTCTTTTTAAAAATTGATCAACTAATATTTCATTAGACGCATTTATAATTATTGAAGCTGAAGGATGCTTGTTCAATTTGGGTATCAAGCGCATTACAGGAAATCTTTTTTTTTCTACTTTCAAAAATTCAAGATTTTTTATCTTTTTATTTGTAAATTTATTTAAATAAGAAAACTCATTTATATTATTTTTTATATTAAAAATAGCATTTGAAATAGGAATCGCCATATCAGGCTCGTGATATAAGAAATTTGTTAGCCCATTTTTAAATTTAACTATTGCATGAACTAAAGATTGAGGATGAATTATAATTTCATACTTGTTTCGACTGAAAGGAAAAATTTTTTGAGCTTCTATTAACTCTAAAATCTTATTCATAAGAGTAGCTGAGTCTATTGAAATTTTTTTTCCCATTTTCCATTTAGGGTGTTTTAATGCATCTTTAGGTCTAATTTTAGAAAACTTTTTAAAAGGAAGTCTTAAAAAAGGACCACCAGAAGCTGTAATATATATTTTGTCTATTTCGTTATCTTTGTAATTTTGTGTCAATTTATAAATCGAAAAATGTTCAGAGTCTAAGGGTATAATTTCTGTGCGATACCTTTTAGATATTTTTTTTATTATATTCCAACCACATATAATTGATTCTTTGTTTGCTATAAGAATTTTTTTACTTTTTTTTGTGTAATCCATTGTAAATTGTAAACCATTAATTCCTGGAATAGCTGCAATAGTTAAATCAACTTTTTTTTTCTCCTTCGGAATCTCAGAATAATGATTGAATATCTTTGTCTTGCTCTTTCTAAATTTTTTCTTAATTTTGTTAAAAACTTTTTTATCAGTTATAACAAAGTGCTGAGGCCTATAATTTAATATTTGATTACAAATTTTATTGTAATCAGAGTTTGCGATTAATGTTATTACTTTAAATAACTTTTTTTTACTTGAAATTATTTTTAAAGAACTTTTCCCTATTGAACCTGTCGAACCAAGTATGACAATTTTTTTTTTCATTATTATTTTAAGTGACCAAATTGGTAAATTATTAAAGCTAGAATGACAACAAACATCAAACCATCTATACGATCAAATATTCCCCCATGGCCTGGTAAAATTCTACCAGTATCCTTAATATTTTCTTTTCTTTTTAGATAGGAAATCGATAAATCTCCTAATTGTGAAACTGTAGAAAAAACAACTGCTAATAATACTCCAGGAACAAAATAAAGACGACTGATATTTAAATTTGCTTCGGATAAAAATTTGTTGAAAACAACAAGTGTTAATATAGAAAATAAATAAGAACCTATTACACCGGATAACGTTTTATTAGGGCTTATTTTTGAAATTTTTTTCCATTTAAAAGTTTTCCCAAAAATATAGCCTCCAATATCCGAACTTATACTTATTGATATTGCGAACCAAAGTAAAAAGTTGGATAGAAAAGTTTCCCTTTGTAGAAAATAAATTGAGTATAAAGATGTTGTTAAAATTATTAACAAATAAAATTTTGATGACAATTTTTTGAATGAATTAAAAACTTCATAAACACCTATTAATAAAATAATAGTTAAAAAAAACTTTAATTCATTACCGCCTAAAATTAAAAAATAGAAAGAAAAGGGTAAAAGAAGCACGGATGTTAAAATTCTTTTAGTTAAATTTGACATAATTTTATCTGATAATTTCTATTAGATTTTCACTTTGAACTAAATTCATAAATTTTTCATGGTTTGTAAAATAATCCTTAAATTTAAGTTTTTTAAAATTTTTAATTTTAGTTTCCAAAATACTTCGATTTGGTCTTTTTATAATTATACCTATTCCATGGTCCGCAACACAAGTGTAAGTATCCAAATCCTTATAGGTTCTAAACTCAACTAAAGCTTTCCACACATCGCCATTCCAGTGTCCATAAAGCCTTGGAACAATCTGATTCCAAATTTTTTTTGGCAAGCAATCGTGTATTAAAATTATTCCTTTTGGGTTTAATGCGTTAAGTGAATTCTCTATATCTTTTTTAACTTGTTCGTATGTATGTAAACCATCAATGAAGATAATATCAAATTTTGATTTACTCTTTTCAAAAAAAGAATCGCTTGTCATTCTGTGTGTCCCTCCTGAATTGGGATCGACTCCAATTTTTTTATTTATAGTTATATTTGAGAAATTTTTATTTTGGTCGCAGCCTATTTCTAAATACGAATTGTATTTTTTAAAGTCTATAATTTTTTGAATTATTTGAAATCTTGAAGGATAGTTTGACCAATTATAACTCAATCTTTTATAAAATTTTTCACCATAGAAATAATATAAAAATCGCTTAATAAAAAAAAAATATTTTGATTTCATAATATAGCCTTTTGGTAGCGAGGGGCGGAGTCGAACCGCCGACCCCAGGCTTATGAGTCCTGTGCTCTAACCAACTGAGCTACCTCGCCATTATAGTTTTAACTGATTTATAATAGTTTCTAAAAGTCTTTCAATCAACTTTTTAATTAAATTTCAACTTTTCTCTTAGATCTTTTAAATTTATCTTTAGACTTCCTTGTTGATGGAAAGATGTAGATTCTTTTGAGTCTCCAAAAATAAAATTATATTTAAGTTTATTTTTTTTCGCAAGATTTCCTATAACTTCTCCAGTTGTTTTTGCCTTGAACTCAATAATATTAGTTTCAGGTTTACAAAAAACTAGATTTGCAAAACCTGCTCCATGAAGACCTACTATACAGTCTGCATTATTAAAAATTTTTATCTGATCTTTAAAATGAAAATTTGTCAAACATATACTTTGAAAATCTTGGCTTTCTAAATATTCTTTTATTTGATTTTCGTTAACAATAAATCTTAAATTTTTATTTGTATCACTTCTATCTATATAAATTTTTTTTGGGAAATTTTTATTTTTTGATATTGAATTATCATTTAAAAGTTTTTTCTTTAACCAGTTAAATATCCATATAGGAATTTTCTGCATATCATTAAACTGATCATTGTTTATTACATAAGGATGGTTAGTAGAAAATAATTTATTAGTTTCTATGTGTCTATAAATTTTGCTTGATAGAACTTTTTCTTTATTTATTCCTAAACTTTGCAGACTTTCTATTTGAAAGTTTTTATTATCATTTGGAACTAAAAAAAAATCAATCTCACTAATATTATATACTTCGCTTACAATTTTTATTCTTGGCAATACGTCGAATAACCAATGCCAATAATTTTCATTTCCGCCTCCCCCAGTTAACAATGACAGCACATTTCCATCAACTTTTTTTTTTAATCTTGGCGTACCTTTTCTCAGTACTATGTTTTTTTCACAAATATCATTATTGTTGTTTCTTAATTGGAAAGAAGGTCCATTGATTATTTTTTTTTCTAATATTATAGCTGTATCATGAATTGTATCAGTATAAAGTCTTCCTGACTCAACTGTAAAAACTTTGTAAGAAACATTGTCCAAAGTAACTTTGTCAACTTTAATTCTTTTGTCATCTTCAGGATTAATTATTTTATTAACTTTTCCGTACATTAAAAAAAATATTTGAGAAGTAATAAATTTAAAAATTCTTTGTAGAGATTTTTTCAATATACCCATAATTATTACTAAATTTTTTGTTTTAAAATTTCTAACGGAATTTCTATTCCACCATCTTGAGACCTTGAAAAAGAAACTTCAGAGCTGCCTTCTAAAAACTCATAATCGAGTTCATTTGTTTTTGCAAGATTTTCAATAACTTTTGAAGTTGTTTTTGATTTTAATTCTAAAATTTTAGTATTTTTATTACAAAAAATAAGATTTGCAAAACCTGCGCCGTGCAAACCAATTATATAGTTAGCATTATTAAAAAAAGTAATTTGATCTTTTAGACTTAGATTTTCTAATTTTACTGGAACAAATCCTTGTTTGATTAAAAAATTCTTTACCAAGTCATCGTTTTTAATAAATCTCACGTTTTTGAACTTTGAATTTGATCTGTCTATATAAATTTTTTTTGGTGAATTTTCAGAATTATGATTTATTTTTTCTAGAAGAGATTTTTTTAACCACAAAGAAATCCACTTTGGTATTTGTTGTATTGCTTTTGGTGCATCATTATTAAAAATGTAAGGATGTGAAGTAACAAAGAGTTTTTCTGTTTCAATATGTCTGAATTTTATACTTGATATCATTTTTGAAAGCGGAACATTTAAAAGTTCTAGACTTTCTTTTTGGAAATTTGTTGTAAAGTCAGGTAATAAAAAATTATCGATTTCTTTCTTATCCAATACTTTTTCAATTATTGCAAATCTAGGAAGAACTTCAAAAATCCAATGCCAATAATTATCCAAGCCAGATCCTCCATTTAAAAATGATGCTGTCATACCTTTAAGTTTTTTTTTCAATCTTGGAGTTCCGTTTATCAGAACTTCATTTTCATCAATTTTAGCTAAGTTATTATTTCTTATTTGAATCGAAGCTTCATTTACCAAACTTTTTTCTAACAAAACCGCTATATTTGAAATTTTATCAGTATAAAGTCTTCCTGATTCAACTGTAAAAACTTTGTAAGAAACATTGTCCAAAGTAACTTTGTCAACTTTAATTCTTTTGTCATCTTCAGGATTAATTATTTTATCAACTTTTCCGTACATTAAAAAAAATATTTGAGAAGTAATAAATTTAAAAATTCTTTGTAGAGATTTTTTGATTTTTTTTTTCAAAGTATTCGTTTTCTTTAATTATACTATGAATTTTGAAAATTTTCCCCTTAAATTAATAATAAAAAATTATAAATTTTTAACTGTTCAGTATTGACTAAATTGACCCAAATTGGATAAGGTAACCCAGTTTGAGCAATTTAGTAATTGGATTTAAATGAAAACTTTAAATGATTTAGACATAGGAAAAATAAAATCAACATACAAAAATAACTATAATCAAATTCAAGGAGTTTTTCTTAATGTTCAAAGTTCCTTTTTGTCCGGTATATATGATCGATATTGGAAAGATTTAGATAGTGCAAATATAGTTTTATTTTTTGCCAAAAATTTACATCATGAAATTTTAAGACAAAAGGATCTAGATTTAAATCATAGTGTGTCGTTTGAAAACTTTTGGAAAAATCATGAAATGACAAAACAAAATAATTGTAAAATAGTTGATATAGCAAATGAAACTGGTTTACCAAAAGAAACTGCTAGAAGAAAAATATTAACCCTAATTAAAAATAAAACCTTATCTAAGTCAAATGAAGGTTTGGCTTGGTCTCCTTCTTTGGATCAAAAAAAAACTTATAATAATATCATCGCTGATGAACTTGGACAGATATCAAAACTTATACAGCTTTTGGCTAATACTTTAGAATTAAATATTTCAAAAGACAAAATTGTTAATGAATTAAAACAAAATTATTCTTTCTACTGGTTTCACTATCTTAAAACTCAACTCAAATATCTTAATTTTTGGCAAAAAAAAATTAAAGATTTAGAACTTTTGTTGATAATTATTCAGTGTGCAATACAGGCTTCTAATGAAAATATAAGAGAATCTTTGCAGGATAAAAAGAAAGTCCAATCAAAGAAAGCTGGAGACATAAGTGCTACTTCCATTTCTGAAGTTACTGGAATACCTCGTGCGACTTGTATTAGAAAACTGGAGAAATTACTTTCACTTAAATTAGTAAAAAAAAATATCGATAATAAGAGGTACTTTTATGACAACAATCTAAACAATAATAGTATAAATTTTAAAGAAATAAATAGTAAGACTATTGATATTTTTAGTGAATTTTATTTAATAATATTAAAGTCTTTGAATAGTGAAAAAAGGTAAATTCTTACAAAGTTAAAATTATTCCAAAAACAGCTACGGCTGAAAGAGCAGCAGCAGAGATAATCATATTATTTTTTCTCTCTTTTTTCTTTTCAAATTCTAGTCTTTTAACTAGATCAGTAAGATTTACTCTTTTGTTTGAAATGTTCATTTCAGTGACGTTGTTATCTTTATATTTAGGTTCAGCACTCATACTTCATTAATTAATTTAGTACATTTAAAAAAAATGAACTACTTGATAAGAGGCCAAAATGGGTGAAAAAAACCCCTTATAGTAGATCTAGCAGTTCATTTTGAGATTAATTAATTAAAATAAATTATAAAGTTTCTTCTGCAGGCGTATAAGGTATTTTAAAAGCATCTGCTACACCTTTGCAGGTTATTTTTCCATTCGAAATATTAAGTCCAGAAAGATAGTTTTTATTTTCTACCAAAGTTCTTTTATATCCTCGGTCTGCTAATTTGACTAATAATGGCAATGTAGCTTTGTTTAAGGCCATAGTTGATGTTCTTGGGACTCCTCCTGGCATGTTTGCAACACAATAGTGGACCACATCATCTACTATATATGTAGGGTTCGAGTGAGTTGTTGGTTTGCTAGTTTCAACACAACCACCTTGATCAATTGCAACATCTACCACCACTGAACCTCTTTTCATGGATTTGATCATATCTTTTGTAACTAATTTAGGAGCTTCTGCTCCAGGTATTAAAACCCCACCAATAAGAAGATCGCAATCAGAAATTAATTTTTTTAAATCAATACTCTCACTTAGAATTGGTTTTATTTTATCTCCAAAAATATTTTGTAACTGTTTTAATCGCTTTTCTGATTTATCAACTACATGAACGTTTGCTTTCATTCCTGTTGCTATCAAAGTTGCGTTTTCTCCAACAACTCCTCCTCCCAAAATTACTACTTTTGCTGAACAGACTCCTGGAGCCCCTCCTAAAAGTAAACCTCTTCCTTTTTGATTTTTCTCTAAAGAATGTGCGCCTGCTTGTATTGACATTCTTCCTGCTACAGCGCTCATGGGAGCAAGAAGGGGTAATCTACCTTCATCATCAGTTACAGTTTCATAAGCAATACAAACAGATTTTGATTTAATTAATCCTTCTGTTAATTCTCTAGCAGCAGCTAGATGTAAGTAAGTAAAAATTATTTGATTTTCTCGTATCATTTTTACTTCGTTTAGCTGAGGCTCTTTTACTTTAACTATAATCTCGGCATCGTTAAATATATCTTCGGCTTTATGAACAATTTTTCCACCCGCTTTTTCATAGTCACTGTCATCAAATCCCGCCTCAAATCCACCTTTCTTTTGAATTAAAACTTTGTGACCTTTATCGGTTAAAACCTTAACGCTTTCAGGAGTAAGACCAATTCTATGCTCTTGCTCTTTAATTTCTTTGGGGACACCAATTAACATTTAAGACTTTGTGTAATTTGAAATACCTTTTCTAAGTTTATCGATTATTTCATCTATGTGTTTTTTTTCACATATGAATTGAGGGGCTATTATCAAAGTATCACCAGTATTTTTAAAATTAACCCCTGCATCATAGCAATGTTTAAAAGTTTGAAACCCTGATTTTCCAGGTTTATCTTTCATTTTCATTTCTATTCCGCCCATCATCCCATAGCCTCTGATACTTACAACTTCTTTCAAATCTTTTAAAGAATGAAGACCGTCTTGAAAATAAGGTGTCATTTCTTTAGCTCTTTTGAAAATTTCCTCTTTATCAAATATATCTTGAACAGCTAATGCAGCTGCAACTGCAACCGGTATTCCAGAGTAAGTGTATCCGTGAAACAACTCTGGTGTTCCTTCAGGATTTTTTGAAGAATCAAGAACAGAGTCATAAATTTCTTCCTTAACTGCTACAACACCCATCGGAACTACTCCATTTGTCGTAGCCTTAGCCATTGTCATTATATCAGGTGTAACACCAAATTCTTGAGCTGCAAAAGCAGACCCTGTTCTGCCCCATCCTGTTATAACTTCATCAAATATTAAAAGAATTCCGTGCTTATTACATATTTCTCTTAATCGTTTTAAATATCCTTTTGGTGGCACCAAGGTCCCAGTTGATCCAGCTATTGGTTCAACGATGCATGCTGCAATGTTTTCTCCTCCAAAATTCATTGCTATTCTCTCTAAATCTTCAGCCATTTCAGATCCTGTCTCAGGTTGGCCTTTTATAAACTTGTGTTCTGGTAAATGTGTATGTCTCATATGTTGTACACCAGGCATCAGAATGCTTGCAAAAGTTTTTACATTATTTATCATTCCTCCAACTGTTGTGGCTCCAATATTCATTCCATGATAACCCCTTTCTCGACCTACAAATCTAAATCTTTTCGAGTCACCTTTTGATCTATGATAAGCTATAGCAATTTTAATCGCGGTTTCCACAGCTGTAGATCCACAAATTGTATAAAAAATTCTATTAATACCTTCAGGGGTTTTTTTTGCTATTCTTGTTGCAAGTTCAAATGAGCCACCAAAGCCTTGATTAAACGGTTGACAGTAGTCTAATTTGTCTAATTGTTTTGAAACGGCTTCGGTAATTTCTTTTCTTCCGTGCCCCAATGGATTACAGAATAATCCGGAGCTAGCATCAATCATTTTTTTACCTTCATGATTTGTAAGATAAACACCCTTGGCATCAGTTATTAGTCTAGGATTTTTTTTGAAATGCTTATTGTCAGTGAACGGCATCCAATGCTCGTTTAAAGAATTTGGAATATTTGTTCTAGATGATGAGCTCATAATTTTTGATTAGTAGACTTTTGTCTAATTAAATCAAGAAATATTGTATACAATTATTAGTTGTATAGCAATTGTGACCCAATTTAAAGTTTCTTCTTGTTTACATACCCTTAAATTTCATTTTAAATCTAGCTTATTAACAAACTATATAGGGAGAACTATGAAAAAAATAATAAGCACAGTTCTTGGGATGATTTTGGCATTTTCTCTTTTCTCTTCAGCAGCAAATTCTGCAGCTAAAGAAGTTAGAGTTGCGTACTTTTTAGAGTGGCCATCTCCAAATCTTGAGGACATGAATAAAAAAGCATACGATAAAGCTCTTGGTGTTCCTGTTAAATGGACAAATTTTACTAATGGTGTAGCAATGACAGACGCTATGTTAGCGGGAGATATTGATATCTCTTACTCACAAGGATTAATGCCTTACATTAATGCTGTTAAAGCTAAAGCACCTATAAGTTTAGTAGATGTTGCTATGGAATACGGTATGGGAGGAACAACATGTGTTACTTCTAATAAGTCTGGTATAACTAAAGCTAACGCTTCTGAGCTTGAGGGTAAAAAAGTTGCAGTTCCTTTAGGAACTATGGCTGAGTACGTTTTTACAGAAAGTATGAAGATAGTTGGTGCTGACAGAAAAAAAATGGAAATTATTGCAATGGACCCTGAAGAAGGAGCTGCTGCGCTAGTTAGCGGTGATGTAGTAATGGCATGTTTGTTTGGAGGTAACTCTATCAAATCTGCTACATCTGTTGGAAAAAGACTTTTAACAGTAGATGAAGCACGTGCTGGCGGTATTATGGGTATAGATATCGTTTCTGTTACAAATAAATTTATGAAAGAAAATCCAGGAATGGTAAAGTCTTTCGTAGAATTGTCACACGAAGCTAACGAGAGATACAGAAATGGAAAAAGTGATTTAAAAGCTATGGCTAAAGAGTCAGAAATGAAAGTTGCTGACATGAAAGATACCTTAAGTGGCTTTAAATTTTTAACTCCAAAAGAGACTAAAAAATCTATGAAGAGTGGAAATCTTTCAAAATTTTTGAAAGGATTTGATACTCCAAGAGGTACAGTAACTACTAAGTTTTTACCGTAGTTCTTGATAATAAAATTATAGGCGCCAATTAAATCAATTGGTGCCTATTTTTTTGAAAAAATATCTAATATAGTTATTTTATGAGCGATTTAATTTCAAAAAATCTAAACATGATTTTTAAAACTCCAAAAGGAGAGACGGTACACGCTCTAAAAGATTTAAATTTTACTATAAAAAAAGGACAGCTACTTACCGTGCTAGGTCCTTCAGGTTGTGGAAAAACAACATTATTAAATATTACAGCAGGATTTATCCGACCAACTTCAGGAACAATTATTCTCGGAGATAAGGAAATTAGTGGCCCGGGAGTTGATAGAGGAATGGTTTTTCAACAAGGTGCTTTGTTTGAATGGTTAACAGTCGAAGAAAACGTAAATTTTGGATTAAGGATGAAGGATAAAGATCCAATTGAAACTCAAAAAAAAGTAAATGAATGGTTAGATATAGTTGGATTGAAAGGTTTTGGAAACACTCCTACCTATCAATTATCTGGCGGCATGCAACAAAGGGTGGCTTTGGCAAGATGTTTAATAAACGACCCAGATTTAATTTTAATGGACGAACCTCTAGGTGCTCTTGATGCACTAACTAGGGAAAAAATGCAATCTTTAGTTCTAAAAATTTGGAAAGAAACTGGAAAAACAATAATCCTAATAACACACTCAGTAGAAGAAGCGCTGTTACTTGGAGAAAAAGTTTACGTCATGGCACCGAGGCCAGGAAGAATTCATAAAGAGTATAAATTACCTTTTGCCGCGATGGGGTTAAAAGGAGATTTAAGAGAAATTAAAAATAATAAAGAATTCGTGTCTAAGAGAGAAGAAATACTCTCAATGATTTGGGATATGGAAGAAGAAATTATGGGAAAAGAAATTTAAATGATTACAGCTTTTCTAACATTTTTATTCTTCTTTGCTATAATTGGAGCAATTTTATACGGAAGAAAACTTATCAAAACAGAAAAGGTAGATGCTGTTTTTGGAAATCCTGAGCGAGCAAAAGGCGGTGTTCATTGGGTGATCGTAGGTAGTAGTTTTTTACTTTTAGTTTGGCTTTATTATTCATGGGATATAGCTAAATCATTCTTTCCAAAATCAGCTAACGAACTTTGTCAAGTAGGAAAAGTTAATGAATCCTTGCTTTCTCTAAAATACCTTTTTCCAATACATGAACGTCAACTTAAGAGTACGTCAGTTATTGAGACTGAAACAGAAAACTTAAAGAGAACAATTTTAGAAATAGAAAAATCTAATAAAGTTAGTAGTGAAGATAAAAGCAAGCTAATTAATTTTGTCTCAAAAACCAAGAATACAATTCCTTTACTTACAAATGAAAAACTTTTGAATAATGAAACAAAAGATAAAATTAGGATAATAACTGAGAAGATTAATATTTTATCAAAGGATTTTGCAAGAGTTGATTATCCAAACGAGAGTTCTGAAGATGAAATGAAAAGAATAGAGGCATCAAAAAAAGAAGGTACTTGGAGTGCTTCAAGTACTTCGGTTGAAAACACTATAGAAATTCCGTCTATACCAAAAACAAAACGAGGTTTAAAATTCCAAGCTGCAGCAGTAGAGTTAAATTTTATTAGTGATGAATTCTTTGAACTTCGAAATCATAATGAACAATATTCTTCTGCAATAGGAAATCTTAAAAAGGAAATTAAAGATTTCAGATCTCAATTAAGCTCATCGGAAGAAATTACTTCCTCTTTTGCAAAAGATATCCTTAAAATTGCAAGAAGAATTGAATACGCAAGTATATTTCCACCTAATACGTTAAAAGATATGCAGGCATCTATAGTAAACTTTGACAAGGTTCAAAAAAAAGAACAAGGGGGTCTAAGATGGGTTGATATTTTTTTATTCCCTTCTGGAACAATTATCTCTAGTGGGCCTAGTTGTTCAGAACAAGGCTCTGGCAGATGGTTGCCGAAACCTTCAGATACGGTGAACAAATTTGCTTTGATGTTAAATCCAAATGTTGGTTTTAAACAAATCCCCTTAATTTGGTATGAAATGATGGATGTAAGTAAAATAGTTGGTTTTCTTCTCCCTGATTGGATTGCAGATATTTTACCTGGAAAATATCCAGTCCATAATGAAAAAGGTGAAATTAAACCAAACTTTAAAAGTAGTGTTTTAAGTTTTGTAACAGGAGACTTTGAGTTTTTTAAAATACCAATTCCAACTGGACATATTTGGGATTCTTTTTTAAGAGTTTTTCTTGGTTTAGTTGCTGGAATAATAATTGGTGTTCCTTTAGGACTATTCATGGGCCTTAATAGATTTGCCAAAGGTTTTTTTGATCCATTAATAGAGTTGTATAGACCTGTTCCACCTTTAGCGTGGGCTCCGTTAGTAATTTCAGTTTTAGGTATTGATAATCTCGGAAAGGTATTTTTACTATTTATGGTGTCTTTATCAATCATGATTATATCCGCAAGAGCTGGCGCATCTGGAACTCAACTATCTAAAATACATGCTGCACACTCTCTTGGTGCATCAAAGTGGCAAATATTAAGACACGTAATATTTCCTAATTCTCTTCCAGAAATACTAACTGGAATTAGAGTCGCAACTGGTATGTGTTGGGGGACTTTAGTAGCTGCAGAATTTTTGGCAGGAACTACTGGAGTCGGTTTTGTCGAAAATGTCGCAAAAAAATATTTTCAATATGAAGTAATCTGGATAACAATATTTATTATGGGAATGCTTGGTTTATTGTTTGATATCACTATTCGAAAAATTATTGATAAAACAATACCTTGGAGAGGTAAAGGATAATAATTTTATGAAAAATACGTATTTAATAATTTTAATCTTGTTAATTCCTAGTTTTGTTATAGCCAGTGAAAAGGTGAAAGAAAAAAGAATTGCGAAATATATAATGGAAAATATCCAAAAAGATTATTTGGATTGTTATAGTTTTTATAAAGTAGCAGCTGAAAGTTTTAAAAAAGCAGGTAAAGAAAAAAGCGTTGTTTCAGGTTTGGAAAATAGTGCGGATGTTTCTTTAAAATATAATTATGATTTAGGTGAAATTATGGGATTAAATCCTAAAGTTATGGCAGAGATGACAAAGGATAAAGTAAGTGAGTTTGTAAAATTAGCTAATAAAGATTTTTCATCTTTGGCCCAAACTTATGGTCTTATGTGTAAAGGTTTAGTTGAAAATCCTGAACAGAGAACTCGTTATTGGGAAAACAAAGGCGCTAAAATAATTAAGTGAAAAGAAAAGAATTAACGATATACCTTCAGAGAATTTTTGAAAATCATAATCTTTCTAGAAAACATTCAAAAATTTCGGCTAAATATTTGGTAAAGGCAGAGCTGATAGAAGCTAAATCCCATGGTGTCGCAAGATTAAAAATGTACTGTGATAGGATTAAAAAAGGTCTAATTAATCCAAAACCAAAAATTAAAATAAAAAAATTAAGTACTTCAATTTTTCATATTAATGCTGACAATAGCATTGGCTTTGTAGCCGCTGACTTAGGTATTCAATACGCGATTAAAAGCGCAAAAAAAAATGGTATAGGTCTTGTAGCTATAAAGAAAAGTGGTCATTATGGATTATCGAGTTTTTACGCCGAGCAAGCAGTAAAAAAAAAATTAGTAGTATTTTGTTTTACAAATGCTCCTCCAGCATTAGCTCCTCATGGTGCAAAAAAATCATTATTTGGTACTAATCCTATTTGTTTTGGAGCTCCAACTGGTAAAGTTCCTTTTTTGTTTGATACGTCAGTCTCAATAATAAATAGAGGCAAAATAAGAAGAGCTGATAAACTTGGTTTAAAAATTCCCTTTGGTGTGGCTCTTAACAAAAAAGGGAAAATTACAACTAATGCAAAACAAGCATTATTAGGTACACAGATTCCTATAGCTGGATATAAGGGTTCTGGTTTAGCTTGGATGGTAGATATTCTCAGTGGTGTTTTAACAGGTAGTAGTCACGGTGGAAAAACAAAAGATCCATTTGATAATTTTTCTGGACCACAAAATGTTGGTCATTTGTTTATTACAATTAATCCAAGTTTTTTTTCAGGAAATAATTTTATAAAAGAAATGCAAGAAAATATAAGATTAGTTAAAAAACTTCCAAAAGCTAAAGGTTTTAGCTCAATTATGTATCCTGGAGAAAGAAAAAATAAGATATATAAAAAGAATTTAAATAAAGATATATCTATACCATCTAAAATACTTAAAGAAATGAAAGACCTTAATGTTATCAAATAAAAAAATAATTTGTCCGAACAACCTTTTAAAAATAGCTAAAGGTAAAGGACCTATAAAAGCTGTTATAGTTAATGCAGTTAAAAAAGTTGCGATAGAGTCCGCAAAACAAGCAGTTGAAGCTAACTTGATTACACCTGTATTCGTTGGAGATAAACTTATAATAGAAAAAATTTCAAAAGAAATTAGTTGGGATATTTCAAAATATGAAATTGTTCATGAACCGATGGAAAACAATACAGCTCCGATTTCGGCTAAATTAGCTAGTGAAGGTAAAGTCAAAATCATTGTAAAAGGGCACATTCATACCGATGTTTTAATGAAAGCAGTTTTAAAAAGAGATTTAAACCTTATTGGTAAAAAAAGATTAAGTCATATTTGGCATATGACATTGGGAGAAAATGATAAGCCATTTATAATTACAGATGGAGCATTAAATGTACTGCCTAAATTAGAAACTAAAATGCACATACTAAAAAATTCAGTAGAGTTTGCAAATAGAATAGGTATAACAAAACCTAAAGTGTCTATTTTATCTGCTACAGAAGAAGTATTAGGCAGTATTCCAAGTTCAGTTGAAGCAAAAGAATTAACTAAAAGGGCAAAAGAAGAAGGTGTAGAGGCAGACGTTTTTGGTCCTATGGCCTTTGACAATTCAGTTTCTGAAGAAGCCGCACAAATTAAAGGAATAAAAAATAATGTTGCTGGAAAGACAGATATTTTATTAGTCCCCAATGTAGAAGCTGGAAATGGTCTAGTTAAAATGATGATATTTTTCATGGGAGCGTGTGCTGCGGGAGTAGTTGTAGGTGGAAAAGTACCAGTTGTTATAACAAGTAGAGCCGACAATACTGAAGCAAGACTTGCATCAATTGCTGCAGCTGTAGTTGCGCTTTAATGAAACCTTTAAAAAACTGGGATAATAAAACTTGGCTTTCTTCTGAAAAGTATATTTCTGATTTTCATAAATTTTTAAAAACTAAAATTTTATTAAATAAAGATACTAAGGTTCTAGATATTGGTTGTGGTAGAGCCAATATAATAAGTTTTCTTCAAAAAAAATATAGATTTAAAACAACCGCTGTGGGTGTTGACATTCAAAAAAATAAAAATATTAAAAAAAATATATTATTTAATAAATTAGACGCAATACAGTTTCTCAAAAAGGGAGAGAAATTTGATTTAATTTTGATTAAACAAACGATCCATTTTTTTTCTAAAAATAAATTAATCTCATTATTAAATTTTGCTAAGAAAAGCCTTAATCCCAAAGGAACAATATTAATTTTTTCTCTAAAAACTAAAAAAAATAAAATACCATGTTTTAAAAAAATGAAACATCAACTAAATAGTAGTTTAAAAAAAGATGAGCTTTTGTTTAGAATAATAAGAAAAAATTTAAGAAAAATTAAAGAATCAAGCTTTAATTATAAGGTCAGTGTTTCTAAAAATAAGTATATAAATATGTTAAAAAGTAGATACATTTCTTGCCTTTTAAATCTAACTAAAAAAGAAATTGATAAAGGTATCGATGAAATTAAATTAAAATATAACAATCAAATCAAATTCACCGATACCCTAAAATGTATAAGCTTTAGAAAATAATTATTTTCCTGGCTCTTTATAAGTACTAGCCATTTTTTGTGCTGTTTTAGCTATTTCGTTAAGATCAACATCTTCTAAAATAGTAAAATCAGATACAGCTCCACTTGATACAGCAACCATTGCTGCAGCAGCGGCTTGTTCAAATGTACCTTCAATTTCAGCCATAAAATCATACTTACCTCTTAAGCCAGCGTAACGAGTTACTTTAGCTCCTCCTGCAGCAGCAAGCGCAGATGTTGCAGCTTTTCTGTCTGTAGATGGATTGCTGACAAACCCGCCGAGTCCTTTAGCCGTGTAAACTCCAAGAGTTATGAATTTTGCCATATTTTCCTCCCTGTTTTATTTTTCTACTATTATTGTTCCCGAGTGTGGGTCAGTAACTCCTAACTCTGGAGACAATTCTTCTAAAGTATGCCTAGCTTTATCCAAAAATTCAATCATCTTTGGTCTTGCTTTAGCTATATCATCTTCAGAATTCCATTCGCCAATCATAAAAAATTCGTTTGGTTTTGTTTCAACAAACTTTGCTGAAATTTGCCCATCGAATTTCGGCATTTCATTAATTATTTTTAAGTATTCTTCCCTGCTTGAAGATTTGACTTTACATCTAACTATATTCATAAATTTTGCCATTATACCTAACTTAAACGTAAATCTTATCAGCCAAACCGTAACAAAGAACTGCACTAATAAATACAAGAACAAGTGGCGCGTATATCCCATCATTTCTTGTTTTTTTAGTTAAACCTGTCTTATCAATTTTTAACGTATAAAAATTTACAGCTAATATTGAAACATTAATTATAAAAACTAAGTTAAAGAATGCCCAAGTAGCATCTAAACCACCCGGTCTTACAAAGGCTACATAGATCGCCATTAAAACTATTGCAACCATAAATGAACCAGCAAATCTAGTGATTAAAGTAGCTGTCTTATCTACTCCTCTACCTTTAAGAAATTTTTTAGTATCAAATACTAGTTGGTACGCGTAACTTCCAACTATAATGAAATGAGCTAAGTAAATTATTAAATAAAATGCGTTTCCAAATTTATCTATCATATTAATCCTTTTAGTTATCCTTTATATTGTTCTAAAAGATCTTCACTCATTAGAGTTGTAACAGATTTCTCTAAGACTACTCCAGCTGCTGCTCTTTCTTTATGAAGTTCCTCATCAGCCTTAAAAGCTTTAAGACCATCCATTGTATCAAATCTAATAATGGTAGTGATTTTTGAGTCATTATCTTTTTCTGTTCCAGCATAAAGAAATGTCATACCGTATTTTTTAATCTTTTCTGAATTGCTGTGAACCATCGCTTTCCACTTTGCAAAAGTAGCAATTGGACTTTCTATTTTTACTATCATGTTTTACTCCTGTTAGTTTAATAAATTCCAGATTTTACCAGTTTATCAATTTCCGCTTTAGCTTCAGGTATTAGTTTATAAATATATTTATCGCAATCACCTGTTTTTTTTTTATCATATGGTTTTCCATAAAGTTCATCTATAGATTTATTTAATTCTTTATTAATAAAATCTTCTTTGACTCCCTCTTTAATTAAATATGATGTTAAAAATTTCTTGGCAGCAATAGAATAAACGATCTTATCTAATTCTAAAGTACCCTGAGGTATCATGCTGTTTGCATAATAAAGTCCAGTACATTCTAGAGTGGCTTTTTTATCTTTACCACTCAAGTGTCCGGCAGCTATAGCATTGCTAAAGTATAAAAAAATAAAAGTAACTAATAAAATTTTTTTCATAATATCCTTATTTTAAATTAAATTATTTTAATTTACCTATGCTTAATTTTGATTGCAGTTATGCAAATTGTCTACAACCTAAAGTATAATAAATACTATTCTAATTGCTTTTAAATATGGTGGTTGGGCCTACTTTTTTTAAAATGGAAAAACCTAAGTTATTAAGATGTGTAAGAATTTTTTGATATTCTTTAATTTCAAGGCCATCTACATAATGTGTTTCTATTGCAACTAATTTTGTTTTATATTTTTTGAGATCAATTTGCTTTAAAACTTCATAATCTAAACCTTCTACATCAATATTAATAAAATCAATTTCTGAGAATGCAGGATTGTCTTTAAGTATATCTTGAATACTTCTTGCTTCAATCTCATATGTTTTTAAATCTTTGAAGTAAACTTCTTTTGATTTTTTATAAAAATCTATATCTAAAGTGTTTACTGAACTAAATTCTCCATCATAATAAACTTTAACTGTTTTTCCTTTTTCAGAAATAGCAGAACAAATATTAATATCTCTCGATCTTGCTATATTAAAAAGGTCTATCGAAACTTGATTCAAATCAATGTTAATTCCTTGCCAGCCTTTTCGATATAATAAGAATGTATTGTTAAATAAAAAAGGATGAAAGCATCCAACATCAATAAACTTTCCAACTTTTGTATCCTTAAAAAAATCCTGTATTTCAAGATCTTCTCCCCATTGAGAATATCTTTTTTTTTTCAAAAAACCTCTGTGTCTTAAATAAAGATTATAATAAAGATACGTCTTGTAAGTAGGTTTCCACCTAAAAAAAAATTTTTTTAGTGACATTAGTATTAATATGTGGCTCTACCACCGCTTATATCAAAAACAGCTCCAGTAGAAAAAGAATTTTCATCACTCGATAACCAGGTAACCATTGATGCAAGCTCATCTAGACCTAGGTATCTATTTCTTGGAACTTTTGACAACATAAAATTTACGTGTTTTTTTGTCATTTGTTTTAAAATTCTCGTTTTAGCAGTTGTTGGTGTAACTACATTAACGGCTATATTTTTGTGTGCTAATTCTTTTCCGAGAGATTTTGTAAGACCTATTACTCCAGCTTTAGCAGTGCTATATGCGCTGGCATTTGCATTTCCCTCCTTTCCTGAAATTGAGGAAACGTTCACGATACGTCCATAATTATTTTTTATCATTTGAGGAATTATTGCTTTACAACAGTAAAAAGTTGAATTTAGATTTATATCTAAAACTTTACTCCATTCAGTATTTGGGTACTCCCAAACTTTAGCATTTTTTCCAGTTATACCAGCGTTATTGACTAAAATATCGATCTTTTTTTTTTTTATTATTTTTTTCACTGTATTTTTTATCTTAGAAAAATTTGTGATATCTAGAACTGAAAAAGATAGTCGTTTACTTTGAATTTTTTTTACCGCAAGATTAATAGCTTTTCTATCTATATCCCAAATAATAACTTCTGCCCCGGACTTTATAAACTTTTCTGTGATAGCTAAACCAAATCCTTGAGCGCCACCTGTAACAATAGCAACTTTACCACTTAAATTATATTTGTTCATTTATTTGAAAAACCGTATTTTCTAAGTCGAATATCTGCTGTTCTTGCATGAGCTTCCATTCCTTCCGCTCTTCCAAGTCTTGCTGCTGTTGCACCTACTACTTTTGTGGCCTCTTTTGTCATCCTTTGGAAAGTAAGAGTTTTTATAAATTTTCCTACAAATAAACCACCGGTATATCTTCCACCACCTTTTGTAGGTAAAATATGATTTGTTCCTGAACATTTGTCACCATAAGCAACCGTTGTTTCTTCTCCTAAAAATAAAGAGCCATAATTTCTTAATCTTTTTAACCACCAGTCTAAATTTTCAGCATGAACTTCTAAATGTTCTGATGCATATCTATCACTCACTTCTGCCATTTCTTCGTTAGTATCGCATAATATTACTTCTCCATAATCTTTCCATGCCGCGGTAGCATTGACTTTTGCTAATTCGGGTAATTCATTTATTAATTCAGGAACTCTTTTCATTGTGAAGTCAGCTAAAGTTTTATCTGTAGTAAATAACCAGCCTGGAGAATTATAACCGTGTTCTAATTGACCGACAAGATCTACTGCAACTATTTCTTTATCTGCGGATTTATCTGCAATGATAGCTATTTCAGTTGGACCTGCAAATTGGTCAATGCCTACTTTTCCATAAACAATTCTCTTAGCTTCAGCCACATATTGATTGCCAGCTCCAACCAAAAAATCAACTGGTGGATTATTGAAACATCCGTGTGTCATTGAACCTATGGCAGCTACACCACCTAAATTCATTATTACATCAGCGCCACAATGATTAGCAGCAAAAATAATTCCAGGATTAGCTCCATCCTTATCTTTTGGTGGACTTGCGCAAATAATTGTTTTAACCCCTGCTACTTTTGCTGGAGTAATTGCCATAACAGCTGATGATATATGAGCGTAACGCCCTCCAGGAATATAACATCCTGCTGTATCAACTGGGATCAGTCTTTGTCCAGCAAATAATCCTTTTGACAATTCAACCTCAAAATCATTATTCATGCTTTTTAATTGATGTTCGGCAAATTTTCTAATTCTATCGTGTGCAAACTTTACATCATCTTTAGTTTTTTGATCAACTTTCTTAATCGCCTCCTCAATTTTGTCCTTGGAAACAATTACTTCTCCATCATATTTATCAAATTTTTTATTTAATTCTTTTAACGCTTCTTCTTTTCTTTTTGCTATATCGTTAAGAATATCCTGCACTGCTGCTTGAGTTTTGTGATCGTCCGTTTCAGGAGTTTTAGCTGCTTTTTTTATATATTTAACTGCCATAAAGTAATGTTGGTAGCCACAATGCTATTTGTGGAAATAATACTATTAATACTAATCCAATAATTTGCAAGACCATAAATTGCATCATTCCGTAATAAATATCTTTTAAATCCCACTCTGGCACTACTCCTTTTAAAAAATATGCAGAAAGGGCGACAGGTGGAGAAAGCCAGGCGGTTTGAAGATTAACAGCAACTAATATAGCAAACCAAGTTAAATTAAAACCCAATGCCTCTACCAAAGGTAAAATAATCGGGATGATAATCATTACTATTGGGACCCATTCTAAAGGCCAGCCTAATAAAAATATCATAACCATTATCATTGCTAAGATAAGATATTTATTCATTTCTAATCCAAGTAGGAATTCAGTTAACAATGTTGGTGTCCCTAATCTTGCAAAAACTGCTCCAAAAAAATTTGAGGCTGCAACTAAAACCATTATTAGTGCTGTGATCTCTAAAGTTTTAACTAATGCCTCTTGTAATTTTGGTAGTGTCAACTTTTTATATGCAAGAGATAAAAGTAGTGCGCCCATAGCTCCGCATCCCGCTGCTTCTGTTGGGGTAGCAAATCCAAATAAAATACTTCCAAGTGCTGCGAAAACTAGGGCTGCCGGCGGTACTAGTCCTAGAAAAAATTCAATCCACACTTTTGACATACTAGTAGCATGCATGTCTTTTGGTAAAGGAGGACCTAGTTTTGGATCCATCATACATCTTATTGTTGTGTAAGCTGCGTATAAAGTTGCAAGAAGAATTCCTGGAAAAATTGCTGCTGCGAATAAATCTATCACAGGGATTTCCATTATTGGTCCCATCACTACAAGCATAATGCTTGGTGGTATTAAAATACCGAGAGTCCCTCCTGCAGTAATTGTTCCTGCTGCTAGTCTTACGTTATATCCTGATCTGTTCATTGATTTTGCAGCCATTATTCCTAAAATTGTTACAGAGGCTCCAACAATTCCTGTCGCTGCTGCAAATATCACTGAAACAAATAAAACTGCATAATAAAGTGATCCTCTAACTCTGGCTAACATTAATTGAAATGCAGAAAATAATCTCTCCATCAAACCAGCTTGTTCCATCATAATTCCCATAAATACAAAGAGTGGAACGGCTGCGAGAGTTTGTTCGGTCATTACCATCGAAAACTGCAGTGTCATTAAATAAAAGACCAGTTTGCCAAATCCTAAATAACCAAAGACAAAGCCCAAAAATATTAGTGTAAAAGATATCGGAAAACCCACGAATATTGCAAAAAGCATTACCCCAACTAAAATAAAACCTAATATGGCTGGATCAATTAATTCAGCGATCATTTTTTTTCTCCAGGCCACTCACCTTTTTTTGATGCCCAATAACTTTTTAATAATTCTGAGATGCCTTGTATTAGAAGAAAAACTATTCCAATTAATAAACAAGTTTTAATTGGCCACATATATGGCATCCAAGTTGTATCCATTCCTCTCTCTCCTCGAGATATAGACTCCCCTACATAACCGATAGTCATATAAAGAAATACTAATAATCCAGGAAAATAAAATATGATATATAGCCAGAAATCTATTAACCCTTGGTTTTTAACTTTAAAATTTCTATATAAAAAATCTGCTCTTATATGTACTCCTCTTGAAAGCGCGTAACCTGCGCCTAGCATAAATAATGCTCCGTATAAAAATCTACTTATATCGTAAGCCCATATTGTGGGTGCTAGAAACAATTTTCTCATTATGACTTCATAAGTCATTGCCAAAATTAAAGGCATTAATATCCAACAAACTACATTTCCAACTATTTTACTAAATCTATCAATCGATACGATAGTTTTTGACATCCAAGAAGGCATATCAGGAGGCATTTTGCTTACGCCACCACGTCTTTCGGCTATCATTTCGTCTGAAATATCAAGTTTTGATGATTTGTTAGTCATAATTTAATTTTAAAAAACTAGAGCGGACTTAAAAAGTCCGCTCTATTTATTTTATAGTTTATTTTATTACTTTAATGTCGCTGCGTGAGCCATACCTAGCTTAGCATTTGACATTTGAGCACCTGCCCAGAAAGGAACAGCTATATCAGCAAACTCTTTCATAGAGTCATAAACTTCTGCAAAAAATTTGTTATCTTTAGCATTTTTATTCAAAGTTTTCTTTGCTGCTGCCATATATTCCTTAAAGTAGTCTGTTGGAGTATCTTCAAGAATTACTCCGTGCTTAGTAGTTAATTCTCTTAAAGCTTTTCCATTTTCATAGATTCTATAGCTTAGAGATTTAGCCAATGAAGCGTTAGCAGCTACTTCAAGAGATTTTTTCTCATGAGCAGTCATTTTATTATAAGTTTTTCCAGTAATATAAAAATCAGCATTTACCACTACTTGGTGTAAACCTTGTAGATAGTAGTGTTTTAATACCTTCTGAAAACCAAATGTTAAATCAGGTTTAGGGCAACACCACTCTGCTGCATCGATTGTACCTGCTTGTAGAGCTGGCAGAATATCTCCACCACCCATCGCTACAGATGCAATACCGATATCTTTATATGTTTGACCAGGTATTCCTGGAGGTGTTCTGAATTTATATTTTCTAAAGTCAGCCATGTTTTTAATTGGTTTTGGAAACCATCCTAAAGCTTCTGGTCCAACTGGTTGAAGCATAAATCCTTTAATGTCTCTTCCCATTTCTTTCCAAAGACGGTCGTATAACTCTTTACCACCACCGTATTGAAACCAAGATAAGAAGGCTAGGTTATCTATACCTACTCCGCCGCCTGCTACTGGAGATCCAAATAACATGGCCGCAGGATGATCGCCTGACCAGTAGTGTGTCCAAGCAAATCCACAGTCAATTAATCCTTTGTCAACTGCGTCTAACGTTTCTTTTACTCCTACAACAGCTCCCGCTGGTAAAATTTCAAATTTTAATGAACCATCAGTAAGCGCTGTTACAGTGTCAGTAAAGTCCTTTAACATTTTAACTTCATCAGCTTTAGTGTTAAGAACGGTCTGACATTTTAATGTTTTAGCATTTGCAGTACCCATTGAAAATCCAACAAATACAGCCAAACTCAAAACAACAGTTAATAATTTTTTCATTATTCCCCCGTTTTATTATTGATAAAAAATAATTAAACCTCTTTAGAAAATCAGAGTCAAATAATAGTATTAAAACTATAGGTTGAATTTCAAGCATTGGCAATTAAGTGTTTTAGACCTATAAGGTATATTTATCTATGGAAGATTTTGATTACATAATAATTGGAGCTGGTTCTGCAGGATGTGTTTTATCGAATAGGTTAACAGCTAATAAAAAAAACAAGGTTCTTTTATTAGAAGCCGGAGGTAAAGATACTTATCCGTGGATTCATATTCCAGTTGGTTATTATAAGACTATGCATAATCCAAAAGTTGATTGGTGTTTCCGAACTGAAAAAGACGAAACTATGAATAACAGATCTATTCCTTATCCTAGAGGAAAAACTCTCGGAGGAAGCTCTTCTATTAATGGATTGCTTTGGATCAGGGGCCAAAGTAATGATTATGATAACTGGAGACAACAAGGAAATTCTGGATGGGGATGGGATGATGTGCTTCCTTACTTTTTAAAATCAGAAAATAATGAATTGGGGAAAAGTGAATTTCATAATGATAAAGGGCCAATTACTGTAACTAATAAAAAAATTAATTTAAAAATGTTAGAAGAATTTTTAAATGCTGCTGAAGAGTTTGGCATTCCAAAAACTAAAGATTTTAACACTGGTGACAATTTTGGAATTGGATACTTTCAATTTACTACAAGTCGTCAAAGTTTTTTAAAGTTACGATGCAGCGCAGCAAAAGGATATTTGAATCCTATTAAAAAAAGATCAAATCTAAAAATTACTGTAAATGTTCATGTACAAAGAATAAATTTTGAAGGAAAAAAAGCTGTTAGTGTTAGTTTTTATATTAATGGAGAATTAAAAACTGTTAAAGCAAATAAAGAAATTTTGCTTTCAGCTGGATCGGTTGGTTCACCTCATATTTTGCAAGTGTCTGGCATTGGTGATGAAAAAAAATTAAAAAAACATGGAATTAACGTCGTTCATGAATTGAAGGGTGTTGGAAAAAATTTACAAGACCATTTAATGTTTAGACCTGTCTACAAAGTTAAAAATTTAAAATCTCTGAATGGTAAGATTAATAGTCTGTTTGGAAATTTTTTAATAGGTTTAGAATATATTTTCAATCAAAGCGGACCTATGACGATGGGAGCAAGTCAAGTTTGTGGTTTTCTAAAAAGTGATTCTTCAAGAGCAACTCCAAATTTACAATTCCACGTTCAACCTATTAGTACAGACATATTAGGTGCCACTAAAATGCATGACTTTGATGGTATTACTCCTACTATTGCAAATATAAGGCCTACAAGTAGAGGAGAAATAAATATCATAAGTAAGGATACAAGAGATAATCCAAAAATTAAAATGAACTACTTGTCTACACAAGAAGATAGAGATGTTGCAGCGAAAGGTTTGAAAATTGTCAGAAAAATAATGTTAGAAACAGAGGCTTTTAAAAAATATCAACCTGAAGAGTATAGGCCTGGAATACACATTACAGATAATGAAGAGTTAGTTAAGGCTGGAAGTGAACATACTCAAACAATCTTTCATCCAGTTGGAACATGTAAAATGGGTAGTGGAGACGAATCAGTAGTTGATGAAAAATTAAAGGTTAGAGGATTAAAAAATTTAAGAGTTGTTGATGCTTCAATTATGCCAAATATTACTTCTGGCAACACTAACGCACCAACTATAATGATTGCTGAAAAGGCATCAGACATGATACTGAGTGAATAGACATGTCAGAACAAATAATAATATTTTCACAAATTGTTTTTATTGATCTTGTTTTAGCAGGTGACAATGCAATCATTATTGGAATGGTTGCCTCAAAATTTCCTCCTGCACAAAGAAAAAAAGTAATTTTTTGGGGTATAGGTGGAGCTGTAGTTTTAAGAATAATTTTGACTTTGTTAACAGCTTATCTGCTTCAAATTACAGGATTAAGATTAATCGGGGGAATTCTTTTACTCTACATAGTTTACAAACTTTATGTGGATGTCATTAAAAATGCAGATACCAGCAATAAGGATATTAAAGTGGATAACTCAAGTTTATTAAAAGCTATTTGGACAGTTTTACTTGCAGATTTTACAATGAGTTTAGATAATGTTTTAGGTGTAGCTGGTGCAGCAGGACATCATTATCATTTATTAATTTTTGGACTAGTTTTATCAATAATTTTGATGGCAGTTGCAGCTAATTTGATATCAAATTGGATTAAAAAATATAAGTGGATTGCCTGGGTTGGTTTATTAGCTATATTAATAGTGGCAATTGATTTAATTTATACTGATATAAAATTAATTATTTAAATATAAAATGTACTTAAAAAAATACAATTTAAAAAATAAAGTTGCAGTGATCACTGGCGCTGGAAAAGGATTGGGCAAAGCTTGTGCTATAGCATTTGCAGAAGCAGGCTCTAATATAGTTATTATAAGCAGAACTCAAAAAGATTTAAATCAAGTTTCTAAAATAGTTAAAAAGCTTAAAGTTAAATGCAAAAGTTACGTGTGTGATCTCACAGACTACAAGCAAACTGAGTTTATAGTAAACAAAATTCCAAAGATAGATATTTTAGTAAATAATGCAGGAACAAATTTTCCTGAACATTTTACAAAAGTGAAAAGATCAAACATGGAATATATGGTCAAGATTAATAACGTTGCTGCCTTCAATTTTGCTCAACTTTGCACACTCAAAATGCTAAAAGCAAAAAATAGAAAAAAAATAGGTGGAGCTATCATAAATATGTCCTCACAAATGGGACATGTTGGTGGTCCAATTAGAAGTGTTTACAATATGAACAAACATGGTTTGGAAGGACTTACAAAAGGTATGGCTATTGATTTAGCTAAATATAATATCAGGGTTAATTCTGTTTGCCCAACTTTTGTCGTCACACCACTGACTTCAAAGTTTTTAAAAAATAAGTCTTTTAAAAAAGAAACTTTAAACAATATTCCCCTTGGCAGGTTTGCAGAAATGTCGGAAATTGCCTCTACTGTTGTATTTCTTGCATCAGATGCTGCTTCTATGATAACAGGTACTTCATTATTGGTTGATGGTGGATGGACAGCAAAATAATAAAAATAATATTAATTTATTTTTTTCTTTTTTCAAATACTTCAGGAACTGAATTTAAAGGTAAATTTGAACAAGGTTCATTTATTTTAGGTAAAACTGAACCAGGTTCAAAAGTATTTGTTGATAACAGAGTGGTAAGAGTCTCTCAAGGTGGCTTTTTTGTATTTGGTTTAGACCGGGATCGAAAGAATGATATTTTAATAAGAATCATTAAAGATAAAAATATTAAAGTTATTGAAAAAAAAGTTTTTAAAAGAAAATATAAGATTCAAAGAATAGATGGTCTGCCAGAAAAAAAAGTTACTCCACCAAAAGAAGTTTATGATCGGATAAAGAGAGAAAATAAACTAATTGGAGATGCAAGGTCAATAAATAGTAATTTGTCATTTTTTAAAAAAAAATTTATTAAACCAATAGATAATGCAATTGTAACTGGAGTTTATGGAAGTCAAAGAATATTGAATGGAAAACCGAAGTGGCCTCACTATGGAATTGACTTCGCGGCTAAAGAAGGGACTAAAATAAAAGCAATGTTAGACGGAACAGTTACCATGGTTGAGCCTGATTTATTTTATACTGGTGGCACTTTAATATTCGATCATGGTCATGGAATTTCAACATTATATATGCACATGAAAGATATCTACGTTAAAAAAGGTCAAAAAGTAAAACAAGGAGAAATAATTGGAACAGTTGGTTCAACTGGAAGATCTACTGGACCTCATTTGGACGTTAGACTTAATTGGTTTGACGTAAGATTAGATCCTGCAACAGTTTTGAACTTAAATTGATTTTGATTATTTTATAACTACTTGTAATAGAGAAATGAAAAATTACCTAATTTTAAACCTATTGTAAAAAAATTTGGAAAATTAATTTTTTTTTTAAAAACAGCCATTATTAGATGTTTTAATAAAAATCCAAAATTAAAAAAATTAACTGTTTTTTTTATAAATTTTTTATTACATTTTAATTTTAAGAATGCTTTATTAATGGTTGTTGGATTGAATAGATGTGGGTGTTGTAAACGATAAGCAGGCCATCTATTTCCTAAAATCTTTGCCATCACAGATTTTTCATCATGAACTACACCATATATAAAACCTCCTTTTTTCAATTTATTTTTCAATATTTTTAAAAATCTTAAAAAATTAGGAACATGATCAAAAACATGAATTGCTACTATCAGATCAAATTTTTCATTTTTAGGAACTTTTTTTATATCGTTGTAAACTTTATTTGTTAAGGACTTAAGTTTTTTATGCATTCTTTTATTGGGCTCAACTACAATAGACTTTACTTTTGGATTAGTTTTTTTTACCAAGCTTAAAAAATTACCGTTATCAGCCCCTATTTCCAAAAATTTTAAATCTTTTTTTTTATATAATATATCTTTAAGTTGATTTAGATATCCGTTTTTTGTTTTAATATCATTTTGAACATCTTCACCTGAATGAACATTGTCACTCATATCAGAATAAAGATGTTTTAACATTTTTTCTTTTAAAAAAATTTTATTAGTTAAAAGACCACATTGGCATCTATGATAAGGAAAAAAAATTCTCTCACTCTGAAAAATAGTCCATAATTTTTTTCTAATTTTTAAAGACTTTAATGGATCTATATCTGGTTTTATAATAGCTTCGTTTTTAATATTTGATTTACAAATTGGGCAGTTTTGAATTTTAAAATCTTTCATTATTTACAGGTAGAATATTTCCTTAAATAAATTAGTTTAAGCCTTTTTGAGGCTTCATATCCTC
Source organism: uncultured Pelagibacteraceae bacterium (assembly GCA_902602655.1). Lineage (GTDB taxonomy): Bacteria > Pseudomonadota > Alphaproteobacteria > Pelagibacterales > Pelagibacteraceae > Pelagilacustribacter. Next base: position 52,797 of record CACKRM010000002.1, read on the forward strand.
TTTTTTAATTCCTGCAACAGATACAGGTTTTTTCATTGCATCTCTTCTAAAAGGTTCGCCTAGTTCTTGGTTAAGAATAACTTCTATAAATGTGGTAATGCCTTTTTTTTGATCCTCACAAGATTTTTTAATTGCTTTTGTTGTTTCTTCCATAGTTTTGACTGTAACACCCTTTAAACCACATGCATCAGCTACTTTTGCGTAACTTAACTTTGGATCAAGTTCAGTTCCTACAAAGTTATCATCGAACCATAAAATTGAATTTCTTTTTTCAGCTCCCCATTGATAGTTTCTAAATATCACCATAGTTATTGCTGGCCATTCCTCTCTAGCACATGAGCTCATCTCATTCATGCTTATTCCAAACGCCCCATCTCCTGCAAAACCGATTACTGGTGTTTTTGGGCAACCAATTTTTGCACCTAGAATTGCTGGAAAACCATAACCACATGGCCCAAATAATCCTGGAGCAAGATATTTTCTTCCTTTCTCAAAAGTTGGATAGGCATTACCTATTGCACAGTTATTTCCTATGTCACTTGACATGATTACATCCTCAGGCATTCCAGCTTGAATAGCTCTCCAAGCTTGTCTTGGTGATAATCGATCTTTATCTCGTTCCCTTGCTTCTTTATTCCAAACTGTTCCTGGATCATCTTCTTCGTGATCTAAGCTTGCAAGCATTTGTAGCCATGCAGATTTAGTTTGATGAATTAAATCTTTCCTTTTTTGTCTGTCTTTATCTCCAGCGTTTTTTGATAATTTTGATAAAAGTTGCTGGGATACTAATTTTGCATCACCGCAAATCCCTACAGTAACTTTTTTTGTTAAACCTATTCTATCAGAATTTAATTCTACTTGGATTATGTTTGCTTTTTTTGGCCAGTAATCAATACCATAACCTGGTAAAGTTGAGAATGGATTTAGTCTTGTTCCTAAAGCTAAAACTACATCAGCTTTTGAAATTAATTCCATTGCAGCTTTAGAACCATTGTAGCCTAAAGGTCCAACAGCCAAAGGATGGCTTCCTGGAAAACTATCATTATGTTGATATCCTGAGCAAACTGGAGCATCTAATTTTTCAGCAAGTTTTTTACAATCTTCTATAGCGTCTCCAATCACAACTCCTGCTCCAGAAAGTATTACTGGAAATTTAGAGTCTGACAATAGTTTTGCGGCTTTTTCAATTGCTGAACTACCACCTGCTTGTCTTTCAAGTCTGATAATCGGTGGAATTTCTATTTCAACAACTTGCGTCCAATAATCTCTTGGAACGTTAATCTGTGCTGGGGCTGAACCTCTAATAGCTTTTTCAATAACTCGATTTAAAACTTCTGCAATTCTACTTGGGTCTCTAACTTCTTCTTGGTAACAAACCATATCTTTAAACAAATTCATCTGTTCTACTTCTTGAAATCCACCTTGTCCCATAGTCTTGTTTGCTGCCTGTGGAGTAACTAATAAAAGAGGAGTGTGGTTCCAGTAAGCTGTTTTTATTGGTGTGACTAATCCAGTTATGCCTGGTCCATTTTGTGCAATAACCATTGACATTTTTCCGGTTGCTCTTGTATATCCATCTGCAATTAAACCGCCATTCGTCTCATGGGCAACATCCCAAAAAGTAATTCCGGCTTTAGGAAATAAGTCAGAAATTGGCATGAAAGCTGAGCCTATAATTCCAAAAGCATGTTCTATACCATGCCTTTGAAGCACCTTAATAAAAGCTTCTTCTGTTGTCATTTTTCCCATAAAAATTTCCTTAATTTTTTTTCTTATCTACCTTCCAATATATCAAAATTTAGTCTATATCCATTAAATACTTTATGTCACAGCCTGATCTAATAATACACGATGAAAAGGATAATGTTGGTGTCGTAGTTATTGAATCCACAAAAAAAGGTCAAGAATGTAGCGCTTGGATAATGGAAAATGATAAAACAATCAAAGTTAACTCAACAAATGAAGTTCCTTTAGGGCACAAAATTGCATTAAAAGATCTTAAAGAAGGTGATACAATTTTAAAATATGGTCACGATATCGGCAAAGTCGTTAAATCAATTAAAAAAGGTGAACATGTTCATGTTCATAATGTAAAAACAAAGAAATGGTAATTAGATGGAAATCCCAAAAAGTTTTTTAGGTTATAGAAGAGAGAATGGCAGAGCAGGAACGAGAAACCACGTCATCATTCTTCCGGTTGATGATATTTCAAATGCTTGCGCTGAAGCAGTGGCAAATAATATTAAAGGGACTATTGCACTACCTCACTCATATGGAAGATTACAATTTGGAGCAGATCTAGAACTACATTTTAGAACAATGATAGGAACTGGGAAAAATCCAAATGTGGCGGCAGTAATAGTCATTGGGATAGAGCCTAAGTGGACAAAAAGAATTGTTGATGAAATAGCAAAAACTGGAAAACCCGTAGAAGGTTTTCATATTGAAAGAACGGGTGATATTGGAACAATTATGAAAGCATCTAAAAAAGCTCAAGAATTTTCTCAATGGGCTTCAGAGAAACAAAGGGAAGAATGCCCATTAAGTGATTTATGGATTTCAGTTAAATGTGGAGAATCTGACACTACTTCTGGATTAGCTTCAAATCCGACAGTTGGAAATTTGATGGAAAAATTAGAACCATTTGGTGTTCATTTATGTTTTGGAGAAACTTCAGAACTGACAGGTGCAGAGACGGTTTGTGCTGCTCGAGGGGCTACTCCAGAAGCAAAAGAAAAATTTATGAAAACATGGAGTTCTTACAACGACTTTATTTTAAAAGAAGCGACAGATGATCTTTCCGAAAGTCAACCTACTGCTGGAAATATTGCTGGTGGTTTAACCACTATAGAAGAAAAGGCTTTTGGAAATTTTCAAAAGATTGGTAATTTAAAGTTTATTGATGTCCTGGAACCTGCTGAAGAGCCAAAAAAAGGTAAAGGGTTATACTTTATGGACACTTCGTCCGCAGCTGCTGAATGTGTTACTTTACAAGCGGCTGGTGGATTCAATATACATTTATTTCCAACTGGACAAGGAAATATTATTGGAAACCCTATTGAACCTGTAGTTAAACTTACGGCCAATCCTCTAACTGCAAGATTAATGAAAGAACATGTAGACTGTGATGTTTCAAAAATTTTATCTAGGGAAATGAATTTATCACAAGCTGGTGATGAATTGATTAAAACAATGTTAAGGGTGGCAAATGGTAGACTTACTTGTGCTGAAGCCTTAGGTCATAAAGAATTTGTTATGACAAAACTTTATAGAAGTGCTTAACTTAGAAAATTGTAGCGCCAAAAACTTTTACTTTATCGTCTTCAACACCCAAAACTAAGCGACCTAAGTATTCACCAGGAAATTTATCACTAAATTGTTTATAGAGAACAGTAACATGTAAGTTTCTTCTCAAACACCCAAGAACTTCTTTTTTGTCGGACAAGCTTGTAATTAATTTATTATTTGCCCATTGTTTACCAAGTTCAACTTCATTTGCTCCGTATAACATCTCTGAAGAAAAATCTCTCGTGAATCCACCATAGTCTTTTATATTTGATGATTTTACCAAATTTTCCCATATTGGATTTGCGATTTCTATGATTTCTTTATCTGACTTCTCAAGAAGCTCCATTAATAAATCTTATCTTAAGAAACCTTCTTTTTCTGTTTGTCGTCCACTATGTGATAAACGGGCATTTTTTCCATCGTAAATTTACCAGTATTAGGATCTCTTCTTGAAACAGTTAAACAATGCCAGTTTTTATCATCAAGTTTCAGTTTGTCTCCACGATAATAGTATCCTGGCCATCTAGTTTCTTCTCTAAATAAAGTGTGCTCTGTAACACATTGGGAAGTTAAAGCCCTGTGTTTTAGCTCCCATGCTCTCATTAATTGGTGGTAATCTTCTGCGCCAACATGTTCTAAGTCTTCCTGTAACCAGTCTAAAAGTTCTAAGCCTTTTTTAAGTAAGTTGTCATTAGTCATATAATTTGCTGTTATACCTCCGACGTATTCATCCATAATTTTTTGTAAACGCTGTAAGCCTTGTATAGGAGAAATATAACTTGGTGAAACTGTTCCGCCAGTTATCTCATTTCTGCCAACGGTGTAATTTTCTAGAGGTTTATAAATAATTTTTTTTAATTTTTCACATTGGTCATCGCTTACTTTAATGTTTTTAGCTTTTTGATCTTCAATGTATTTTACCGCTGCTTTAGCCGCTAGTCGCCCTTCTGTAAAAGAGCCAGATGAAAATTTGTGAGCGCTACCACCAACTGTATCGCCTGCTCCAAACAAACCTTCTACAGTTGTCATTCTATTGTACCCCCAAAAGTATTCAGGGGGAGAAATATCCTCAGGACCACTAACCCATGCTCCTGAGCATGTTGCGTGTGATCCCATAACATAAGGTTCAGAAGTTGTTAGCTCAGGATTAGTATATTTTGGATCAATGTTTTGTGATGCCCAAACCACCGCTTGACCCACTGTCATTCCTAAAAAATTTTCCCAACCAACTGTCTCTAAATGTGGATCTTGGAAAGCTTCTTTTGTAACCATATGTATTGGTCCTCCGCCAGCCATTACTTCTTGGATAAAAGCATGATTTCTTAGACATGTTGGGACAGGATGATGGTCAATATACTCTCCAACCAATTTTTTTGTTTGATCATACCATTTTTTTTCATAATTCTCGCCATTGGCATTTTGTGTATAAGTTTTTAAATGTAAAAAATAAGCTCCAACAGGACCGTAACCATCTTTAAATCTACACAAAACTATTCTATTTTCCATTTGAGTCATTTTAGCGCCAACTGCTATTGGTAATGCGTACGCTGAACCATTGCTCCAGGGAGCATACCAAGTTCTGCCCATTCCTTCTCCAACTGATCTTGGTTTAAAAATATGTGATGCACCACCAGCAGCTACTATAACAGTTTTAGCTCTAAAAACGTGATAATCCCCTGTACGCATATTAAAACCTACTGCTCCACCTACTCTATTATCTTTTTCTTCGTCCATTAATAAATGCGTGATCATAATTCTATTATAAATTTTATCTGCAGATTTTTTTGCAGCCTCAGCAACAATTGGTTTGTAACTTTCGCCATGTATCATGATTTGCCACTTTCCTTCTCTTTGATACCTTCCAGTTTTAGGATTCTTCATCATTGGCAAACCCCATTCATCAAACATGTGAACTGTTGAGTCTACATGTCTTGCCATGTCATAACCTAAATCTTCTCTCACTAATCCCATTAAGTCGTTTCTAGCGTAAAGAACATGATCTTCCGGTTGGTTTTCATTCCATTGCATACCCATATAGCAATTTATTGCATAAAGTCCTTGGGCTACTGCACCACTTCTATCTATATTAGCTTTTTCTACACAGATAATTTTTAAATCTCTTCCCCAATGCCTTGCTTCAAAAGTCGCTCCAGTTCCTGCCATACCTCCTCCTACAACGAGAATATCGCAGTCTTCAAGATGAGTTTTGTTTTTTGCCATTAGTAATAAACTCCCTTTTTAAAAGAGTTTTTATCTAATGTAGGTAGGTCTTTTTTTGTATTTAAACCATTAGGCTCTGAATAAAGTATTTGAGAATTTATTTCCCCTTGATTTGGTTTATCAGCCTCAGAAAGTTTTGGTATATATTTTCCCCAAGGTTTAGTTGTAATCGGTGAAACAAAATCTTTTTCGGTACCATTTCTAAATTTTATTTTCCAAGAAATTGTTCCTTTTTCCTCTTCTCTTCTAACTCTTACGCTGTGGCCCATAGGTGCGAAGTCAGCATAACCTCTTACATCGATAGCATGATTAGGACATGCTTTTACACACGAATAGCATTCCCAACAAAAATTTGGCTCAATATTTTTTGCTCGACGGATAGTTTCGTCAATGTGCATTATATCTGATGGACATATATCAACACAATGGCCACATCCATCACAACGAGTCATATAAACATAAGTAGACATAATTTATTTTTTCCTTTTTTTTTTGTCATCAGTTTAGTTTTATTCATAGTAATTTCAATAATGTTTTGGTTGTTCACGTTTAATTCCTAAGCCAAATTTCTCAGGTGCATCAGCTGGAGGTGGCAAATTGTCCCTAGACCCATCAGCTTCAGCCAAGTTTTTTTGAAGGGCCGCACCTGGCTTATAAAACATATGAGCAAATTTTGACCAATAAACTCCTCCAAATAAAGTGAGGTTTGAAATTATAAATAAAATTAAAAAGAAAGTATCATCCCATCTGTTTAAGTTGAGAGATTGTAAAAACGACCAAATAAGTCCAAATGCAGAAGATGCTAAAAGAGCTAAAACAAACAAATCTGCTTTAATTATTCTGTACCATGGGTGAGCCTCTGCATAAACATCAACTCTTAAAAACAGCCAAAACCATAGGCCTCCTACACAAGTCATTATAGCCCCTAAGTGCCATAAAATAGGCCACACAATAGGTGTATCAGCACTTGATGATGAAAAACAAAAAATCATAATTACAGAAGCCGACCAAAAAAATATTGTTCCATACATTCCTAAAAGATGTGCAGCTCTTCTTTTCCCTGCTCCCAATTCCGAAGTTGTAAGAATATCCTGAGCTACAGTTTTAATTACTACAGAAGTTTTTTCTTTTGTAGATAATGTTTTTTTTGCAGATTTTTTTGCTTTTTTTGCGTTTTCAAAAAAATATTTTACGTTTTTTTTATGAATTATATCTACTAAAGTCCCTATAATAACTAATGTGATCATTAAAATTACAAAAGATTGCATAAATATTGGGGCCACAGTTTTTGCCAATTCAGAAAATGGATTTAAGGTTATCATCATTTAGTATTAATTAAGTTTTTTAATAATTTAAGCATTATAGACGGTTTATTATTAAACCGTCTATAGTTATATGCTCAAATTAAAAATGATTAAGCAGCGATTTTTCTCACTAAATTGTGTTTTTCAGCGATACCTGATAAAAAATTCCACAAATACTTAGCAGTAGAGATAGCGGCTTTTTCAGCTTTTTTCTGCTCTTTTGCAGATAAACTGTCTAATAGTTTTTCACAAGCTTTTCTGTGATGTACGTCTGCAGCTTTATGTACTTCGAAAAACTCAAGTCCTTTTTTTGAACTTACTCCATAAAATCTTTTTAAACCTCTAATTTTAGTTTCTGCGATTTCTGGTACTTGTCTCTCGTAAGTATATAAAGAACCTAGACCTTCTGCATAAGAAGATCTACCGTTTTTAAAAAAGTTTTTAATTAGATTCTTAGTAAAGCTATATTGCTTTACATTTTCTATTTTCTTTTTATCTGCTCCCATAGCGATAGCAAAATTTTTCCACAACTTTGGGTGCTCTGCTCCTTTTTTTTCTTCATCTTGCAAATTTTCTAAAAGGATTTTTCTTTTTTCAATGTCATGACATATCGAGTGCGTAGCACTAATATATCTTGGAAAAGCTTTAACGTGATGAAAATATTGCTCGGCATAATCTTTAATAATTTCTCTGTTTAACTTTCCCTCATTCCAAGATTTATAAAATGGATGTTTTAATAAATGAAACTCGTCTAACTTTCGATTTAGTCTTTTTGAAAACATAACTTCTCCTTTTCTTTTATTTTTTTTGTAATTAACAGTTTAAGTGAAAATAAATTAAAATTGAGTTAAATGAAAGTGAAATTGTTAACAACGCACAACTTTAAATTGTATTTCTATGTTATGACCTGTGACCTTTCGAGCCTATTTTCGTCAATTGGTAAATGAACTAAAGTTGCGAATATGGATAATAAGATAGATATATACCAAGCGTAATCATACGATCCATGTAAATCATAAAAATATCCTCCTAAGTATGCTCCAAAAAAAGAACCAATTTGATGACTAAAAAAAACTATTCCAAAGAGAGTGCTCAAGTACTTGGTGCCAAAGATTTGAGCAACAATACCATTAGTAGGAGGAACAGTTGACAACCATAACATGCCAAAAGTAATTCCAAATAATATTGATGTTAAGTTTGAAATAGGTAAGAAAATAAATAAAGAAATAATTATAGCTCTAAAAAAATATAATAAACTTAACAAAATTTTTTTACTGTATTTAGTTCCTAGATAACCCATTCCAAGCGTACCAATAATATTAAAAAATCCAATTAGAGCTAAAATAATTGGAGCTGACCAATCAGATAATCCTTTTTCTTGCATATATCCAGGAATATGAGTAGCGACTAATGTAATTTGAAAACCACAAACAAAGAACCCTGCAACAAGAAGTAAGTACCCCTTGTGTGAAAAAGCCTCTTTTATGGCTTCAAAAAATTTTTGATTATCATTGTTCTCTGAAATACTTGATTGAGTTTTTTGTTTCGGTATTAGAAAAATTGAAGCTATTAAACCAAATAGTATAAAATAAAGATAATATAACAATGTATTTTCCCATCCAAATTCAATTAGACTAAATTTAGTAAATAATGGAGTTAAAAAGTATCCGATCGATGCGGATGCTGTAACTATACCGGTTGCTAAAGTTCTTTGTTCATTTGAAAAATGTTTTCCTACTTCAGAAACAGGTACGCTCATAGCTGTTGCCCCTAAAGCTGTACCAATTAATAAACCTAAACTAAGTTGAAAAAAAATTCCTGTATTAGGCCCTGAATAAAGAAAATAAATACCAAAGGCAAATATTATGAAACCTATAAAGACTGCCTTATTGCCCCCGAACTTGTCTGCAAGAATTCCAAATAATGGAGCGGTCAATCCCCACATAAACATTTGAATACCTATTGCTAAACCAAATTCTGTTCTTGATACTAATAACGCCTCTTCAAATACATTAAAAAAAAGTCCGAAAGTTTGCCTTAAGCCCATCGAGACCAAAATTATAGAACAAGCAGATAAAAGAGCTATTAAAGCTATTCGGTTTTGAATAAATTTTTTTTCCATCATTTAATTTTTTTTATTGCATTTTTGAGATCTGATATTAAGTCTTTATAATCTTCTAAGCCAATATGCAAACGTACAAGGTGTTCATTTTTCTTAAGTTTAAAAAAATTTCTCTTTCCAAGCTCAGTAGAGGTATTAAAAACTACTAAACTTTCAAAACCTCCCCAGCTGTACCCTATGCCAAATAGTTTTAAAGAATTAACGAATTTATATACTGAAGATTTCTTTTTTGAATTTATTATTATACCCAACAATCCTGAAGCTCCAGAATAATACTTTTTCCATAATTTATAATTTTTTGAATTTCTTTTATAAGGATATAAAATTTTAGTAATTTTTTTTTGGGTTGAAAGCCAACTAATTACTTTAAGCGTATTTTCATAATGTTTTTTAAGTCTTAAATCTAAAGTCCTTAAACCTCTAATAACCAAATATGCATCATCTGAAGATAAACGATACCCTGAAACATTGTTATACCACTTTACTTTATTAAAAGCTTTTTTACTCACTGCTAAAGTTCCTGCCATTACATCTGAATGGCCTGAGTAATATTTAGTCGCAGAAGTTATTGATAAATCAAATCCAATTTTAATTGGTTTCATAAAATAAGCAGTTCCCCATGTGTTGTCTATTGCTGTGTAAATATTTCTTTTTTTTGCAAAATTAACTATCTTTTTTAAATCTTGAAATTCAAAAGTATTACTCCCAGGATTTTCAACATATATAAGTTTTGTTCTTTTATTAGTTTTTTTTTGTAAATCTCTCAAATCATTTGGATTGTACCAAACTGCTTTAACATTAAACTCTTTAAGTAATTGTGAAACTAGTTTTTGTGTTGGGCGATATACACAATCTGAAATTAGTATTTCATCTCCTGGTCTACAAATACTCATTATCGCAAGAGCTACTGAAGCAAAACCAGTTTGAGTTAAAAAAACGTGATGGGCCCCCTCTAATTCTTTAAGAATTTTTTGTAAAACAATAGTCGTTTGTGAGCCTTGTCGTCCATAATCGTAAAAGGCTACAGTTTTGTTTTTGTTGATTTTTTTCTGATGTTTTCTAAGTTCTTGTACTGACTTAAAAAAAATTGTTGAGGCTCTTACAACAGCAGGATTGGCTGATCTATTGACTGTATCTTGACCTGCATGTTTTAAAAATGTGTTTGTGGACTTTTTCATAAAATAAGTATAATCAAATAATTATTCTGTATATATATATTTAACAAATAAGTGCAAAATAAGGAGACAAAAATGGGTTACCCAAAGAAGCATCGAGGTAGAAGAAAAATTGGCTCAAAAAAAAGAAGAGCTAGAAAAAGAAACAAAAGAAAATAGCCTTAAGTAAGAATTATATCTATGAAAGAGATTGCACAAATCCGAAGGTTGAGTTTGTGGATTTTTCTTATTCCATTGTTAGCAATAAATTTATGTTTAATAATTTCGCAAAACCCTGAATTGCTCGAAAATACCATTTTCTCAGTTGATCAAATTGGACGATCTGGTTTTTCTATACCTTATCTTGATGGTAGTTTATCAATAAGTAGAGCCTCTAGAACATATCCTCAATATTTGATTTTTAAGCCTGCAATGTTTTTAACTGCTGCTCTTTTGTTTTTTTACTGGAAAAATAATAATCAGTTAGTAAATAATCTTAATTCATCTAATTATAACTATAAATTTAAAACATTTGGAATTTTATCTGCGGTTTTTTTAGTAATTCACTCTATATTGCTTGGTGTAAAATTTGATATTCAAATTTATAAGCTTTTTAGAAGAGTTGTACTTTTGCTGTTTATTATATTTGAAATAATTGCTCAGGGAATTTTGGTTTACCACTTTTATAAACTCAAACTTAAATTAGAAAAATTAATCTATAAAAAAGTTTTAACTTTAAAGATTATTTTGGTAATTATACTTTCCTCAGTAGGAATTTTAAGTCTCCCTATTTTGGTAACTAAAGGGAACACACACTTCAAACATGCGTTAGAATGGAATTATTTTGTTGGTGTTGTAACATTTTATTTGTTTTCAAGGTTTTTTTGGAAGAAGTGAAAAACTCACAGCTTCTATCCTTTTCAGGATAGAAACGTGAAGTTTTGGTTCGTCGTTGTAGGCGCTACCGCCGAACCTTCCCGATCAACCATTTTAGCGCTACTCAGTTGATCTTTCTGCCCTTTAAGCTTGAACCTCTCGGTTTTTCCTTAAATGGCCAGTTAAGAGTTGCCTCTTAATTAATATGATTAAAACATAGTTAATCCAATAATTAAATCACTATATAGTTGATTCTTTATAATTGAATATTGATTGTTAACTATGGGGATAATTTTTATTGAAAGTTTTTGATATCCAGCCTCCCCCTAAAACTTTATCCCCAACTGAATCTTTTTGATAAAAAACACAAGCTTGACCGGGTGAAATACCTGGTTCTCCATTAATGATTTCTATTTTAGCAACATCTTCGTTATTTTTTAAATGAATTCTAGCTTTTAGTAATTTTCCTGTCGATCTGACCTTAACACAAATATCATTATTAAAATCTTCTTTTGATCCTAGAATGTTTAAATTTTTTAATATTAAATTGTCAACTTTTAAAAATTCTTTTGGACCAACGGTAATTGTCCCTTTGTCAGCATCAATTTTGATTACGTATAAAGGTTCTTTTTTGGCTATTCCTATTCCTTTTCTTTGACCAATAGTGAAGTTAATTACACCTTCGTGTTTTCCTAAAATTTTACCATTAATGTCTAAAATATCTCCTTCTTTAAAAGAACTAGGTCTAAATTTTTTTATAACAGAGCTATAATCTCCATTTGGAACAAAACAAATATCTTGGCTATCGGGTTTTTCTGCTACATTAAGTTTTAATTTTGAAGCCATTAATCTTGTTTCCTTTTTTTCAATATTTCCCAAAGGGAATCTTAAATATTCAAGTTGTTCTTGTGAAGTGTTAAACAAGAAGTAACTTTGATCTCTTGTAACATCTATTGCTCTATACATTTCAGCCTTTCCATTAGTTTTTTTTCGACTTACATAATGTCCAGTGACTAAAGCATCAGCGCCTAAATCTTTTGCATACTTAAACAAATCTCTAAACTTCACTGTTTGATTACACTGTACACATGGGATAGGTGTTTCACCAGCAACATAACTATCAATGAAAGTGTCGATTACTTCAGTTTTAAATTTTTTTTGGTAATACAATATTTCATGTTTAATATTTAATTGTTCAGAAACTCTTTTAGCATCTAAAATATCTTGACCAGCACAACATTGCCTTCCATTTTGAGGTCCTTTTGTATCATTATATAACTTCAGTGTTATTCCGGTAATATTATATCCTTCATTTTTCATCATTCCTGCAACAACAGAAGAGTCTACGCCTCCTGACATAGCCACAACGACTTTTGTCTCTTTTGGTGATTTTTTTATACCCAGTGAATTAATCATCGACTATTATATAATACAAAAAATAAGGATTTTCCATTATGCTTTTTGAATTTGAACCAGGTGATTTTGTAATAAATCCTAATAAGAAGGAGTGGGGAATAGGTCAAATACAATCTATAGTTAAAAATAAAATTACTGTAAATTTCGAGAATTCAGGAAAACAAGTTATAAATGCAAGTATAATTAATTTAGAAAAAATCAACAAAAAAAATGAGTGAATTAAATTTAAAAAGTATTGCTGAAGATTTGATAGAAACATTTAATGAAGCCTCTTTGGCATCTATAGAGATATTTAAAAAAGGACTAAATATAAAAATTAAAGAAGATAATTCCCCAGTCAGTAATGGTGATATTAAAGTGAATGAGATAATAACAGAAAAGATAAAACTACTAACTCCTAGTATACCAATAATTTCAGAAGAAACGGTTAACCTAAATAAAAAAAATCAATTTAAAACTTTTTGGTTGATAGATCCAATTGATGGTACAAAAGATTATATTAGTGGGAAAGATGAGTATACTATAAATGCTGCTTTAATTATAAATTATGAACCAGCTTTAGGTTTAGTAAGCGCTCCAAGGAAGAAAAAATTATTTTATTCTTATGGTTTAGGAAAAAGCTACTTAATTAATGGGAGTAAAATAGAAAAGTTAAATTGTAGAAAAAAAACTCCAAAAAATGAAATAATTGCTGTTACGAGTTCTTCAGGACCAGCTCAAGAAATTTTATCTGTCTTAAAAAAAAATGGTATGACTTCTTTTAAGGAAATGAGAAGTTCATATAAGTTTTGTGTAATAGCAAATGGTGAGTTTGATATTTATGCAGCAAAAGAAAGAGCGTATGAATGGGATTATGCTGCAGGACATGCTGTTGCTTTACATGCGGGAGCAGTAATTACAACTTTGGAAAATATGCCATTTAAATATGGAAAACCCAACTATAAAAATTTAAGCATATTAATTAAACGTGCAAATAATTTAAGTGATTAAAACTATTTTAATAATTATTACGAGTGTTGCTTTGTTTGGTTTAATTTTTTTTGTTATTGTAAAGAATAAGTTAAAAAAAAAATTAGATGAACTTGTAGAAAATGAAAAAAAAGATAAATCAGATAATTTTGATTAATTTGTTATACTCATCTAACTCCAAATTTAAAACTTTCTTAGAAATTTCAAAACTAAACCCTGCTCTTGCTAAAACACCCATATCTTTTTTATAAAATAATTCTCTATTAGCATTGGGTCTTAGTGGGCCAATTCTTCGTTTTTTACAAATTTTAATTGCTGAAACAAAGTCAGGATCTATTTTGCCACTCTTTATCTTATCTAAACTTTTTTTAATAAAAATAGAATCAATGCCTTTGTTTCTCAAAGTGAGGTTTATTTTATTTATTGAGTATCCTCTTCTTAATAACACTCTAGCTTTTGAGTCAGAATAAAGCTCATCATTAATTAATTTTCTTCTTTCTAAATTAATTATTATCTCATCAATTAAATTTGAGATATCTTTTTTTGTTTCTTTGCCACTAAATTTTATTAAATATTTTTTTAAAAGATAAATTTTAAGCTGTTGTTTTGAAGGATTATATTTTTCTAGATAAGAATATGCTAAATCCTTTAGATTTGTAGTTAATTGCTCAAAATTTTTTTTATTTGATGTTAGACTCATTATTTTAATATATTATATTATTTTTTATGATAAATAACCTTGAAATTATTCTTACACTTGAGAATATTTATTTAATTTCTAATTTTGGGATACTCCCATTTTGGATGATGTTAATTTTTATCCCAAACCATAATCTGACCAAAATTCTTGTACATTCTATAGTTCCTTTTTTAATACTTGCATCAGCCTATATTTTCGTAGGTTATAAAATTTTTTTGGAAAAGAATTTTTTTGACTCCTTTGATTTATATTTTGGCTTAGAAGGACTTTATTCTGTTTATTCAAATGAGTCGTTTCTACTTATATTTTGGTTACATTTTTTATCTATTAGTTTATTTACTGGATCGTGGATAGCAAGGGACTCAATAAAATACTCAATTCCAAAAATAATTACTATCTTATCTTTGGTTCTTACATATTTCACCGGACCGATTGGTGTTATTTTTTATTGGTTTTTTAGAATATTTTTTTCAAAAAAAATAAGTTTTTATGAATAAAACTTTTGATTTTTACTTTGACTTCATAAGCCCATATTCTTTTTTAGCTCATAAAAAATTAAAGAAAATAGAAAAGAAAATTGCAATTAAAATTAAGTATAAAGCTATTTTATTAGGAGGGCTTCATAATCTTCATGGTATTAAAGCACCAGCTTTTATTCCTTCGAAAGCCAAATTTATGATTAGAGACTGCAAAATGATTGCTGAAAAAAATAATATTAAATTTAAATTTAACTCTTATTTTCCAATCAAAACAGTAAACCTTATGAGGGGAGTGTTTATTGCAGAAGAGGATGATTATAAAAATTATTATATAGATAAAATTTTTGACTCAATTTGGATGGACGGTTTTAATATGAATGATCAAATAGTTGTTGATAAAGTCCTAAAGAATCTCAATATTAATCCAAAAACTTTTTCATTAAGGTGTTCAAGCCAAAATATAAAAAATCAATTAAAAAAAAAAACCGATGAAGCTTTTGAAAAAGGAATTTTTGGTGCACCTAGTTTTTATATAAATAATAAAATATTTTGGGGGCAAGATAGAATTTCATTTTTGATTGATGAATTAAAAAAATAAATTATTTTTTCTCTTTTTTTTCAATTGGTAGACCTTCACTTTTCAAAGCTTCGAATCCCCCAATTGCGTTTGCAACATTTTTAAAACCCATATCTTTCAAGGATCGAGTAGCTAAAGCTGATCTAAAACCAAGCGCACAATAAAGGACCATTTTTTTATCACCATTAAACTTATCAGCCTTATAATAAGGACTTTGTGTATCAAGCCAAAATTCTAACATCCCTCTTGGAATATGAATAGACTGTTTTATAGTTCCTTCTTTCCATAACTCACGAATGTCTCTCACATCGATCAGAATGCATTTATCTTCTTCACATAAAAGTTTAACTTTTTTAGCATCAAGACTTTCAATATGTTTGTTTGCTTCATTAACTAGATCTTTTGATGATTTTATATTCATACTAATTACAGTATACTATAGTGAAAAATTATAATTTCTATGAAAAAAATTAAAAATTCACACAAAAAAAGTTTCATAAAAAAAATTTTTATTAAAGTTTGCCGATTTTTAGGATACGAAATAATAGATCAATCAAATTATGATGTTCCTACAATGGGAAAGGCTCTTGACGCAAGTTTAAGTGTGCCAGGAAAAAAATCTATCAATATTCCATTGGGTGAGACAGAAATTACATCAAGAATAAAATCTATAAAAATATTATTTAGGAGCTGTACCTCTGAATTAATAATGGATCAAAGTAAACAACGTCTTTTTAATAAAAAAAAAAGTGAATACACTTTCAGATCACTTAATTCTATTTTGAAATCTTTAGAGTTCGCGCAAAAAAAATTTAAAAATGTTGATTTTGAAATTATAGTCACCGATAGTAATTCGCCAAATAATGATGTTGATAAATTAAAATCAATACTAAAAAATTTTAATATTAAAAATAGATTACAAATAATAAATTTAAGCGACTTTAAAAATGAAATTAGAGGAGAGTATTCTGAAGCTAAAATGTCTAATATGGCTAATTTTTACAATTCACTTTTAATTGCAAAAAAAGAGAATTCAGATTTATTTTATTTTGTTGAAGATGACTATATTCATTCATTAGAAACCATCACGGAAATGTTGTTTTTTTATGAGAAATTTTCAAGCATTTTTAATACTAAGCCTGTTTTACTACCTTCAGATTATCCATATTTATATACGAAAAATAATAAAACAAAAATATATCTTGGGGAAAATAGACATTGGAGATTGGTGGATGAAAGTCTCGTTACCTTTCTTATGGACAAAGATCTTATTTTACAAAATTTTAATAACTTAAAAACGATGGGTATTAAATGGGAAGATCCTTGGGAAAAACCCTTACATGAAATTTATAACAAGCACCCCTGCCTATCACCTATACCATCGCTTGCTTATCATTGTGCAAACATTAATTCAGTTTTTGGTTTATCACCTAATATTAAGTGGAAAAGTGTTTGGGATGAAAATGAAATTAATTAAAGTTTAAGTTCTAACAAGAAAGGCCCGACAAAATGCCGGGCCTTAATATTATAACCTTATAACGAGGGAGGTTATTAATCTCTTATACCGTAAGCTACTACTCCTACTTCGGATTTATCAGTACCAAGCCTTTCTGCTTCTTTACTGATTCTAATTCCAATAGTTGCTTTCATTATTGACCATACAATGTATGAAACTACGAAAACAAAAATTACTACTGAAATTGTTCCGAGTAACTGTGAGCCAAAACTTACGTCCGAGTTTGTAAATGGAACTGCTAATGTTCCCCATACTCCAGCAACAAGGTGTGCAGGTATAGCACCAACAACATCATCAATTTTAAATTTGTATAATAATTTTGTTGAGTAATACATTAACACTCCAGCTATTGCCCCAATTACGATTGCAGCAAGTGGACTCGGTGCCAAAGGTTCGGCTGTTATACCAACAAGACCAGCAATTGCTCCGTTGAGCATCATAACTACGTCTGTTTTACCACCATGAAGTCTTGAAACGACTGCAGCAGCCATTACTCCACCACCAGCGGCTAAGTTAGTATTTATGTAAATTGTTGCAACTGCACTTACATCTTCGAGAGTACCAGCAGCTAATTGAGATCCTCCGTTAAATCCAAACCAGCCTAACCAAAGTATAAATACTCCAAGTGTTGCTAATGGAATTGAAGAAGCCGCAAAAGGTGCCATAGCTTTAACGCTACCTCCTGATGTAAATCTTCCAGTTCTAGCTCCTAATACAATCGCTCCTGCAAGAGCAGCGGCTCCTCCGGCGGCGTGTACTAAAGTTGAACCAGCAAAATCTGAAAATCCTGCAGCGGATAACCAACCGCCACCCCATTGCCAGCCCATTTCAATTGGATAAATAAATCCAGTTAAGATCGCAGCAAATAAGAAGAACGGCCAAATTTTAATTCTTTCAGCTAAAGTTCCAGAAACTATTGACATTGTTGTTGCGCAGAAAACCATTTGGAAAAACCAATCTGATCCATCTGAGTAACCTGTATCTATTGCTGATGCATCGCTCCATGATGAAAACGATCCAATCCATCCACCTTCCGGAATACCGTAAGCTAAATTGTAACCAACCAACCAGAACATAATTCCAGCGATTGAATATAATCCTATATTTTTTGCACAGATTGCTGAAACACTTTTAGATGTTACCAGTCCAGATTCGAGCATAGCAAAACCTGCAGCCATCCACATCACTAGAAAACCTGACATTAAAAATAATATTGTATTAAATATGTATTGAACCTCGGCAGATACAGTGGTTTCGGCATAGCCAAGACCAGCAAACGCAAAATATATCGCGGTACCTGCAAAGAAATATCCTATGTATTTTTTCATTTTAACTCCTTTGTTAAAAAATAAATAAGTTATTTTAAAATGTTAAAGAACTGTTAAGTGAAGATTTGAGTTATGCAGTTTTTGCAAGCCCTTAACAGCCCTTATTATTGAAAAAATAAGAGCTGTTAAATAATGCTTATTTATTGAACATTTCTTTTAAGCTTTTTGCAGGTAAAAACTTAACTTTTTGAGATGCTGCGATTTGAATAGACTCTCCAGTTCTTGGATTTCTACCTACCCTAGCTTTTCTTTTTGCTACTTTATAAGTACCAAAACCTGCTATTTTAACTGTGTCATCATTTTTTAAAGCATCAAGTATAATCGTTGTTATTGAATCAAAAGTTCTTTCAGCGTCAGCCTTGCTTTGACCCAATGTGGACGATATTTTTGCTACTAGTTGTTTTTTATTCATTTTATGCCCCTTTTATTAATGTTTAATCTCAACAATTGGTGAGGAAAATCAACAATTTTATTAGTTATAAAGATAAATATTAACACTATATATTGTGTGTATAAAAACGTTGATTTTACTGAGTTTTTTATAATTTAAAAAGCCTTAAAACAAGCCAATATCTTTTAAATCATTAAAAGTAGCAAAAAACATTAAAGAAAATAACAAAAAAAGACCGATTCGAAAAAATCCTTCTTGAGTCTTTTGTTTTAATGGTCGACCTAAAACTTTCTCAATCGCATAAAACATCAAATGTCCTCCATCTAAAAGAGGGATTGGAAATAAATTTATTAAACCTAAACTAATAGATATGTAGGCCATTATACTTAAAAAAGCTATGAAGCCATATTGTGCTACTTGTCCTGTGATTTTTGCAATTTTAATAGGACCACCAAGTTGAGAACTGTCGCCTTTTCCAACAAACAAAGAAGCTACGAATTTTAATGTTGTTTTGGTTACAAACCAAGTTTCTGCTACAGCGTAAAATAAAGCTTTTGTGGGTCCAAGTTTTTCCTTATTAATTTCATTATTAAGTGGTGCAATTTTTATACCTATTATCTTTTTTTTAACCTTATTTCCAAAATTGTCCTCGGTTAAAATGATATTTGGGGAAATTAAAAAATTTAAAATTTGGTCATTTCTTGAAACATCCATAATTATTTTATTAGATGTTGAAGAATTTATATATGTAGGAACTTCAAGAATACTTGATACTTTGTTGTTTTCAATTGAAATAATAATATCATTTTTTTTTAGGCCAGCTTTGTCTGCAGGACTATTTATTTGAACTTCTTCGATTACTGGTGGAGTAAAATCTTTTCCCGAAAACATATAAATAAAAGAAAAGATTAAAATAGCTAATAAAAAATTTGCAAAAGGTCCTGCTGCTACAATAATTGATCTTTGAAATAATGGTTTTAAAACAAAAAGTTTTGATTGATCTTCCTTGTTGTATTTTTTTAATATTTCATTTTGTTCTGACTCGCTAAAAACGTTTCTGTCCCCAAAAAATTTTACATAACCACCTAGTGGTATTACACAAAATTTCCACCTTGTGCCTGATTTATCATTGAAACCAAATAATTCTTTACCAAAACCTATAGAGAAGTCAGTAACACCTACACCATATTTTTTTGCAAAATAATAATGTCCAAATTCATGAATAAAAACTACTACTGAAATTAGTACCAAAAAAGGTATTATAAAATTAAAAATTTCCATTTAAAATTTCCATTCATGCATTTTGCTAAAAATAAAGTTTCTAAAAGCTTTTACTCTAGCGACATTTTTTAAGGATTCAGGGTAAACGAAGTAAGTTTCAGTATGAGGACCTTTAATATTGGGTAGAATCTTTGTCAAGTTAGGTACATTATAAGTAATATAATCTGGTAAAGCGGCTAAACCAACGCCACTTTGAACTGCTAAAAGTAATCCATATACACTATTCACTTTCATAACAGATTTTCTTTTTTTTTTATTATCTTTAACTCCAAGTTTAAGAGCCCAATCTGGATTAAAAACTGGAGATGGTAGCCCGCGACCATAAGTTATAAATTTATGTTTTTGAAGATCGTTTTCAGTTCTTGGATAACCATATTTTTCTAAATAATTATTTGATCCATAAATATGATATTGAAAATCGACAAATTTTTTTTGTATATAGTTTAGTTGTTTTGGTCTTCTCATCCAAATTCCAATATCTGCTTGCCTAGTGCTAAGATCTAACTCTCTGTCATCAAATATTAATTCTACATCAATTTCAGGATGAAGACTCATAAACTCTTGTATTCTCGGAGTTAACCAAGTAGTTCCAAAACTTACAACTGTTGTAACAGTGAGTTTACCACCTAACTTATCCTTTTCTTGGCTTAAGGTTGTTTCTACTTCCTTAAGTCTTGTAATTACTTCATGAGCAGTTTTGTGTAAATATTTACCGTTTTCAGTTAATACTAAACCTCTTGCATGACGTTCAAAAAGCTTAATTTTAAGCTCGGTTTCCAATGATTGTATTTGCCTACTTATAGCAGATTGACTTAAATTTAAAATTGTAGAAGCTTTTGTAAAACTACTCGCTTCTGCAACAGTATGAAAAATTTTTAATTTATCCCAGTCCATAAAACCTAACTATAGATTATTTATTAGGATTTACTATAGCTCTTCCAAAAAATTCTCCTTTAAGCAGTTTTGGATAAGTTTCTAAAAGCTCATTAAAAGATAATTCTTTGGTAAATGATTGAAGTTTAGAAAAATCAATTAACTTGGAGGCTTCATTCCAAATAAACTCTCTCCTTTTTATTGAAGAACCTGACGAGTCAACTCCCCATAGTTTTACTCCTCTAATGATAAAGGGCATAACTGTAGTATTGATTTTGACTCCACCTGCGTTACCACAGGCCGCTACGATACCACCTGGTTTTGTTTGAGCAAGTATCTTTGTTAACGCTGATCCACCAACAGTGTCTACTACGCCATCCCAAGTTCCTTTTTCTAATAGTTTGCTCTCTCCTTCAAATTCTTTTCTATCAATAATATTTTTTGCACCTAGATTTTTTAAGTAGTCATTTTTATCTTTTTTCCCGGTTACAGCATGCACATCATAACCCATTTTTGATAATATCATAATTGCTATACTGCCTACCCCACCTGAAGATCCAGTTACTAGAACATCTTTTACTTTTTCTCCCAATAATAATTCTTCTTTTGCTTTAATTGCAAATGAACAGAGTAAAGCAGTAAATCCTGCAGTTCCAAGCATCATAGTTTTTTTATTATCTAGTTCTTTTGGTGTTTTAACTAAAAAATTTGAATCAACTTTTGCATATTGAGAAAATCCTCCAAAATATGCTTCACCAACTCTGAAGCCTGTTAAAATAATATTATCATCTTTTTTGAATTTACTATCTTCACTTTCGACAACTTTACCTGAAAAGTCTATCCCAGGAACAAAAGGAAACTTTCTTACTATTTTTCCTCCATTATTTAAAATTAGTGAATCCTTATAATTCAAGCTTGAATAATCAATCTTTACTAAAACATTACCGTCCTTTAAATCGCTTTTACTTATTTCTTTTATATCTCTTGAAAATTTTTCGTTTTGATTGTCAATAACAATAGCTTTGAATTTTTCAGACATTAATTTATTTTGCTATGTATCGTAAATATCTATTTTGATAACTCAAATCTTCTTTAAAGGATCCTAAATAATAATTTGTAACTGTCGTAGCTTTTTCTTTTTTAATACCCCTCATTGTCATACATTGATGTGCGGCATCAATTGTTACTGCTACTCCTTTTGCATCTAAAGCTGTCATTAAAGTTTTTGCTATTTGCATTGTAAGTCTTTCCTGTGTTTGTAATCTTTTTGAAAAAACTTCCACAGTTCTAGCTAGTTTACTTAAGCCTACTACTTTTTTATTTGGAATATATGCAATATGTACCACTCCTATAATAGGTGCCATGTGATGTTCACAATGACTCTCTAGAGTGATATTTTTTTCTACTACCATATCGTCGTAGCCTTCTACATCTCCAAAAGTTTTCATTAAATCTGCAGTTGCGTCTTGATGGTAACCTTTAAAATATTCTTTAAAAGCCTTAACAACTCTTTTTGGAGTATCAATTAAACCTTCTCTACTAGGATTTTCTCCAATCCATGAAAGTATAGTTTTAAAAGCCTCTTCAGCCTCTTTGTCAGAAACTTCTTTTTTTGCTTGAGTTTTATCTAAATCTTTAACTAATTTCATAATTTCTGACTCTTTTATAGGACATAATACGTGAATGCAAATTGCTATTTTGTCTTTTTTTCATTATTTTACGCATATGTTTAAAAAAAGAGAAAGTGTTTTTGAAGTAGAAGAAGGTAAATTTTTATCACCTAAATTTGACGAGAAAGGTCTAATCCCCGTAATTACTACTGATCATAAAACTGGAGAGGTTTTAATGCATGGTTTTATGAATAGTGAAGCTCTAAAAAAAACTATTCTTACTAAGGAAGCATTTTACTGGAGCAGATCAAAAAAAGAATTATGGCACAAAGGAAAATTTAGTGGCTTCATACAAAAAGTAATTGAATTGAGAATAGATGACGATCAAGATTCAATTTGGATGAGTGTCGATATCGGGGAAGGTGCAAGCTGCCACGTAGGATATAAATCGTGTTTTTATAGATCCATACCATTAAATGTAAAAGATGGTAATAAAGAAATAGAAATAAAGTTTGAAGAAAAGAAAAAAAAATTTGACCCAAAAAAAATTTATAAAGGCCAACCTAATCCTACAAAGCTATGATGGATGAAAATAAAAAAAATATGTCTTCTGATGAAATGGATGATGTTTGTGAAGAATGCAAAACAGCTTTCGAAAGCGTTCGCGCTAACTTAGTAATGCATGGTTACAAAATATGTGATAGTTGTAAACTATCAAAGACAGTTTTTCCTATTTAAAAACCTTTAAATAAAATAAGTATCATAAATAAAAAAATAAATTGTACAAACCAAGCCATAACAACAACTCCAAGAGCTTTCCACATACTTTTATAATCTAAAGCCGACTTAACTGCCACAACCATGCAGGCTAACATCCAAAAAGCTGAACCTATAAAAGTAACTGTCATTAACTCAGGAGTAAAACCAAAAACTCTAATAATTCCAGGTGCGCTTGAAAAACCAATCGTCCTTAGAAGTTCACCATGATTACTGTTTGTTTGAGGTTCTGCAAATAATTTTACACCGACTAAATAAATTATGTAAGCCCAGACATACCAGCTTAATAAAGAAAGTAAGGGAGCTACAAAAAAATTTGATACTCCTAAATGAGAGGCTCCTATTCCCGCAGCTAAGCTAGACAAAACAACTACAATGCCTGCTTGCACAGTAGCTTTTTTATCTTTTTCAACTTCTTCATAAAGGTCGATATCTATTTTAATTGCTCTAAATACTCTGTTAAGAAAAATTGAAATCATTTTCATCTATTTTAAAATTTTTAAAATTTTATTATGTATATATTTATTTGAACTTGCTAAAATATTACCTCCATTTATTGGAGATTGATTTTTCCAATTCGTCACATACCCGCCTGCTTTTTCAATAATTGGCACAAGGGCTACTATATCATAAGATTTTAAATTAGTCTCTATTACTGCATCAATTTTTCCCTCAGCCAATAAACAGTAATTAAAAGAGTCAAATTTTTGAGATAGTAAGTTTTGACAAAAAAATTTAAAAATCTTTTTTTCTTTTGAGGATATTTTTTTTCCATAAAAATTTAAAATTAAATTAATTTTTTTGAAATCTTTTTTTTGAGAGGTTTTCAATAATTTTTTTTTGTTGTTTTTAATTAAAAAAGAATTTTTTTCATTATTAATATAGTATCTCTTTAAAGCTGGAAAATTTGCTAAACCCATTTTAGGTTTTTTTCTATAAATAAGACCAATTAAATTAGACCATGTTGACTCTTTATTGATAAATCTTTTAGTTCCATCAATAGGGTCTATTACCCATTCATAATCATTAGAAGTTGACTTTTTTTTAAATTCCTCTCCAGATATCGAGTCTTTTGGAAATTTGCCTTCAATTAATTTTCTAATATATTTTTCAAAGGATTTATCAAAGTTTGTAACTGGGTTAAAATAATTTTTATTACTTGATTTATTCTGGGCTTTAATTTTTAATTTTGATAATTTTGAATATTGTTTGTTTAACTCAAATGGCAACTTTTTAAGAAAGTTAAATATTTTTTTATTATTCATAATTGTATATAACTTAATTAGAGGTAAAATATATATGAAAAAACTTAAAGGTTTAACCGCAATTGTTTCAGGCATCGCTGCTGCAGTGGTTATAAGTATTTTAGCCTTATTAAATGAGATGTCTGGAATTGGAATTTGGATAATATTTTCATTTGGGGCAACTGTTTTGATAATATTTGTTGCACACGACGCTGATGCTGCACAACCCAAGAATATTTTTTTTGGACATCTGATATCTATAGTCGTTGGAATAGCTTTTAATGAATTGTTTGGTTTTTCATTTTTTTCTCTAGGTTTAGCAGTTGGTTGTGCTGTGACTTTAATGGTCTACTTTAAAGTAGTTCACCCTCCCGCTGCATCAAATCCCTTAGTTGCAATATTTTCTGATGTTTCTTTTGATTATATACTTTTTCCAGTAATAATGGGAAGTATTGTTATTATTGTTCTATCTATAATAATTAATAGATTTATTTTAAAGAAAAATTATCCAAAAAAAATTTTATTTTCTAAAAATTTTTTTTAATTTTGAAAGATAAATTCTTATTTTTTTTCCAATAAATTTTCTAACAAGAGAATTAAAGGTAATTTTTTTTTCTATTGTATAAGGTTTTCTTTCTTCTAATGGAATGTTGTCATGCCAATAAAGTTGGAGCGTCAAGCTGTCATCAAATATCGACATAAGTTTAAAAACAGAACCAACACTTATAAATTTTTCTAGAGCATCGATTTTTTTCGCGAAAACTAACTTATTGTTATCATCATCAAATTCAAACCACCATTTGTGTCCTGTAATCTCTTCATCGCATCCAAAAACCATATTGTCGTTTAATTTTGTTGGAAGCTCGATATAACCAGCTTTGCCAATTCTTTCTATTTCTTTTTTAAGATTAAAAGGTTCAGGCACATGCTCTAAAACGTGACTTAATATTACATAATCGAACTCTTTATCTTTAAATGGTAGTTTTTCATTGGGTTTAAAAAATGTGTAAATTAAGTTTAGACTCTTAAAATGGTCCCTGTGATCTTCAATGTCTGCAAAATGATTAGCTTCTTTCCAGTAGTTCATTGGCGAACAACCTAAATCCAAAATTTTAAGATGTTGATTTTTTTTTAGCCATAATTTTTGATTAGTTCTGTTGGTTCTTCTTATTGGCATTTTTTAAAAATTAAAGAACATACGGTTCGGGTCTTTTTTTATTTTCTAAAACTCTCTCTACTGCGAAATCGCTTAGATCAATTGATTGGTAAGAGCCAGTCGAAATTAATTCTGTTAGAGCTCTTCCAATTCCAGGCGCCTGCATCAAACCTCTTCCAGTAAAACCTGAAGCAAGATAAAGATTTTTATATTTTGGGTGTTTGCCCACTACTGCATTGTTGTCCAACTTGTTACAATCATAATATCCTGCCCAACCTCCAGTTAGTTTTAACTTTTCAAATATTGGAACTCTTTTTGCTAAAGCTGGCCAAACTAATTCTTCAAAATCATTCCACTCTGGCTCTAAGTTGTTAGCATCAAATTTTGAAATTGGTGAGCCTGCAAGATATTCTTTTCCCTCTGGTCTCCAGTATACTCCTGTTGTAAAGTCTGAGGTTAGAGGCATTTCAGGGATATGAGTTGGACAGCTAACTCTGAAAACAGTGTGCTTTTGTGGAAAAACTGGAATATCTTTAAGCAATTGGTTTGTAAAATATCCTGCTGCAGAAACTATAACTTTTGCATTAATTTCTGTTATTGATTTTATTTCACCCTTAATGAATTCAGCACCTAGCTCTTCAGCTTTATTTTTAAGAGCGCCGTGAAACATGTAAGGATCAATCCACCCTTCCATTTTATCATCAGTATAAGTAAAAGTTACAATACCTTTGTCGTTTATATAAGGAAATAATTTTGTTAATTCGCTTCCTTTTACATTTTTTGTTCCTGCGTCACAGGATTTGTGATTTTTTAAAGCTTCATATTGTTCGTCTGCATGCTCTGAACCAAATAGAAACAAGTAACCATTTGGGACTACACTAGCAGTTGGATTAGGGTTTTTTTTTGTTTTTAAAAGATTAGGAATTTCAAAAATAAATTCTCTTGCAAACTTTCCTAACAAAATATTTTCTTTTTGAAAAAACTGTCTTCTAAAACCTCCTAATGATAAAGGAAAAGAAGCAGTTTTATAAGTCGGATCCTTTTCTATGACTTTAACTTTTCTCCCCTCTTTTGACAAAAAATATGCTGTTGCTGTTCCTATAATTCCGCCACCGATTATAACTACATCGTCCATAAATAAATTTAATTTTAAATTACTATATTTAATTAAGATTATAGATAGAAAAGTTCAAAATAAAAGCAAAACCCAACCATGCTAAATAAGGAACCATTAATAATGCACTTATCTTATTTATTGGGTAGTAAAGTTTTATCAGCCATATTACAAATAAAATTATTATTCCTATTATTACTAAAGATGCAAGTATTTGGTGCATTGCAAAAAAGGCTATACTCCAGCTTGCGTTCACCAAAAGATGTATATAAAAAATATTTAAAATTTTTTCAGTATTTTGAGGGCTTAACCAAACCAACCAGGCTGCAACACCCATCATTAGGTAAAGAGATATCCATACTGGTGCGAATATCCAATCTGGAGGATTGAAGGAAGGTTTTATAATTCCAGAGTACCATGGTTCTTTAAAATAATTTGTTACATAGCCGCCCCACCAGGCCATAAAAAAGCCAAGAAAAAGAAAAAGTAATAAATAAATAAATTTATTTTTTTTTGTCATATTGTAAATGCCACTTAAGCCAATCTCGATCTTCCTCCGTCAACTCCAATAATTTGTCCTGTTATCCAAGAGCTTTCTTGGGTAAGTAAAAATCTTGCTACAGATGCTGCATCTTTTCCTTCTCCAATTCTTTTCAATGGATGAGCTTTCGCTATTGCTTCAGCCATTAATTTATTTTTAAGTATAGGTTGAGAAATTTTTGAGTTAGTCAAGCTAGGAGCTACACAATTAACTTTTATATTTGGCGCAAACTCAGCTGCTAAAGAAACTGTCAAACCTTCTACTGCAGCTTTAGCGGAGGAAATAATACTATGATTGGTAAATCCCTTTTGAGCTGCAACAGTTGAAAAAAGAACTATAGAACCTTCGTTTTTTTTTAAGCTTTCTTGAAAAACTCTTATTATGTTTGTAATAGAAACTAGATTTAATGAAAAACATGACACGAAGTCTTTAGGTTTTGTTAGTCGGAAAGGTTTGAGTTCAATAGAACCAACACAATATGCGATACCTTGGATTTCTAAAGTAGAAAGTTCATTTTTTAGTTTTTCCTCAAAACCATCTTCTAAAACATCACAAATTGAATATTCAAAATCAAGCTCTTTCGATAAACTTTCTAATTCGGCTCTATTTCTTCCAATAAGGTGGCAATCCTTTTTATTTTTAGATAATTGCTTTGCTAAACTAGACCCTATAGCGCCAGTTGCTCCAAAAATTAAATATTTTTTTGACATTTCTTAAAATACAAGAATTAAGTTTTAATATACAATACAATCTTGACGCAGTTTTTATTAGTTTTTTTCTAATAATTCGCTAGATTATCTATATGGAAAAAAAAATATGGATTACTGGAGCCAGTAGTGGAATTGGCAGAGCAGTAGCAGAAAAGTTTGCGAAAGAAGGTTGGAAAGTTGCAATATCAGCTAGAAGAAAAGAAATACTAGATGAGATGGCAAAAAACCCAAATATTTTTTCATTTCCTTTAGATGTTACTAAAGAAGATCAAGTGAATGAAGTATTTTCAAAAATTATGGAAAATTTTAAATATTTAGATATCTGCTTTTTTTGTAGCGGTACTTATAATCCAAAATATGAACAAAAAATAGATGCCAAAAAAATCAAAAGTACTATGGATACTAATTTTCTAGGAACTGTCCATTGCGTGAAAAGTGTTGAAAGTTTTTTCAAAAATAAAAAGTCAGGTCAAATTTCAATAGTGTCTTCTGTGGCAGGTTATAGAGGTTTACCAAACTCAAGTGGATACGGACCATCTAAAGCTGCACTAACAAATTTTGCTGAAAGTATCTATTTTGATTTCAAAAAATATAATGTAAAAATTTCAGTTATTTCTCCTGGTTTTATTAAAACACCTTTAACAGATAAAAATGAATTTAAAATGCCTTTTTTAAAATCTACAGAGTTTGCTGCTGAAAAAATATATGAAGGTTTAACAAATTCAAAATCTTTTGAAATTGATTTCCCAAAACAATTAACTTTAATTCTTAAATTTTTAAGAATATTGCCCTATAAGTTATATTTATTCCTAGTTGGAAAATTAGTGAAACGTTAATTTTTTACAAACATAACTGTTAATTCAGCAACTTTAATACCAAATTTTGTCATTGTTGCTCGATTAATGGCAACTCGTTCATCTTGTAAAAAAATCCAATCATCAAACTTTATCTTAATATTCTTTCCTTTTACGGGAACAAGTAGAACATATTCGAATTTAAAGGCCGGACCGTATGAGAAGCCTTTGGCTTTGCCTACTACATCCGAAGCTGTCCCTTCATAATTATTTTCATCTAATTTTTTTATTATCCATTTTCTTGTTTGTTCTTCGCCATCATTCCAGTAAAATTTTTCATTTAAAGTTAGAATTGATCCGTCCCAATTTCCGTTAAGATCTGCTTTAAATTGCCTTGTTACTTTTCCAGATCTATTTTGTAAAACACCCCACGCCTTAACATTTCCAGACAAATATTCTTCGATTATCAGTCTTGGTTTTTGGTTTTTAAAATCTGTTGGTTTCATATTACTTGTACAACCTGTTAAAAAAATTACAAAAAATATTATAAATTTGTTTCTCATCATAACTATTTATTAGACAGGGACAATTGAATCAAGTCTATATTTCTTGATTTAAATCCAGCTTCACAATAGGAAAAATAAAACTCCCACATTTTTTTAAAAGACTCTTCAAAACCTAAAGGAGTAATACTTCCCCAAGCTTTAAAAAAATTTTTTCTCCATGTAGACAATGTTTGAGCATAGTGATCAGGGTAAGAATTAATTGTTTCTATGTTAAGTTTATTTTTTTTAATCAATTTTTTCATAAAATTTAGCGATGGTAAGAAACCACCAGGAAAAATGAATTTTTGAATAAAATCTTCATTACTTCTATAGCGATCAAACAAATCATCTTTAATTATAATTCCTTGTATGGCTGCAGTTCCACTGGGCTTTAAGGAATTTTTTATCTTTTTAAAAAACTCATCTAAATATTTTTCGCCTACTGCTTCGATCATTTCAATTGAAATAATATTATCATATTGCTTTTTTAAATCTCTGTAATCTAGGAACATTACATTTACTTTATTATTCAAACCATTATCGAATATTTTTTTTTTTGTAAAATCAAATTGCTTTTTTGAAATTGTAATACAATCTATAAACACATCGTGTTTTTTTGCTAAGTACTCAGAAAATCCACCCCAACCACAACCTATCTCTAAAACTTTATTTCCCTCTTTTAATTCTAAAAGATTTATTAATTTTTTATATTTATTTTTTTGAGCTTCCTCAAGATTTTCATTTTCGTTAGAATAAATTGCACTAGAGTATGTTAATGTTTTATCCAACCATTTTGAAAAAAACTCGTTACCTAAATCATAATGTTTCGAAATATGCTCTAAGCTTTTTGATTTTGTATTTGAAGCAAATATTCTATTGAATATATTTTTAATTATTTGTAATTTTACACTGCCTGAGAATGAATAAATAAGTTTTATGTTTCTTGCAGTAAGTTCAATTAAATTTGTTAAATTTGATGAGTAAAAGTCTTTCTTTATATAAGATTCTCCTAAAGCTGAACTTCCTCCTACAATAATATTGAAAAAAAAGTTTTTATTATTAATTTGAATATCAGCAGTGAGTGAACTTTCTAAATCTCCAAAATGAAATACTTTACCATCGTAGTTTACTAACCTTAAATTTCCTTTTTTTAAATTCTTTAATTTATTAAGAACAAATTTTTCTGATATATTTAACAAGCTCATTAGTTTTCCTCAAAACTTAAGTTAATTTTAATTTTTTTTTCTCTTTTTCTATATCTTGCTCCTTTTTTCCATAAAAGTAATGCTTCAAAATGTATCGCAGTTATAATTTTAATAGTCATTAATGGATATTTGAAGAAATTTAATAAAAGTTGTTTAAACGTGAATTCTTTTTTTTTACCTGTCTGGACAGCGGTTAAAATAGTCCCTTCTAGGTCAGTTTGTTTTATAGAAATAGATAGTGTTTCATTTGGGTTTAAAATTTTAAAATTATAAAATGTTTCCATATCCATAAATGGGGATACATAAAATTTTTTTCTACATTTTTGATTTAATTTTTGAGATTCATTTACTTTAAAAATATAAGTATGTTGTTCATTAAATGTGTTTTTAACTTCATAAAATACAGCTTTTAGTAAATTATTCTCATAACAATAAAAAACACTTAATGGGTTGAAAACATAGCCAAAAACCCTTGGGTAGCAAAGTAACTTTACTTTATTAATATTTGTATGAATATTAAATTTTCTTAAATTTTCAAAGACCCAAACTTTAAGTGATTTTCCATCACGGTTTCCATGATCGTTATTATAAAAACTAAAAATATTAAATTTATTATAAGAAAAAATTAAATTTTTTTTATCAAGTTGTTCAAGTTCATCTAAGTCGATTAAAAGAGAAAATGTATTATATTTAAGAAAATGTCTTACAGGTTTAAATCTTGTGTGGATGACTACACCGTTATAAATACATGAATTCATTTTATTTTAAAATTTTTAATTAAATTTAAAGATGAGTTTATACCATCTTCATGAAACCCGTATCCGAAATAACTACCACAATACCATGTTCTATTTGTTCCCTGAAGTGAATGAAGTTCTTTTTGCGCTCTTAAAGTTTCTAAATTAAAATAAGGATGGGTGAAATTTAATTTTTTAATTACATACTTATTTTCTATTTCATAAATAGGATTAAGTGTTAAAAAATAATTTTTATTAGTACTTAAATTTTGTAGTTTATTAAGCCAATATGTTATGCAAGTTTTGTCTACTTTAGAAGTTGAGTTCCAACTTGACCAAGCTATTTTTCTTTTAGGCATAATTTTATCATCTGAATGCAAAATAGCAGAGTTTGAAACGTAATTAAATTTTCCGAGTATTCTTTTTTCGTCTTTTGAAGGATTTTTAATTATTCTTAAACTTTCGTCAGCATGTGAAGCTAAAATTACTTGATCATAGTCCAGGTGCTCATTTCCAATTTTTATTTTTACATTTTCATCATTTCGATCAATGCTACTAACTTTATAGTTTCTAAAAACTTCTCCGCTAATTTTTTTTATAACTTTGTTTACGTAGGTTCTGCTCCTGTTAGTAATTGTATACCATTGAGGTCTATTTTTAATCTTAAAAAGACCGTGGTTTTTAAAAAAATTTAAAAAAAGGCTCAACGGCATGTCTTTAGCTTTTTTAAATGGCATGGACCAAATTGCGGCAACCATAGGGATTATATGATATTCAATAAAATACTTAGAAAATTTTTCTCTATTAA
The DNA here is from genome assembly GCA_902602655.1 of uncultured Pelagibacteraceae bacterium. GTDB lineage: Bacteria > Pseudomonadota > Alphaproteobacteria > Pelagibacterales > Pelagibacteraceae > Pelagilacustribacter. The sequence continues at coordinate 84,532 of CACKRM010000002.1, forward strand.
GATAGTTTCCAAGAGTTTCCCCTTCTAAATCTGTTTTTAGCAAGGAAGGGGCATAATTATAAAATGAAATTATTTCTTTTATCATTTTTATAAATTTAAAATTTAAAATATTAAATTTATTAGCAAAAAGAGTTTTTAAACTACTTCCTCCATACTCTATATTACTGTCTCGTATAGAAACTGAGAATGACATATTACTTTTTTCAAATGGAACATTTAATTCTTTTAAAAAGTTTATTAAATTAGGGTATGTAAGTTTGTTGAAGACTATAAAACCTAAATCAACTGGAATAGTTTTATTATGATGGTTTATGTTAAAGGTATAAGAATGACCCCCAAAATTATCTTCGGCTTCAAATAGGTCTACATAATATTTTTTTGAAAGATAATAAGCGGCTGACAGTCCTGATATACCTGATCCGATTACTGCAATTCTCATTTTTATGCAGCTTCATCTTTATATTCATCCATTGAAGGACATGAGCATACTAAATTTCTATCTCCATAAACATTATCTACTCTAGCTACTGGTGCCCAATATTTATATTCTTCTAAATATTTTTTCGGAAAAGCTGCCTCTTTCCTAGAATAGGAATGCTTCCACTCATCTGCGGACAATTCTAAATAAGTATGGGGGGCGTTAATAATAGGGTTGTCGTTTTTTTTAAATTTGCCAGAATCTACTTTGTCTATTTCATCTTTTATACTTAATAAAGCATTACAGAATCTATCTATCTCTTCTAAATTCTCACTTTCGGTAGGTTCTATCATGATAGTTCCCGAAACTGGCCACGACATGGTAGGAGCATGGTAACCATAATCAATCAATCTTTTTGCTATATCCTCTTCAGATATTCCTGATTTTTCTTTTATAGGTCTTATGTCAATAATACATTCATGAGCTACATTTCCATTTTTCCCAGTGTATAAAACTTTGTATTTCTTTGATAATTTTTTTGAAATGTAATTTGCGTTTAAAATAGAAACTTGAGAAGCTAATTTTAAACCTTTTGAACCCATCATTTTTATATACATCCAAGAAATGACTAATATACTCGCACTTCCCCAAGGCGAAGCGGAAACAGAGCCAACACCTTTTTTTTGTTTAGAACCATCAAGATGTTGATGAGTTGGTAAAAAATTTTCTAGGTGTTTTGAGCAAGCTATTGGTCCCATGCCTGGTCCTCCTCCTCCGTGCGGAATACAAAAAGTTTTGTGCAAATTAATATGACAAATATCTGGACCAAAATTTCCTGGCTTTGCTATTCCTACAAGAGCATTTAAATTAGCTCCATCCATATAAACTTGACCTCCGTTGGAATGAATGATGTCGCAAATTTCAATTATTTTTTCTTCAAAAACTCCATGTGTTGAAGGGTAAGTTACCATTAATGCAGCCAAATCTTTTGAATATTTTTTTGACTTATTTTTTAAATCTTCTAAGTCTATATTTCCGTTTTCATCACAATTAACTACAACTACTTTCATTCCTGACATTTGTGCACTTGCAGGATTTGTTCCGTGTGCAGAATTTGGTATTAAACAAATATCTCTGTTAGACTGGTTATTGTTTTTATGAAATGCTCTAATCGTCATCAAACCTGCGTATTCACCTTGCGCTCCTGAATTTGGTTGAAGAGAAACTGCGTCAAATCCAGTTATTTCTTTAAGATCTCTAATTAAATCTTTAAATAATATTTGATAACCTTTCATTTGACTGATAGGCACAAAGGGATGAGGAAGAGCAAACTCTTTCCAAGAAATTGGTATCATTTCAGCAGTAGCATTTAACTTCATAGTGCATGAACCAAGTGCGATCATAGATCTATTTAAAGCGATATCACTATCCTCAAGTCTTTTTAAATATCTCATCATTTCAGTTTCTGAATGGTATTTGTTAAAAACTGGATGAGTTAGATATTTAGATGAACGCAAAAGACTTTTAGGTATGTTTGTTAAATCTACATCAATTGATTTTTTTATCTCTTTTTTTTCACCAAATAATTTAAGTAGTAAGTTAACATGATCGATTCTTTTTGCTTCATCAAATGCTATTGATAATTTTTCATCATTCACTTTCCTTAAATTAATTTTTTCAGATATTGCCTTATTGTAAATTTCATTAGTTTTATCTTTTGTATTAACAGTGACTGTGTCAAAAAATTGATCTGAGTGAAGTTCGTATCCATTTTTTTTTAAGCTGTCCGCAAACACTTTTGCTAATTTTGATGTTCTGTTAGCAATTTCTAAAATTCCTTTAGGCCCATGGTAAATTGCATATCCTGCTGAAACTATTGCCAGTAATGCTTGGGCAGTACAAATATTGCTAGTCGCTTTATCTCTTCTGATGTGTTGCTCTCGAGTTTGAAGAGATAATCTGTAAGCTTTTTTTCCAAAACGATCTACAGAGACACCAATTATTCTACCTGGCATGGATCTTTTAAATTCTTCTTTTGTTGCAAAAAAAGCTGCATGAGGTCCACCATAACCCATTGGTACGCCAAATCTTTGGGCACTACCAACTGCAATATCTGCTCCAAGTTCGGCTGGTGTCTTAAGTTTTGCTAAAGAAAGGAGGTCACAGATAACAATTGCTTTCCCTCCTTTTTTGTGGATTAAGCTAATTGTCTCACTTGGATCTATAATTTCTCCAAGTGTATCAGGATAAGCAATTACACCACATATTAATTCACTTTTTATATTTTTTAAAAAATCTTTTTGATTGCCTAACACTAGTTCTAGTCCAAAAGGTTCAATCCTAGTTTTTATTAAATCTATAGTTTGAGGATTACATGTGTCAGAAACATAAATCTTTTTTGAGTTATTTTTACTTACTCTTTGAGCTAAACCAACTGCTTCAGCTGCGGCTGTAGCTTCATCTAACAATGAAGCATTCGCGATATCCATACCGGTGAAATCTATTACCAATTGTTGAAAGTTTAGAAGCATCTCTAACCTACCCTGAGCTACTTCAGGTTGATAAGGTGTATAAGACGTGTACCAACCAGGATTTTCTAAAATATTTCTTAAAATTACATGGGGAGTAAAACAATTGTAATAGCCCATGCCTATAAAATTTCTATAAGTTTCGTTTTTCAAAGATATTTCTTTAAGTTTTTTCAAAGCCTCGCTTTCTGAGAGTGAATGGTCAATGTTAAGTTCTTCTTTAAGTAAAATTTTTTCTGGAACAGTGCTTTTAATCAAATTTTCAAGGGACTCATTACCTAGATAATCTAAAATTTTAGATTGATCTTTTTTCGAGGTGCCTATGTGTCTTTTTATAAATTCTTCTGAAGTATCATCAATCATTAACTAGGATTCTCCTTTGTAAACTTTTCATAATCATCTTTTGACATAAGTTCGTTTAATTGTAATTTGTCTTTTACCTTAATTTTAAAAAACCAGCCTTCGCCCTCAGGATCTGCATTCACTTTGGATGGGTCATTAACAATGGCTTGGTTACCTTCTAAAACTTCACCAGAAACTGGCGAATAAACATCGCTTGCAGCTTTAGTAGACTCTACTATCGCAGTTTGACCTTTTGCTTCAACATTTTTCCCTTTTTCAGGCACTTCAACAAACACGATGTCTCCTAACATTTCAGTCGCATGTTTTGTAATCCCTACAGTAGCTGTCTCATCATTGTTCATTTGTATCCATTCATGATTTTTCGAAAATTTTTTTTCTTCCATTTATTCTCCTTTTATCTCACATAGTTTTTTTTATAAAATGGTAGTTTTGAAACTACAGCATCGTATTTTTTTCCTCTTATTTCTAAAATAATTTTGCTATCAATTTTAGAAAATTTATTTTTAACATAACCCATCGCAACTGGGCTTTGTACACTTGGCCCAAACGTTCCACTGGTAATTATGCCTATTTCCTCATCTGAAGATGAAAATATCTTTGTGCCTTCTCTAGCTATTATTTTGCCTAAAGGTTTGATACCTACTCTAATTTTTGAAACTCCATTTTGTAAATCATCTTTGATTTTTTCCCAGCCTTTAAAGCCTCCTTCTTCCCTTCTTCTTTTTGAAATAGCCCACTTTAAATTTGCTTGAATAGGATTAATATCTTGATTTAATTCGTGTCCATATAAACACAAACCAGCTTCTAATCTTAATGTATCCCTGGCTCCAAGGCCTATTGGTTTGGCACCTTTTTCCGAAAGAGTCTTAGTAAAATTTTCCACTTTAGTATTTGGAACAGAAATTTCGAAACCATCTTCCCCAGTATAACCTGACCGAGTTATATAAATCTTCTCTCCTTTATATTCAAAATAGCCGCCATTCATAAATTTAAGTTGCTTTACATTCTTTATAATAGACTCCAAAATAGACTCGGATTTTGGACCTTGAAGAGCAATAAGAGATAGGTCGCTTCTTAGTTCATATTGACTTTCTGAATTTAAACATTTTGATATTTCTTTGATGTCATTGTCTTTACAGGCTGCATTCAATATAATATTAAAACCACCTTTTACTCGAGTAATAATAAGATCGTCTATCACTCCGCCTTTATCATTTATCAAGAATGAATACTTAGATTGATTTATTTTAATTTCTTTAAAATCTAAAGGAATAATTTTTTCTAAACTTTGTTCAGATGATTTATTATCAGTTACAAAAAATTGCCCCATATGAGAGACATCGAAAAAACCTGCGGACTGTCTTGTACTTATATGTTCTTTAACTATTCCCTCTTTATATTGAATAGGCATTTCATAACCAGCAAATGATACAAATTTTGCCCCTAAATTTTTATGAAAATTGTATAAAGCAGTTTTTTCCATTTTGTAATAACCCTTCTTTTCCCCATCTGTCAAAGAACCTGAGAGATTTACCCCTTCGGTGAGGCCTAAGCCTGCTTTCCAGAGTTATTACGATAACGGTCCTTTTGCCTGAGAGTTTCCGGGGAGGTTGCTCCTTCGGCCAGAATAATACAACTTTATTTTTGTTTCTTCTTGTCTCCCGTTATAATTAGATTCTATTTAATCTTTACTAAAAAATCAATAGTAAGAAAGGTTGAATATTAAATAGTTTGCCTATTTATTTCTACAGAAAACAATAAAAGGTTGAATTTCACCTACATAATTCTTCTAAATAAAGTAATTTAAAAAAATAACGAGAAATTAATCATTTTTTTTATTCAATATATTTACTTCTATCTAAACTTTTAACAACTACTGCTGTTACAATCATAAATCCAGCAATAAAAACACTAACAGGTGGTATTTCAGTAAAAATTATCCAGCCCCAAATAGGACCAAAAATACTTTCAGTAAGCATTAATAATCCCACTGTTGCTGCAGGCGTAGTTCGAGAACCAATTGTCACAAAAATAAAACCAAATGCTAATTGAGGCACGCCCAAAAGAAAAGCTAAACCTAAATCTTTGTAGGAAATAATTATATTTTCAGACAAAATAAATCCGTATATAGCACTTAAGATTCCTGAATAAAAAATAGCCGGTATCATATCTAATTTTGGGTTTTTTCTTATAAAAATAATTAAAATAGAAAAATTTATCGGTATCAAAAGTGCAGCTAAATTTCCAATCAATGATCCAGAAGAAACAGAATCACCAATCATTAATATAACTCCTGACATTGCTAAAAAAATTGCGAAAGAGCTTCTAAGAGAAATTTTTTCTTTAAGAAAAAAATAGCCGAATACAGCTAAAAATAAAGTCTGTGTGCTTATGATAAAAACAACATTTGCTATAGTAGTTTCTGTCATAGCAAATATATAACCAACAAAACTAAATGATAAAAACAACCCTCCAAAAACTCCAGGCAAACCTGATCTCTTAACTATATTAAATGCTTCTTTTTTATATGTTAAAATTAAAAAAACTATTAATGCTAATATAAAAAAAACAGATCTCCAAAAAAGTATTTGCCAAGGATTAGAGGTCTCAAAAGATCTAATAATAGGACCACCAAAACTTAAACAAAAACCTGCTAGAAGGCATAAGATGTATCCTGGTGTCTTGTAAACAAAATTCATTTAAATATTTTTAATTTTTTGAATGTATTGATTAAATGCTTCTTCGGCTACTAACAAATCGACCAATTTGAATTTTATTTTTGTTCCTGGCTTTTTTTGAACTAATTTATCATAGTCGGCTGTAATAATATTTGCAATTTTTGGGTAGCCTCCAATAGTAGGATGATCAGATAATAAAATGATAGGTTTTCCATCTCCTGGGACTTGTATAGATCCTTTAGTAATACCTTCAGATTTTATGTTTTTACTGACTTGATTTTCAATTTTCCCGCCTTCTAATCTCATTCCCATACGATCTGTAAGTCTAGTAATTTCAAATTCATTTGAAAAAAAATCTTCCTTGCTTTTGTTCGAAAAATAATCAAATTGTAATCCTTTCATTGCTCTTATTGTGTTATCTTTATCAAAATCAAATTGAATGAATTTTTCTTTAACTAATAAATTAGATTTGTTAAAAAAAATTTTATCGTCAATATGTAATTTTTCTCCTTTGTTTGGACCAATTTTTGCTTTTATCAAAGTAGAGACGCTTCCTTTAAATTCATTTAGTTTAAAACCTCCTGAGATTGAAATGTAACCATAAACAGAATCTATTGTTGAAAGAATATCTATCTTTTCTCCATCGGAGATTTTAAAACTTTGATTTGGCGTACCTTTCTTTTTTTCTTCATTTTTATCAATGATATTAAAGTTAACTTTTCCTGATACAGCTATCATTTTTGATTCTCCAACAAATTCAAGCAGAGGTCCTTGGTAAGCAAATTCCAGAGCTCCTTCTGAAATTTTATTGCCAACTAATTTATTCGAAATTGAAAATGATAACCTGTCCATACATCCGCTTGCCACAATCCCAAGATGTTGTAAATGAAATCTTCCCAAATCTTGGAATGTCGAATTTATACCAGGTCTTAAAACTTTAAAGTAATTACTCATTTTTAAAAGATAATAGCTCTTTCTTTGTTATAGATTTAAATTTTACTGTATCCCCGGGCAACAGTAAGCTTGTATTTTTTTTATTAATATTAAATAAATCTAATGGGGTTTTTCCTATTATGTTCCAGCCACCAGGACTTTCAAAAGTATAAATAGTACAGAACTTCTCAACTATACCCACCGATCCTTTTTTAATTTTAACTCTAGGGGTGTCTAGTCGATCATGATACAAATTTTTATTTAAATCACCAAGAAAAGGTTGTCCTGGAACAAAACCAATCATATAAACAAAAAAATCTGTTTTTAGATGACTTTCTGTAATTTCTTTAAAAGTTAATTTGGTTTTTTCCTCTAACCTTTTTACGTCCAAAGCAAATTCTTCATCGTAACATATCGGGATTTCTATAATTTTATTTTTTTCTGATAAAATTGTTTTAGAAAAGTCATTACTTTTGATAAATTCTATAATTTCATTGGATTTAATATCTACTAAATCAAAATTAATTATTAATTTATTATAAGATGGAGTGTAGTTTAAAATTCCTTTAATTTTTTCATTTTTGACTGACTCCTGTATAAAATTAAAAAGCTTAATAACCTCTTTATTGGTTTTTTTGTTAACTTCGTCACCAAAATCACATGAGATGCCGCAGTCTCCAATATTGCTTATTTTTTTTAACATAAATTGCTATAATAGATATTATATAATGAATTAAAATATGGAAATTAATATTAACTGTGATCTTGGTGAAACATCAAAATTCTGTTCAACAGAAAATGACCCATTACTTTTAAGTATTGTAAATTCAGCTAACATCGCTTGTGGTTATCACGCAGGAGATAAACCTACAATGAAAAAAACGGTGGAAATTTCAAAAAAAAATGGTGTAAGTATTGGAGCGCATCCATCTTTTAATGATCCAGAGAATTTTGGAAGAAAAAGAATAAATTTATCCGACAAAGAAATAAATAAACTAATTATTGATCAAATAAACATTTTGTCAGAAATAGCAAAAGAAAATTCTATAAATGTGACACATGTTAAACCTCATGGTGCTTTAAATAATATGGCTTGTGAAAATTTTGATTTAGCAAACACTATTGCAAAGTCAATAATGCAAGTAAATAAAGAATTAATTTTTTTAGTTCCGACTGGGTCTGAGATGGAAAAAGCAGCTAAGAAGCTAGATATGAAAATAGCAGCTGAAATTTTTGCCGACAGAAACTATGAAGATGATGGCAATTTAGTTTCACGTTCAAAATCTAATGCATTAATAACTGATCCCGAAATTGCAAAAAAACACGTAATTAAAATGGTTAAAAATCAAGCTTTAAATTGTTTATCGGGTAAACAAATTTCGTGTGCTATAGACTCAATTTGTGTTCATGGCGATGGAAAAAGCGCAGTAAAGACTGCAATTGAAATTAGGGATGGTCTTTTAAAAGCAGGTGTGACTTTAAAACCATTGGATAAATTAAAAAAATTTGCATAAAGAAATAATGTTTAAAAAAATTTTTATAATTCTAATTGCTACATTTATTTTTTTTCAATATTTAGATGTTTCATATAGTGCGGGGGGTGATAGTGATAGTAGTAGTAGTTATTTAGATCTATATAAAGAAGCTAAACGATATGTTATTAGAGCAAAAAAATTGGAGGAAAAAAATAAAACTGACAGAGCATCAAAATTATATTCTCAAGCTTTAGAGAAGTTAAGAGATGCATATAAGGCTGATAGAAATAATCCTGACATTTTAAATTATCTTGGATTTACATTAAGAAAAACTGGGAAATTTGAGGAGGCAGAAAAATATTATCTAGCAGGTTTGAAAATAAAGCCCAATCACAATGGTATAAATGAGTATTTAGGAGAGCTTTATGTAAAAACTGGTAGAATGAACTTAGCTAAAGAAAGATTGGCGGTTCTAAAAAGTTGTAATTGTGAAGAATACGATGAGTTAAAAGAGGTCATAGAAAAAAATTAAATGCATATAGTAGAAGTTTTTGGAAGATTTTTTATATCATTACTATTTTTAATTGAAGCTGTTAAAAAATTCTTTAATCCTGATATAAGTATGATGTACATGTCTGATCATGGCGTACCTGAATTTTTATTTTATCCTTCAATAGCTTTTGAAATAATAGTGCCATTATTATTAATAGTTGGATATAAAATTAGAATTGTTGCATCTTTGTTGGTATTATTTGTTTTAACCGTTACGTTAATTTTTCATACACATCATATTTTTGGAGATTCAATGCAACTTACAATATTTTTAAAGAATATTTCTATAATTGGTGGGTTATTAATAGTGATTGCAAACAAGCCTCAAATTTGTAGTTTAGATTATCATTATGAGTCTAAAAGAAAGTAGTAGTTTTGCCAAAAAAGAAAGAAGAAATTCATAATTTATTTAAACCTCAATTGACTCCAAAAGAAATGTTTGAGCTAGGCGTTTTTGGTGGTTCTTATTTTAACAAAAAACAATTAAGAGAATTTCCAAAGTCATGGTTCAAAAAAGCAAAGTTAAGTGAAAAATTTGATGTTAAAATAAATAGATTTAAAATTAAATCAGGTTTAACAAGACAAGAATGGATTAAAAAAGGCTGGATATTTAAAGAAGATCCTCTTGGATGGTTCCAATGGTATTGTAGGTACACCAATGGTAGAAGAATTCAAAAAGTTGATGAAATTCAAATTCAAAGGTGGCTTAACTTTACTCGACATGTAAAAGCAATCGAAAAAAATTGTGAACCTAACGATTTGACATGTAGAAGAAGACAAAGGCAGGCAATACTTCAGTGGGCTTACAATCCCTTTATTTAAGAGGTTGAATCATTTGCTCTGGTAACCAAAGGGCTAGCTGAGGAAATGCTATAATTATAATTACAGCTAAAATCATTAAAAGAAAAAGTGGAAAAGCACTTCTGGCAATAAAACCCATGTCTTTTTTTGCCATTCCTTGAAGAACAAATAAATTAAATCCAACTGGTGGTGTAATTTGTGCCATTTCTACAACTATAACTAAATATATACCGAACCAAATCATATCAAACCCAGCCTGACGTATCATTGGTTCAATGATTGCCATTGTTAAGACTACAGCTGAAATCCCGTCTAAAAACATTCCAAGAATTATATAAAACAAAGTTAATACTAGTAATAACATATACGGTGAAAGTTGAAGTGTATCGATAAAAACTGCCAAGTTTTTAGGTAGGCCAGTGAAAGCCATTGCTAAAGTTAAAAAAGATGATCCAGCCAATATAAAAGCTATCATGCAAGATGTTTTAGTTGCGCCTAGTAATGATTTACTAAAAGATTCTTTAGTTAGACTTTTCTGAAAATAAGATAATGTCAACGCTCCCAAAACTCCGAGGGAAGCTGCTTCTGTAGCCGTAGCTATTCCAGCATAAATAGATCCGATTACTGCAAAAATTAAAAGAACAACAGGAAGTAATTGTCCTGACTGTTTTATTTTTTCAATAAAAGAAAAATCTTCACTAATAATTGGCATAATCTTTTTATTTCTTAAAGACCAACCAACAACGTAGATCATGAATAAAAATGCTAATCCAATACCAGGAATTATACCCGCTATAAAGAGTTTTGCTATGGACTCTTCAACTGTAACACCATAAATAATTAAAATAATTGATGGTGGTATTAAAAGACCTAAGGTGCCCGATCCTGCCAAAGTTCCCAAAAGAAAGCTCTCTGGATAATTTCTTTTTCGTAATTCTGGAATAGACATCTTTCCGACCGTGGCTACTGTAGCTGCTGATGAACCTGAAATAGCTGCAAAGATAGCACAACCTAATATGTTTACATGTATTAAGCCTCCGGGTAATTTTGATAGCCAGGGTGATAAGCCTTTAAATAAATTTTCTGATAATTTTGTTCGAAACAAAATTTCTCCCATCCAAACAAAAAGTGGCAAAGCTGTAAGCGACCAAGATGAGCCCATGCTCCACATGGTTGTTGCCATTGCATCTCCAACCGGTCTTGAGGTAAACATCATCATTCCTATAGTGGAAACTCCAATCATGCTTATTCCAACCCAAACTCCCGATCCCAGGAAAATTAATAAAACACTTATAAAAAATATTGTTAGATAAACTTCAAGCATTTGGTTTAGAAATAAATAGTTTTAAAAAATTATGTGTAATGCAAACAAAAAATATTATTGAACCTATTGCTACTCCTGTTTGTGGTATCCACAGTAAAATCTCATCTGCTCCTTGGCTTCTTTCACCGAGTTGAATTGATACAACCCACATTTTAATAAAATAAAAAGCTAAAAAACCTGACAAAAATGTAGAGATTGCTAAACACCAAATAGTTAAAAATTTTAATAAACCTCCTTTTGCTTTTTCAAGAAACAAAGTAATTCTAATATGACCGTTTTCATTGAATGTGTAGGCTAGCGCTAAAAAGGAAGCGGTGGCTAAGCTATAACCGGAATATTCTGTCAAACCACGAATATAAAATCCGAAAATTCTAGATGCTATACCTACAACTATAGTTGCTAATATGAGAATTAAAAAAAATGATGCGACGTATCCAGAGTATCTGTAAAGAGAATTTAAAAATTTGTCTATTTTACAAAGCATAAAGGCCGTACCTATTATACGGCCTTTTTGCTTAAAAAAAATTTATTTATATGCTGATAAAACAGATTGTCCTCTTGAACCTGCTCTACCTGCCCATTCTTTAGACATAGTAGCACCAACTTTTTCAAAGTGACTTTGCAAAGCTGCATTTACTTTTCCAACTTCCATACCAGCATCAGATAAAGCTTTTTTGTCTGCAACATTACCTCTTTTAGATAAAGCCCAACCTTTTCTTTCTGCAACAGCTGCTTGCTTCATAACCATTTTTTTAGTTGCGTCATCAAGTTTATTCCATGCTTTTTTATTTACAACAACCATGTTTTTTGGAAACCAAGCTGCAATATCATAAAAATATTTAACACCATTTTCCCAAATTTTGCTGTTTTTACCAGTTGTTGGTGATGTGATCATGCTTTCAACCATTCCAGTTGAAAATGCTTGACTAATCGCTACCGCTTCTAGCTTAGTTGGTTTCATGCCTGTAAGTTCTGCAATTCGAATTGTTGCAGAATTGTATGCTCTAAATTTAAGTCCCTTAAGATCACTTACAGAATTAATAGCTTTTTTACTATATAACCCTTGAGCTGGCCAAGGAACTGCATAAAGAAAAACTAATCCTTTTTCATCAAGTCCTTTAACCAATTCTGGTTTTGAAACTTTATAAAGTTTTTGTGCATCAGAGTAAGTTTGTGCAACGAAAGGAATTGAATCCACTTCTAAAAGCGGATCGAAGCTTCCATGTGCAGACATAAATCTTTCACCAATTTGTGTTTGTCCAGTTTGTACAGCTCTTAGAATAGCTCCACCTTTAAATAAAGAACCGCCTGGGTGAGTTTTAATTGTAAGTTTACCGCCAGACTTCTCAGTAACAGCATCTGCAAATTCTTTTGCGTTTGCTGAATGGAAGTTGCTTGCTCCGTAAGCCAAAGCCATATTCCATGTCTCTGCTTGTGCTGTACTGAGTGTAATAAACAAAGATGTGACTATTACACCAATTTTTTTTAAAATTTTCATTTAACCCCCTTTGTTTGAAATATTTTAATATCTTATTTGACTAGTTGGCTTAACAAAAATCAAGAGAAATTTTAAAATTTTTTAAGTATTTTTGAGAAATAAAAGTTAAGTGTTATTGATCTTATTAACATAAAAAATAATACAGATAGCCAAAGTCCATTATTATTCAAATATTCAACTGCATAAATAGAAAATACAATGAATAAAACAACCGAGATGAACATTGCGTTTCTCATTTCAGCTGTTTGTGTTGCTCCGATAAAAATTCCATCAAATTGATAACAAAATGAAGCTACTGGAGGTATTAAAATTATCCAAAAAATAAAGCCATAAGCTAAAAATCGGATATAATCTAAATCAGTAAAAGCGTTTATTATAAGTTTATAACTTAAAACATAGAAAAGTGAGATTATAATTCCAGAAAAAAAACTTAATTCAAAAGAATTAATTACTGTCTTTAAAAAAACTTTTTTTGTTTTTCTCCCTATTACAAAACCAATGATTGATTCTGTTGAAAAAGCATAAGAGTCTAGAAAAAAAGATGCTAACATTATAAATTGCAATAATAATGTATTAGCGGCAAGATAATCTTCTCCCAATTTTGCGCTTTGAAACGTAATCCATAAAAATGCAAACAGTAAAAAAACACTTCTCAAAAATATATCAAAGTTAATATTGAAAAGTTTCATAATTTTTTTTCTTATAAAAATTTTTTCAAATCTTGGAATTTGATTAAATCGATGTTTAAAGTAAAAAAAACAGACAAACATTGAGATGAATACTGTTAAGTATGATGACACAACTGTACCTAGTGCTACACCGTAGATTTCAAGATTCATATTTTTAACAAAAAATATACTCAAAAAAATATTCATAATACAAAAAAATATAACTACTGAACTTGAAAAGAATGTTTTTTGAATACCGAGAAAAAAGCCAATAATAACATAAATAATAAGTTCAGCCGGTATAGAAAAGATACGAATTGAAACATATTTTTCTATTAAAATACTAGTCTCTAAAGAGGGTGAAAAAGAAATATTAATATTGGATAGTATTAATGGTTTACACAAAATTACAATAATGGATAAAATAAGAGCTAATAATAAATTTCTTATTATTGTTCTTGCCACTTCTTTATAATCGCCTTTACCTAATGCTTGAGATACTACTCCCACAGTTGCCATTCTTAAAAATCCAAGGCTTCCAATAATCATAGTTAAAACGGATGACGAAATGCTTAACGCTGCTAGAAATTTTTCACTAGATAAATGACCCATTAAAGCTGTATCTACAAACCCTACAGCTGGAATCGCAATATTTGCAAAAAAAATTGGTACTGATAATTGAAAAATATAAAGTTTTGAAACGTTTTGTGAATATTTCATTGGCTTATAGCAATAAATTAATCTTTATTCTGATACAATAAGTATATATAAAAATAACATTATTTAATTAAAAATAACAACAGATGTTAGAACCATTTATAATTTTTGTTCAAATAATCATTATTGATATAGTGATGGCAGCAGATAATGCGATCATTATAGGTCTTATAGCTGCTAGCTACGCAAAAGAAAATAGAAAAAAAATTATTGCTTGGGGCGTTGCGGCAGCATTTTTTTTTAGAATTTTCTTTGCCTTAGGTGCTACTGTAATTTTGGAGTATGCTTGGCTTAAAATAGCTGGTGGAGTGTTGTTGTTATGGGTGGTAAATAATCTTAGACAAGATTTTTTTAATTCTAAAAAAATTAGATCACCACTAATAAAATCTAAGGAACCAACTTCTTTTGCCCAAGGTGTTTATAGAGTTTTAATAGCAGATTTAGTTCTCAGCTTAGACAATGTCTTAGGAGTAGTGGGAGCTTCAAAAAATTATTACGCTTTGATGATAATTGGTCTTATTCTGTCTGTTTTGATAGTTGCTACACTGGCTACATATTTTGCAAACTACATTAAAGAGCACAAATGGTTAGGTTATTTAGGTTTGTTTGTAATAATGATTGTTGCAATGCAATTAATAATAGGAGGACTAACAAATCTTGAGGTCTTAACTATTAATGAGCGTTTTGAATTTCTTTTCAATATATAAAAAAAAACCCGCTTGAAAATTTCAAGCGGGTTTAATTTTTTAGTCTTATAAAATTTTATTAAAATTTATAGCCAACAGATAATCTAATAGCAGTAGCTTCTGTTTCCGCTGAAATAGTGTTAGCGCCAAGAGTTGCTTCTGAACTATCTTTATAACTGTCAAAATCTGAATAAGTAGCTTCTAATTTACCGTAGTAATTTCCGCCAATATCAGATTTAAATCCTAATCCAACTTGGTAACCCATAACATTTTGGTCACCATAGCTCGATCCATTATTTAATGCTTCTTGTGTGTTAATTGTAGTATTTGAAATACCACCTTTAACATAAGCATTTCCACCCATTGCTGAGTAGACAGGATATTCACCATAAACCATTATGAAATTTTTTAACTCAGCTTTCGCTGTGTACGTACCAGTGTCTTGACCGTCTCCAGATGTAGTAGTATCAGAACGTGATTTATTACCCAACTCTCTAGCTGGAATGTAAGAAATCCCTATAGCACCACCGTTGTCAGTGATGTGTTCGATAAATAATTCTGGAACTAAAAGATCTTCAGAATGACTTCCTTTTGTCACTTCTCCTGAGTCACGTAGCGTCTCAGAACCATCTGTCTCTAAAGAAACAAATGCTGCAGAAATTCCAACTCCTATTTCAGCTTTTAAAACTGAAGTAGAGAACAAAACAACAAGCGCACTTAAAAAGCTTATTAATTTTTTATTCATACTAATTTCCTTCGTTAATATTAATTGCAATAAATAGTAAATATTTTTTATATTATTTAAGAATAGGAGTCTAAGTTTATATAGAGCGTTTTTTTTTAAAAATTCAAAAAACTTGGATTTTTAGGGCTTTTTTTATGTTATAATGTGACATTTTTGTCACATTTAACAATTTTATCTACCTATTAAAGGTCGTAAACTTTGCCAACTTATAATCGATATTGTGAAGAGAAGGATGATTAATGTCAAAGGTCTGTCCCATAAAAAATTAAAAGACCCGTCACTAATTAAGAGTGATCTCCTCAGATTTTCCTCCATTAATCCACCCAAAACAAAGGCTAAAATTAAAGGCGGCATTGGAAAATTATATAGTCTTAAAAATGTTGCTACAACTGCTATTCCTATCATTAAGAAGATGTCAAAATTATTGAATGACATTAAGTAGATTCCAGTAACTGAAAAAAACAATATAAGAGGTATTAAAAAATTTTTTGGTGTAGCAAGAACTCTTGCAATATATGGGATTAAAGGCAGATTAAGAATTAACAATATAACCATACCTATATACATCGACATAATCACAGACCAAAAGATTTCGGGATTTGTCATATAAAGTCTTGGCCCTGGTTGAATGCCAAAACCTAAAAGCGCACCTAGCATTACTGCTGTAGTTCCGCTTCCAGGTATTCCTAAAGTTAATAAAGGAACAAATGACCCAGAACATGCCGCATTATTTGCTGTTTCTGGTGCTGCAAGTCCATGAACACTTCCTTTTCCAAACTTTTGTTTTTCATCGTCGTTCACATAATTTCTTTCCATTCCATATGCTAAAAATGATGCAATTGTTGCGCCAGCACCAGGTAAAACACCAATTAAAAATCCTAAAACAGAAGACCTTGGAATAGATTTTAACATTTTGTTTCTTTCTTCCTTGTCTAGTCTTATTGAACCTAGTTGGGAAAGAGAAATTTGTTCAGTAGCACGACTTGGATCTTTCCCTTTTAAGATAATTGTTAAGGCTTCACTCATTGCAAATGTAGCCATAACTATTAAAACAAAACTAATACCGTCAGTTAAGTTCATATTATTAAAAGTAAATCTTGTAATATCTGATAAAGAGTCTTGTCCAACTGTTGATAACATTAATCCCAGGATAACCATCATCATCGCTTTTAAAAATTGACCTTTGGAAGAAAAAGCTGACACTGCAGTCAATCCTAAAACCATTAATGCAAAATAGTCTGGAGATCTGAAAGCTAAACTAATTTTTGAGAGGCTTGGTGCTGCAAACAACAAAAATATTGCTGAGATTGTTCCTCCTGCAAAAGAACTGTAAGCTGCTATTGCTAAAGCTTTACCAGCTTTCCCCTGTTGCGCCATTGGATATCCATCAAAGGCAGTTGCTACAGTTCCTGGTACTCCAGGTGCATTAATTAGAATTGATGATGTAGATCCGCCAAATACTGCCCCGTAATATACTCCAGCCATTAATATTAAACCTGTGGCGGGTTCAAAACCGTAGGTGATTGGGATCATTAAAGCGATTGCCGTCATTGGTCCAAGTCCAGGCAGCATTCCAATAATAGTTCCAAAAAAACAACCCATCATTACCATTAAAATATTTTTGAGACTCAAAGCAGTATGTAAACCTATTAATATTCCTTCGATCATGAGATTATTCCTAACATTTTAAGAAACGGGTCTCTTAAGTAAATATCTAATGCTCCATGTAACAAAAGCATAAATAAGGCTACAAATGGAAATGATAATACAAACATCCAAATCCATCTTCTTTCTCCTAGAAGATAATATGAAATAAACAAAAACAACGAAGTTGATAAAAAGAAACCTGCTTTCAAAATCGTAAAACCATATATGAATGCAATAGTAACTAAAAAAAATGTACTTTTATAATCAAGAACTTTGTGATCAACTTTAGAAGGAAACCTTTCAGGTAAAATTAAATATAATATTGAAAGAAACATTCCAAGATAAGCTAAAAATGTTGGAAAGGTTTTTGCATTAAAAGGGGCATTTTCATCAAATGAAAATACTTGAATTTGATATGTTTGATAAAGATAAAGGCCTGATAAAATAAAAAAGAGCAGCGAGATAATTTTATCTGTGCTTATTCTCACTGCTCTTTCTCTATTTAATTCCTATGGAATTAAATTACTCCTAATTTTTTCATAAGAGCTGTCATTTCTTTAGTTTGTTGTTTTAAAAACTTAACAAACTTTTTATCTGGGTTATAAATATTTACCCAGGCATTTCTTTTTCTAACAACTTCCCATTCAGGTGTTTTTTGAACATCGCCTAGCATTTTAGCAATTTTCTTTTTATCTCCACTGCTCATGTTAGGAGGTCCAAAAAATCCTCTCCAGTTTACGAACTGAACATTAAAACCTTGTTCTTTTAATGTTGGAACATCAGGTGCATCTGAAACTCTTTTTGGTGCAGTTATACCAATAATTCTAACTTGATCTCTAGCTCCCATTACTTCTCCCAAACCAGTTGAAAGAATTTGAGTTTCTCCAGATAATAATCCAGCTAAAGCTTTTCCGCCAGCATCATAAGGAACGTAAACAACTTTGTTTGGATCAGCTCCTGCCTCTTGAAAAGCCAAAGCTCCTATTAAATGGTCCATGCTTCCTCGAACAGATCCGCCAGCCATTTTCACTGATGAAGGATTAGCTTTGTAAGCTGCAACAACATCTTTGAAATTTTTAAATGGTGAATTTTTTGCAACAGCTATTGCTCCATAATCACCTATTACTCCAGCTATAGGCACAACATCTTTGTAAGAAAGAACTCCGCTACCTTTAACATAGCCTTTGTGTCTAGTAATAGATCTTAAAACTAAAGGTGTTGATTGAACTAAAACTGTACCCTCTGGTTTTGTGTTAATCATAAATGCAAGAGCTTTTCCTCCTCCTCCACCCGACATATTTTCGAAAGATGCGCTTTTAAGCATCCCTGACTTAGTTAATGCTTCGCCAGTTCCTCTAGCAGTTCCATCCCATCCACCACCAGCGCCACCGCCAATTACAAAGTGTAATTTATCGATCGCAAAACTAGTTGTTGAAATTGAAGATAAAAGAACAGTGGCAAATAACAAGCCAATAAATTTTCTTATATTTATCATTTTTCCTCCTTTTTCTTTGAAGACGTATTAAATTTTGAATTGATAGGAGAGTCAATTAGAAAATAACTAATTTGCTTCTTTTTTTTCTTTGTTTTCCTTTAACTTCTATGTTCAATTTGGGTAGTTCACCTGATTTAAGTTTTTTTAAATCTTGAACAGTTTTTAAAAATCTATCTGACTCTTTTTTGGTGATAATGCCATCAGTAAGTGTTTTAAACTTGTTAATATACTCCTTTCTAGTAAAAGGTTTTTTTCCAGCTGGATGGGCATCCGCAACTTTAATTTCTTCTGATATAGAGGAACCATCTTTCATTTTTATGATAACTCTACCTCCGAAGCATTTTTTTTTAGGATTTTTATCATGATATCTTTTAGTCCATTTTTTATCTTCACGAGTTACTATTTTGCGCCAAAGCATAACTGTACTTTTTCTTCTTGCTCTTTGAGGAGTGTAAGATTTTACATGATGCCAAGCACCGTCTTCTAAGGCTACAGCAAATATATACATAATTGAGTGGTCTAAAGTCTCCCGACTAGCATAAGGATCCATTTTTTGAGGATCGTTTGCGCCTGAGCCAATAACGTAATGGGTATGATGGCTTGTTTCTATAATAATTTTTCTTATGTCTGATAAATTTTTAATCTTCTTATTCAAACTTCTAGCTAAATCAATCAATGCTTGAGATTGATACTCGGCAGAATGTTCTTTGGTATAAGTTTCTAAGATCGCTTTTTTTGGTTCATTTATTCTAGGGAGAGGCACATTATATTTTTTGCCAGGTCCCGATAGTATATATGCTATAATACTATCTTCCCCTTCATAAATAGGACTTGGCGCTCCTTCACCTCTCATGCATCTGTCAACAGACTCTATTGCTAATTTACCAGCATGCGCAGGAGCAAAAGCTTTCCAGCTTGAAATTTCTCCTTTTCTAGATTGTCTTGTAGAAATAGTTGTATGAAGTGCTTGTTGAATAGATTGATAAATAGTCTCTGTATTTAGTTTCAATAAACTTCCTAGGCCAGCTGCAACACTTGGGCCCAGGTGAGCTATATGATCAATTTTATGCTCGTGTAAACAAATTCCTTTTACTAAATTAACTTGCACCTCATAACCAGTAAGAATACCTTTTATCAAACTCATGCCATTACATCTTTTTTGTTGAGCTACAGCCAAAATTGCAGGAATATTATCTCCTGGATGACTATAATCAGCAGCTAAAAAAGTGTCATGATAGTCTAGCTCTCTAACTGCAGTACCGTTAGCCCAAGCAGCCCATTCACAATCAACTTTTATTTTATGACTTAAACCAAAAACACTTGCGCCTTTTTTTCTCTTATGAGCTAAGGCCATCTCACGAGCTGAGATTACCGGCTTCCTGTTAAAAGATGCAATCGCAACGGATGCATTATCGATAATTCGATTAATAACCATTTCTAAAGCATTTTTGTTTATTTTTGCTTTATCGGATGCTATTTCGGCTATTTTCCATGCAAGCTGATCTTTCTTTTTTAAATTGGCTTTTGAAGGATGAACTTTAACAGTTATGTTTCTCATTAGTTAAGCATATTTCTTAGAACATATTGAAGAATTCCACCGTTTCTGTAATATTCAATTTCATTTTCAGTATCAATTCTACAAAGTAATTTTATTGTTTTACTTGTGCCATCTTTATACTTAATTTCACAAGATACTTCTTGTCTAGGTTTAACTCCTTTATCAATATCAACAACAGTAATTAATTCTGCTCCAGTTATATTTAACTTCCTTCTATCAAAACCTTCTTTGAATTGGAGTGGCAGAACACCCATTCCAACTAAATTTGATCTATGAATTCTCTCAAAACTTTCAGCGA
This sequence comes from uncultured Pelagibacteraceae bacterium, assembly GCA_902602655.1. Classification (GTDB taxonomy): domain Bacteria; phylum Pseudomonadota; class Alphaproteobacteria; order Pelagibacterales; family Pelagibacteraceae; genus Pelagilacustribacter. The sequence goes on from CACKRM010000002.1 coordinate 104,916, forward strand.
TTACAGCCTTGATTCCTAATAGTTTTGTACCTTTGGCAGCCCAATCTCTTGATGAACCAGTCCCGTACTCTTTGCCTGCAATAACAACAAGATCATTCTTTCTCCTTTTATATTCAACTGCTGCATCGTAGACGCTCATTACTTTTCCATCTGGTTGAAGAGTAGTAAAACCACCTTCTGTTCCAGGTGCCATTTCGTTTCTTATTTTAATATTACCAAATGTTCCTCGCATCATAACCTCGTGATTACCCCTTCTAGCTCCATATGAATTAAAATCTTTTTGTTGAATTTGATGTTTCATAAAATAATCACCTGTCGGACTTTCTTTTTTAATATTTCCAGCTGGTGAAATATGATCTGTTGTTACAGTGTCCGCCAACAATAATAATATTCTTGCATCATTTATAGGTTTAAATCCTTCAGGTTTATCAGGAAGATTATCGAA
>CACKRM010000003.1 GCA_902602655.1 uncultured Pelagibacteraceae bacterium
AATATTGTTAAAAACATAGAATAAAATTATGGCTAAAAAATTAATAAAAAAATTAATATTAAACAAGTTTCTTATTGATTACATAAATTTTTTTTTTCAGGGAATTCTTAAAACAAAAAATATTTTAAGCTCGGCTGTAACCTACCAAGGAAAATTTATTAAAACTTTTAGTGATGATCTGTTTATTTGCTCTTATCCCAAGTCAGGGAGTCTTTGGGTTAGTCTTATAACAGCAACTTTGTTAAAGAAGAAAAAGGATATAAACCTCTCTAATATAGATAAATTTGTCCCTGATATTTACACAAACAAGGAATCTACGTTTATAAAATCAAGTAGACCAAGAATTTTCAAAACTCACGAACCTTTTGAACCAAGATTTAAAAATGTTATTTATGTAGTTAGGGATCCAAGAGATGTCATTGTATCCCTATATTTTTTTTTGATTAAAATAGGTAAAATAGATAAAAATTATTCTAAAAGAAAATTTGTCAAAGAATTTTTAAATGGTTTTTATGACATTGACTTTGGATCTTGGGAGCAAAATATTGGAAGTTGGTTTGGTGGCAAAAAGGAAAACATCATTTTTATTAGATATGAAGATTTGAAGAGAAATTATTCTAAAGAGATAAAAAGAATTTGCATTTTTTTAAAAGTGAAACCAAAAAAAGCTATAATAAAAAAAGTTGTTCAAAATACACAATTTGAAACACTTCAAAAACAAGAGAAAAAATACGATTTAAAATGGTCTATAAATTCTAAAAAAAATAATTTAAAATATTTTAGAAGTGGAAAAATAAATCAATGGAAAAAATTTCTTTCATCAGAAGAAAATAAAATAATCAAAGGTAGATGGAATCATTACATGAGAATATTTAAATATAATTAGATTTATGAAAACAAAAATTTTTTGTGACATTGCGGACCTCAAAACAATTAGAACTTTTAATAAAAAATCTGTTGTTGATGGTTTTACAACAAATCCTAGTTTAATGAGAAAAGCTGGAGCAAAAAATTATAAAGATTATTCATTAAATATACTTAAATCTTGTAAAATAAAACCAATCTCATTCGAAGTTTTTGCTGACAATCCTAAAGAAATTTTAAAACAAGCTTATAAAATAAATGGATGGGGTAAAAACGTATATGTAAAAATTCCTGTTATTAACTCAAAAGGTGTTTTCATGGGGAAAGTTATAAGAAAATTAAATTCTGAGGGAATAAAACTTAATATCACTGCCGTTTATTCTTTTGATCAGGTTAAAAAAATTTTTAAATGTCTTAATAAAAAAACAAAAACGATTATTTCTATTTTTGCTGGTCGAATGGCTGATAAAGGAAAAGACCCAATACCAATATTTAAAAAAAGTATTTCTGCCTCAAAAAGATTCAAAAATACTTCAATCTTATGGGCAAGTACGAGAGAGCCATATAATTATTTACAAGCTAAACAAATTAATTGTCACATAATTACGATGCCGCCGAAAATAATTAATCAAATTGAAAAATTTGGAAAAAGCTATAGATCTTTAACAATAGATACTGTTCAAAGCTTCCTTCAAGATAGCAAAAAATCAAATTTTAAGATTTAAATTGGTTGCGGGGGAAGGATTTGAACCTTCGACCTTCAGGTTATGAGCCTGACGAGCTACCAGACTGCTCCACCCCGCGATAAAATTATACTTTCTTTAAATTTACTGCTTGTAACTTATTTTTAACTTCTTTAATTTCAAATTTTAGTTTTTGATCTTCTTTAAGTACTCTTAATTTCGAGTTTTCTAAAGCAGACACGTGTAAAAAGATGTCTCGATCTGTTTTGTCTTCTACAATAAAACCAAAACCTTTTTTTGAATTAAACCATTTAACTTTGCCTAAAGGCATTGATTACCTCTTAAATTGTAACAAATTAAATTCTATTTCTTAACTTTTGGAGTTTTTTTACTCTTTTGAGATTTTCCGTTTTAATTCTTTTTTTTCTTTCAGATGGTTTTTCGTAATTACTTTTCATTTTAATAACCTTAAAAAAACCTTCCTTTTGAAGTTTCCTTTTTAAAACTCTAAGAGCTTGCTCAACGTTGTTATCTTTTACTTCTATTTTAATAAATCCTCCAATTAATTAAGTAGTTTGTTATCATTTAAGACTTTAGTTGTCTAGATTGAATCAAAAGGGCTTAATAGGAACTTTTTTTTCAAAGTTATTTCTATATTCCTTAAGTTTTTGTTTTATTTCAGGGTATTTATTAGAGAGAATGGATATTGCAAACAGTGCTGAGTTAATTGCCCCTGCTTTACCTATTGCCAAAGTTCCAACTGGAACCCCAGCAGGCATTTGGGCAGTAGAAAGTAAACTGTCTATACCTTTCAAAACGCTCTCAATAGGCACACCTAAAACAGGAATTGTAGTAAGAGACGCCGTTACACCCGCCAGATGTGCGGCTCCACCCGCGGCTGCTATAATAATTTCAACATTATTTTTTTCACATTCTTCAATAAATTTCTCTAATCTTTTTGGGGTCCTATGAGCTGAAATAACTCTCACATCATAACCTACATCAAATGTTTCTAACGTATCACAGCAGTTTTTCATGATTTCCCAATCAGATTTACTTCCCATTATTACGCCTACTAAAGTTTTTTTACTGGACATTTGCTTTAAGTTTTTTTTCCTCTCTAAGTTTTGCTTTATTTTCTCTCTCCACTCTTCTTTTTGCCTTTGCTAAAGCTTTTTCAAAGGAGTCTTGAGTACAAAGAGCTAAAATTACTGGATCTCTAGGTTTTAAATTTGAAAAGTTCCAGTAACTTCTTTTTCTAATTAATGACACTGTGCCTTTAGTGCTCCCAACCAATTTTGAAATTTGTCCATCAGTTAAATCTGAACAATTTTTTATTAACCATAGTATCGCATCTGGACGATCTTGCCTTTTTGATAATGGAGTATATTTTGGTCTTTTTCTTTCCTTAACTTGAACATCTTCAGTTTTTTGGTTTAGTTTTAAAAATTTTAGTGGATCTTTTGAACATGTGTCAATTTCTTCTCTAGTTAACTGGCCGGCAAGAATTGGATTATAAGCTTTTATTCCTTTAGCTACATCTCCATCAGCTATCCCTTTAACTTCTAATTCATGCAAATTACAAAAGCTTGCTATTTGCTTAAAAGTCAGCGTTGTGTTTTCTACTAACCAAACAGCTGTAGCTTTTGGCATAAAAGGTGTTTCTGACATAATTATTTATTTTTTACTCTAAGGTTGCTAAATTTCTTATTGTATTTACTCACTCTACCTTTGTCTAAAACTTTTTGACTTCCACCAGTCCAGGCTGAGTGTGATTTAGGGTCAATGTCGAGTTTTAATACATCGTTTTCTTTACCCCAAGTTGATTTTGTTTCAAATTGACTTCCATCAGTCATTACCACTTTAATCTTGTGGTATTTTGGGTGAATTTTTTTTTTCATGCAAAATGTTTTATAATAAATATTTTACTTACTCAATATTTTTTTTCATCAAAGATTCTCTCAACTCTTTGTGAATAAGTGAATTTGATGCGATAATATTCTTTTTAACTGGTGAATTTTTAGATTCACTTAAAAAATCTACAAATCCTCCGGCTTCTTTTATAAGAATTAGTCCTGCAGCCACATCCCAATAATTAAGTTCCCATTGCCAATATCCATCGAATCTTCCACAAGCTACATTTGCCAAATCTAAGGCGGCACTGCCAAATTTTCTGATTGGTGCGTTAGTTAAATTAGAAATTTTAACATATTCACTCAAAATATCATTTTTATGTTTACTATTAAATTTTGGGCCTCCAGTTACTAAAATAGATTCTTTAATTTTTTTTTTACTCGAAACTCTTATTCTTGAGTTGTTTAAAAAAGCCCCGTTACCTTTTTCAGCCGCAAACATCTCATCTTTGATCGGGTCGTATATCATGCCGCAAATTATCTCGCCTTTTTCCTCGTATGCTATTGATATAGCAAACTGTGGAATACCGTTTAAAAAATTCATAGTCCCATCGATTGGATCTATAATCCATCTATTATCTTTATTATCTTTATTTAATTCCCCAACTTCTTCACTAAGAATTCCAAAATCAGGATGAGCTTTTAATAATTCCTCTATTATTAATTTTTCCGATTTTTTATCTGCCGCAGAAACAAAGTCTCCAGGAGCCTTTAAGGAAACTTGTAATTTTTCTACTTCACCGAAATCTCTTATCAAAGACTTAGATGCTCTCAAACAAGCTTTACGAATAATATTAATTTTTGGTGAATTAAGCCTCATTAATTAACTTTCTTGACATATTCTAAGTTTCTAGTGTCTAAAATAATTTTGTCTCCACTCTCTACAAAAGGCGGAACCGTAATACTGACGCCGTTTTTTAATTTTGCAGGTTTATAGGATGAAGCAGCAGTTTGACCTTTAACAACAGCATCTGTCTCTTCCACAGTGCATTCTATATTTTTTGGCAGGTTAATAGAAATTGGTTTATCATCCATAAATGTAATTGTAACTTCCAAATTTTCTGACAATAAATTATATTTTTCATCTGTTAAGGATTTTGATAAAGAAATTTGCTCATATGATTTATTATCCATAAAATGGCAACTTTTTTCATCAGAGTATAAAAAGTTAAATTTTTTTTCGTCTAATTCTGATTTTTCAACAGTCTCACTTGATCTAAATCGTTCATTAAGTTTGGTTCCTTTCGTTACACTTTTCAATTCGACTTGATTGAAAGCTCCGCCTTTACCTGGCTTAACATGTTGAGTTTTTAAAACATTCCAATAGTCATTTTTATGTTCGATAATCATTCCAGGCTTTATTTCATTTGCATTTATTTTCATTTGTAAAATTTTTTTATCGCATTAATCGGTTTTAAGACGGGGTTATTCCAAATATAACTTGAAATTGCAATAAAATTCGCTCCTTGAGACATGACTTTTTTATAATTTTTTCTATTAATTCCACCAATAGCAACTACAGGAATTTTAGTTTTATTTTTGATCTGTTTTATTATTTTAATTTTTGCTTTTTTCGCATTAGGTTTTAATCTTGATGAAAAAAAAGACCCAACAGCAATATAATCTGGTTTGGCTTTTATCGCTTTATCTACAAGTTTAAGTGAACCATGGCATGTAACTCCAATTATTTTTTTCTTCAAAATTTTTTTTGCGTGCTTAATTGATGGATCTAACTGACCTAGGTGACATCCGTCAGCACCTATTTTTTTTGCTAATTCAGGGCTGTCATTAATAATTAGTTTTACGTTGTACTTATTAGTAATTTTTTTTATTTTTTTTCCTATTTTTACAATTTGATTTTTCGATGTATTTTTTAATCTAAGCTGAAAATACTCTATTTTTTTTTTACTTAAAACCTTTTCTAAATTGGAATAGAAACTGTTTTCAATTTTGTTTGGTGATAAAAGGTAAATGTATCTTTTCAATTTTAAGCCGCAGAACTTTTTTCAAGCTTTTCACTCCATTTTGCCTCTGTTGAAGCGCCATTCATTTTTGCTCTATGATTAAAAACCTCTTGAATTGTATTTATTTCTTTCATGGATTTTGCCCAAGTTTTTAAAGCTGACTGTTGTAAAGCTCGACCATAAGAAAAAGTAAAATTCATCTTTGTGTCATTTATTTTATTTATTGCATTTAAATTTTTTGTTGCTTCTAACTCACTTTGACCACCTGATAAAAAAGCTACCCCAGGAACGTTACTTGGAACATTTTTTTTAAGACATTCTAAAGTTTTTTTAGCAATCTCCTCAGTTGAAGCTTTATCTTTACAATCTGTTCCGGGAAGTATCATGTTGGGTTTTAAAACTGTTCCAGCCAAATTAACTTTATGAATTGCTAGTTGTTTGTAGCATTCGGCCAAAACTTTGCTGGTTACCTCATAACATTTATCAATAGTGTGGTCGCCGTCCATTAAAACTTCAGGCTCTACAATAGGTACCATTTTAGCTTCTTGGACTAATGCTGCGTATCTTGCTAAAGCATGAGCATTTGAATTTATGCATTGTTCACTTGGATGCTTATTTGAAATTGTATAAACAGCTCGCCATTTAGCAAATCTTGCTCCTAGCTTGTAGTATTCTTCCATTCTTTCTCTTAAACCATCTAAACCCTCAGTTACTTTTTCACCATCAGAGCCAGCTAAAAGCTTTGCTCCCTTATCAACTTTTATTCCTGGTATAGAGCCGTTTTTTTTAATCAACTCAGTTATTGATATTCCACTACTAGAGGTTTGTCTTAGCGTTTCATCAAATAATATTACTCCACTTATACAAGTTTTCATGGAACTAGATGAAAACAATGTTTCTCTAAAATGAAGTCTGTTTTTTTCTGTACATTCAACATTTACACTTTTTAATCTTTTTTCCATAGTTCCAGTGCTCTCATCTGCTGCAAGTATTCCTTTTCCTTTGGTTACCATTTTTTTTGCTATTTCTTCTATAGTCATAAATTAATTTTTTTTTAATACTTTTATACCAGGCAATTCCTTTCCTTCAAGAGATTCTAGAAACGCTCCTCCAGCTGTTGATAAATGCGTAAAGCTATTTTGTAATCCAGTGTTTTTAATTGCAGCTAATGTGTCCCCACCACCAATAATTGATACTAATGACTTTGTTTTTGTATTTTTTGCAATTTTTCTAGCTATTGAAATAGTCCCTTCAGAGAAATTTTCATTTTCGTAATAACCCGCAGGACCATTCCAAAATACTGTTTTAGAGTCATCTACTATTTTATTAATTAAGCCGATTGTTTTTTCTCCTATATCAAGGATCATTTCTTTTGACCCTATATCGTGGACATCTTTACGTATAGGAGTTCCATTTAGATCAGTAGAAGAATTAACATCTAATGGAATTATAATTTTACAATTATTTCTCTCAGACAGATCAATAATATTTTTTAAAATTTTTTCAACCCCATTTTCAATTAGGGACTTACCTACGTTAATATTTTTAAATTTGATAAAGTTATTTGCCATAGCACCTACAACAATAAGGTTTTCTGAGTTCTTTATTAAGCTAGTCAAAATATTGATTTTAGTTGATATTTTTGATCCACCTATAATGCAAGTAACTGGTTTTTTTTTATTTTTACTTAATAGATCTATTGATTTTAATTCTTTTTCTAAAAGAGGACCCCCATAACTATCTATAAATTTTGTTATTTTATGGATTGATGCTTGCATTCTATGGGAGCAGGAAAAAGCTTCATTTATAAAAAGGTCGCCAAGTTTCGCAAGATTTTTTGCAAAATTTTCATCATTCGCTTCTTCTTCCTTAAAAAAACGAATATTTTCAAACAAAACGAAATCTTTTGACTTTAGTTTTTTAGTAAACGCAACTGCCTCATCATCAATTTTATTTTGGTAAAATGAAATATTATAGTTACATTTTCTTTTAAAATAATCGAATATTGGCTTTAATGATAAGTTTGGAGAAACCTCTCCTTTAGGTCTACCAAGATGAGATATCAAAATAACCTTCGCTCCACTATCTTTTAATTTATCTAATAAAGGTTTTATTACCTCTATTCTAGTATCGTCTTTTATTTCAGAATTCTCCATCGGAACATTTAAATCTAAGCGAACAATAATTCTTTTATTTTCTACTGAATGAATATTTGAAAAGAATTTTAATTTTGACATTTGTAATTTTAAAGTGTCAATCCTTGAGTAATTTTCTTGCAAATTCTACAACTTTATCACTTGTTAAATTTAAATTGTTGTATATTTGTTTGTAAGGAGCACTTTTTCCAAAATTTTCAAGGCCAAGTGTTATATCTTTTTCATTAAGATATTTGCCCCATCCTTTCATACTTCCTGCTTCAATAGCAATTCTTTTACAAGATCCTACCTCTAAAATCTTTTCCTTATAATCTTTATTTTGTTTATCAAAGAGTTCTAGACATGGAACAGAAACTACTTTGGTGTCTATATTTTCCTCTTTTAACTGTTTTTGAGCTTCTAATGCAATTTCAACCTCTGATCCAGAAGCCATTAATATTAATTTGTAATCATGGGATGTTATATTGACCTCATATGCGCCTAAAACACATTTATTTTTTTCTGAAGGCTGTTTAGTAATGTAAGGCAACTTTTGTCTAGACAATGCAATTGCACTAGGATTGTTCCTACTCTTTAAGGCAATCTCCCAACATTCCAAAGTTTCATTAATATCCGCCGGTCTAAAAACATTTAAATTTGGTATTGCTCTGAGTCCAGAAAGTTGCTCAATAGGCTGATGTGTTGGTCCATCCTCTCCAAGTCCGATCGAGTCATGCGAAAAAATATATATCACTTGCAAACCCATTAAAGCTGATAGTCTTATCGAAGGTTTGCAATAGTCAGAAAAAATTAAAAAAGTTCCTCCATAAGGAATGAAACCACCATATAAAGCTAAACCGTTCATAATTGCAGCCATACCATGTTCTCTAACTCCGTAATGAATATAGTTCCCATTAAAATTTTTTGACGATATAACTTTTGAATTTTTAGTTTTTGTATTATTTGATCCGCTTAAATCAGCTGATCCTCCAATTAGTTCAGGTAATTTTTCAGAAATTGCTTCTATAGCATTTGAAGAACATTGCCTAGTAGCCATAGCAGGTTTTGAAGTAAAATATTTTTCTTTTTCGTCTTTAATTATTTTTTCTATATTTGAAAGATTTGAGTTGTTTATAAGCTCATTAATTTCAGATTTAATATTAGGATATTTTTTATTAACAAATTCAATCCAGTTTTTTTCAATCAGTTCTCCTTTGTTTCCTATTTCTCTCCAGGAATCCAAAATATTTTTTGGAATTTCAAATGGTTGACTTTTCCATTTAAGTTTATTTCTTACTAATTTTATTTCCTCTTCTCCAAGAGGAGACCCATGAGACGAAGCCTTTCCTGATTTATTAGGAGACCCATAACCTATAGTTGTTTTACAAGAAATTATATTTGGTTTGTTTGATTTTGCTGTTTTTTTTAAAGCTTTATTTATCTGTTTTTCATTGTGACCGTTTACTTCTTGAAAATTCCATCCGTAACTTTCAAATCTTTTTTTAAAGTTATCAGAAACACTTAAATTAGTAGATCCATCAATAGATATTTTATTGTTGTCAAAAAGAACAATTAAGTTTTTTAGCTTAAGATGGCCAGCTAAACTCATAGCTTCGTGACTAATACCCTCCATTAAATCACCATCACTGGCAATAACATAAGTCTTATGATTAATTATCTTTGCGCCAAATTTTTTTCTAAAGATTTCTTCACCAATTGCCAAGCCTACAGAGTTTCCCAAACCCTGTCCAAGCGGACCCGTTGTAGTTTCTATTCCAGAATTTTTTTTATACTCTGGATGTCCAGCACAAATAGAGTCTATTTGCCTAAAGTTTTTTATGTCGTCTATCGAAATACTTTTATAACCTGTTAGATAAAGTAGTGAGTACAAAAGCATAGAGCCATGTCCAGCAGATAAAATAAATCTATCTCTGTTTACCCACTCAGGATTTTTCGGATTAAACCTCAGGTGGTATTTAAAAAGAACCGTAGCAACATCAGCCATCCCCATTGGCATCCCAGGGTGACCTGAGTTAGCTTTTTGCACAGCGTCAATCGACAAAAACCTTATTGCATTTGATAATTGATTTAATTTTGTGTTCACTACTAATTTACCTATATAGACTTAAAGTCACTATAGCAATAATATGGTAGAAAAAACAAATGAGCAAATTAGAAATTTTAGAAAATAAAGAAAAAAACTTAAACAAACTTCTTGAAAGGTTGAGTGTATTATCTAACAGTTATTCACAGTCTTCTAGTGACAAAGATCAAATTAAAATTCACAGAAATCAATTAGAAAGTGAAAAAAAGGAATTAGAGATTAAGCATGAAAAATTATCAAGAGAACACACATATTTAAAAAAAAAAATTCAGAAACTTCAAGAGGAAGTTAATAGAAAGTCTGCGCAAGAGGATAAGTTTAATCAAGATATAGATGAGTTGAGTCAAGAAACAGAAAATTTGGTAAGAGAAATTGACAAATGGCAAATGTAAATATTAAATTTAATAATAAAGATTATTTATTATCGTGTGACGATGGCCAGGAAGAATCTTTAATAAAGCTAACTAATTTTTTAGATAAGAAATATAACGAATTAAAAGATAAGTTAGGAAATATTGGAGAAAATAAACTTTTATTAATTACTACAATAAAGTTAATAGATGAGTATTTTGACCTTAAAGAAAGAGTGTCTAAACAAAAAATAAAGCTAGATGAGCTGTCTGACAAGTTTAAAGAGCTTAAATCCTTGGCTATAGATTATAAAGGAAATAAAGATCAAGAGATTCAGAAGTTAAACACTGACATTGATAATTTTAAAAAAATGGTTGATGACAGTAATAAGTTGTATGAGGTAATGCTGGACAAAACAACAAAATCTTTAGAGGAAATACTCGAAAAAACTGAATCCAATTCCCAAGTTCAGTAAATGTTAAGTAAGGAACAATTAAGAATAAAATTCTTCAAAAATAGAAAAAAAGAGTATTATGAGGTAAATTATAACTTTTTTAAACCTATTTTCAAATTATTAAAATCTTTATTTAAAGAAAAAAAAATTTTTTTATCTTGTTATTATCCCTCAAGTTATGAAGTAAATACTTTAAAACTTTTTAAACTTATTAGTGATAAAAAAAACATCCAAATACTTTTACCTAAAATAAATTCAAATGGAGGTATGAAGTTTGTAAAATGGAAAATATTAAATCTTTTAACAGTTAATAAGTATGGTTTTTTAGAGCCTTCTATTAATAATAAATTTTTTGTTCCTCATGTGATGATAATTCCTCTTTTGGCATTTGATATTAGAAATAATAGGCTCGGGTATGGAAAAGGGTATTATGATAAATATTTAAGCAAGTTTTTGGTAAAAAATAAAAAAAAAATACTTACTATTGGTGTTGCTTTTTCATTTCAAAAATATAATAAACTTCCAACATCGAAATTTGATGTAAAGTTAGATTATATTCTTACTGAACGGGGATTAAAAAAAACACAATGAATATATTAGTTTTAGGAGACATTTTTGGAAAATCAGGAAGTATAGCTGTAAAAAAACATTTACCAACTCTCATAAATGAAAAAAAAATAGACTTTGTTGTTGCTAATGGTGAAAACGCAGCTGACCCTGGTGTAGGAATAACTAAGAAAAATGTAGAAGAGTTTTTTAATTCTGGTGTTGATGTAATTACAACTGGAAATCACGTATGGGATCAAAAAGAAACAATGGAATTTATCATACAGGAAAATCGATTATTGAGACCAGAAAATTTAGCCGAAGGCTCACCGGGAAACGGTTTTGGAATTTTTAATTCAAAAAATAAAAAAAAAGTTGCTGTTATAAACCTAATGGGCAATGTTTTTATGAAAAAAAGTAGAGATGTTTTTGAGTCAGCAAAAAAAATTTCTGAAAAAATTAAACTTGGTAAAGATGCAGATTTCATAGTAATTGATATTCACGCTGAGATTACAAGCGAAAAGATGGCGATGGGACATTTTTTTGATGGTAAAGCAACTATGGTTTTCGGGACCCATACACATGTACCAACTTCAGATCACCGAATTATGAAAAACGGAACTGCTTATCAAACCGATCTAGGTATGTGCGGAGATTATGACTCCGTTATAGGAATGAATAAAGATAATTCTCTTAAAAAATTTATGAAAGACCCAAAAGCTGAAAAACATTTTCCCGCAGAAGGACTAGCTACTATATGTGGTGTAATGGTTTATGCAGATGAAGATACAGGTTTAGCAAAAAAAATTCTTCCAATTAGAGTTGGCGGATCATTAGAAGAAAGGTTGTAATAATGGCAGGCCATTCACATTGGGCAGGAATAAAACATAAAAAAGGAAGACAAGATAAAGCAAGATCTAATTTGTTTTCTAAATTGTCTAGAGAAATAACAGTAGCAGCAAAGCTTGGAGCAAAAGATCCCGATTCAAATCCAAGATTAAGATCTGCTATTCAAGCAGCAAAAGAATCAAATATGCCAAAAGATAATATACAAAGAGCAATAAATAAATCTGAAATGGCTTTAGACGGAAATTACGAAAACATAAGATATGAGGGTTTTGGTCCTTTTAATGTAGCTTTTATAATTGAAAGCTTAACAAATAATACAAACAGAACAGCTTCAAGTATTAGAACTACTTTGCAAAAAAGTGGAGGCAGGCTAGGTGAAAGCGGCTCAACAAAACATCTTTTTTTTTCATGTGGAGTAATTAAAATTTCCAGAGAGAAAATCTCTGATGAAAAAATTCTTGAAATCGCTATAGATGCTGGAGCAAAAGATTGTTTTTCAAGTTCTAATTTTCATGAGATAATTTGTGAAAAAGAAGATTTTTATAAAGTAAAAATTAACGTAGAGAAAAAAATAGGTGAATTTATTTATTCAGGTATTGAATGGAGGCCTTTTAACAAATTAACTGTTTCTGTAGAACAAGGCGAAAAAATCAATCAAATTTTAGAGAGCTTAGATGATAACGACGATGTTCAAAACATTTTTACTAACTATATTGTAAAATAACGAAGGTAAAAAATATGAAGATTATAGGTATAGACCCCGGATTAAATGGAGCAATTGCTATATTAGAAGATAATAAAGTATTAGATATTTTAGATATGCCTGTAATGCCAGAGGGAAAAAAAAACAAAAGACAATTAAATAGCGCTCAATTAGTAAAATATATCAAAGACAATTTAGATGAAAAATCTAAAGAAATTATTGTAGTGGTCGAACAAGTTAACGCCATGCCAGGACAGGGTGTTACTAGTATGTTTAATTTTGGTCAAACCTTTGGTGCCATAAAGGGTATTTGTGCTGCTTTAGGATTACCAATATTTTTTGTAAGGCCAGCTAAATGGAAAAAATATTTTGGTTTAATTAACTGTTCAAAGGATGCGAGTAGAACAAAAGCTATTGAAATGTATCCCTCAATATCTGATCAACTTTCAAAAAAGAAAGACGTCAATAAGTCTGACGCCATCCTGATTGCAAGATTTTACAGTGAAACTAGGTTTAATTTACAAGATAAATAGAGAATAAATTAATTATAAGCTTTAATGTAGTAGAAGCGCCAAATTCATGACACATTCTGAAAGTATTGAATCAAAATGGAACAAGAAATAGCATCTCAAGTAGTTGGCCTAGGAGGGGCAAATGATTTTGGTTTATTGCAACTTTTTTTAAGAGCTGACTTCGTAGTAAAATCAGTAATTGTAATCTTATTAGCAAGCTCAATTTTTTCTTGGGCCTTAATTTTTGAAAAGTATAGACTGTTTAAAAAAATAAATATTACTTCTTCTCAATTTGAAAATAAGTTTTGGAAATCAAAATCAGCTGAAAGTTTTAGCAAAACCTTGCCATCAAAATCAGACGATCCTATTACTCAAATTTTTATCTCTGCAATGAATGAAGTAATGAGAACAAGATCAAAATCATCTGCTGTTCAAAGTGCTAGAGTAGAAAGAGTCTTAGAAATCTCTTCTGACGATCAAATTAAAATAATTGAAAAAAATTTTATCTATCTTGCTACCATTGGAGCTACCGCTCCTTTTATTGGATTGTTTGGAACTGTTTGGGGTATAATGAATTCTTTTCAATCTATCGCAATTTCTAGAAACACAAGTTTAGCTATTGTTGCGCCAGGTATTGCTGAAGCTCTTTTTGCTACGGCGCTTGGCTTGTTGGCGGCAATTCCTGCTGTTATTGCTTTTAATAAATTTAATAGTGATGCAAAAAGATATTCTGCAAGAATTGAAAATTTTTGTAAAAGATTTTTATCTATAATTTAAATTTATTATGGGATTTCAATTTAAACGTTCAAAAAATGAGCCAATGAGTGAGATCAATGTAACTCCTTTTGTGGATGTGATGTTGGTTTTATTAATTATTTTTATGGTTACTGCTCCTTTATTAACTGTTGGTGTGCAAGTAGATCTACCCGAGTCAGCAGCTGACTCACTTCCAGACGACCAGGAGCCATTAACGATATCAATAAATTCAAAGGGTGAAATTTTTATTCAGGAGCATCAGGTTACTTTCCAAAAAATAGTTCCCAAGCTTCTTGCCATAGCAAAAAACAGAACTGATACTAGAATTTACGTAAGAGGCGATAAAACAATTAATTATGGAAGAGTCCTTGAGGTTATGGGGACGCTTTCTGGTGCCGGGTTTTCTAAGGTTGCCTTGATTTCAGAACCTTATAAAAATTAATGTATAATGACAAAAAGTTTTTTTTATTCAATTTCATTCCACGTAGGTTTAATTTTTCTTACAGCTCTAACTCTGCCTTTTATGACTAGACAGGCAATAGATTTACCACCAATTGTATCTGTAGAATTAATCCAAATTTCAGATAAAACAAACATTCCTTACGCACCAAAAGCTAGAAAGGTAATAGAAAAAGTGAAAGAAGAGGAAAAAAGAGTAGTATCGGAGCAAGCCCCTCCATCAGCTAAAGCAAAAGAAAAGCCAGATAGAATACCTTTACCAAATGAAAATAAAGAAAAAAAAGAGATAATAAAAAAAAAACAAAATCCTGAAGAAATAAAGCCGCAGATAAGACAGTCTTCAGAGTTTGAAAAAAAAGAGATAATCGATACAAATCAGATAGCTGCTTTAATTGACAAAGCTAAAAAACAAGAGGCTGTTACTGAAAAAAAATCTTCAAAAATCACACAAAGTAATGTTAAAAATTCTTTCGCTACAGGTCTTTCTCTTTCTCAAGAGGATGCCTTAAGAGCTCAAATTTTTGGTTGCTGGAGCATCCCTTTAGGCTTACCATATGACGAAGATCTTTTGGTAAGAATAAAACTTAAGCTAAAAAAAGATGGTACAATTTTGAAATCTGAAATTTTAGATCATGAACGAATGAATAAACCTGGACAAAAATTCTATAAAATACTAGCAGAAAGTGCTTTAAGAGCAGTTAGATTGTGTCAGCCTCTTAAAGTTCCTCCTACTGGTTATGAAAAATGGAAAGATTTGCAACTCAATTTTAATCCTACCGAAATGTTAAAAGGATAATCTCATGAAAAAAATTATTATATTTTTTATATACTCTTTATTTAGCTTTGAATTTGCAAATGCTTTGATAAGTGTAGATATAACAAGAGGTAATCTGGATCCATTACCAATAGCAGTATCACCACTCCATGTTGATCCCAAGTCTGTAAATTATAAAGATATAAAAGTTAAACAATTGGGAGAAAAAATTTCTAAGATTGTTGAAACAAATTTCAAAAATACTGGTTTATTTAATCCATTGAAAAAAGACGCATTTGTTCAAAAACCAGATATTGCTCATTTAAAACCAAGATTTGAGGACTGGAGATTAATTAAGGCACAGGCTCTTGTGACTGGAAAGCTTTTAGTAAAAGATGAAAAATTAAAAGTTGAATTTAGACTTTGGGATACCACAGCTTCGAAAGAAATGATTGCTTTAGCTTTTACAACTACTCCATCAAATTGGAGAAGAGTAGCACATATTATTTCCGATAAAATTTATGAAAGATTGACAGGAGAAGAAGGATATTTTGACACTAGAGTAATTTATGTATCAGAGGAAGGACCAAAAGACCGAAGAATAAAAAAATTGGCAATAATGGATCAAGACGGTGCTAACACTAAGTACTTAACTCTTGGAAACGAACTAGTTTTAACCCCAAGGTTCAATCCTGCAAATCAACTAGTTACCTATCTTTCGTATTTTAGAAACTTACCGCGAGTATATTTATTAGATATAGAAACAGGTATGCAAGAAGTTGTGGGGAATTTTCCAGGTATGACGTTTGCACCTAGATTTTCTCCAGATGGAAAAAAGATAATAATGAGTTTTGCTAAAGATGGTAACTCAGATATTTACACGATGGATCTTGAATCCAGAATCGTTGAAAGAATAACAGAACATTCCTCAATAGACACTTCACCATCATTCTCTCCTGATGGAAAGTTTATTTGTTTTAATTCAGACAGAAGTGGACTACAGCAAATTTATGTTATGAAAAGTGATGGCACAAATGTTAAAAGAATTACTTTTGGAAAAGGGTTATATGGAACACCGGTATGGTCTCCTCGTGGGGATTTGATTGCTTTTACGAAAGTTCACAAAGGTCGTTTTTATATTGGCGTCATGAGAACCGACGGTACGGGAGAAAGGCTTCTTACAGAGAATTTTTATCAAGAGGCTCCATCCTGGTCTCCCAATGGTAGGGTACTGATATTTTATAGAGAAACTAAGTCTGGCGAAGGAGGAAAGGGGTTCACAGCTAAATTATGGTCAATAGATATAACGGGTTATAATGAGAGGAGAATTCCAACAGAAACAGATGCATCTGACCCATCTTGGTCCTCTTTACTATCAAAGTAGCCATATTTTTATTGTAAATTTAACTTGAATAATCTAATAGAATTTGAAATATTCAGTCATCAACCTTAAGGGGAAAATATGAAATTTAATATGAATTTAAAAACTATACTTCTAGTGCTATTCGCATCCATAGCATTAAGCGCTTGTGCGGCAAAAAAGTCTACAGGTGATTTAGAAGGAGACGTTTATACAGGAAAAGATACAGTTGAGTACTTAGCAAAAGGTGTTCCTGACAGAATATTTTTTGCAACTAATAAATCAAAGCTGACGACTCGTTCTAGAGACACTTTAAGAAAACAAGCAACTTATTTAAGAAAAAATAAAGATCTTAATGTTACTATTGAAGGTCATGCCGACGAAAGAGGTACAAGAGAGTACAACTTAGCGCTCGGTGAAAGAAGAGCAAATGCAGCAAAAGATTATTTGATGACTTATGGAATTTCGGGCAAAAGAATTTCTGTAATCAGCTACGGTAAAGAAAGACCGGTAAATACGGCTTCTACTCCTTTAGCATGGTCTCAAAATAGAAGATCTGTAACTGTTAAAGTAAATTAATTAAAAAAATAATTAAAAAGACCCTTTGGCCAATAACCGAAGGGTCTTTTTTTTGCCATTTTGTGGATTTAATAATTATCAATGAAAGCAGTTAAGATTCTTTTTAAAAGTTGGATAACTTTGTGTTTTGCCTTTCTCTTAATTATTGGCAATCTTGGATCTGAGGAAAAAAAGATTCAATCTATTGTAGATCAAATAGATATAATTTCCCAAGACTTAAAAACTTTAGAAAAAGCAGTATATAAAAAATCTGATATAACTAATAAAATTTCATCGAATAATTTAAATGAAGACATTCTAACTAAACATTTGTTAAAATTAAACGAGATTGAAAGTCAGTTCAGAGATCTTACAAATAGGTTTGAAGAAGTAAGCTTCAAGCTAGACAAGTTGTCAAATAGAGTTAGTAAGATTCAATCTGATTCACAACTCAGATTTAACGACTTGGAGTCTGCAACATTAAATTTAAATGAAAATAATAAAAAAAATATCAAAGAAAAAACTAAATTGAAAGGAACAGATAAAGCACAGGATTTTGGCTCAGCACCTGCTTACAAAACATCTGACTTGCCCAAACAACAGGAGACCCAATCAATAGAAACTGCTGCCGCAGTTATTGAGGAAAAACCTGAGCTTAAGGAATCTTTGTTACCTGACAAACCAGCACCTGAACAATATGATTTTGCTGTAAGCTTTATGAAAATTGGAGATTATGAAACAGCAGAATTTGCTTTGAAAGAATTTATAGACAAAAATAAAGACCACGAACTAGCAGGGAGCGCTCAGTACTGGTATGGAGAAACATTTAGAATAAGACAATTATATTCTGATGCGGCTTCTGCTTATTTAGACGGATATCAAAATTACCCTAAAAGCAAAAAAGCACCAGATAATCTTTTGAAGCTAGGTATAACTATGGTTCAATTAGGTGAAAAAGAACAAGGTTGTTCAATGATCAAAGGTTTAAAAAAACAGTATCCAAAAGCGAGCAAGTCTGTGTTACAAAAAGCTCAGTATGAGCAAAAAAAATTCAAATGTGCTAAATCTTAAAAGCACAATAATTAAAGACAGAAAAATATTTAAAATTTATAAAGATTTTAAAAGAGAGATTTCAAAAATTACAAACAACAAACCATTTGTTGCAGCCATTTCTGGTGGCGCTGATAGTTTAGCTTTAGCAGCACTAAGCGAGCTTTACAGGATAGAAAAAAAAATCATTATACATTTTATCTTAATTGATCACGGGATAAGAAAAAATTCACAAAAAGAAGCTAAATCGGTGCAAAAGCTTCTTAAAAAATTTTCTATTTTTCTTAAAATAAAAAAAAATAGTAGGAAGATTAAAGCAAACATTCAAAAAGCGGCTAGGGATACAAGGTATAAGTTTTTGAGTGATTTTTGTATAAAGAAAAAAATTAAATATATTCTGACAGCTCATCATATGGATGATCAAATTGAAACTTTTTTAATACGCCTATCAAGAGGAAGTGGAGTTCAAGGTCTATCTTCTATGAATAGAGTTAGCAAATTAAGTAATAAAGTAAAAATAGTTAGACCTTTCCTTGATATTAAAAAAAAAGATTTACAATACATTTCAAAAAAAGTTTTTAAAAAATTTTTTGAGGATCCAAGCAACAAAAATAAAAAATATTTAAGAACAAGAATAAGGAGTTTGAAAGACAAATTTGAAAGAAGCGGGATTAGCCACTCACAAATTATTAGATCAATAAATAATTTGGCGACATCAAGGGACATAATTAATAATTATTTAAATCAGGCAATAAAGCTACTTACAGAGAAAAGAAGAAATGAAGTATTAATAAAACTGAAACCGCTTCTTTTAGAAAATGAGGAAATTCAATTTAAAGTTTTAAGTCAATCAATCCAAAATTTTTCAAAATCATATTATCCCCCAAGATCAAAAAAAATTTTTAATATTTTGAATAAATTAAAAGAGAGAAAAAAACTTAAATCTACGCTCGCAGGGTGTGTGATAGAGAAAACTGGCTTAAATTTATCCATAACTAGAGAGGGATGAAATAAGGATTTTTAGACCAAAATCTCAATTTTTAATAAAATTGATGCAAATTGCCTTATTTACACTTTAAATAAAGTGTTTATATACTTGAGAAATTATAAAAAATACCTATTTATAAATATATATTATGAACGCTAAAAACTTATTTATGTGGATCTTAATAGTCCTTCTGTCGGTGGGACTTTTTAACTTATTTAAGAACCCAAATAGTAATAATTCAGCAGGCCAAAACAAGCTTGCATTTTCAAAATTTATTACAGAAGTTGACTCAGGAAGAGTTGTTGAAGTTGAAATTCAAGGAAATACAATTACTGGTGTAATGTCAGATGGTTCAGTTTTTAATACTTATTCACCAAATTATCCTAACCTAGTAGAAAAACTTACAGAGAAAGGAGTAAGTATAGTTGCTAAACCTCTCGAAGATAAAATGCCTTCACTGTTGGGTATACTTTTATCTTGGTTCCCTATGCTTTTATTAATCGGAGTATGGATATTTTTTATGAGACAAATGCAAGGTGGAAGAGGCGGCGCGATGGGTTTTGGTCGATCCAAAGCAAAACTTTTAAATGAAGCTCAAGGAAAGATCACTTTCAATGATGTTGCTGGCGTAGAGGAGGCAAAACAAGAAGTGGAAGAAATGGTTGAGTTCCTTAAAGATCCAAAAAAATTTAGTAGACTTGGTGGAAAAATTCCTAAGGGTGCTCTTTTAATAGGCCCACCAGGAACAGGTAAAACTTTACTGGCCAGAGCGATTGCTGGAGAGGCAGGCGTGCCATTCTTCTCTATCTCAGGATCAGATTTTGTAGAAATGTTCGTTGGAGTTGGAGCATCTAGGGTTAGGGATATGTTTGAACAAGGTAAAAAAAATGCGCCATGTATAATTTTCGTTGATGAAATAGATGCAGTGGGAAGAAGTAGAGGCGCTGGTTTAGGAGGAGGAAATGATGAAAGAGAACAAACTCTTAACCAGTTATTAGTTGAAATGGACGGTTTTGACACGAATGAAGGTGTAATATTGATTGCAGCAACTAACAGGCCTGATGTTTTAGACCCAGCTTTGTTACGACCAGGTAGATTTGACAGACAAGTTGTAGTTCCTAATCCTGACATTATTGGAAGGGAAGCAATTTTAAAAGTGCATGTTAAAAAAATTAATACAGGACCGGATGTAAAACTTAGAACCATTGCAAGGGGTACTCCTGGGTTTTCGGGTGCAGATTTAGCTAATTTAGTGAACGAGTCTGCTCTTTTAGCAGCTAGAAAAAATAAAAGAGTGGTTACTATGTCTGATATAGAGGAAGCCAAAGATAAAGTTATGATGGGAGCAGAGAGAAGATCCATGGTGATGTCTGAAGATGAAAAAAAATTGACTGCTTATCACGAAGGTGGTC
Source organism: uncultured Pelagibacteraceae bacterium (assembly GCA_902602655.1). Taxonomy (GTDB): domain Bacteria; phylum Pseudomonadota; class Alphaproteobacteria; order Pelagibacterales; family Pelagibacteraceae; genus Pelagilacustribacter. Next base: position 20,416 of record CACKRM010000003.1, read on the forward strand.
ATGCTATAGTTGCATTAAATGAGAAAGTTTCAGATCCTATACATAAAGCAACGATAATCCCTAGAGGAAGAGCCCTTGGAATGGTTATGAGGCTTCCTGAAAGAGATCAACTTTCTGTTACAAGAGAAAAAATGTATTCAGATATTGCTGTTGCTATGGGAGGAAGAATAGCTGAGGAATTAATTTTTGGACATGATAAAGTTACGTCTGGAGCATCTTCTGATATTGATATGGCAACAAAAATGGCAAAGAATATGGTTACTAAATACGGCATGAGTAAAGAACTTGGGCCATTAGCTTATGGTGAAAATGAAGATGAAGTTTTTCTTGGTAGATCAATTGCGAGACAACAACACATGTCTGAGGAAACAGCAAAAAAAGTAGATATAGAAGTTAAAAAAATCGTAGAAACATCTTATGAAAGAGCTAGAAAAGTTCTTACTGAAAAAATTGATGACCTACATAAATTAGCTAAAGCATTACTTGTTTATGAAACATTATCAGGTGACGAAATCAGAGACTTAATTTTAAGAGACATTAAGCCAACTAGGTCATTTAATGATAAAAATGAGTCCGAAGATAAAGAAACATCAGCTTTGGGATCATTGGGTCTCAAACCCAAACCTGCAATCTAAAAGTTATTAAATGAATAAATATTACACTCGTGCGTGTAATTTTTATTACGGAGCAATAGCTAGGCAACTGATAAGTAAAAAATTAGCTTTGCCATTATGCGGAGATAAAAATATTGCCTTTGATAAAATAGAAATAATTTCTAGAAATAAAGTTAAAACAAATTCAAAAATAATTAATTTAAGGCAAATAAAAAAATTAAACTATATTACTAAACAGAAAGTAAAAAAAGATTTAAAAAATATAGTATCAAAAAGAACAAATTTTTTAAAAGGTGTTAATTTAAACTTACCTACAATTATGGGAGTTTTGAATTTAACGCCGGACAGTTTTTCTGATGGAGGAAAATATAACATTGGGAAAAAATCTTATATGCAAATTTCATACATGATTAAATCTGGTGCAAAAATAATTGATGTAGGTGGCGAGTCAACTCGACCTGGATCTAAAACAGTTTCGTCTTACAATGAATGGAATCGCATTAAACACGTGATAAAAAAATTTAAAAAAAAATATAAGCTGACTTGTTTGTCTCTTGATACAAGAAAATCAGAGGTGATGAAAAAATCAATTAAGTATAATGTTGATTTAATTAATGATGTTTCAGGGTTTAGTTTTGATAAAAAATCTCTTAAAGAAATTAAAACTTTTAATATTCCCAAAGTTTTACATCACATGAAGGGAACTCCAAATAACATGCAAAAAAATCCCAAATATAAAAATGTTTTATTAGATATTTATGATTATTTTGAAAGAAATGTTAAAAAACTTGATAACAAAAAGATCATTTTAGATCCAGGTATTGGCTTTGGTAAAACTTTGAAACATAATTTGAGTTTAATTTCTAAGATTTCTTTGTTTCATAGTCTTGGATTTCCGATTTTGGTTGGAACATCAAGAAAAAGGTTTATAAGCCAAATTTCAGGAAAAAATGACAGCAAAGATAGAACAGGCGGTACTATAGCATCTATTTTATATTTGTTGTCACAAGGCGTGCAGATTTTTAGAGTTCATAATGTTAATGAGGTGCAACAAGCAATTCTAGTTTTTAAAAAGATATTATCAAATTGATGAAAAATAAATATTTTGGTACAGATGGAATTAGAGGAACGGTTAATCAAGGGAACATAACTGGTGAAAAATTTTTTAAATTTGGATTAGCCTCAGGTACTTATTTTAAAAATCAAAGAAAAACAAAACAAGTCGCTATTATTGCTAAGGATACTCGTCTTTCAGGATACACTTTAGAACCTGCTTTGGTATCAGGCTTGGTTTCAGGCGGCATGCATGTTTTTACTTTAGGTCCTTTACCAACCAATGGACTGGCAATGCTGACAAAGTCAATGAAAGCAAATATGGGAATTATGATTACAGCGTCTCACAACCCTTATTATGATAATGGACTTAAGTTATTTGGACCGGATGGGATGAAATTATCAGACAAAATTGAAAAGAAGATTGAAAAATTAATAGACGCTAAAAATACGAAACAACTTACAGATCCAAAGTTACTAGGCAGGGTAAAAAGGCTAGAGGACGGAAATGATCGATATATAAAAATATTAAAAAAAAATTTTCCAAAAAATTTTAATTTAAAGGGAACAAAAATAGTATTAGACTGTGCTAATGGAGCTTCCTACAAAGCAGCCCCAAAACTTCTTAAAGAACTAGGGGCTAAAGTAATAACTATGGGTAATAATCCCAATGGTTTTAATATTAATGAAAAATGTGGTTCAACCTATCCCTCTAAAATTAAGTCGGCAGTTAAAAAATTTAAAGCTCATGTTGGAATTGCTTTTGACGGAGATGCTGACAGAATTATCATGTGTGATGAAAAAGGAAAAATTGTAGATGGCGACCAAATTATTGCTATGCTAGCTCATAGATGGAAATCAAAAAGAATTTTGAGGGGCGGAGTAATTGGAACTTTGATGTCTAATTATGGTTTAGAAAATTATTTAAAGAATGAAAAAATAAGATTTTTCAGATCTAAAGTCGGAGACAGATATGTTAAGGAAAAAATGAAAAGATTTAGTTTTAATCTAGGGGGAGAACAATCCGGCCACATAATTTTAGGTAAATTCGCAACAACAGGAGATGGACTTATGGTTGCATTGGAGGTTTTATTTTCTTTGAGAAAGGGTAAAAAAGCCAGCAAGTTATTAAACGTTTTTAAACCTTTGCCTCAAATTTTAGAAAACGTTTTTGTGAGAGACAAGAGAATAATTAGTAAAAATAAATGTAAAAATGCAATTAAAAAAGCAAATAAACTTATGGGATATAATGGAAGAATTTTAGTTAGAAAATCTGGAACTGAACCAAAAATTAGGATTATGGCCGAGTCACATAATAGAAATTTAATTTTAAAATGTATAAAAATGATTAAAAGATCAATAAAATAAATTGAAACCCAAATCTAAAATTTTGATAATAGCAGGTTCTGACTCATCTGGAGGAGCAGGAATTCAAGCTGACATCAAGACAGTTACTGCACTAGGTAGCTACGCAATGACAGCAGTTACAGCAGTTACAGTTCAAAATACCACTGGAGTGAAATCAGTTATTTCTATTAAGCCAAAAGAGATAAGAAAACAAATTGAATTTACTTGTAAAGATATAAAACCAAATGGAATAAAAATCGGGATGCTTCATTCTTCCAGGGTAATCATGTCTGTTATAAACGCATTAAAGAAAGTTAAAACTTCCAAAATTGTTTTAGATCCAGTTATGGTTGCCAAAGGAGGCGCAAGATTAATTAACCAGTCAGCAATTAAAACTTTAAAAGATAAGTTGATTAAAAAAACTTATTTGATAACACCCAATATACCTGAGGCTGAGATTTTAACAAAAATAAAAATAAAAAATCTTGAAGACATGATTAATGCTGCAAATATCTTGTTCAAAATGGGAGCTCAAAATGTTTTAGTTAAAGGTGGGCACAGAAACACAAAACACATTGAAGATGTTCTGTTGACCAAAAAGAAAATAAAAATTTTCAAAAATAAAAAAATTAAAACAAAAAATACCCATGGTACCGGTTGTACTCTTTCAAGCGCTATTACAACTTATCTTGCATGTGGAAAAACTATAAATAAATCCTGTGAGCTTGGAATTAAATATGTTAATCATTCTATTAGATCTAATCTCAATTTCGGAAAAGGTCATGGACCAATAAATCATTTGAGTTCTTTAAGAATAGACAGGAAATTTTATTGATGAGAAATGTCGTTGTTGTAGGATCACAGTGGGGAGACGAAGGAAAAGGAAAGATTGTGGACTGGCTATCAAACCAAGCCGACGTAGTCGTTCGTTTCCAGGGAGGTCATAATGCTGGCCATACATTAGTAATCAATGGTGTTACTTATAAGCTTAGATTATTACCATCAGGAATAGTAAGAAAAAATAAGATTTCTATAATCGGAAACGGAGTGGTCGTAGATCCTTGGGCTTTACTAGATGAAATAAAAGAAATTAAATCCAAGGGAGTTGATGTTGATGAAAAAAATTTAATCCTGTCAGAGTCTGCTAATCTAATATTGCCTTTTCATAAGGAAATGGATGAAATTAGAGAGGATACAGCTGGTAAGGCTAAAATTGGAACTACAAGAAGAGGTATCGGGCCTGCATACGAAGACAAAATTGGTAGAAGATCAATTAGAGTAATGGATCTTATTTCAGAAAAAAATTTAGAGCATAGATTAGAAACAGTTCTTACCCACCATAACGCTATTAGAAAAGGTTTGGGAAAACAAATTTTCAAAAAAGATCAATTAAAGAAAGACCTCATGAAGATTGCCCCTGAAATTTTAAAATTTTCACAACCAGTTTGGAAAAAAATTTACGAATTCAAAGTACAAAAAAAAAAGATTTTATTTGAAGGCGCCCAGGGAATTTTATTAGACGTTGATCATGGAACCTATCCTTTTGTTACTTCTTCAAATACTGTTGCCTCGGCTGCAGCTACAGGATCTGGATGTGGATTGGATACAATAAATTACGTTTTAGGTATTACTAAAGCTTATACAACACGAGTTGGAGAAGGACCATTTCCAACAGAATTAAAAGATAATACTGGAGAATTATTAGGTCAAAAAGGGAAAGAGTTTGGAACTGTAACAAGTAGAAAGAGAAGATGCGGTTGGTTTGATGGAGTTTTAGTAAGACAAACTATCAAAATTTCCGGAATTAATGGAATAGCTTTAACTAAATTGGATGTTCTTGATGAATTAAATGAAATTAAGATGTGTATAGCCTACGAAATTAATGGAAAAAAAATAGATTATTTACCAGCAGCTGTTGATGATCAATTAAAAGTCAAACCAGTATATAAAACCTTCAAAGGTTGGAAATGTTCTACTAAAGGAATCAAGGATTTTGACAAATTACCTCAAGAGGCTAAAAATTACGTAAAAGAACTAGAAAAATTTGTTGAAACAAAGGTGTCTAGTATTTCAACTAGCCCTGAGAGAGAAGATACTATTCTTATAGAGAATCCTTTTTAAAATTTATTTTGCTGGTAGAAGATTTTTTGACTTGCTCGAATTAAGCATCGCTTTTTGAAGTTTTTCAAATGCTTTCGTTTCAATTTGTCTTATTCTTTCTCTGCTTATTTTATATTTTTGGCTAAGTTCTTCTAAAGTTTTAGGATCTTCAGAAAGTCTTCTCAATTCTAAAATTTCCTTTTCTCTTTTGTCCAAAATTTTAATTGCATCATAAAGCAAGCTTTTTTTGTCATCGAATTCTTGTTTTTGAGCTATAACTAACTCTTGATCCATACTGTCGTCAGCTAACCAGTCTTGCCACTCATCAGTTTCACCAGCTTTAATGGGTTCATTTAGTGATTTTTCTGAGCCCATCATTCTTCTATTCATATTTATCACCTCTTCTGACTTGACGTCTAATCTTTTAGAAATTTCTTTTACCTGTTCATCTTTCAAGTCCCCGTGTTGTTCTGGTGCAATTTGACTTTTGATTTTTTTTAAATTGAAAAAAAGTTTTTTCTGAGCTGTAGTAGTCCCCATTTTAACTAAACTCCAAGAGCGCAAAACATATTCTTGAATCGCAGCTTTTATCCACCACATAGCGTAAGTTGCTAATCTAAATCCTTTTTCTGGATCAAACTTTTTTACAGCTTGCATTAAACCAACATTGCCTTCAGATATAAGTTCGTTTACTGGCAAGCCATATCCTCTATAGCCCATTGCTATCTTTGCCACTAATCTAAGATGACTAGTTACAAGTTTGTGGGCAGCTTTAACATTCCCTCTCTCACGCCAACTTTTAGCAAGCATATATTCTTCTTCTGCATCCAACATGGGGAATTTTTTTATTTGTGCAAGATATAGAGAAAGTCCTCCCACCGATGGTGATGGTAAATTAGTCATTTCTGTTTTTGTGCTCATTTGAAGATCTATTTATATATTCTTTACCAAATTTTCAATTGTTTAGTTTGTTAAGTAAATTCAACATTTTTTTAAAATCTTTAGGCAAATCTGACTCAAAGCTAATAAATTGATTTTTTCGAGGATGTAAAAATCCAAGAGTTTTTGCGTGTAGCGCTTGGCGATTTAATAGTTTGAGATTTTTTTCAAAATCTTTATTTATTTTTTTAAATTTTATATTTTTTTTTCCATACTGCTTATCACCCAAGATAGGGTTTTTTTTAAAAGCCATATGAACTCTTATTTGGTGTGTTCTACCAGTTTCAAGGTTAAATTCTAAAAGACTTATTTTTGGAATATCTTTTATATTAAATGTTTTAATAGTTTTATAGTGTGTTATCGCTTTTTTTCCTCTAAGGTCACTTACTGTCATTAGTTGACGATTTTTTTTATTTCTAGAGATTAAAGTTTCAATTTTACCAACTAGAGGCCTTATTACTCCCCATGTTAAAGCAAGATATTTTCTACTTATAGAATGCTCACTAAATTGTTTACTTAAACCTGCGTGAGTAAAATTATTTTTTGCTACTACAAGCAAACCACTCGTTTCTTTGTCAATTCTATGTACTATACCTGGTCTTAGTTGACCGTTTATGTCTGAAAGTTTATTTTTATATTTATAAATAAGAGCGTTAACTAAAGTTTTACTAAAATTCCCAGCTCCGGGGTGAACGACCATGCCTGAAGGTTTATTTATTATCAATATGTCTTCATCCTCAAAAATAACATCAAGCTTTAAATTTTGTGGGTTTATTTTAGTAACTCTATCAATTACAAGATTTAAATGCACCGTTTGATTTTCTTTAATTTTTTTTGAAGGTGATGAAATTATATAATTGTTTATTTTGACATTTTTAGACTCAATGATTTTTTTTAGGTTTGACCTGGTTAAATTTTTAATTTTTTTTGCCAGCAAAACATCTAATCTTACTCCATTGTCTTCTTTTGTAGTTAAGAATTTTATTGTGTTATTAGTCATTTAATCTTAAATTACAGTACATGCGTTCGTAGCTCAACTGGATAGAGCGTCTGACTTCGGATCAGAAGGTTGAGGGTTCAAATCCTTCCGGACGCACCAATATCTATACAATCCATTGTTTTAATTTATTCTTATTATCTACAATATACTGGGGAAAAGTGTTGTCTATGTCTATCTTTTTTATACGATAACCTCTCTCTAAAATATCTTCACCTTTCTCTAACTTAAGCTTAATCTTATCTTCATTAACAATATGTTCTTTATTGTATTCGCCATGAGCAAATGATTTTATTTTTTTTGAAATATCCTGAGGACTTTGCAAATATGCAAAATGCCAGCCTCCATCATTTATAATTTGAATATTTCTTAACTTATCTAATCTCCAAAATGGATATTTTTTAAACTTTAAATTTCTTAACCATTGAGGAGATTTAAAATTTTTTTTCAAACAAATTTTTGATCCATGCCAATTTTTTTCATCTAAGTTCAACAAATTGATTTTATACATAAACATTCTTTGTGAGAATACTGCATAATTTTTTTTATTAAATAAATTAAGTTTATCTAAATCGGGAATTTCATCAACATCAGACAGAATTACTAGATCGTTATCATCACAATTTTTAAGACCTCTCAATATAGAATTTCTTTGATGTTGCTCAACTAAAGATTCTCCTCCTTCGTGAGGTATTTTTATACTTTCAGGAGTGTCATCTACTACAATGTATATTATTTTGTCTTTGAATTTGGAATAATTTCTGATGTCAAAAGACAGCTCTTTAGCCTCACCTTGATGGTTAACAGTTGACTCTACAATTACAAAAAAATCAACATACTTATCTAAAATATGAAATCTGAGATCGGCTATATGACTTTCATTAAAGTATTGGAAGCAATCAAAAATTTTCATTTTTTTGTGAATGTGGCTATACCAATTTTTTTTCCTTCTATAATTGATGACGAACAATGGAGATGTGTTCTGTCAAAAATCAACATAGATCCAACTTTCCACTCATAAATATATTCTACCTCTAGGCCTCTTAGATTATCAATATTTTCATGTGCCAAATACTTTTTGTGTACTTCTCTATCAAATGGTTTATCCCCATATAATCCAATATGTTCTGAGGATCTAACATTTTGTCCATAACTTAGATTTTTCTTTTTTAACTCTTCGGGATCAAGTGTAAAACTTGTAGATTTTCCATAAAATCTATTTTTAAAAATTACTGTGCTCCCTACTGGTGTCAAAGGTATTAAACTTTGTTTATAAATAATATTTTCTAAATTAAATCCCCCGTCCACGTGTAAACCAATCGGTGCATAGCTTTCCTGAATTAATCCATAGATATCTTTACCTTCTTCAGTTTTTAGATTATCCATTTTAAAATCTCCAATTTCATTTTTTAACCTTTCGCAGAATATTTTTTCTAAATTTTTACTGTATCCCTGTAACCATCTCTTTTTTATTACGTTCTGTTTTTTATTATGAACTGTGGTTGGTAAATCTTTATAAAGTTGCATGAATTCTTTAATTTCGATATCGCTATAAATGTTATTAATAACTTTAGGAGCTGACTCAGATTCTTTAATTTTTTTAATTTTTTCTTGATCTGTCATTATTCACCCATATTGATTAGTGTTCCCTTGTCTTTTGCACCTGAATAGGAGGTGTAAAATATTATTATTCCTACAATAAAATATATCAAAGAAATAGAAATTGATTTAACTAATTCGACCAAATTGACGCTTCCTGTCAATAGTATGTTGCGCATTTCTTCAAAAATGTGAACCAAAGGTAAAAGTTTTGCAATGACCTGAAGACTCATTGGTAAAATTTCTACAGGATAATAAATACATCCTAAAGGGGCTAAAAAAAATAAACTTGCCCAAGCAATATTTTCAAAAGAAGGCCCATACCTAAGTAAACCCGAGGTTACGAGTAAACCCAAGGTTACACCAAAAATATATAAACTTGTTAATAAAAATAATAAAGGAATACCAAGTTTAAAAATTGATACACCAAAAAATGGTATGGCTAAAATTGATGCAGGTATTAATCCAATTAAAGTTCTAAAAATAGCAGTAAGTGTTAGAGCAGCTATAATTTCACTTAATTTAATAGGTGCAATAAATAAATTCGTAAAATTTCTACTCCAAATTTCTTCAAGGAACATCATGTTGTAGCTTATGCTTGCTCTAAATAAAAAATCATAAAGAATAGCTGCAGTTAAAATTACACCAATAGTATCGCTATAAAAAGATGAATTAAGAGTAAAAAATTTTGAAATAAAACCCCATAAAAATATCTGTACAGTTGGCCAATAAATCAAATCAATTATTCTTGGCAACGAACTACAAATTAAATAAACGTGTCTTAAACTAAGGGCATAAATTTTATCAAGTTTCATTTTTACTCCTAGCAAGTTTTAAAAATGTATCTTCAAGATTGTCCCTTCCGTGTTTTTTTATTATTTCTTTACACGTTCCTCTATCAACAATTTTACCATTCTTCATCATTATGATGCTATCGCACAGTTTTTCAACCTCAGACATATTGTGAGATGCTAGCAAGATTGTAACTTTATTCTTTTTTTTATATGTAAGAATATAATTTCTTATGTAATCACCGGTATCGGGATCTAAACTTGCAGTAGGCTCATCTAAAAAAAGTATTTTAGGTGAATTAATTAAGGATTTTGCCAAAGATACTCTATTTTTTTGTCCTGATGACAATTCTCCGTTTTTCCTATTTAACAATTGTTTTAAGTCTAAATCTTCAGCTAATTGTAAGATTTTATCTTTTAAGCTTTGCACACTATACAATCTTCCGTAAATTTCTAAATTTTGTCTAACGGTTAATTTTTTTGGAAGTTCTATATAAGGGGAGGCAAAATTGATTTGACTAAGAATTTTCTCTCTGTCAGCAGTTTCTAAATCTTCATTGCCTATTATAATTTGACCTTTGGTTGGTCTAATTAACCCCAACATCATTCCGATAGATGTAGTTTTGCCGCAACCATTTGGCCCTAACAAACCAACAGTGTTACTCTCTTTAATTTCAAAATTTATATTATTTACAGCAAAAGTATCTTTAAAACTTTTCGTTAAATTTTTTACTTGAATAAACATTTATCTTGATGCTTTCTTTAATCTATCGTTAATTGCAACTCCTATTCCTTTATTAGGAATTTTAACTACATTAATTTTTTTATACTTTAGTTTTTTTATAGCTCTAAATATTTTATATAAATTTTTTGCTGCTTCTTTCAAATTTCCTTTCGGGCTTAAATTAAATAAATTATTCTTATTCTTATATTTTTTTCCAAAAACAATAAATGCGGCTTTATATTCATTTTTTTTACAATTTAATTTCATTGGGATACCTGGGGAGTAGTGTCTTTTTAAAAGACCAGGGGATCTAATCTTCTTAAAATTTTTTGATATAATAATTTTTCTTTTTAATACTTTTCCAATTTCATTAGGAGAAATAAAACCAGGTCGTAATATTTGTATTTTTCCAATTAAATTTATAACTGTTGATTCCAATCCAATTTTAGAGAAACCACCATCAAAAATAAAATTAATTTTTTTACCAAAATCATCGATAATGTCTTTTGCTCTTACTGGACTTATACTTTCAGAAATATTTGCGCTTGGAATTGCAAGAGGAAAACTTATATTTCGGAGTATACTTCTTATTATCTTATTTTTTGGAAATCTTACTGCAACACTTTTTAAATTTGAACTTGTAAGATTACATAATTTGCTACTACTTTTTTTTTTTAAAATATAAGTTAAGGGTCCAGGAGAAAATTTTTTATAAAGTTTCTCAAAATTTTTATCAATTATTGCATCTCTTTTTAAAATTTTTAGATCATAATAGTGCACTATTAATGGATTCTTTTTTGGCCTCTTTTTTAATTTATATATTTTTTTTATCGATTTTTCTGAATACGCATTACCAGCAAGTCCATAAACTGTTTCTGTTGGTACGCCAATTACATTATTTTTTTTTAGAAGTTTTTGAGCTCTTAAAAGGTTTTTTTTGTTGAATTTAAAAATATTTGGATAGATATTTCTCATAATGTTATTATTATATAATTAATGAAAAGCAAAAATATTCCAGCTGACATAAAAAGTAAATCAATAAAAGAGGCAAAAAACGAAATTAACGATATATTAGAAAAATTTGAGCAATCAAATGTAAATTTGGAGGAGTCAACGAGTGAGTACAAAAGACTTATTCTTTTAAACAAACATATTGAGACATTGTTTAAATATAAATCTAATGAAATATCTAAAATTACAAAAAAAAACAAAAAAAGAAATGCTAAAAAAATTAAAATTTAATGCTAAGAAAACTGATATTTTTTTAAAAAAATATTTTCTAAAACAAAAAAAAACAAAATTAATTGGACCCATGAAGTATGGGGTTATATCAGGAGGAAAAAAAATTAGGTCATCTGTAATACTTGCGACAGGTAAACTTTTTGATATTAACCCAAAAAAACTTTTAAATGTTTGTGCGGCTGTTGAATGCATTCATTCTTATTCACTTATACACGATGATTTACCATGTATGGACAACGACAACATTAGAAGGGGCAAACCATCAACTCATATTAAGTATGGAGAGTCGACAGCTGTATTAGCTGGAAACTCTCTTTTAACTTTAGCTTTTGAAATTCTTTCAGATAAAAATTTCTTAATTGAAAAAAAAATAAAAGTAGAACTTATAAAAGAATTAGCTTTATGCTCTGGTCATTCAGGGATAGCAGGAGGTCAGGAAGAAGACTTAAGTTTCGAAAATAAAAGAAAAAATTCAAAACAAATTTTAAATATGCAAAAAAAAAAGACTGGTAAATTGTTTAATTTTTGTTGCTTATCAGCTGGAATAATTGCAAAAAAAAATAATCTTAAAAAAAAACAACTAGGAATTTTAGGAGAAGAAATTGGATTATTGTTTCAATTAGCTGATGATTTTTTAGATGTTAAAGGATTCAAAAAAAAGGTAGGCAAACCGACAAAAAAGGATAAGAAAAAAGGAAAAAGTACATTAATTGGTTTACTAGGGTATAAAAAATCGTATGATTTTGCTCAAATATTAAAAAAAAAAATTTTGAGGAAAGCTTCTAATTATGGAAAAAAAGGGGAAGATTTGATAAATATTGTCGAGTTTATACTAAAGAGAGAATTTTAATGGAAAAAAAACTTTTAGATAACATTAATTACCCAAGCGATCTTAAAAAGCTTAAAGAAAATCAGTTAAAACAATTTTGTGATGAATTGAGATCTGAATTAATTGAAGTGGTATCCGAAACAGGCGGACATTTAGGTGCTGGACTTGGAGTAGTTGAACTTACAACAGCAATACATTACGTTTTTAATACTCCAAAAGATAAACTAGTTTGGGATGTCGGCCACCAGTGCTATCCGCATAAAATTATAACTGGTAGAAAAAATAAGATTCATAGCCTTAGAAAAGGTGGAGGACTTTCTGGATTCACAAAAAGATCCGAAAGTGAATACGATCCTTTTGGTGCAGCTCATAGCTCAACCTCTATATCTTCAACATTGGGGATGGCTGTAGCTAAAAATTTATCAAATGATAAAAACGAAGTTATAGCAGTGATCGGAGATGGTGCAATGAGTGCAGGAATGGCATATGAAGCTATGAATAATGCAGGCGCATTAAAATCGAAATTAATAGTCATACTTAATGATAATGACATGTCCATAGCAAGACCCGTGGGTGCTATGAGCAAATATTTAGCAAAACTTTTATCAGGTAAAATTTATTTTAGTTTTAGAGAAACAATAAAACTTATCACCTCTGCATTCTCAAAAAGATTTAAAGAAAAAGCTGGAAAAGCGGAAGATATTCTAAGAGGAATAGTTACTGGAGGAACAATGTTCAGTGAGCTTGGTTTTTATTACATTGGTCCTATAGATGGTCATGACGTAAACAATTTAGTTAAAGTTTTAGATAATGTGAAAAATTCAAATCACAAAGGACCGATATTAATTCACGCTATAACTCAAAAAGGTAAAGGCTACAAACCAGCTGAAGACTCAGGCGATAAATATCATGGTGTTTCGAAGTTTAATGTTGTTACTGGTGAACAAATCAAAACTAAATCAAACACTCCTTCCTATACTAAGATTTTCGCAGAAACATTGATTAAACATGCCCAAAATGACACTAAAATTGTTGGCATAACAGGAGCAATGCCTTCAGGAACGGGTTTAAATCTATTTGAAAAAAAATTTCCTGATAGAATGTTTGATGTTGGCATTGCTGAACAGCATGCAGTGACTTTTGCAGCAGGTTTGGCTACTGAAGGATACAAACCATTCGCAGCAATTTACTCAACATTTCTTCAAAGAGCTTATGATCAAGTTGTTCATGACGTGGCTATACAAAGTTTGCCTGTTAGATTTGCTATAGATAGAGCAGGATTAGTTGGTTCAGACGGTCCAACGCATGCTGGATCTTTTGATGTGACTTATCTTTCAACACTTCCTAATTTTGTAGTTATGGCACCTAGCGACGAAGCAGAGCTTGTAAAAATGATTAATACCTCTGTTACAATTAATGATAGACCATCTGCCTTTAGATATCCAAGGGGAAATGGAGTAGGTGTTAAAATTCCTGAAATTAATGAAATTTTAGAAATAGGCAAAGGCAGAGTAATTAGAGAGGGCAAACAAGTTGCTATAATAAATTTTGGCGCAAGGTTACAAGAATGTAAATTAGCATCTGAAGAATTACTAAAAAAAGGAATAGAATGCTCAATAGTTGACGCAAGATTCTCTAAGCCATTAGACACCAAATTAATTCTTGAATTAGCTACTAATCATGAATTAGTTATAACAATAGAAGAAGGATCTATAGGAGGCTTTGGTTCTCACGTAGCACAGTTATTAGCAGAAAGAGGAGTTTTTGACAAAGGATTGAAATTTAGATCGATGTTTCTGCCCGATACATTCTTAGACCAAGACACTCCATATGAAATGTACAGTAAAGCAGGATTAAATGCTCAATCAATTGTTAATAAAGTACATGATGCTTTAAAATCAAATATTATTTTAGCTAAAGGGAAAAATAAAATTATAAGTTAACCGCATTGTGCTCTATGCATCAAAAGATGATCTAGAAGCACACAAGATAACATAGCTTCTCCGATTGGAACCGCTCTTATTCCTACACATGGATCGTGTCTACCTTTAACAGAGATTTTTGTATTTTTGCCTTTTTTGTTAATTGTTTCTCTAGTGTTAAGAATAGAAGATGTTGGTTTAACCGCAAAAGATGCTAGAATATTTTGCCCAGAAGAAATACCACCTAAAATCCCTCCAGCATTATTAGATTTAAATTTCACTTTTCCAGATGATTTTCTTATTTCATCTGAATTTTCTTCCCCGGTTAAAAAAGCAGAATTCATACCAGCTCCTATATTAACACCTTTCACAGCGTTAATGCTCATAAGAGAGGCAGCAATATCCGTATCTAATTTTGAGTAAATGGGAGCTCCAAGACCAGCAGGCACACCTGAGGCTCTTAACTCTATTATTGCACCACATGAAGAACCTGACTTTCTTACAGCTAAAAGATATTTTTCCCAAAGTTTAACTGATTTTTTATCAGGACAGAAAAAAGGGTTTTTATTTATTTCTTTATCATTCCAATTAGATTTATCACAAGACATCAGACCTAATTGAGTAACAGCTCCTATAACATTAAATTTTTTACCTAATATATTTTTTAAAACAGTTTTCGCTACCGCACCTGCAGCTACTCTGCAAGCTGTCTCTCTAGCAGATTGTCTACCACCTCCTCTGAAATCTCTAATTCCATATTTCTTAAAATATGTATAATCAGCATGACCCGGTCTAAATTTTTCCTTTATAGACTCATAATCTCGAGATCTTTTATCAGTATTGTAAATAATTATAGAAATAGGGGTTCCTGTAGTTTTGCCTTGAAATACACCTGATAAAATAATTACCTTATCAGACTCTTTTCTTTGTGTGGTAAATTTAGACTGACCAGGTCTACGTTTATCCATATCTTTTTGAATATCTTTCTCAGATATGGTGATATTAGGCGGACAGCCATCTATAATACAACCAATAGCTGGACCATGGGATTCTCCCCAAGTCGTAAATCTAAATATTTTACCAAAAGTATTAAAAGACATAGTTAATTAATGTATAGATTATTTTAAAGAAATTATGAATCAAAAAAATGGCAAAAATTCATTAGGCTTAGATTCTTGTTTTGAAGACCAAGAAAACCCTATTAATTTGTTTAAAAAATGGTTTGATAAAGCCAAAGAAAGTGAAATTAACGATCCCAATGCGCTAGCATTGGCAACTTCAGATAAATCAGGCCAACCAAGTGTAAGAATGGTATTATTAAAAGGATTAAGTGATAAAGGATTTGTTTTTTATACAAATTTTGAAAGTAAAAAAAGTGATGATCTTAAAAAAAACAAAAAAGCATCAATGTGCTTCCATTGGAAAAGTTTGAGAAGACAAGTAAGGATCCTTGGCTCTGTTGAGCAAGTTTCTGATAAGGATGCAGATGAATATTATAAATCTAGACCATATAAAAATAAAATTGGTGCATGGGCCTCATCTCAATCAAGGGTATTAGACAAAAGGGAAAACTTTTTAAAAACGATCGAAGAATTTAAAAATAAATTTCCTGAGGGAAATAATGTACCTAGGCCGTCGTATTGGTCTGGGTGGAGAGTAATACCAAATGAAATTGAGTTTTGGCTCGATGTAGAAGGTAGAGTACACGAGAGACTTAATTATAAAAACAAAAATGGAAAATGGTTAAGAGAACTTCTTTTCCCTTAAAAAGATCTATTTAAACTAAAGCCAGTTAAATTTTGTAAAACAGTTTTATTTTGACTTTCTTCAAAAATACTAAGTGCATCCCTTGAAAGATTTACGAAATATTCAGCTCTTTTAATACTTTCTTGAACAGCCTTATATTTATTTATTAGTGCAAGGGTTTCACTAAAATCATCTTTAGTTCTTTTTTCTTTTTTAAACAATTCTAATAAAAAACTTCTTTCTTCGGAATTTGCTCTTTGAAAAATTATAATTATCGGCAAGGTGGTTTTGCCTTCGTAAAAGTCTTTTCCGATTTCTTTTCCAAAAATTATTTCTTTAGAATAATAATCTAAAGCATCGTCAGCTATTTGAAAAGCTAATCCAAGATTTTTTCCATAAGATTCTAATGCCTCTTTTTCTTTCTTGTTGCTTTTAGAAATACAAGCACCAGTTCGAGTTGCTGCTGAGAAAAGAGACGCAGTTTTTAAATTAATTATCTTTAAATAAGTTTCTTCTAAAAGATCTGCCTCACTTTTGTGTTGTAATTGTAAAATTTCTCCTTGAGCTATTTTTGCTGAGGTTGAAGATAATAATTTTAAAATTTCCAAATCTCCATCATCCACCATAATTTCGAAACATCTGCTTAATAAATAATCTCCAACTAATATCGAAGATTGATTTCCCCAAATAGAGTTAGCAGTCTTAAACCCTCTTCTAAGAGCACTTTCATCTATTACATCATCATGAAGCAAAGTGGCTGAATGAATCAATTCTACACATGTAGCTAGATTTACATCTCTTTCGCCATCAATATACCCAGTTAGCTTAGCTGAACCAAGGGTTAGCATTGCTCTCATCCTTTTCCCACCAGAACTAAAATGGTGATTACTCATTTTATTTATTAGCTCAATTTTACTATGAAGTTTCAATTCAATTAAGTTTTCTACTTTTAAAAGCTTATTCGCTACTAAATTTTTTAATTCCAAATATGCTGAGTTAACAGATTTTTTTAGAGGTACAACTGATCCCATATAATCATTGTAGTTGATTTTTTGATTAATAGTTTTTTTAATTTAATCACAAGTGACGCACCCGTAATTCAACTAGGAGTAGCGTATAAAATTATTAAAATTTAATTATACTACTGATATAAGTATATAGTTATCAAAAAAATATGTTTTGGATTTTCAAAAAAAAGAAAGTAATCCCTCATGTAAGGCTCACTGGTGTAATCGGGTCGGCTGGAAGGTTTAGGCAAGGAATGGATCTTGCAGGTCAACAAGATATTTTAAAAAAGGCTTTTTCATTTAAAAAAGCTAAGTATGTTGCTATATCAATTAATTCACCGGGAGGATCACCGGTTCAATCCCATTTAATTTACAGTTTCATAAGGCAACTTGCTGAAGAGAATAAAAAGAAGGTAATATTTTTTGCTGAAGACGTAGCTGCTTCAGGAGGTTATTTTATAGCCTGCGCAGGAGATGAGATCTACGCAAACTCTAGTTCTATAATTGGCTCTATAGGAGTGATATCAGCATCTTTTGGTTTTAAAGAAATGATCAAAAAAGTTGGTGTTGAAAGACGAATCTATACTGCAGGGAAAAATAAAAGCACGCTCGATCCATTTGTAGAAGAAAAAGAAGAAGACGTAAAAAGAATTAAAAAACTTCAATTAGAACTACATGGGCATTTTATAAAAGTAGTAGAACAAAGCAGAGGAAAAAAAATTGAAGGATCCAGAAAAAAATAATATTTTTACAGGTGAATTTTGGTCTGGTGAGACATCACTTAAATTAGGGCTAATTGATGGTATTGGAAATGCGGATCAGGTTCTTAAAGAAAAATTTGGAAAAGATGTTGTGATAAAAAGATTTGAAAAACCAAAAGGTTTTTTGGCTAAAAAACTTTCTTCGTCTATTGAACATCAGGTAGACAGATTTGTAGATGTTTTAGAAGATCGAGCGATGTGGCAAAAATTTGGTTTATAGATGCCAAAAAAGAATAAAAAAAGAATTAAAAATAAAAAATCTTTATCTTTCCAGGAAATAATAATGAACTTGCAAAAATACTGGGGGAATTATGGATGTGTGATTTTACAACCTTACGATTTAGAGGTTGGAGCTGGAACCTTTCATCCAGCCACGACTTTAAGATCCTTAGGACCGAAACCCTGGAAAGCAGCTTACGTTCAACCTTCAAGGAGACCAACAGACGGAAGATATGGAAAAAACCCAAACAGACTTCAACACTACTATCAGTTTCAAGTCATAATTAAACCATCACCAAAGAATATTAAAAAAATTTTTTTAAAAAGTTTATCTTCAATTGGTATTGATATTAAAAATAATGACATAAGATTTGTAGAGGATGATTGGGAAAGTCCAACTTTAGGAGCAGCAGGCCTAGGATGGGAGGTTTGGTGTAACGGTATGGAGATTACTCAGTTTACTTATTTTCAACAAATGACAGGAATTGAATGCAAACCTGTCTCTGTAGAGCTTACTTACGGTTTAGAAAGATTGTGTATGTTTGTTCAAGGAAAGAAAAATGTTTTTGACTTGGATTGGAACAACGACGGTGTAAAATATAAAGATGTTTATTTGCAATCCGAAAAAGAATTTTCAGCTTATAATTTTGAGTTCGCAAACACTAAATCATTATTGGATAACTTTGATATAGCAGAGAAAGAATGTATTTCATTATTGGAAAAAAAAATTGTTTTGCCTGCCTATGATCAATGTTTAAAAGCTAGTCATATTTTTAATCTCTTAGACGCAAGAGGCGTTGTTGGTGTGGCTGAACGAACAGGATATATTAATAGAATTAGAGATCTAGCTAAAGGCTGTGGTTCTCTTTGGCTAGAATCAAAAGATTAATTATGGCTCAATTTTTACTTGAACTATATAGCGAGGAAATTCCTCCTTTGCTTCAAATTAATGCTAGAGAAGAAATAAAAAAAATTTTTGAAAAGTCTATAAAAGATGAAGGTCTTACTTTTAAATCAATTGATGTCTATTCAACACCAACTAGACTCACACTCGTGATAGATAATCTTCCTGAAAAAATAAAAATCTTATCTAAAGAAATTAAAGGGCCAAAAGTTGGCGTGGAAGAAAATATTCTTAAAAGTTTTGTTAGCTCTCACAATGTCAGTAAAGAAGATATCTATGAGAAGGACCTAGATAAGGGTAAATTTTATTTTATTAAAACTAAATCTAAAGAAGTTTTTACTAAGGATCTGCTGATCAAAATTACACCTAAATCCTTAAAAGAAGTTAGTTGGAGAAAATCAATGCGATGGTCTGATAATAATTTAATGTGGGGTAGGCCATTAAGATCCATTGTCTCTATCTTCAATAAACAACCTTTAATATTCGATTTTGAGCATTTAAAATCAACAGATACTACAATATCAGAGTTAGATTTAGCTACAAATTCAAAAAAAATTAAGACCTATAAAGAGTACCAGTCCTTTTTAAAATCTAACAAGATTTTATTAAATCATAAAAATAGAGAAGCTAAAATATTAGAAAAAATAAAAAAAATTTGTCATTCGAAAAAATTTAGAGAAAATTTTGATCCAAATCTATTAAAAGAAGTAGTAAATATAGTTGAAAATCCAAATGTGCTTCTTATAAACTTTAATAAAGAGTACCTTAAATTACCTAAAGAAATAATCATTTCTACTCTTCAAAAACATCAAAGGTATTTTCCTCTTCTTGATAACAAAGACAGACTGTCAAATTTTTTTTTAGTTGTTGCAAATAAATCTGACAATAAAAACTTTATTAAAGAAGGAAACAAAAGAGTTGTAGAAGCAAGGCTAGCTGACGCACAGTTTTTTTGGGAAAAAGATAAGTCTAAAAATCTTATAAAACAAATAGCAAAACTAAAAGCAGTGACATTTTATGATAAGCTTGGAACTATTTATGATAAAACTCAAAGATTAAGAAAACTTTCTTCACTAATATCAGATGAATTTAATATTAATAAAGAAAAAGCAGAAATCGCTGCATCAATATCTAAATCTGATCTTTGCTCTGATCTTGTTGGGGAATATCCTGAGCTTCAAGGTATTATGGGAAAACATTTTGCTTTATCACAAGGATTTGAGGAGGATGTAGCAAATTCAATAAGTGATCATTATCTTCCTAGTGGTTTAGCGTCTGATGTTCCAAGAAAACCAATAAGTTATTCGATTTCAATAGTTGACAAACTTGACTCTTTAGTAGGATTTTTTCTGATAAACGAAAAACCTACTAGCTCAAAAGATCCTTTTGCTCTCAGACGTTCGGCAATAGGACTATTAAGAATAATTATTGAAAATAGATTAAATTTAAAGATAAGAGATTTAATTAATTATTCTTCAACACTTTTTATTGACCAAGGTGTTAATCAAAAAAATGAGAACTTTGACAACGACCTACTAAATTTTCTTAAAGAACGAATGAGAAATATATTAAAAGAGAAAAAAATACAACAAGATATAATTGAAGCTTCCATAAGTTCTCATTCGGGAGACAATTATTTAGATCTTTTTAGAAAAAGTTTTTTGATGAACAAATACATTAATAAAGATATTGGAAAAAATGTAATCTATTCTTATAAAAGAGCATCAAATATTCTCAATCATGAAAAAAAAAGAAATATTTGGAAAACCTGATTCTGTTCTTTTTAGAAAAGAAGAAGAAAAAAGTCTTTTTAAAAAAATTAACGAAATTCGGAAGGCATTTACAGTAAAAGAAGAAGACAAAAACTATGAAAATCTGCTAATACAATTGTCTGAGATTAAAAGTTACACAGATAGCTTTTTTGATAATGTAGTGGTAAATGATGAGAATCATGATATTAAAAATAATCGTTTAGAACTATTAAAAATGTTTTGTAAAACCTTTAATAGTTTTATTGATTTTTCTAAGTTAGAAGGAGCTTAAATGGGAAATGTAGTTTTTAGTTTTGACGAAAAAAAAAATAAAAAAATTAAAAATATAAAAAATATCTTAGGAGGAAAAGGAGCTAACCTTGCAGAAATGGGAAGATTAGGTTTGCCCGTACCTCCAGGTTTTACAATTTCAACAGAGGTATGTGACATTTTTTATAATAATAAAAAAAAACTTCCAAATAATATTATTAAGGCAATTGACAAAGAGTTAAAAAAAATTGAAAAAAATACCAAAAAAAAATTTGGAGATTTAAAAAAATCCTCTCTTAGTATCAGTCAGGTCTGGCGCAAGAATATCGATGCCAGGGATGATGGATACAATTTTAAATTTAGGTTTAAATGATAAAACAGTTGAATCACTTGCTAAAAAAACCTCGAACGGTAGATTTGCAAAAGATAGCTACAGAAGATTTATTCAAATGTATAGCAGTGTTGTTTTAGGAATAGGAAATCACTTATTCGAAGAGATGATTGACAATTTTAAACTCACTAAAGGAGTGCTTTCAGATACTGAACTTGATGAAAACGACTGGGATGGTTTAATACAAAATTTTAAGGAACTAATAAAAAAAGAAAAAAAAATAGAATTTCCACAAGATGTCAATAAACAACTTTACGGAGCTATCTCTTCGGTTTTTTTATCATGGAATAGTAACCGGGCAAAAACTTACAGGAAGCTTAATCATATCCCTGATCATTGGGGAACAGCAGTAAATGTTCAAGCAATGGTTTTTGGAAATATGGGAGAAGATTGTTCCACTGGGGTGGCTTTTACTAGAAACCCTTCAACGGGTGAAAAAGCTTTTTTTTGGTGAATATCTAATTAATGCACAAGGTGAGGATGTTGTAGCAGGTACGAGAACTCCTCAACATATTACTAAGAAAGCAAAAAAAGATTCTGGCTCAAAGTCTTTATCAATGGAAGAGGCCATGCCTAAGGTTTACCAACAATTAAAAAAAATATTTATTAAGTTAGAAAATCACTACAGAGATATGCAAGATATAGAATTTACAGTCGAAAATAATAAACTTTGGATGCTACAAACACGGTCAGGCAAAAGAACAGCAAAAGCAGCAATCAAAATTGCAGTAGATATGGTTAAAGAAAAACTAATTTCTAAAAAAGAAGCTTTACTAAGAATTGACCCAAATTCATTAGAAACTTTACTTCATCCAACTTTGGATGAAAAAGTGGAAAAAAAAATCATAGCTTCAGGCCTGCCAGCATCTCCTGGAGCAGCAAGTGGAAAAGTTGTATTTTCTGCTGAAGAAGCTGAAAAATTAAACGGAATGATGCAAGATACAATTTTGGTAAGAATAGAAACTTCTCCTGAAGACATTCATGGAATGCATGCAGCAAAAGGAATTTTAACTTCAAGAGGAGGTATGACAAGTCACGCTGCCGTGGTTGCCAGAGGAATGGGAAGACCATGTGTTTCAGGATCTAGTGAGATTAACATCGATTATGAGAATAAACAATTTAAAGCTGGAGATGAATTAATTAAAGAGGGCGAAATTATAACTATTGATGGTGGTAGCGGAAAAGTTATGCTTGGTACTGTACCAACAGTAAAACCAGAAATCTCAGGATATTTTTCTACAATAATGAGTTGGGCAGACAAATATAGAAAATTAAAAATTAGAACAAACGCTGAGACAGTCAAGGATACCAAAACTGCTAGAGAATTTGGAGCAGAAGGAATTGGCTTATGTAGAACAGAACATATGTTTTTTGATGAAGAAAGAATTTTATCTGTAAGGCAGATGATTTTATCAAAATCCTTAGAAGACAGAAATAACGCCTTAAATAAACTTTTACCACACCAAAAAAATGATTTTAAAGGGATATTTAAAAGCAATGTTCGGACTTCCAGTAACGGTTAGACTACTTGACCCTCCATTGCATGAATTTTTACCAAAGTCTGATAAAGACATTGATGAAGTTGCTAGATCGCTAAATTTGGGAGCCAAAGAGGTTAAAGACAGAATATCTGAGCTTCATGAACAAAATCCTATGTTGGGCCACAGAGGATGCAGACTAGGTATATCTTTTCCAGAAATATATGAAATGCAATGTAAAGCAATTTTTGAAGCCTTGATTGAGTGTAAAAAAGAAAAATCAAAATCAGCTATACCTGAAATTATGATACCTTTGGTTTCAACAGATACTGAATTGAAAATTTTAAGGGATTTAGTCAATAAAATTGCTAAAGAAGTACAAACAAAAAATAAAATTAAAATTAATTATATTGTAGGAACGATGATTGAATTGCCTAGAGCAGCTTTACAAGCAAAATCAATCTCAAAATACGCAGACTTTTTTAGCTTTGGTACTAATGATTTAACACAAACTGCACTTGGCATAAGTAGAGATGATTCAGGAAAATTTTTAAACGATTATGTTGATCATAAAATTTTCGATAAAGACCCATTCGTTAGCATCGATGAAGATGGCGTTGGTGAATTAGTTGAAATTGCTTCAAATAGAGGTAGAAAACAAAATAAAAGATTGAAGTTAGGAATTTGCGGCGAACACGGAGGAGATCCTAAAAGTATTGAGTTTTGCTCTAAGGTTGGCTTGAATTATGTATCTTGTTCTCCTTATAGAGTTCCTGTGGCCAGACTAGCTGCTGCACAGGCAGAACTTTTAAAATAAAAAGTTTTAAAGTATTGATAAGCTACTATCGAAAAATTTAGCGCTATGTGTAATTGCTCCAACAGATATTCTGTTAACACCTGTTTTTGATATTTGTTTAATATTTTTTAATGTAGCATTACCAGAATACTCAGTTTCATATTTATTTTTGCAAATTTTTAAACATTTTTTTAATTGTTTTGGGCTCATATTATCGAATAAAATTCTTTTAAATTTTACACCTAAAACTTGATTTAATTGTTTTAAATTCTCTATTTCAACAGTAATGATCTTTTTAGTTTTGATAGCTTTTTTAATTAATTTTTTTAAATTATTTTCAGCGTTTATATGATTATCTTTAATTAATATTTCATCGCTTAGATTGTAACGATGATTATATCCTCCACCTTTTTTTACAGCATATTTTTCTAATAACCTGAGGTTTGGTGTAGTTTTTCGAGTACAGCATATTTTAGTTTTTTTATTTACTTTGTTAACATATCGGTTAGTTAAAGTAGCTATACCTGAAGCATGATTGAGAAAATTTAAAGCAGTTCTTTCTGCAATTAGAATAGTTTTAGTTTTAGCTTTAATTTCAGCAATAACTTTATTTTTTTTTATTTTTGTTCCATCTCTTACTTTACTTTTAAAAATTGTTTCTTTTCCGATTATTTTAAATGCTGCTTTACAAAAATTTATTCCTGCAACTACACCATTTTGTTTAGATATTATTTTTGCATTTAGTTTTTTATTTTTTAAACTAATCAAATTAGTGGTAATATCTCCTCTAGGTTTTAAATCTTCTTCCAACGCCTTTTTGACAACAGAGTTTATATATTTTTGATTTATCTTATACACTAAAACTATCTACCAATTTCAGTCATTCTTTGTACTGATTTTCTTGCTCTAGTAGCTATATTGTGACTAATTTTAATTTCGTTGGTTTCATTTTTTAGACAGTCATATATTTTTTTTAATGTAATTTTTTTCATGTATGGACAAAGATTGCAGGGTTTAACAAATTCGACATTTGGATTTTCAACTTGAATATTGTCACTCATCGAGCATTCAGTAACTAAAAGTACTTTTTTTGGTTGATTTTGCTTTACATAATTTACCATACCAGAAGTTGATCCTGCAAAATCTGATGCACTTATAACATCTGGAGGACATTCAGGATGAGCAATAACTTTTATACCAGGATTTTGTTTTCTAATATCCTCAACTTCTTCAGCAGTAAATTTTTCGTGAACAATACAAGTTCCTTGCCATGAAATAATTTTTACTTTTGTATTTTTTTGAACGTAATTAGCAAGATAATGGTCTGGAAGAAATATAACTTTTTCTACTCCAAGAGACTCAACTACTTTAACAGCATTTGCTGAAGTGCAACATACATCAGTCTCAGCTTTAACATCAGCAGATGTGTTAACATAAGATACCACAGGAACGCCTGGATATTTTTCTTTTAGCATAACTACATCTTCACCAGTTATAGAGGCTGACAAAGAGCAGCCTGCTTGCATATCAGGTATTAAAACTTTTTTTTTCGGATTCATTAACTTTGCAGTTTCAGCCATGAAATGAACTCCGCAAAGAACAATTATATCTGCTGAAGTTTTTGCAGCTTCCTGAGCTAAAGCGAGAGAGTCCGCAGAAATATCTGCTACCCCATGATATATTTCTGGTGTTTGATAGTTATGAGCTAGAATTACAGCATTTTTCTCTTTTTTTAGCTCATTAATTTTTTTAATTAATGGGGCATGAAATTTCCATTCAACATCAGGAACGACTTTAGAAATTTTTCTGTAAATTTCTAACGTTTCCCTGTCAAACTTTTGATGCGTAGACATACTTATTCCAGTCTATCAACTTGAACTTAAGTTGTCATTCACTTATTGTCGCAGATAATATAGCGGTCGTGCTGAAATTGGTAGACAGGCACGGTTGAGGGCCGTGTGGGTTATCCCATGAGAGTTCGAGTCTCTCCGACCGCACCAAAATGTAAAGGGATTATGGAATTTTTTTATAAACACAAAAGGATAATACTAATTATCTTAATAGTTTTATTTATCGAACTAAGCGGATATGGGATACTGGCTTCATTATCAAGACTTTTAAATGCACTTTAAACTTAATTTTAATATATAATTTAATCTTATTAATAATGAACAAATACAGTAATTATAGACCAGAAATTGATGGTTTAAGGGCTGTTGCAGTCTTAGCTGTAATTTTTTATCACGCTGAAATCAGTATACTTGATATTGATTTTTTCTCAGGCGGTTTCATTGGTGTAGACATTTTTTTTGTTATTTCTGGTTATTTAATAACAAAAATAATATTAAATGAGCTAAAACTCACAGGTAAGTTTTCTTATCTGAACTTTTACAAAAGAAGAGCAAGACGTATATTGCCCATTCTTTTCTTTGTAATGTTATTTTCATTTCCTTTTGTTTATCATTTTGCTATCTCAAGTTTTTTTATTGATTATGCAAAATCTATAATTTCCTCGGTAATTTTTATTTCAAATTATTATTTTTGGCATTTAGGAATTGGGTATGATCAACTTCAAACTATACAATTTCAACCTTTTCTTCACACATGGTCACTTTCTGTAGAAGAACAATTCTATATTGTTTTTCCAATTTGTCTTATTTTTATAATTAAATTTTTGGAAAAATATACTACTTCAATTTTATTTTTTGGATTTTTTATAAGCTTGTTTGCTGCAGACTTTTTAAGCCAGACACATGCATCTATTAACTTTTATTCACTTCCTACAAGAGGCTGGGAACTTCTAGCTGGAAGCTTGCTTGCTAATTTTGAGATAAAATATGGACGAAAAAGTGAAAAAAAAGTTTACCATTTTATTTCCTTTAATAGGGATTGCTTTAATAATTTATTCTTTCGTTTCGTTTAATGATAGAATGTTTTTACCCTCAATAACTACACTGATACCAGTCATAGGAGTTTGCTTAATTATTTGGTACTCACAGAAAAACTGTTTAATCACAAATCTTCTTTCAAGTAAGATTTTTGTAGGAACAGGACTGATTTCATACTCGTTATATCTTTGGCATTATCCAATATTTGTTTTATTTAACAGCATTAACTTATTACTTTTAATTATTTCTACTTTTGCACTTTCAATTGGATCTTATTTCCTTATTGAAAAACCTTTTAGATCCAAATCAAAATTAAATAAATTTTATAATTTAAAAACATTATTGTTTGCTTCTATTACATTATTATTAATTAATTTGACTGTAATTTCTCAAAACGGTTTTCAAAAAAATAAAAACTATCCTAAAATTATTAACAATATTATTTTTGAAAAAGACCCTAATAATAAAAATAAAAAATTTGAAAAACAAACACTTGATAATAGCAAGAGGGACCTTTTCATCGTCGGGGATAGTCATATGGATCAGCTTAAAAAAGTACTAGGACAAAACGAAGAGATAATTTCAAGATTTAATTTTCATGATTTAAATAGCATTGGTTGTTATTATATTTTTGGTTTTGATAAAGTTCAAAAGTATTCTTTAAAAGTAGAAAATTATTGTAATAAAAAAAACGCAGGAAGATAGAAAAAAAGCAATGTTATCTGGTAAAAAACCCATAGCCATTATCGGCGGAAGGTTGCCCATGTATTTATCAGGCGAAAGGTATGACAATGGAGAAGGCGGTAGAGAGCAAAGAGAATGGTGGTTTTTGAAAGGAAAAGGAAAGTTAACAGCTAAAGAAGCCGTTAAGAAATCTATTGAAGAACTGCTTGATAACAATGTTGATGTAATTCTTATTTATCCAGTACCCCCAGTAGGGTTTGATGTAACAAAAAAATTATTTGATTTGTATATGTGGAATAAAGAAGATTTTACAGATATTTTAAAATCAAAACCTTTAACAACTTCTTATAGTAATTTTCTTAATTATGCAGAAAATAGTCATAGTGTTTTGAATAGCTTAAAACATAAAAATTTGTACAAAATTTTTCCTCACGAAATGTTTTGTGACACAGAAATAAAAAATAGGTGTCTTTTGCATGACAATGATGAGATATTCTATGTTGATAATAATCACCTATCAAAGCAGGAAACGAAAAAATACTTAGAGTGGTTTTAGATAAATTGGAAAAAATAGAGTTGAAAAATTAGAAAAGACCCTCGATTTCTTCTTTGTTATTCAACTTTATATTATTGGAAGCTGGCTCTTTCGGCAATCCAGGCATTGTCATTATTGAACCACATATCACAACAATAAATTTAGCTCCTGATGAAAGAATAACTTCTCTTACTTGTAAAGTATGGCCTGAAGGGGCCCCTTTCAATTTTGGGTCTATTGAAAAACTATATTGAGTTTTAGCAATACAAACGGGAAATTTTTTAAATCCTGCTTTTTCTATTTCTGTAATTTTCTTCTTAGCCTCATCATTAAATTCAACTTTATCTGCTCCATAAAGCTCTTTTGCAATAGTTTCAATTTTCTTTAAAATAGGCGTTTCATTAGAATAAAGATGTTTAAAATTTCCTTTTTTATTATTTTTACAAATTTTAACTACATTATTTGCTAGATCAATTGCGCCCTTTCCTCCTTTAGACCAATGAGTGCATAAACTCACTTTAACTGACAAAGAAGAACAAAATTTTTTGATAATTTCAATTTCTTTATCTGTGTCAGAAGTAAAATGATTTATTGCAACTATTATTTCTAAGCCAAATTTTTTAATATTTTTTATATGCCTTTCAAGATTTGGTAATCCTTTTTTTAAAGCTTCTAAATTTTCTTGCTTTAAATTATTTTTATCAACACCACCGTGCATTTTAAGGGCTCGAATTGTAGCCACGATGACAACACAATCTGGTTGAATACCAGCTTCACGACATTTGATATTTAAAAATTTTTCAGCTCCAAGATCAGCGCCAAAACCAGCTTCAGTTATAACATAATCTGATAATTTTAGTGCAGTCTTTGTTGCTAGAATAGAGTTGCACCCGTGAGCTATATTGGCAAAAGGTCCACCATGAATAATTGCTGGATTATTTTCAAGAGTTTGAACTGCATTCGGTCTAATTGCATCTTTAAGCAAAACCGTCATTGGACCTTGTGCTTTAAGATCTCTTGCATATATGGGTTTATTTTCTTTTGAATAAGCTACTGTAATATTCCCAATTTTTTTTTCTAGATCTTGCAAATTATTTGATAAACAAAATATAGCCATTACTTCAGAAGCTACTGTAATATCATAACCATCATCTCTTGGAATATTATTCTTTAATTTACCAAGATTAATCTTAATAGACCTTAAGGCCCTATCGTTTAAATCAACAACCCTTTTCCAAGTAATATTTTTTGGATCTATATTTAATTCGTTACCCCAATAGATGTGATTATCAATTAAAGCAGAAAGTAAATTATGTGCAGAAGTAATTGCATGAAAGTCTCCAGTGAAATGTAAATTAATTTGCTCCATAGGTATAACTTGAGCGTAACCCCCACCTGCTGCTCCTCCTTTCATTCCAAAAGAAGGACCTAAACTAGGCTCCCTTAAGCAAACAATAGATTGTTTACCAATTTTATTTAAACCGTCATTTAAACCTACAGAAGTAGTAGTTTTTCCTTCACCCGCAGGAGTTGGTGTAATCGCAGTTACTAGAATTAAATTACTTTTTTTTTCTTTTAAGGAAGAAATATAGTTCAAATTTAATTTCGCTATATGACGCCCCATTGGGCTAAAAGCAAGATGGTTATCAGGAATTTTAATTTTTTTTAAAATATCTTTTATAGGCTTTATTTTTGCTGCTCTTGCTATTTGAATATCTGACTTTTGACTACTCATCGAGACTCCTATATCTAAAAAATAAAGCTATGTATAGATGATTACTAAGAGCTTAAAAATGAAGGTTTTATAAGTTTGATCTTTTGATTGTCGGCCAACAACTCTTGACTTGAAAATTCCGAAAAGTCAGGGTCGAATAATTTTATTAAAGCGAAAGGGAAGGGTGTATCTATAAGAACTTTACCTACTTTTTTACCATTAAATGATATCTCACTATCAATATTAATTTTTTCATTTTTATTTATTGGAACAAGTCTTCTTCTGACTTTTTTTCTTAATTTCATTCTAGAGGTATTTTCTTGCCCAACATAACAACCTTTTTTGAAATCAATTCCATTTAATTCTTCAAAATTACACTCAATTCCAAAAATCTTATCTTGAAGTCTTTCAGTGTTTATTTGAGGAACACCAAGTTTATGGCTTAGTTTGTAATAATTTTTAGGATCTTCAGATTTTAGTTGAAGACTACTAACTGATTTATCTAACTTTTCTAAATTAATAATCAATCTTCCTCCCAAAAATGTTGTTCTAGGATCTAGAAAAATTGGACTGTCTAAAAATTTTAAAGTTTTACCTTCCATATCTTTTGCGCCGTTTAGCGTTAAAAATTTTTCTTTACTTAAAACAGCAACCACAAATTCGTTACTTAAGTTAAGAACTTCTATTTGGGATTGTAACTTATAGAAATTTAATCTTTCTAATAGTTTATCAGCTTGTTTTTTTTCACAATCTATTAAAAAACCTGTTTTGTGCTTAATAATTATAAAATCAAACAAATATTTACCTTGAGGCGACAACAACGAAGCAAAACAACTAAAATTTTCTGAAACTTTAGTGATGTCATTAGTAACTATATTCTGTAAAAAATTCTCAGTATCCTTCCCTGTAATAAAAAGAACACCTCGGTCCTCTAAAATAAATATTTGATCTTTTTCCATATTTGCAGTTTATACTGTATACTGTAAATAGTAAATTATGCCTGACAATTATAGTCTCATTATCAAAAATGGCTTCTGCTATATAGATGGCAAACTTCAAAAAACTGATATAGCTATTTTAAATGATAAAATTAAAAAAATTGGTTCAATTAGTCTAAATAGTTCCAAAGTTTTTGATGCAACAAATAAAATTATTTTACCAGGTATCATTGACACGCAAGTGCATTTTAGAGAACCAGGATCTACTGATGCCGAAGACTTAGAAAGTGGAAGCAGAGCCGCAGTGCTTGGCGGTGTTACCTCGGTATTTGAAATGCCAAATACTAATCCACCAACTTCAAATTTAGTTGAATTCGAAAAAAAACTTCAATTGGCAAAAAATAGAATGTTTAGCAATTATGCATTTTATTTTGGTGCAACTCCAGAAAATACTAATCAATTATCTAAACTAAAAAACTTAAAAGGTTGTTGTGGTGTTAAACTTTTTGCAGGCTCGTCAACAGGAAATTTATTAGTTGACAAGGAAGCTGATATTGAAAAAGTAATTTCAAATAGTGACAGAATAGTCTCAATTCATTCTGAGGACGAAGAAATATTAAATTTAAGAAAAAAATTTATAAAAAAAGGAAATGTTCATTCGCATCCAGAATGGAGAAACACCGAGTCCGCTATGTCTTCAACTCGTAGAGTTGTTAAAATTGCTGAACGATATAATAAAAAAATCCATGTTTTACATGTAACAACAAAAGAAGAAGTAGATTTTCTAGCAATGCATAAAAAAAATGTAACTTTTGAAACAACCCCTCAACACTTAACTTTGTACGCTCCAGATTGCTACAATAAATTAGGAACTTATGCTCAAATGAATCCTCCTTTAAGAACAAAAGATCACTATGATAGGCTGTGGACTGCAATAAAAAATAACATTGTAGATGTATTAGGCTCTGATCACGCACCACATACAAAAAAAAATAAAAAAAAAGAATACCCAGAGTCTCCTTCCGGAATGCCAGGGGTGCAAACTATCTTTCCTGTCATGTTAGATCATGTAAATAACGGCAGACTTACACTTGAACAACTTATTAAACTTATGTGCGAAAATCCTTGCAGAATTTTCGGAATAAAAAACAAAGGTTTTATTAAAGAAAATTTTGATGCTGATCTAACGATTGTTGATATGAAAAAAGACCAAACAATCAAAGACGAAATGATGGCTAGTAAGTGTGGATGGACACCTTTCAATAATTACAAAGTTAAAGGATTTCCTGTAGCAACTATAGTTAATGGCAATATAGTAATGTCGGAAGGAAAGATAATTTCAAAAGCACAAGGACAACCCTTAGACTTTTAAGATATTATTATCTTTTAGATCTTGCTTAATTTCATCTAAAATTGCCGGATCATCGATAGTAGCTGGCATTTTGTAAGGTTCATTATCAGCAATTTTTCTCACAGTTCCCCTTAATATTTTACCAGACCTTGTTTTAGGCAGTCTTTTTACAATAATTGCAATTTTAAAAGCTGCTACAGGGCCAACTTTTTCTCGCACCATTTTTACACACTCTGAAATTATCTCTTTTTTATCTTTTATTACACCAGCCTTTAGAGCAAGTAGACCTATTGGAATTTGTCCTTTTAATTTGTCTGCTATACCAAGTACAGCACATTCAGCTACATCCTTATGCTCCGCCAAAACTTCTTCAATAGCCCCAGTTGATAGTCTGTGCCCAGCTACGTTAATAATATCATCTGTTCTGGACATTATCCAAACATAACCATCTTCATCTATGTGTCCTGCGTCATAAGTTAGATAGTAGCCTGGGTAAGTAGACATATAATTTTCTTTATATCTTTTATCCGCACCCCAAAGTGTTGGAAATGTTCCTGGAGGAAGTGGAAGTTTTACAACTATATCACCCATTTTTCCTGGACCAACTTCCTTACCTTCGGAATTTAATACCTTTAAATCATAACCAGGTACGGGTTTGAACGCTGAGCCATATTTAACTGGAAAAGATTCTATACCAGTGCAATTAGATGTGATTGCCCAACTTGTTTCAGTTTGCCACCAATGATCGATTACCGGAGAGCCCGATAATTTTTCAAACCATTTAATAGTATCTGGATCAGCCCTTTCACCAGCTAGAAATAGCTTTTCAAATTTACTTAGATCATATTTTTTGAAAAAATCACCATTTGGATCTTCTTTTTTAATTGCTCTAATAGCCGTTGGTGCAGTAAAAAGGGATTTTATTTTATGTTCAGATATAATTCTCCAGAAAACACCTGCATCAGGAGTTCCTACTGGTTTTCCTTCAAACAAAACAGTTGTACAGCCATAAAAAAGTGGAGCGTAAACTATATAAGAGTGCCCTACAATCCATCCTATGTCGCTTGCAGACCACCAAACATCGTCTTGGTCAATGTTATATATATTTTTCATTGTCCATTTCAATGCAACGATGTGTCCACCAATATCTCTTACAATACCTTTAGGTAAACCTGTCGTTCCTGAAGTATAAAGTATATAAGCATAATCGTTCGCATTCATTTTTTCGCAATCAACTGGCTTAACACCCTTAAGCACCTCATCCCATGTAATATCAGTAGTTGGATTTAATTCAGCCTTATCTTTTTCTCTTTGAAAAATTATACATTTATTAGGTTTGTGATTAGCAAGTTCAAGTGCTTTGTTTACTAACGGTTTGTAATAAACTGTTCTTCCAGGTTCATACCCGCAGGAAGCAGAAATAATTAATTTAGCTTTAGAATCGTCAATCCTACTTGCTAATTCGTTAGCAGCGAACCCCCCAAAAACTACTGAGTGTACTGCTCCTATTCTTCCACATGCCAACATTGCAATCACAGCCTCGGGTATCATTGGCATATAGATAATTATTCTATCACCTTTGTTGACACCTTGTTTTTTTAAAGCTCCAGCAAAAAGTGAGACTTTTTCTTTTAACTCATCGAAAGTAAATTTTTTTTTTACTCCTGTGATTGGACTATCGTAAATTATAGCTGTCTTCTTTCCTCTGCCTTTATCGACATGGTAGTCTAAAGCATTGTAACAAGTGTTTGTTATGCCATCTTCGTACCATTTATAAAAGGGAGGATTTTTTGAATTTAAAATTTTTGTGGGTTTTTTGTACCAAAAAATATCATTAGATATATCTTTCCAAAATTCTTCTTTGTTATTGATTGACGAATCATAAATTTCTTTGTATTTCCTGCCCAAATCACCCCCCTTGAAATTACTACATTATTTACACTATTTGCCTATTATCCCCAAAAAAAAATAAAAAAGTCAATAAAAACAACACTTTTTTGTTAAAAAAAGGCTTCACTGTCACACCCTTTTTTATTAAGGTTCTGATCACTTATTCAGTTTTGAACCGCGATTCATAAACTGGGTAGTTTAAATTTAAACTATAAAAGAAAACTAACAACGAGGGAGGTTTTCATGAGAAAATTAAGTCTGATAGCTTTAGCAGCTGTTGCCTTTTTAGGTATCACAAGCTCAGCTAATGCTGCGACTGCCATGCTACAAACTAATGATTTCGTAGGAATTTCATTTTGGCTTGTATCAATGGGTATGATTGCATGTACAGTATTCTTTTTCGCTGAAAGAGGAACTGTAGCTGCATCTTGGAGAACATCGATAACAGTAGCTGGATTGGTTACTGGTGTTGCATTTGTTCACTACATGTACATGAGAGAAGTTTGGGTAACAACTGGCGATACACCAACTGTATACAGATACATTGATTGGTTAATCACTGTTCCCCTTCAAATGATAGAATTCTATTTGATTTTGGCTGCTGTTAAAAAAGTGCCA
Organism: uncultured Pelagibacteraceae bacterium; assembly: GCA_902602655.1. Lineage (GTDB taxonomy): Bacteria > Pseudomonadota > Alphaproteobacteria > Pelagibacterales > Pelagibacteraceae > Pelagilacustribacter. Next base: position 54,514 of record CACKRM010000003.1, read on the forward strand.
AGTTCAATATTTTGGAAACTATTAATTGGTTCTTTAGTAATGTTAATCGGTGGATACTTAGGTGAAGCTGGTTATATTCAACCATTCGTAGGATTTGTAATTGGAATGGCTGGATGGATATACATTCTATTTGAAATATTCTCTGGTGAAGCAGGTCAATTAGCATCTAGAGGCGGAAACAAAGCAATGTCGACTGCTTTCAGTGCTATGAGAGTAATTGTAACAGTTGGTTGGGCTATTTATCCTTTGGGATACATATTAGGCTATCTAACTGGTGGTGTTGATGCTGATGCATTAAACATTATTTACAATTTAGCTGACTTTATAAATAAGATCGCTTTTGGTCTTGTAATTTGGGCAGCTGCAATGTCTAACACTAGATTAGCTTCAAGATAATAACTGAACTAACTTATATAAAATAGGGCGAGTTTAACCACTTGCCCTATTTTTTTTTACTCTTATATTGTAATTATGGCTAAAATTACTTACATCCATCATTCAGGAGAAAAAAAAATAATTGAGGTAGAGAATGGATTATCAGTTATGGAAGGAGCTATTCAAAACAATGTACCAGGAATTGATGCAGACTGTGGTGGCTCAATGGCGTGTGCGACTTGCCATGTTTATGTTGATGAAAAATGGTTTAACAAATTAAGCAAATCCGAAGAAGGAGAACAAGACATGCTTGACATGGCATATGAACCAAAAAAAAATAGCAGGCTTAGTTGTCAATTAATTGTATCGGATGAATTAGATGGTTTAGTTGTTACAACACCGGAAAAACAAACTTAATGATTAAAACTGATGTAATAATTATTGGCGCAGGCCCCGTAGGACTTTTTGCAGTTCATCAACTGGGAATAAAAGGTTTAACAGCTAATGTAATTGATAATCTTGATAAACCCGGTGGCCAATGTATTGAACTTTATCCTGACAAGCCTATTTATGATATACCAGCTGTACCAGAATGTAGTGGTAAATCTTTAACTGATGAACTTTTAAGACAAATAAAACCTTTTAAAACAAATTTTCATTTTAATGAGAGAGTCCAAGAAATTAAAGAAGAAAAAGGTAACTGGTTAATAAAAACTAATAAAAATAAAAATTTTTTATCCCCCAATATTATTATTGCTGGTGGAGTAGGTTCATTTGAACCGAGAAAACTTCCTATTAAAGATTTAGAAAAATTTGAAGGTAAAAGTGTTTTCTATTCAATAAACAATAAAGAGTTATTTAAAAACAGAAAAATTTCAATTTTTGGGGGAGGAGATTCAGCTTTAGATTGGGCACTAGAATTTTCTAAAATTTCTAAAGTGACATTAATTCACAGAAGAAATGAATTTAGAGGTGCTCCACATACTTTAAGTCAGTTAGAACAACTTAAGAAAACTGGTAAGATTGTAATAAAAACACCATTTCAAATCAATTCGGCAAATCAAGGAGACACCTTAAAATCAATAGATATTAAAAATGAGGATGGAAAAATTGAAAAAATTGAGACAGACATAGTTCTTGGTTTTTTTGGTTTAATTATGCAGCTTGGACCAATAGCGGAATGGGGTCTTAATATGACAAAAAAAACTATTAATGTTAACACAGAGAATTTTCAAACTAATAAACCAGGGATTTTTGCTATAGGAGATATATGTAACTATCCTGGAAAATTAAAGCTTATTCTCTCAGGCTTTCATGAAGCTGCCCTAGCTTCAGTTGAATGTTTTAAAAGAGCGAGACCCAATGAAAAATTCAAATTTCAATTTAGTACGTCTTCAAAAGATATTCAGAAGCGACTTGGTATAAAAAATGATTGAAGTTTTAACTTCTAATACCCCAAATGGTAAAAAAATTACAATTATGCTTGAAGAAATTGATTATGATTACAAAATAACAAAAATAAATATCAATAAAGAAGAGCAGTTTAAACCTGAGTTCAGAAAAATTAGTCCTTTTAGTAAAATTCCAGTAATAATCGATCACGATGAAAAAATCTCTCTGTTTGAGTCCGGAGCAATACTAATGTACTTGGGTGAAAAAAGTGGAAAATTTTATCCAAAAAATAAAAAGCATTTAGTAAATCAATGGTTAATGGGGCAAATGGCATATGTAGGACCGATGTTAGGTCAACATCATCAATTTCACCATTACAATCCAGGAAAAAGCAAATTTGGAGAAGATAGATATTTTAAAATTGCGAGAACGATCTACAAAGACCTTGATGAAAGATTAAGTCAAAGCAGGTTTTTAGCTGGCGAAGACTATACAATTGCTGACATCGCAACCTTTCCCTGGCTAGCAAGGCATGAATGGCATGATATAGGTTTAAAAAATTTTCAAAATTTAACTAGATGGTATAAAGAGATTTCAATAAGAAAAGCAGTAATCAATGGTTATGATATTCTTAAAAAAGGAGAAGAAGTTCCTAAAGTTTAATCCGATACGTAAATCTTTTCTTCTTTTTCATGTTT
>CACKRM010000004.1 GCA_902602655.1 uncultured Pelagibacteraceae bacterium
CGATCAAAAATATTTAAACAGTCAACTGTTGCTCAGACTCTTATAGCTAGAATTGATTGTACAATTTATAATTTAGGTGAAAAATATCTTATAAGCTGTAATAAATCTTATGAGGATTATTTTAAAGAAAGATTAATGGATTCAACTATTTATTAATTTTAAGATAGAGCTTTATTAAAGCCTGGTTCAAAATCAACTTGGATGCTGTCTTTTTGTCCATCACATTTCCTTAAAAAATAATACAATTCTATTTTATCATCATTAGAGGGAACAGTGATTTCTGAAGTAAAGTGATTTTTTTTATTTATACTTATTCTTTTTAATGAACTAAGATTGTTATTATTTTCATCAAAAGAATTATACATTAAATAAAATACTCTAACATTTTCAACCCCTAGCTCTTTATCAACTAACCTAAATGCAGTTTCTAATTCCTCGACGAATTTATATTTATTGACCATTTCTTCATAGGTGAATAAATATTCAAAATCCCTTGATGGATTGTTTTTATAAAATACTTCATTATTACTTAAAAGAAATTCTGAAGTAGGTACCGCAGACAGTAAGCCGGCTTCTTCATCCATATCTTCTAAAGTTTCGTGATAAGTATGTCCTGTTGAGGTCTGCACAGCAGCCTGAACAGGTTTACAAGAAAAAATTTTTTCTTCAGCGTTAAGATTATTGAAGGTAAGAGATGTAATAAAAACCCAATAAAGAACAAGAAAAACTATTAAAGAGATTCGCATAATAGAATAATTAAATAAATACTTGGCTTTATTAGGTTTGAAATATGTTCAAAAATTGATTTTAATATTTTTTTGAAACTGCTCTATTTTTATTTTTCATTACATGTTTCCGTATTTGGGCCCACCGCCACCTTCTGGCGCGACCCAGGTTATATTTTGAGACGGTTCCTTTATATCGCATGTTTTGCAATGAATGCAGTTTTGGGAATTGATAACAAATTTTTCTTTTTGAATTTCGTATACACCTACAGGACAATATCTTTGTGAGGGCTCATCAAACTCTTTTAATGTGTAATTTATGGGAAGGTTTTGATCCTTTAGTTTTAGATGCACAGGTTGATTTTCGGTATGATTGGTGCCGGTTAAATAAACTGAACTTGTTTTATCAAAAGTAAGCCGGCCATCTGGTTTTGGATATTCTATTTTAGGCATTACGCTTGCTGGTTTTAGAGCTTCGTGATCTGCGTGTTTATGCTGAAGTGTAAATGGCAGTTTTCCTTTAAATAAAATTTGATCAATACCAGTGAAAATAATTCCTAAAATCAAACCCCAGCTGAAGCTTGGTTTAACGTTTCTTGCTGCGTGAAGCTCTTTATACACCCAACTTTTCTTAAATAGTTCTTCATAATAAGATAGTTTTCTTTTATTTTTCATGTGCTCTACGATAGTTTCAGCAGCAATCATTCCACTTTTCATTGCGGTATGTGTTCCTTTAATTTTTGGCATATTTAATGTACCAGCGTTACATCCAATTAATAATGCTCCGGGCATATACATTTTTGGTAAGCTTTGAAGGCCACCTTCGATCAAAGCTCTTGCACCGAAAGAAATTCTTTTTCCTCCTTCAAGCATTTTTCTAATTGCCTTATGAGTTTTAAATCTTTGAAACTCATCAAATGGTGACAAATATGGATTTTGATAATCAAGACCTATTACATATCCAATATAAATTTGTTTTTTTTCAGCGTGATAAATAAAGCTTCCGCCGTATGTTTTACTATCTAAAGGCCAGCCTGCAGTATGCATAACTAAACCCTCTTGATGTTGATCTTCACTTACTTCCCAAATTTCTTTTAAACCAATCCCATATTGTTGCGGATTTTTACCTTCATCAAGATTAAATTTTTTAATTAATTCTTTTCCTAGATGTCCTCTACAACCTTCTGAAAAAACTGTAACTTTAGCATGCAATTCCATTCCTTCTTGGTACCCTTCTTTTTTATTTCCGTCTTTATCTAAACCCATATCTAGAGTCGCAACTCCTTTGATGGACCCATCCTCATTATAAAGAACTTCACTTGCTGGAAATCCTGGAAAAATTTCTACACCTAATTTTTCAGCTTGTTCAGCTAACCAACGACAAAGGTTAGCAAGACTAACAATATAATTATTATGATTTTTTTGAACTGAAGGTAAAAGCCAAGTTGGCCAACTTAAAGATGATTTTTTTCCTAAAAATAAAAATTTTTCTTTTGAAACTTTTGTTTTAACAGGAGCTCCCAGCTCTCTCCAATTTGGAATTAATTCATCAAGAGCTCTGGTTTCTAAAACGTTTCCACTTAATATATGTGCTCCCACTTCTGATCCTTTTTCCAAAATACAAACATTTATTTTAGAATCGAGTTGTTTGAGTTTAATAGCCGTAGACAATCCTGCTGGTCCTGCACCAACAATAACCACATCATATTCCATTGCTTCTCTAGACATGGGTTAAACTATATCATAAAATTTCGAAATGAATCCAAAAAGAACACCCTCTAAAAAAGAAGAGTGGTTAGATTTCAAAGTATTTTTATATGGTTATTTCACGATGGCTGAATTATCTATAGTATTTGTTAAATTACTTAAAGAATTTGAAAAAAAATTTAAATATGGCACAAACACTAGGCATCGTGCGTTGAAATTGCCTAACAGAAAAAGATGTTGGGCAATGTTTAATGTTGATGCAGAGAACAAAATGATAACCGAAGAGTATGTGGATATTAAAATTACAGAAGTAAAAAAAACTATAAAACTATGTGTAAATACTGATATTTATTGGGAAACGAAAAAGAATATATTCAAAAATATAATCAAATTAGATTTTAAAGACAAAACTGCTATGAGCGAAGAAGTTAATGAATACAATAGATCTATAACTTCTTATGTAAGAAAAGATAAATATAATAATTTAGATTTTTATTTTAATAACAAATATTATAGTAAAACCATAAATTCTTTCAATTCACAATTTAACAGAAATCTTACCAAAGAAGGAATGCTAGAGATAATGAATCTTCCAGGAATGTGGGAATTCTTTCAAGAAGTAAGGTAAGTTAAAAATTTGTTCTTCAAAGAACAAAAAAAAGAAAAAAACATTCTTTAAAGAACATCTTCAAAGTTTAAATATCCTCTCGTAGTCTCTATATCTCCACTTAAGCGCATAAAACTTAGAAGGAGAAGTTAGAAATGAAAAAGAAAAAAAAAGTAGAAAAGAACCTACAATTAAGAGTTCTGGAGCAAGTTACAGACAAAGCTATAAAACAAGTCGAACTTGAGTCTAGAAACAACTCAAGAAATTACATAGCTGAATGGTTCAGATATGTAGAATTAGCGTCTAAACATTTACATAAATACTTAAACTAATGAAAGGAGGTAAACTAATGCTTATACAATCTGATAAAAATAATGAAACAGAAAGCAAAAAACCAATAAGAATAACTCACTGTTTTAATTGTAAGAAAAACATTAATTCTCAGCAATGGGATGAATGTGACTCTTGCAAAGGAATAGTTTGTAGTTGCGGATCGTGCTTTTGCAGTTGGGAGAATTATGGATCTTGAAGATTTTAATCCTTACAGCAAAATTAAAAGAATGATTAGAAAAGAAGCAATTAAGAGTGTCGAAGAACAAATTGCCTATCAACAGAAAATGGTTTCTGACTATTCTGTAGATGAATTGAGAAAATTTATACTATCTGAAGAAAAGAAGATTTTACATGGAACTGGTTGGAAAGGAGCTATCGTAGCTGTTGGAGCTATGTTTGGAATAGCTAATTTTTAGTGATTAAATTTTTTGTAAAACAATTTTTGTATGGAAGGATCTTTCTTTGGTTTCAATCAAACTTGAGCAGCATATTCTTTGTAATAGTTTTAATATCTTTAACGTTTTATTCTCACAATGAATATTTGAATTATTTACAGTTTAAGCAAAAGACCGAAGGAGATTATATTGGACTATCTTTTGTTATCAAAAATTTATTTATTCTCTTAATAACATTGTTTTATTTTTATTTTTATTTTCTTTTGAAAAAAACTGACAAATCTTTACATAAATCTGAAAAAAAGATTAAAGAATATAATGAAGTAAACCGTGTAGTGTCTTTGGATTATTTTCTTAGTGACGAAGAAATTAATAAGAAAAATAAATGATAGAAACTATAATAGTGATCGAAGTAACAGCTTTGTTAGTTACGTTGTATTTACTAAACTAATTATTTTTGGATAGTATTGAGTTTGTTTAACTCAGACAAGAATTCTGGAAGAGCTTTGAATAAATCTGCCTCTAAACCATAATCTGCGATGCTAAAAATTGGAGCTTCTCCATCTTTATTGATTGCGACAATAATTTTACTCTCTTTCATGCCTGCTAGGTGTTGGATCGCTCCTGAAATACCTACTGCAATATATAAATCCGGAACAACCACTTTTCCTGTTTGACCTACTTGATGATCATTGCTTATATAACCGGCATCAACTGCTGCTCGTGAGGCGCCAACTGCTGCATTCAGCTTATCCGCAATGTCAGTAATGAGTTTAAAATTTTCTCCACTTTCCAAACCTCTTCCACCAGATATAACAACTCTTGCGGTACCAAGTTCTGGTCTTTCTGATTTTGTTTCTTCTCGTTTAATAAATTTCGAAAAATTGGGAATGTCAACTGCTTCTACTTTTTCAACTTGAGCAGAGCCTCCTGTTTTAGGAGCTGGTTCAAACGATGTTGGTCTTATTGTAACACATCTTTTTTTATCATTACTTTTGACAGTTGCAAAAGCATTTCCTGCATAAATAGGTCTCACAAAAGTATCTGGTGAATTTACTTTAATCACATCACTTACTTGAGAAGAGTCTAGTGCCGCTGCAACTCTAGGCATAAAATTTTTTCCAAAGGTATTTGCCGAGGCGACAATATGATCATATTTATCAGCATTCTTTGTTACTAAAGGAGCTAAATTTTCTGGTAAATAATTTTGATAATTAGGAGAGTCGCAGTGCAAAACTTTTTTTACTAAAGGGATTGCTGCAACTTCTTTAGCCACATTTTCAGAGCCGCTACCGGCCACTAAAACATGTACCTCAGCATCAATTTTAGATGCTGCGGTAATTGCGTTAAGAGTAAATGGCTTAAGATTTTTATTATTATGCTCTGCTATTAATAATACTGACATTAAATTACTTTTGCCTCATTTTTAAGTTTACTTATTAACTCAGCTACATTTGAAACCTTGATTCCTGCTTTTCTTTTTGGTGGTTCCTCTACTTTTAATTGTTGAACTCGATTAGCAATATCTACACCTAAATCTTTAGCAACCATTTGATCAATTGGCTTCTTTTTGGCTTTCATAATATTTGGAAGAGAAGCATAACGGGGTTCGTTAAGTCTTAGGTCGCATGTAACAACAGCGGGTAAATTTACTTCTATAGTTTCCAACCCTTCGTCTATTTCTCTTACAATCTCCATGCTTTTATCTTTTAAAACGACTTTTGATGAAAATGTTGCTTGAGGCCAATTTAACATTGCTGCTAACATTTGACCTGTTTGATTACAATCATCATCGATAGCTTGTTTTCCTACAAAGACCATGTCGGGTTTTTCTTTTTCTACAACTTTTTTTAAAATTTTTGCAATTCCTAAGGGTTCTATATAACTGTCGGCTTTAACATGAATTCCTCTGTCTGCTCCAACTGCTAAAGCTTTTCGAACAGTTTCTTGTGCTTTTTCTTCTCCAATTGTAACTGCAACAACTTCTTTTACTTTTCCTGACTCTTTAAGTTTTACAGACTCTTCAACAGCATTATCATCTGGTGGGTTAGTTGACATTTTAACATTATCAGTATGAACACCTGATCCATCCTCTTTAACTCTAATTTGAACGTTGTAATCAATAACTCTTTTAACAGCGACTAATATTTTCATTTAAGCTCTTAGCAATTTATTTTCAGAGTCGTATGGTGAGTCTTCAATAATGGAAACTTCATGCATTTTACCTAATATATCTATTTTAAGTTTTTGTCCAACCTTAGCGTATTCTGGTTTAACCATACCTAAAGCAATAGATTTTTTTAATCTAAAACCATAATCTCCTCCAGTTGCTCTACCAATAACAGAACCATTTTCATATATTGGATTGTTTCCAAGAACATCTGCGTCTGAAACCCCATGAATCTCCATAGTAACTAACTTATTTGAAAATCCCTTTGCTCTCCATTTATCTAATGCCGCACGACCAATAAAATCTCCTTTATTTGGATGAATAAACCTATCTAAGCCTGACTCATAAGGAGCATATTCAATAGAAAGCTCTGTTCCTACTAGCTTATAAGATTTTTCTACTCTAAGACTATTCATTGCTCTAATACCATAAGGCTTTAAATTAAATTCTTTTCCAGCTTCCATAAGTTTATCAAATATGTGATTTTGATACTCAATAGGATGGTGTAGCTCCCAACCGAGTTCTCCTACGAAATTTACTCTCATAGCATTACACGGAGCTAGACCAATGTTTATATTTTGAGCGCTTAGCCATTTAAATTTTTCATTTGAAAAATCTGATCTAGAAACTTTTTGCATTAACTGTCTTGCTTTTGGTCCTGAAACAACAAGCACTCCCATGCTATTAGTTAAGTTTTCATACTGAACTGATCCATCTTTTGGCATCCATTTATTGATCCAATCATGATCTAATCTTTGAAAAGCTCCAGCTGATACTAAATAAAAACTATTTTGAGCTTCTCTCATTATAGTAAATTCAGAATGAACCCCTCCCTTTGTATTTAGTGCATGACAAAGATTTATACGTCCAATTTTTTTAGGAAGTTTATTTGCTACTAGTCTGTCTAAAAATTCTTCTGCTCCAGGACCTTTAATTCTACATTTCCCAAATGCTGTCATGTCTAACAGCCCAACATTTTCTTTCACATTTTTACATTCTTTTTCTACGCTTTTGAACCATTTCGATCTTCGGAATGACCAATCGTCTTCTTGTTTTTCCCCATCAGTTGCAAAAAAATTTGCTCTCTCCCAGCCAAATTTGGCTCCAAATACTGCTCCTAATTTTTTTAAACGATCGTAGCATGGCGCTTGTCTTAATGGTCGACCAGCTTCTCTTTCTTCGTCTGGGTAGTGAACCGTGAATACATTTGCATATGCTTCTTCATTTTTTTCCATTAAATAAGATTTTGTTACGTATGATCCATATCTTCTAGGTTCAACGCCCAACATATCTATTGTTGGCTCTCCATCAATTATCCATTCAGCTAATTGCCAGCCCGCACCTCCGGCTGCAGTGATTCCGAAGCTATGTCCTTCGTTAATCCAAAAATTTTTAAGGCCCCAGGCTGGTCCTACTATTGGATTGCCGTCTGGCGTATAACAGATAGCGCCATTATAAACTTTTTTAACTCCCACCTCTGCAAATGCTGGTACTCTTTTGATCGCACCTTCTATGTGAGGTGCTAATCTATCTAAATCTTCTTGAAATAATTCGTACTCACTATCTTTTGAAGGTCCATTGACATAACAACATGGAGCACCTTTCTCATAAGGACCCAAAAGAAACCCTCCAGCTTCTTCTCTTAAATACCATGAATTATCACTGTCTCTAAGTACTCCCATCTCTGGTTTACCTTCTTTTTTTCTTTTTTGAATTTCTGGATGTGGTTCAGTTACAATGAATTGGTGTTCAACTGGGATAGCAGGAACGTCTAAACCAACCATCTTGCCAGTTTGTCTCGCAAAGTTTCCACTACAAGAAACAACATGCTCACAAGAAATAGCTCCTTTATCCGTTTCTACTGTCCACCCGTCTTTTGTTTGTTTGATGCCAACAACAGTAGTATTTCTATAAATTTCTGCGCCACGATTTCGTGCACCTGTTGCAAGCGCTTGAGTAAGATCTGCTGGTTGAATATAACCATCCTCCGGGTGTTGTATAGCTCCAACTAATCCTTTAATGTTGCATAAAGGCCAAATTTCTTTCACTTGTTCTGGAGTTAAAAATTTTACATTTACTCCAATGGTTTTGGCTACTCCGGCGTACTGGTGATACTCATCCATACGATCTTTTGTTTGAGCTAAACGAATATTTGAAACAACACTAAAACCCACTTTCTTTCCAGTTTCTTTTTCTAAAGATTTGTATAATTGAACCGCATATCTATGAAGTTGACCAACAGAATAACTCATATTAAATAGAGGTAATAAACCTGCAGCATGCCAAGTTGATCCCGAAGTTAATTCTTTTCTCTCTACCAACACAACGTCGGACCAACCTTTTTTAGCCAGATGGTATAAGGTGCTTACACCAACTGCTCCTCCACCGATAACTACAACTTTTGATTTAGATTTCATTAATTTCTATAGATTAATTTCTAATTATAAGAATATGATACGTCAAGTTAGTTTTGTATGGTTTGTAATTTAATCCTTTTAAGTCGCAAGTATATAGAATAAGGATAATGGATGCAAAATAGTCGCTTGATTCCTCTAAATAAAGAAAATTTCAAGCAAATTTTTTCAAAAGAATTTTTTTTAGTGATCATTGTCTCAGTACCTGGCGCTATGATAGCAGAAAGCTTCAACTTACCTCTAGCGTGGTTTTTGGGTCCAATGATTTTCACATCTCTTACATCGCTTTTAGGTTTTAAAACAAAGATGCCAAATTTAGCTTTAAGTATAGTTTTAATACTTTTGGGACTTTATATTGGGAATTATATTGATAAAAGTTTATTTTCCCAAATACATCAGTGGGTATGGACCTCACTAATAATGTTTGCCTACATAGTCGTATGTGTTTTGCTAGTTTCAAAATACTTACAAAAATTTTCAGGCTATGAAAAAAAGACATCAATTTTTTCAGCCGCGCCAGGTGCTTTAGGGCCTCTTTTAATTTTAGCTGAAAGCGAAAAGTCAGATATTAGTCAAGTTGCAACATCGCATTTAATTAGGCTTATAATTATCATTACGGTTTTCCCTTTTGTAGTTGATAATTTTTATATTCAAGAAGCTGCTTCTTTTGAAAAAAATATTGTTGAACCTCAAAATATTCTTGATTTGTTTGTGCTTATTTTCTTATCGATAATTTTTATTTTTCTTTTTGATAAAATAAAAGTTCCAGCTGCATTATTGTCTGGAACTTTAGTTGCTAGTGGTTTTTTACAACTTACAGAAATAGCTTCTTTCGAAATGCCTGCAAATTTAATTGACTATTGTTTACTTGTACTTGGTTCTTCAGTTGGTTGTAGGTTCGCAAATAAGTCATTTGGTGAAATAGCTAAAAATACTCTTCACAGTTTTGTGGCGACATTTTTTTTGGTTATATTTGGAATTATTGCTGCGGTAGCTGCAGGATTTGTAATAGATAAAAATTTTTTTACTTTGCTTTTATCATACTGTCCCGGAGGTATATATGAAGTTGCAGTAATAGCGATTTACTTTGATCTTGATCCAGAGTTTGTGGCGTTCCACCACATCATTAGATTATTAATGATACTATTTTTTGTACCATTGCTTTTAAGATTTTTTGCTAAAAAAAACTCCACGTATTCTTAATAGTTCCCTGGACAAACTAGAATGTTCTTTGAAAGGTTTACGTCCATGGAGCCAAAAATAATTATTTGAAAAAATTGTCGATCCAACGGGCAAAGGGAAAATTACTTTATTTTTACTTTCTTCTAACGCATCTGATAATCTTTGAAGAAATAAACCTTGTTCCATGCTTTGAGGTTCAGGAAATTGATCAATATAAGAAATAATCGTTTTACCATTTTTATCTTCTGAAAAAACAGGATGTTCAACCTTATAGTTTACATTCTTACTCTTAGGAGAGCTCCAAACAAAATTTTGTCTGCCTACAGGATCTTTGCTAAGAGAATTTAAATGTTCCCAGTCATCTAAGTGTAAAATTACACTTTCTCCTCCACTTACATTTTTTTCTTCCATTTTTGTCATTATTAACCAGTCTGTCTTTTCTTTAACGTATGTCCCGTCAGTGTGAAGATCTAAATTGGTATAGGCTTTTCTTAGATAAGAGTCGCTTGAGTCCTGATGTTTAACAAAAAATCTTGCGTAGTATTTCTCTGACATAGAATCAAAGTTTGGAATTCCAACTAGATGGGCTAGCGCAGTGGATAATTTAACTAAAAAATCCTTATCAAATTTTTTATTTTTAATTTCAGGCTCAATAATTACTGCTCCTGTTTTCCTATCATTTAGCAATTCTTTTAATATTTTACTTAGTTCATTTTTATAAATTTCATCCAAGCTCTTAGCTAAAGTAAATCTTGAAAAAGGTTTGTACTCTAAAGATCTGATATTAAATTTATTAAAAGGAAATATTAATTTATCTAAGTCAGTTTCTTTTATATTTATAATTTTTACTCGCTTAGATTTTTCATGATTTTTTATTTCAAGGCTCATAAGCTTGTCAAAGTTGACAAAAGTATAGCAGAAAAGATCGTGGGCAAAACTAAATTTTTCTTACTCAAAATATATATAAATATACAGACAACTAATACTAGGATTCTAATTACTAAGTCTGCACTAGCCAAAACTCCAGCAGGAAAAATGATAATTCTTCCAAGAAGTGCAGCAAGAGTTGAATAAGCTACTAAATTAAACCATTCAAAAATTTTTGATTTTGCGCTTACTTTTTCAGAAGTCATAGCTCCTAAAAGTCTTGAGATATAAGTAGCGAAAGAAGTAACTATGATTGCTAAAACAATTGTATTACTTAGATCCATTTTTACCTCTAAAAAAATAAGCAATTGTACCAGAAATCAGTCCAGCGAATAATATCGCCCATTCAGTTGATATAAGATAAATTGCTGGACCCATTACTGTACCTGCTATTACGGCTATTGAAATTTTTAAATTTTTCATTGCACCTATCATCATGCAAAAGAAGTAAACTGGATTAACAATTGCAAATCCAATCATTAAATCTTTATTTAAATAATCTGCTAAAGAGTAACCAATTAAAGTTGTAAAAATTGCTGTCGTCCAAGTACCAAAGCCAATTCCCATCCAAAAATCTATACGATATTTTTTTTCAATTTTTTGATAAGTGTCTTTTGCAATTAACCAGGATGAAACTGCTAAAAAGTGACAAGATAAATAATATTTCCATTTAGGCTGGGATTTATGTTTTAATAACGGAAACAATGATACTGTCATAGGATAAAGCCTAAAGTTAACCAACCAAACAGCTATAAATATATTGAATAAAGAGGCTCCTACCAAAAGTGACTCAGCCATAACTAATTGACCGGGTAAAGCATAAGTGAAAAAGCTTGATGCAGCACTTTGTTGTAGATTAAAACCGGCGTCTTTTAGTAACGCTCCTAAAGCTATAAAACAAGCTGCTAAAGGTATTGCGGGACTTCTTGCTCCGATTAACGATTTAAGTCCATGCAAAAAAATTTTTAAGTTGATCATCCGCCAAGAAACAATCTTCCAACATCAGGGTTTTTTAAAAGATCATCTCCTTTTCCTGCTATTGCAGTTTGTCCAGAAACCAAAACATAACCTATATCAGCAAACTCAAGTCCTTTTTTTGCATTTTGTTCGACCATAATTATAGTTTTCTTTTCATTTTTTTGAAGGTCAGTAAGTATTTCAAAAACCATATTTATATATCTTGGCTCTAAACCAATTGAAGGTTCGTCTACTAAAAGGATTGAGGGTTTCATTACCAATGCTCTAGAAATTTCTAACAATCTTCTTTCACCTCCAGATAAAACTTTTGCCGGTTGATTCCTTCTATTTCTTAATCTTTCATATTTTTTAAAAATTCTTTCAGCTTCTTCGAAAGCCGAATCGTCTGCAATTTCATTATATAATTGTCTAATCCCTGCAATATAGCCACTTTGAAATTTCATTAATATTTTTAATTTATCTAAAAATGTTTTTTCTTTATTTTTTATAAATCCTCCCATTAATAAATTTTCTTCTACTGTCATGTCTGGAAAAACAGAATTGTCTTGAAGAATATATGCTATACCAACAGAGCTTAGTTTTTGAGCTGGCGTTAAGTTTGTAATTTCTTTTCCATCTATTTCTATTTTACCTGAAAAAATATTTGTAAATCCATAAATGGAATGAAGAATTGTAGATTTGCCGGCTCCATTAGGTCCAATTAAACATAATGATTGAGCTTTACTAACAGTTAAATCAAAATTATGTAGAATTTCCATCTTGCCATATCCAGCTGATAATCCTCTTATAGTTAAGTGAACATTGTTTGGAGATAGTTTTTTTAACTCCTCTGGCCCTGGTGCTTTTCCTAAAACTTCATATTGATTTGCCATTATTGCGCTCCCAAATAAGCATCAACAACACGCTTATCGTTTTTAATTTGACTAGGTGAACCTTCGGCTAAAAGTTTTCCGTGAGCTAAACAGAAAATTCTCTGTGCTAAGCTCATAATAACTTTCATATTATGCTCTATTACTAATAAAGTTATTCCATAATCTTTATTAACTTTAATCAATCTATCAATAATTCCGTTTATTAAAGTTGGATTAATTCCTGCAGTTGGCTCATCTAATAAAAGCATTTTCGGCTCGTTCATTAAAGCCATCGCTAATTCTAATAGTTTTTGTTGTCCAAATGATAGGTCCCCTGCTCTTAAATTTCTCTTTTGATAAAGTCCTACAAAATTTAAAATGCTTTCTGCTTTTTCAGTAAGCTCTGTAGGTATTTTTGCAAATATAAATCCCGAGTCACTAGCCTTATGGCTAATTAACATATTTTCTACGCAATTAAGTTTAGAATAAATTCTTGTTTGCTGAAATGTTCTTAATAATCCCAGTTTGGCTACTGCAGGAACAGGCATTTCAGAAACCTCCGTATTATCAAAAACGATTGATCCTTGATCGATTGGATGAGTACCTACTATTGAATTAAATAAAGTTGTTTTACCAGAGCCATTAGGTCCGATTAAACCAACTATAGATCCTGGTTCCACTGAAACAGAAATATCTACGTTAGCTTTTACACCACCAAAAGATTTACTTACATTTTTAACTTCTAAAATACTCATTTTAATTCCACCTGTGCTTTACGATCTTTTTCATCAACAACTTCACCAAATCTTTCAGGGTATTTTTCTCTTAGCCAGCCCATCAATCCCTCTGGGAAATAAATTACAATTACAACAATCAAAATTCCTAACGCAACATATTGCCAACCCAATATAAAAGTCCAAAGACCTTCTTTGAAGAAATGGAATAAAGTTGCACCAATAACTGGTCCCCACAAAGTTCCTTTTCCGCCAAGTATTGCCATTAAGACCATAAACACTCCCATCTCTCTTCCATCAAGCTTTACTGTAAGGAAAATTTACCCAAAAACACTTAAGATTAAAATCACCGAAAAAAAACCAATTGCTATATATATAGATAAAAAAGATAAATTTTATGTAACTATCAATGATAATTTTATAAATTTTGTAGAAATAAACGAATATAAGAATTTACCTACTATTTTTGGAAAAGAGATAAAGTTAGATAATTTTTTTAAAAAGCTTGAAAATATAAATTTTCCTGCAGAAAAAATTAAATCTTTTCATTATTTTGAAATCGGAAGGTGGGATTTAATACTTAAAAATGGAAGAGTTATCAAATTACCTACTGATGATTTTATAGATAAATTAGAAAACTTTATGTCTATTTCTGACAATGAAAGATTTGAAAGATATAAGATATTTGATTATAGAATAAAAGATCAGTTAATTTTAAATTAACATGGAAATTGAAAAACCTTATCTATTCACAGAGATTAATGACAATTTTTTTAATTTTTTAGTTGTAGAATATAACGAAGAATTAGACTTTAAAATAATTTATTCTAAATCTGTTAAATCTGAGGGTGTTTCACTTGGAAAAATTTTTAATTTAGAAACTTGTTTTGAAATAATCCAAAAAAATATTAATCAAATTGAAAAAGAAGTAAATTTTATTTTCAATAAAGTTACAGTAATATCAGATATTTTTAATCTTGAATGTCTTAATATTTCAAGTGGAAAAAAGCTAAATGGAGCTCAAGTTACCGAAGATGATATATCATATATATTAAATAATATTAAAAAACTTGTTGTTGACAACGAACCAAATAAGTCAATTTTACACTTATTTAATTCAAACTTTGTAATTGATGATGTTATCTCAAAAAAAATACCAATAGGTTTATTTGGAGAATTTTACAATCAACATCTTACATTTTATTTGTTATCTAAAACTGATCTTAAAAACTTTAAATCAATTTTTAATAGATGCAAAATTAATATTGAAAGAATATTTTTAAAAAACTTTGTTGAAGGTATTAATTTAATAAATAAAGAGAAAATTAATAGCAAATTTGCTCTAATAAATATCTACGGAAAAAAATCAAATATTTCTTTTTTTGATAATCTTTCACCAATTTATTCTGAAAATTTTAAGTTTGGTAGTGATATTATTATTCAAGATATTTCAAAAATCTGCTCATTTAGCTTCAATACAGCAAAAAAAATTATTTTTGAGAATAATTTTGATCAAATAGATAAAAACTTAAATAAAAAATATCTTCCCGAGAAATATTTTGATGAAACAAAATTCAGAAAAATTAGTTTTTCTCATATAAAAAATATTATTGACGCTAGAATAGAAGAAATTACAGACTTAATTTATGAAAATAATATAAATCTCAAAGAAATAAAAAACAAAAATGATTTAGTTTATATTTATTTTCAAGACGAAGGCATTTTCAAAAATTTGGCATTAAGTTTCAAAAAAAATTTTTCAAATTTAGAAAATTTCAAAAGTTTTAAACAAACAAAAGACGAGCTAATGAATGCTTGCATATCCTCTGCCGAATTGCTTGGAAAAGGGTGGGAGAAGGAAGCAATACCAATTACACAATCAAAAAAGTCAATAATTTCAAGAATTTTCTCAAGTTTTTTTCAATAAAATTAAATTATTAGCTTTGTATTTTTTTGAAACATTAGTTGTTTTCTTTAAACAAGAACTATTTTGTATAAATTTTTTGTGCAAAAAAATTTTCAAAAAACCTTAAACGACAAAGTCGAACTTAGCGGTATCGGGTTACATAATGGTATCAAAGTAAATCTTCGTCTTTTACCTGCGCCAGAAGATCATGGTATTGTTTTTAAAAGAATAGATATAGATAGTAACAAAATTGAAGCAAACTACCAAAATGTTAGTGCACCAGTTCTTTGTACAAAAATTAAAAACAAAGAAGGAGCAACCGTTTCAACAGTTGAGCATTTAATGGCAGCTTTCTACGGTGAAGAAATAGACAATGTTTTAGTAGAAATCGATGCACCCGAAATTCCAATTATGGACGGTTCTGCAAATGAATTTGTCGAGGCGATAAGATCTGTGGGAACGAAAAAACAAGATACCTTAAAAAAATTTATTAAAGTTTTAAAAAAAGTGGAATTTAAAGATGGAGAAAAGTTCATTTCAATCGAACCTTTGGAAAGAGATTTGGTTATAGATTTTGAAATTGTCTATAAAAATCCATTGATAAGAACAAGACGAAAAGAATTTAAACTTAGTACTGGTGATATCAATACTATTTATAATTCTAGGACGTTTTGTTTGTATGAAGATATTGATTATATAAAAAGTCAGGGATTAGCAAAGGGAGGTTCCCTAGATAACGCTATAGTTGTTAAAGGTAATAGAATTTTAAATGAGGATGGCCTAAGATCAAGACATGAATTTGTAGACCATAAAATATTAGATTGTTTAGGTGATCTTATGCTATCAGGTTGCAGAATTTTTGGTCATATAAAATGTTCTCAAGGAGGGCATCAACTTACAAATAATTTTCTAAGAAAATTTTTATCAGATAAATCTAACTGGGAATTTCAAAAGTTAAATCAAGACAATAAAGGAAATGAGTATTTAAGGCCAGCAGTTGCTAACGCTTAACACAATCTAAAATTTACCTGACAGCTTTTATTTGATATGACTCATTATGATGTTTCGAAAATCTGTTTTTCTAATATTGTTATTTTTTGTAGTTTTTTCCTGCACCAAAAAAAACGATCAAGTTATAAATTCTCCAAATACTAAAGAAAAATCATATTTGGTTTATCAAGAAGCAGTGGATAATATGGAAAAGGGTGATTACTTTTTTGCTTCTAAAAAGTTTTTAGAAGCCGAAGCAATTCTTCCGAACATTGACGATTCTGCAAAAGCTTTATTGATGGCAAGTTATTGTTTTTATACTATTAATTTTTATGAGGACGCAGAACTAAATTTAAAAAGATTTATTTCAAAATACCCAGCAAATAAAAACATACCGTATGCAAATTATTTATTGATTATTTCATCCTACGAACAAATCCTCGATGAAAAAAAAGACATAACCCCATTGTTAGTTTCAAAGAAAAAAATTGATGTTTTTTTAGAAAATTTTCCTGAAACCGAGTATGCATTAGATTTAAAGTTTAAACTTGATTTAATTAACAATCAACTTGCTGCTAAAGAACTGTATGTAGCAAAGTATTACATTGAAACAAAAAAATGGATACCAGCAATAAATAGATTAAAAACTGTATTAGAAGATTATAGTGAAACTATTTTTATTGAGGAGGCTTTGCACCGTTTAGTAGAAGTTTACTACACTATAGGATTTGAAGAGGAGGCAAAAAAGGCTGCGGCACTTCTTGGGTATAACTATAATTCTAGTGAATGGTATCAACAATCTTACAAGATATTGAATAAAGATTATGAAATTCCAAAGTTAAAAAAAGACGAAAAAAGAAAAGACGGTTTAATAAAGAGAACCATCAAAAAGCTGCTTGTTATCAAATGAAAATCAATAAAAAAGAAATAATTTCAAAATTTAAAAAAAAAATTAATCAATATAAAAAATATAATGAATTATATTTCACCAAAGATAACCCAGCCATATCTGATGAAAAATTTGATAATTTAAAACAAGAAATCTTAGATTTAGAGAATCAACATAAATTTTTATCAAAATATGGCTCTATTAAAACTTTAGTTGGGAGCAAACTATCAGGCAAATTTGAAAAAATTGCTCATAAGAAAAGAATGCTATCTTTAAGTAATGCATTTAATCTAAAGGATTTAGAAGATTTTGAAAAAAAAATTAAAAACTTTTTAAATTTAAAAGATGCAATTGAATTTTCTTTTGAGCCAAAAATAGACGGGATATCTGCGTCTTTGAGATATGAAAATGGAAAGTTGCTATATGGTTTGTCGCGTGGCGATGGAGAATTCGGTGAAAACATAACACAAAACTTAAATACCATAAATGAGATTCCAAAAAATTTAATTGGTTCACCAAATATTATTGAAGTAAGAGGAGAAGTCTATATTGGAAAAAAAGATTTCGAAAAAATTAAAGGAAACTTTGCGAATCCTAGAAATGCTGCTGGAGGCTCCTTAAGACAAAAAAACCCAAAAGAGACCGCAAAGATTCCCTTAAAATTTTTTGCATATGGCATTGGGGAAATAAAACCATCAATACTAACAAAACAGTCCGAAGTTCTTGAAAAACTTAAAAAATGGGGATTTCAAATCAACCAACATTGTAAGATAATGAAAAATTTAAAAGAAGTAGAAAAAACTCATTCAAATTTAGAGGGCATTAGATCAAGTTTAGATTATGATTTGGATGGAGTTGTATTAAAAGTCAATAATTTAAACTTACAGGATAGACTTGGTTCTACATCAAATTCACCGAGATGGGCTATTGCTTATAAATTCTCTTCTGTAAAAGCTCTTTCAAGAATAAGAAATATAGCTATTCAAGTTGGAAGAACAGGAGCGATAACACCAGTTGCAAAAATTGATCCAGTTACTGTTGGTGGAGTGGTGGTTTCAAATGCTACGCTACACAACGAAGATGAAATTATAAGAAAAGATATAAGAGTTGGAGATTTTGTAACAATACAAAGAGCAGGAGATGTGATTCCCCAAGTTTTATCCGTTGACAAGACAAAAAGAAATGAAAAAAATAAAAAATTTATTTTTCCTGACAAATGTTTATGTGGATTTCCTACAAAAAAAGAAATTAGTACAAGTACAAAAAAAGTTGATGCAGTTAGAAGATGCACCAGAGGATACGAATGCCAATACATTGCAAGAGAAAAATTAAAGCATTTTGTTTCTAAAGAAGCTTTAAATATTGAAGGTTTAGGAAAGAAAGTGGTAGATAATTTTTGGGATTTAAATTTAATAAAAAGACCATCAGATGTTTTTTTCTTAGACTATAAAAAAATAAGTAAACTCGAGGGTTGGGGAAAGTTATCTATAGAAAATTTAAGAAAAGCTATTGATAAAGCAAGAGAGATATCTCTTCAAAGATTTATTTTTTCAATAGGGATCAGACATATAGGTCAAGAAAATGCTAAAATTTTGGCTAATTTTTTTAAAAATTCTAAAAAATTTTCTGAGCTTTTTTACCCCAAGAAAAGAAAAAGTATTTTAGAAAACTTAGATGATTTAGATGGAATAGGTGAAACACAGGTAAGATCATTAGATAGTTTTTTTTCTAATAAAAAAAATTGTGATATAGTAAAAAAATTAATATTATCAATTAAAGTAAAAGATTTTAAAAAAACAAGCAAATCAGGAATTTTTAGCAATAAAAGTATAATGTTTACTGGCGGATTTGAAAAAATGAGCCGTTCAGAAGCAAAAGCTTTAGCCGAGGAAAATGGTGCAAAAATATTAGGATCAGTCTCAAAAAAACTAAATTGTCTTGTAATCGGAAATTCTAAACCTACAAAAAAAAAAATTGAAAAAGCAAAAACTTTAAAAGTCGAACTTATATATGAAGATGAATGGTATAAGTTGTTAAATAGGTAGACAAGCTTTATTCAATTCTTTTTTTTCACTCTGACTCATGAATTTAAAAAGATTATTTTTAACAATTTTATGGTAATTGTTAATCCAATCTATTTCACTTTTTGTTAAAAAATTTTTATCTATTAAATCTTTTTCTATTGGTGAAAAAGTGAGCTCTTTAAATTTGTTGTTTTTTATATAAACTAAGTTTTCAATTCTAATTCCAAAATTACCTTCTTTATAATAACCCGGTTCATTTGATAGAATCATTCCATTTTTAAGATGAATTTTATTATTTTTTGACAATGATTGTGGACCTTCATGTACATTTAAGAAATAGCCCACTCCATGTCCAGTTCCATGCGGGTAATCTAAATTAATTTGATTTAAAAATTTTCTAGCTTTTTTGTCCACCTCAGCACCACTGGAATTTTTTTTTATTTTAAAATTAGATACTGCAATATGTCCTTTCAAAACTCTTGTGAAAACTTCCTTTATATAATTTGATTTATTTCCTAAAGATATTGTTCTTGTTACATCTGTAGTCCCAAAAGAGTATTGCCCTCCTGAGTCTACAAGATATAAATCACCTTGTTTTAAAATTCTATTACTTTTATTAGTTGCCCTATAATGAATTATTGAACTATTTGGTCCTGAGCCAGAAATTGTATCAAAGCTTGGAAATTTGTACATAGGATTCTTTTTCCTAAAACTTTCAAGTTTATTTTGAGCATAAATTTCTGAAATCTTATTTTTTTTAAAGTTCTTTTTTAACCAGATAAGAAACTTCGTTAACGCAACCCCGTCTATTAAATGACTTTTTTTTATATTATTGATTTCATATTTATTTTTAATTGATTTCATAAAATAAATAGGGTCTATTTTCAAATATAAATAATTCTTTTTTTTTAAGATGTCTTTGAAAAAAATAGAACATGAAAATAAATCTAATAAGATTTTTCTTTTATTTAAATTTGATAAATCCTTTTCAAGTGAGCTTTCATTTCTGAAAATCACACCTTTAAGTTTATTATTTATTTTATTAACCTTTTTAGGATTAGCGTATAATAAAATATTACCATTTTTATTTATTAATAATCTACAATTGGGTATCGGTGAATAACTAGTGTCGAAACCTCTTAAATTAAGTAGCCAAGCTACATTTTCTGGCGCTGTAACAAGTAGAATATCCAAGTTTTTCTTAAACAAAATTTTTTTTAAATCATAGATTTTTTTTTGAAAAGTTTTGCCGGCATATTTATTTTTAATTAAAAAGAAAGGTTTAACTTTGTCTTTTGGTTTTTTTTTCCAAATAACATCTATTAAATTTTGTCTAATTGGTTTTAAAGAAATATTTGTCCTCTTAAATAAAAAATTTAATTGATGTTCAGTATGTAATTTTGGGTCAAAACCTACTATTAATCTTCTTTTAAATTTTAATACATTTCTAGGTAATTTATTTGGTATTGTTATAACTTTAAATTTTTTACCTACCTGTAATTTTGCTTGAGCAGTGTACCTTCCATCAACAAATAAATATTTTTTTTTATTTAAAATTACTGAAAATCCAGCTGATCCAGTGAAATTAGTTACGAATCTCAACCTGTCATCAGATGGATTAATATATTCATTAAAGTATTCATCATTTTTTGGAACTAAATATCCATCTAATTTAAATTGTTTTAATAACTTTTGTAAATCTCTCATTAAATTTATTTGATTAATTTCTTTTTAAGTCTTGCCCACCCAGGACTTCGATATTCATTGTTATTTTCAAAAGACTCATCTTGGTTAAAATCAAAGTCATCAAGAGATTCTCGCATAGTTTCATGATTCTTTTCAACAGAGTCGTCAGGAATTTCTCCAATAAATCTTGAAGGTAAACTTTCGATCCAATCTCCATGATAAGCTCTCTGCATTACGAAAGAAATATAAGCATTTTTTTTTGCTCTTGTGATACCCACATAAGCTAATCTTCTTTCCTCTTCTAAAGCAAAATCTCCTTTTTCATCTAAAGATTTTTGGTGAGGAAATAAACCCTCTTCCCACCCTGGTAAAAAAACTGTGTTAAATTCTAAACCTTTAGCCGCATGCATCGTCATTATATTTATTTTTGCATCTTCCCAATTTTGATCAATTGAAGTTGCTAAAGCGACATGTTCTAAAAATCCTTGTAAATTTTCGTAGTCATGCATTGCTCTTAAAAGTTCTTTTAAATTTTCAATTCTATTTTCATTTTCAATATCTTTTTTATTTTTTAACATTTCTGAATAGCCCGACTCATCTAAAATAATCTTTAATAAATCATAATGCTTATTTAATTTTCTGAATTGCCTCCAGCCTTTGAGGTTATCTAAAAATTGTTTAATGACAAATTTTATCTTTGGTTTAAAAGAATTTTCTTGTAATAATTTATGCGCAGCATCTTCTAGGCATAATTTATTTTTATTTGCACATTCATGAAGTTGATTCATTGCCGCATCCCCTAAACCCCTTTTGGGTTTATTAATAATTCTTTCGAAGGCTAAATCATCAAATTTTTGGTTTACAATTCTTAAATAACATATCGCATCCTTTACTTCTGCTCTTTCATAAAACTTTATACCTCCAACAATTCTGTAGTTAATACCAACCTTTAAAAATCTCTCTTCAAATTCCCTTGTTTGATAAATAGCCCTTACTAAAATCGCAATACTATTTAAATCTTCCTTTTTTTTATTTTTAGACTCTATTACATTTCCAATTTCCCCAGCCTCTTCCTTTCCATTTTTATAACAATTTAATTTTACTAATTCACCTGACTCTCCCTCTGACCACAATTTTTTTCCTATCCTATCTTTATTGAATGATATTAAATGCGATGCTGTGTTCAAAATATTTTTAGTAGATCTATAATTTTGTTCCAATCTAAAAACTTTACATTGTGGGTACACTTTATCAAAACTTAAAAAATTTTTAATTTCAGCACCTCTCCAACTATATATGGACTGATCATCATCTCCTACACAACAGATATTTTTTTCTTTATTAACTAATAAATTGAGCCATTTATTTTGTATGAAATTTGTGTCTTGATATTCATCCACAAGAATATATTTAAAATTATTTACGTAAGTATCTCTAATGTCTGAATTTTTTTCAAATAATTTAACTGAATAAAGTAATAGATCGCCAAAGTCGCAAGCATTTAAATCTTTGATTTTTTTTTGATAAACTTTATAAACTTTAAGTATTTCTCCCTCAAAAATATTCTTTTTTCTTAGTTGTACCTCATTAGGCAGCAACCCTTTGTTTTTCCATTGATCTATCAATGAAAGGGTATATTGAGGAGAGATTTTTTTTGCATCAATATTTTCAGCTTTACAAATATTTTTAATCAATTTTTTTTGATCTTCAGTGTCTAGAATTGTGAAATTACTTGTTAGACCGATCGCTTCCGCATGTCGTCTCAAAAATTTAACACTAATAGAATGGAAAGTACCAAGCCAAGGTACTGAGAATGATTTTTTGTTTAAATAACTCAACACTCTAGTTTGCATTTCTTTTGCAGCTTTATTTGTGAAAGTCACGCAAAGAATTTGATTGGGCCAAGCTTTTTTTTGATTTATTATGTACGCTAATCTAGTAGTTAACACCCTTGTTTTGCCTGATCCAGCTCCAGCTACAACTAAATTGGGCCCTTCAGTGCTGAGAACAGCTTTTTTTTGTTCGTTGTTTAAATTGTTTAATAATTGATCTATAGAATCCATAAAAAAAGTATTTATTTAATTATACACTAGATAATAAAAATAAAAAAATGATTAATAAAACTCAAAATATTTTGACCAACTTTGTAAAATTAAAAAAACAACTAAAACCTTTTTATTTTTTCATCATTGTACCATTCATATTGGGTGCGCTGTTTTTTACATATATTTCTATTCCAAAGTTTTTTGACTATGAGACAAAAGACAAAATTATTATTAAGTTTTTAAATGAAAGATATAATTTTAAAATAAGTGATATTGATAAAGTTACCTACAATATTTTTCCAAGGCCACATCTAAATCTAAGCAACTCAAAATTTATTTTTTTAGAAGATGAAAATGAAAATACCGTAGAAAATTTAATTTTAATTCTTGGTATAAAAAGTCTATTAAATTATGATAATTTTAGTTTAAATAAAATAATTCTAGACAAATCTTTTATAAAAATAGATGTGGATTATTTCAAAAAATTTCTAATCTATTTTAAGGAATTTGATAGAAAAATTCTTTTCAAGAATTCTAGTATTTCTTTTTATAAAAAAAATAAAAATATAATTTCATTCTCAAATTTAAAATTAAGCAATCAAAAAAAAAATCAAATAAATTTTGAAGGTTTGTTATTTGAAAAGTATTTCAAAGTAAATTTTAAATTAAAAGAAAAAAATAATAATGTACTTTTTTTTGTATTTCCAGATATCGGAACCAATTTAAAAATTATTTTTGAAAAAGGGAGTAATATAGATTTTGCAAAAGGATATGCAGAAACAAAAATTTTAAAAAATAAATTTAATTTTAATTTTGTCAAATCACAAGATTTGAAATTATTTAATTCCTTTTTTAGAAATCAAATTTTAGAGTCCTCATTTGATAGTACTATTACATTTGATCCAAATTTTTACTTTAATACTAGTTTAAAAATTAAAAATTTTAATTATAAAAAGTTCAATAACTTTATTGAAAAAAATTACTTAAATGACAAAAAGTTAGTTAAACTTAATAAAAAATTGAATGGAAAAATATCATTATTATTTCAAGAAAAAAAAAATTCTATTAAAAATTTAAAAGTAAATTTATTATTTAAGAATGGAGATATTCATATTAAAAATATAAATCTAAAACATTCAGATGTATCTTTATTATTTAACGGTTTAATTTCTAATAATGAAGGTTATCCAAAATTAAATTATGAATTAAAAATTATTGTTTACGATAAAAAAAATTTTTTAAATAAAATAGGTGTCAAAAATTCTTTACCTGACGAGACTTTAAATATTTTTTCAACTGGATCAATAAATCTACGATTAAGCAAAATAAGGTTTGATGATTTAATTTTAGATAATAATAAATTAAACAATGAAGAAATAAAAATTTACAAAGAAAATTTTGAACAATATATTATAGGTGAGAGTATATTTGGTTTATTTGATTTAGGTAATATTAAACAATTTACAAAAAGTATTAATTGATATAAATTTTTAAATATTCACTTTTAATGTCCGATATAAAAAAAAATTATAAAAAGGTCGTATCCAAGTATTGGCAAAAAACAGATAGTAAAATTAATGCAAGTGTTCCTAACGAAACATTAATTAGATTAATTGGTAATTTAAAATTTAGTTATAAAAGAAAAAAAGTGTTGGATGTAGGTATAGGAGATGGAGCGAATTTAATAGAATTTAAAAAAAGAGGCTCTTCAATATTTGGCATTGATATAAGAAAAAAAAAAATACTGGATTTTTGTAAAAAAAATCATTTACCAAGAAAAAATTTTTATGTGAGCGATTTAAATTATAATTTTCCTAAAATAAAAAAAAATTTTGATTTAATCGTATGTAAGGATACTTTTTATTATTTAGATTACAATAGACATTTACCTTTTTTAAAATTTTGTAAAAAAATTTTAAATAAAAAAGGTCATTTTATACTTCAGTTTATTCAGGCGGAATTGAAGGAAAAAAAGAAAAAAAAATTATTTGATTACTCTTTATCTAAAAACTTTAAAAAAGAAACTAAATATCATGAGAGAAACAATCCTATAAATATTTTAACACGTGGATACATAAACAATTTAATTCAATCATCAAAGTTTAAACTTAAAGTAAATATTTTTGATGTATCGACCCATTTAAAAGATAAAAAATTTGTTACAATAAATAGATATTTAGTTTTATCAAATTAAATTTATGATTAAAATTCATGTAAATAAAAAAATAAAGACACCAGTAAATATAAAATCAATTAAAAAAAACTTTACATTAAAATTTAAAGTATTTATTTCTAAGAAAATTCATAGTGATTTTGAAAAACTATCAGGCGATAATAGCCCAATACACTCGAGCATCACATTTTGTAAAAAAAATGGTTATAAAAAAAAACTTGGGTATGGTTTTTTAATTAATTGTATTTTGTCTCAAATTTATGGAAAATTTTTCCCAGGTGGAAATGAACTTTGCTTAAGTCAAACTGGAATTTTTAAATCTCCCTATTTTATAGGTGATACCCTTACAATCATTTTAAAAGTAGATCATAAAAGTGTTGAAAATCAAATTGTTAATATAAGTACAGTTTTTTATAGACAAAACAAAATTAAAATTTTCCATGGGAACGGTATTTTAAAACTTAGTCTAAATAAAAGTTAATGAAAATTAAAAATATAAAAGAATTAAAAGGACCTCTTAAAAAATATATATCTATAAAAGACACCCTTTACATAGAGAGTGATTTAACTAATTTGATCAAAAACACCGATATAATTTTTAAAAAAAAAAGTCTAAACGAAATTTTAAATTTATTTAAGTCATTAATTGGTCCGAAAGGCACTATTATTTGTCCGTCATTTACTTATTCTTGGGGAAGAGATAAAAAAAAAAAATATTTTGACGTTAAAAGAACTAAAGCTCTAACAGGATCTTTTGCAGAATTTTTAAGAACTAAAAAAAATTCTTTCAGAACTCCTGATCCAATGTTTTCTTTTGTTGTTCATGGATTAAATAAGAAAAATTTTTTTGAATTAGATAATGATAGTTTTGGAAAAAGAAGTGTTTTTTCAGAATTGTTAAAATCAAATGCAAAATTAATATCCTTTTGTTTAAATCAATTCGATCCCACATTTGTTCATTTTGTTGAACAATTTTATCACGAAAACATAAAAAAAATCGACTATAGATCAAAGGTTTCTTTGATGGGCAAGTTGAAAAATTATCAATCAAAAATTTATAGTAAAAAACAAGTTTGCTTATTAAGAAATGTAAATTCTAAGCTTTTTTTTGATGAAAAAAATATAAAAAAAACCCTTTTGAAAAAAAAGATGTTGAAAGTTATTAAATTAAAATTTACAAAAATTTATATAGTGAATGCTAAAGATTTTTTTCAAGAAGGATTAATGGGAATGATTAAAAACCCTCACTTTTTTGTATCAAAAAAATGAATTGGAAATATAACTTAGGTTTAAAATTTAAAGATATTGCTCAAAAAAACAGTAATAAGTTAGCAATTATTATTGATAACAAAAGATATAATTACAAATATTTAGAGAACAAATCATTTAAAGTTTCAAAATATTTTATGAATAATTTAAAACTAAGACCAGGTGATGTTGTTGCTTTAGATTCTACAAAGTGTATAGCGACCTATATTTTTTTAATTGCTTGTCTAAGAATTGGTGTCGCGTATGTTTTTATAGACCCTGACAATCCTAAAGTAAGAATAAATAAAATTTTGAAGTCTGTGAAACCTAAATTTTTTTTTAGCAAAGAACAGAAGAAATCTAATAACTATTCAAATTTTGTAAAAACTGTTTCTTTTAAAAAAATTATAAGTTTTTTGAACAAAGGTAAACCAAACATAAAAAAAGATTTTCCATCATTCCCATCAACTAATATTGCTTATATTATGTTTACCTCCGGTTCAACTGGTGAACCAAAAGGAGCGGCTATTTCTCATAACAATCTTTTAAATTTCATTAGCTGGTCTCAAGAAGAATATGCAATAAAATCTTCAGATAAAATTAGCAATCTAAATCCACTTCATTTTGATAATTCTGTTTTTGATATTTATGCTACTCTTTTTAATGGTGCCTGCTTGGTACCTTTTGCAAGTAACGAATTAATTGACACTAAAAATTTATTAAAAAAAATTATTAAAAATAAAATTAATATTTGGTTTTCTGTTCCATCCCTATTAGTTTTAATATTAAATTTTAAAAGTTTTAATAAAAAATCTTTTCCGTATCTAAAAAAAATTATTTTCGGAGGAGAAGGATTTCCAAAAGCTAAGCTTAAAGAGTTGTATGATACGTGCAAAACAAAAAAAGTAGAACTTTTTAATGTATACGGGCCAACAGAATGTACATGTATTTGTTCAAGCTACAAAATAAATAGTAGGGATTTTGTCGGAAAAGAAATGAAGAGATTTGCGCCTTTTGGAAAAAAAATGACAAAAAATTTCTTTTATATTATTCATAAACCAAAAAAATATAAAAAAAATTCTATTGGTGAGCTACTTCTTGGCGGGGATAATGTAGGAAAAGGTTATTTTAACAATAAGAATGAAACTAATAAAAAATTTATTCAAAACCCCAATCACAACAATTTTAAAGACATTGTTTACTGCACAGGAGACATGGTTTACAAAGATAAAAATAACAAAAATATCTATTTCTCAAATCGAAAAGATGATCAAATTAAATATCTAGGTCATCGTATAGAGCTTGGCGAAATACAACAAAATTTGAACAAGATAAAAGAAATTAAGGAGAGTTTTGTTGAATTTAGAAAAAATAATATCAATTCAGGCGGGGAAATATTATGTTGGTTGTCACATTCATCATCTTTAAAAATCATAAAAAATAAAGTTTTTAAACTACTGCCGAAACACATGGTACCAGGAAAATTCATAGAGGTTTTAAAATTACCCAAGAATAACAATGGCAAAGTTGATAGAAATAAATTAAAAAAACTAAAAATATGAATAAAAAAAAGACTTTAGAAAAAAAATTATCAAAAATTATAGAAAATAATTTAATTATAAAAAAAAAGATAACAGAAAAAACCGACCTTATTTCAAATGGACTTTTAGATTCTGTTAATATTTTTTTGCTGATAAGTGAGTTAGAAAAGAGTTTTAAAATAAAAATTCCTATTAAAAATTTTGATATTAATAATTTTCGAAGTAAAAAGAGAATCCTTAATTTTTTAATAAAACAAATTTAAATACTTTAAAAAGCTTTATTTATTGGGCTTTGTCATCTTGAGAGGATTCATAATTTTATTATATTCTCCCTCAGTTAAAATACCTTTTTTTAATATTTCAGTTTTTAATGTTGTTCCGTTTTTGTAAGCATTTTTGGCAATTTTAGCAGCGTTATCATAACCGATTTTTGGCGACAAAGCTGTAACCAGCATTAAAGAGTTGTCTAAAAGGGATTTAATTCTTTTCTTGTCAGCTTTAATGCCTTTTATACAATATTTTGCAAAACCATTTGAGGAGTCCGCCATTATATTTATTGATTGGAGTATATTATGAATAATTAATGGTTTAAAAACATTTAGTTCAAAGTGTCCATGCGATCCAGCCATAGTTATACCGTTATGATTTCCAATTACTTTTACACAAACCATTGTTACAGCTTCACATTGTGTAGGATTAATTTTTCCAGGCATAATTGAAGAACCAGGCTCATTCTCTGGTAAAATCAATTCTCCGTAACCAGCTCTTGGTCCAGAACCTAAAAACCTTATATCATTTGCTATCTTCATTAAACAAACTGCTGTTGTGTTCATTGTTCCAGAAAAATTTACTATTGCATCATGAGCAGCTAAAGCAGCAAATTTATTTTTTGCTGGTTTAAAAGGAAGTTTAGTTATTTTTTTTATTTCTTTTACAATCTTTTTATCAAAGTTTTTTTTTGTATTTAAACCTGTACCAACCGCTGTCCCCCCTTGCGCTAAATAATAAATCTCATTTAAGGCTCTTTCTATTCTTTCAATACATTTTTTCAATTGAGAATGATATCCAGAAAATTCTTGCCCTAATGTCAAAGGAGTAGCGTCTTGTAAATGAGTTCTTCCTAGCTTTACAATTTTACTAAATTGAGTGACCTTTTTTTTTAATTCTTTCTCAAGTAATTTAAGGGAAGGTAATAATTTTTTCCTTGCTTTTAAAGCTATAGCAATATGCATAGCGGTTGGAAAAACATCATTAGTTGATTGAGATTTGTTAACATGGTCATTCGGGTGAACAGGTTTTTTTGTTCCCATTTTACCACGCATCATTTGTATTGCTCTATTTGATATAACCTCATTCACATTCATGTTAGTTTGAGTACCCGAACCTGTTTGCCAAACTTTCAGTGGGAAATGATCATTAAGTTTTCCTTTAATAATCTCATCAGCAGCTTTAATAATAAATTTAGCTATTCTTCTATCGAGATCGTTATTTCTTGAGTTTACAATTGCTGCAGCTTTTTTTATTACCCCTATCGATTGAATTAAAATCGGTCTAACAAGAAAATCGCCTATATCAAAGTACTTATTAGATCTTTGTGTGGAAGCACCCCAATACTTATCACCAGGAACTTTTATTTTTCCTATAGAATCAAATTCTGTTCTATATTTCATTTAAATACCTAATTATATTAATCGTTATGTATTGTAAATAAATAACAAATAACTGTGGAGATTTTATGACAAATTTTAATAGTGTTAAAAAATTCATGGAAGTCTTTGGCCAGGAAGTAAAGACCAAAGCAGAATTTCCATCTGAAAAAATAGCCGATCTAAGATATAGCCTTATCAAGGAAGAACTAGACGAATTTGGTCAAGCCTTAAAAGATAGAGACTTGAAAGAGGTAGCAGATGCTTTAACAGATATTTTATATGTAACTTATGGAGCAGGACATGCCTTTGGAATTGATTTGGATAAATGTTTTGAGGAAGTCCAAAGATCTAATATGAGTAAGCTTGGTGAAGATGGGAAACCAATATATAATAATCAAGGAAAAGTAATGAAGGGACCAAACTATTTTAAACCTGATTTATCAAAATTTATTAACTAA
The DNA here is from genome assembly GCA_902602655.1 of uncultured Pelagibacteraceae bacterium. Taxonomy (GTDB): domain Bacteria; phylum Pseudomonadota; class Alphaproteobacteria; order Pelagibacterales; family Pelagibacteraceae; genus Pelagilacustribacter. The sequence continues at coordinate 29,633 of CACKRM010000004.1, forward strand.
TTTATTATGAGAGAAAATCTTTATTGGATATTAACTGGAATAGCACTAGGATTAATTATCTATTTGTCAGACAAATATTTTTTTTAAATATGTCATCCTTAAAGGATTACCTTTGCTTAAATTTTTTGGTGACTTTTTTCCAAGGATTCTTTCATAGTATTTTGGTTCGAGACCATGTCCAGGCCTAATCCTTTTTATATTCTCTGTAGAAAATTTTTCTCCTTTTTTTATATTTTTTACAATAAAAATTGATCTTTTAAATAATTTACTTTTCTCCTCTGACTTGTTTCTATAAAATTGTTTTTTACCTAATAAATCATATGCAATTTTTATATCGTTTTTAAATTCTTTTATTTTTTTACCCTTAAGAGAAAATTTTATATCTAAACCATTTTTTTGACCATCTAATGCAATATGTTTTTCTACTATTTCAGCTCCAGCTGCTATCGCAGTTATAGCCACTTTATTATCAATAGAATGATCTGATAATCCTACTTTGCATTTAAATTTTTTTTTAAGAAATTTTATGTTGTTTAGGTTAAAGTCTTTTATTTCTGATGGATAATTACTTACACAATATAATAAGGAAATATTTTTAGCTCCATTATTTTTTGCAGTTTTGTAAGTTAATTCAATTTGTTTCACAGATGCCATCCCAGTTGAAATTATCATTGGTTTTTTTGTAGAGGCAATTTTTTTAATTAAAGGCAAGTCAGTCATTTCAAAAGAAGCAACTTTATAAAATGGGCATTTTAATTTCTCTAAAAAATCAACTGCTGTTTCATCAAATGGAGTACTAAAGATTGTAATTCCAATTTTTTTTGCATAAGAAAAAAGTTTTTTATGCCAATCTAAAGGAGTGTGAGCCTTATTATAAAGATCCCACAAGCTATACCCTTTCCATAAACCGTTTTTAATTTTGAAATATTTTTTTTTGGATTTAATAGTCATCGTATCTGCAGTGTAAGTTTGTATCTTTACTGCATCAGCTCCATTATTTTTAGCACATCTGATTAATTTCTTTGCTAATTGATAATTACCACAGTGGTTTGCAGAAATTTCTGCTATTAAAAATGGGGGTTTGAATTTCATATAATATATTTATCTAATTTTTAATATTTTGGATAGTTATTTTTAATTAACTCTAAGCTTTCTTTGGAAATTTTATTTACCGTCTTAAAACTTGGGTAAAAAGAACTAAATTTAAATACTAATAAAAAAAAACGTTTTAAAAAACTCGGACAAGCTTTACTTAAGAAATTAAAAAAAATATTTTTTTGAGAAAATTGAACTTGAGACGTGTAATGACCCTCAACCTTAGGTGTAACCCTAACTTCTTTTTTCATAATAGAAAAATAATTTTCATTTTCTTTAATATCAAAGTATTTAATAAGAGATTTGATAAAATTTTCCTTGTTATTTTTTAATTCATTAAATTCAAAATAGGTAATTTTATTTGAAAAGTTTTTAGAAATAAAATTTGAAATCTTACTATAATCATACATTTCATAAAAAAGAGATATTTTATTGTTACCGTCTTTATTTTTGATCATATTCTCCACGAAAAAATTAATGTCGTTCATTTTAAAACCAAAAATCTTTGTTATTCTGTAATGTACAGTAGAAAAAAAAGAGGGCACAGCTTCAGTTTGATCTCTTTTTACCGCAAAATAAAAAATTTGAGCATCTAATTGATGAAAAATTTTATTTAATCTTTTTAGTTTTTCCCAAAAATTAGATATAAAAATTTTGTGTGTATCTTTATCAACATTTGTAGGCTGTAACCAATTTTCATTTGATATAAGTATTTTATTATTTTGATCTAACAAATTTGTTAGGAGTTTGTGGATTTCATTTAGACTTTGAGCATTATCATTCTCACCTAGTTCGACAAATCTATCAATTTTTTCAAACAAAGGGCTTGAGTCACTATTATCATACGACCTCCCAATATATTTAATATCTTGAATTATCGGGAACAATTTTGATTGAAGTAAAGTAGAACCTGTTTTCGGAACACCTAAGTGGATAAAGACCTTTTTTTTCAAAATATTATAGCTTTCCCTCTTTCCTCATTTTTGCACGGATTTTAGTGGCTGAAATCTTTTGAATTTCCTCAGGTAAAACTATTTCCTCAATTTTATAACCAACTCCTCTTCCATAACATATATTGGTTATATTTGGGACCAGCATTACTTTAAATCTCCCCCGGTGTTTTGGGTTTAACTTTTCCTCAATGTTTTTTTTTACAGTTTCAAAATCGAAAGGGTTGTCATCAACTCCTTGGACGTCTCTTATTTGAATACAAACTTGACCTGTTTTTTTTACTATTTCCTCAAATAACGCAAAGTGACCATCATGAAAAGGCTGCCATCTACCTAACATTTGTGCTGTTGGTTTTTTATTATCCCACTTATAACTCATTTTAAATCTTCTTTAATCTTTTGAGCCCAAACTTTAGCATCTTGTGATGTAACATGAAAATTATATTTTTCAGGTTTTACAAACATTTGATTTGTATCTTCAAATCTACCTGATTTTATGGTGTCTACCCAAATTACGTAATCTGCTGGAAATAGTTTTCTAGCTGCTGGAGTAGGGCATATAAAATCTGCAATTACATTGTTTCCCTCTTTTTTAAGCTTTATAGCATTATCAGCCATTCTTTTTGATTGTCTCTTTCTACCTTCCTCTGAGAAGTCCCAATCGTTTGCTGCTTTTCGAATTTCATCAGCATTAAGTCTTTTTGCATTCATTAGAGGCGCCAACTCATCTGCCAAAGTTGTTTTACCAGCCCCAGGTAAACCCATTATTAAAATTATTTTCATTAATTAGAGAATTAGCTTATTGCGTTTTAATACATTATATATTTTTTTTGTTGAATTTAAATTAATTTTAATCAAATTAGAAATATCTTCTATATCATTTTTTCCATCTGCATATTGTAAGAAATCCATATAGAATTTAGTATTTTCATTTTGTTTTTTTGTAGATAAAGTTGGATAAAGACCCCTTTTACTCATGTGAGGCTCACATAATACTAAGTTCTTAGGAACTAATTTTTTATTTAGTATTATGATACTTTCTTTAGCAACTTTAAAACCTCCATTTACTCCTTTTATCGTGACCAGTTTAAAATTATCTAGGGACGTATGATACTCAGGAAATTTTCCATATTTAGTTCGAAAAATTGAAGTTATAGGCAAATCAATCCCCGGTGAGTTGTACTGTCTTTCGTCAGATCCTCTCTCTAAAAAAGAGTATTTTTTATACTTTATTTTTAATTTCTTGTAGGATTCTATTAATGCCTTGTCAGAAATAGCATTACCATATTTTGTTAACATACATGAATGTTGTCTTTCGTCACCTATACAAGATAAATTATATCCCCCTATAAGATTCTTTTTAAGGTAATTTAAATTTTTTTCTAAAAAAGTAATAGAGCCAATAGTTTCTGGGATAAATATAAATCTCAAAGTTTTGTCTAATTTTTTAAATTTTCTAAAATAATTAATCAGGCTCATAGAGACTATCGGTCCGGACAGTTCATTATTTGCCATAGAGGGGTGGCAGATATAAGTAGAAATTAAAATTTCTTGTTTAGACTTGCCTTTTATAATTAGTTCTCCATAGTTTAAAAAACCTTTAGGGTTAAATTTTGATTTTATTACTACTTTAAATCTATCAGAGGATTTATATTTTTTTTTAATTTTTAACTTTTCTTTATGTGATACACAAAATCCCCAGTATTTTTTATAATATGAAGTTATATAAGGAATAGCATTTTGTTGTCTTGGCAGAGAGTGCAAACGTTTTAAAATCTTTTCTTTTTTGAGATAAGTATTTATCGGTGAAGAATAACCAACTAAATGAAGATTATTTTTTTTAAAATTTACAATCTTGTTATTGTTTTTATCTAAAATATATGCGTCAGCCACATTCCATTCACTAGGGATTTGCCAGTCAAATATTTTTCTTCCAGATTTTACTTTGTGAATTTTTAGTTTAGGAAACTCTTTTTTAATAATATGCAAAGTTTTTCTGACTCCATTTCCAGTCAAACTTCTACAGATGGGGAAAAGGTAATTTTTAGCTAAATTATAATATTTATTTACAGCCATTTTAGTAATAATCAATAAATCTAATAAAGAGTTTATATATTTTTTTTCCTTATTTTGGTATTCTTTTATACTTGCTCAATATGTTCTAAATTTGTTAGATATATATATGAACTATTCAGAAATAATTAAAAACAAAATTAATTCTCATAAATTAAACTGGGAAACTAAGCCATTTCCTCATGCAGTAATAGATGACTTTTTACCAAAAGAGATTTTTGAAAAAATAGTATCTGCTCTTAATAATTCAGAAGACTTTAAAGACGTAAAAAAAAGATTTTCTTCTAATGTTGAATTAAATAAGAAAGTCTATGGAGACAATGATTTGAATGAAATTCTTAAATTACCTGTAAATATTTTAGGCGGTGTTAATTTTAAAAAACTTTTTGAAAATTATTTAGATGGACAAAAAATGGTTTCAATGTGTGATTGGCCGGAGTATGGTGGAGCCTATCCTTTTCATCAAATGACCAACAATGGAATGTTAGGGTCCCATGTTGATCACTCTCATTCACAGTCTGGTGATTTACATGTCGCAAACTCAATTTATTACGTTTCACCAAAATGGAACTCTAATTGGGGAGGAGAAACAATTTTATTTAGTAAAGCTGGATTAAAAATTGAAAAAAAGATTGAACCAAAACCTAATAGAGTAATTTTATTTATTCACTCTTCGTCTTCTTTTCATGGAGTTAATAAGATCACTTCACCAAACGGCACAAAAAGAAGCACATATTACATGGATTATTATATTAACGACAAAGACTTGCCCCACATGAAAAAAACACTTGGAAGCAAGGGGTGTAAAAAACTTAATTATTCATGTCATACTACTTCCTTTGTTCCCTTTTTTCCATTGGGTTTGAAAAGTTTCAAGTTTGAGTCCCTTTTCAAGAAAAGTTCATATCCTTATCTTAAAGTTTTTTTTACATATCTTCTTACTAGATTTTTATTAAGTTATGAGTTGGCAAAAAAAATCAGAAAGAAGAATTTTAATTAAAAATAAATGAAAATATCTTACCGACCTGAGATTGACGGTCTAAGAGCAATTGCAGTTCTCGCAGTTGTCTTTTACCATGCTGAGTTAAATTTTTTTGATATAAAGCCTTTTGAAGGTGGATTTATAGGGGTGGATATTTTTTTTGTTATATCTGGTTATTTAATAACCTCAATTATTCTAAAAGAAATTAAAACTACTGGGTCTTTTTCCTTTTCATACTTTTACGAAAGAAGAGCAAGAAGAATTTTACCAGCACTTTTTTTAGTTATATTATTTTCAATACCTTTTGCCTGGTCTTTTTTATTACCATTAAACTTTATTGAGTTCTCAAAATCTATACTTTACTCTCTAGGATTTAGTTCTAATTTTTACTTTTATCACTCGGGGATACAATATGCTGCAGAAGACAGTTTACTTATTCCTCTTTTGCATATTTGGTCTTTATCAGTTGAAGAACAATATTATATTTTTTTTCCAGCGGTATTAATTATAGTTTATAAATATTTTAAAAAATATTTACTTTATGTTTTAATTTTAGGTTTTTTACTCAGTTTATTTCTAGCTCAGTGGGGGTCACTTAGATATCCTTCATTAAATTTTTATATGTTACCAACTAGAGGATGGGAGTTGTTAGCAGGCTCTATTCTTTCCTTTTTAGAAATTAAAAGAGACTTTAGATCTGATAATTTAAAAATTAACAATTTTCTATCTATTTCAGGCTTAATATTAATTCTTCATTCAATATTTTTCTTTAATGATGGAATGTTTCACCCTTCTTTTTACACTCTCTCTCCAATTTTAGGTGTTTCACTTATTATTTGGTTTACAGATAAAAAAGAAATTTTAACAAAGATATTATCAAGTAAACTGTTAGTAGGAATAGGTCTAATTTCATACTCTTTATATCTTTGGCATTACCCAGTTTTTGCTTTTGCTAGAATTAAATATATTTCTTTATCTTTTCAGGGAAAAATCGGGCTTATTTTTTTATGTTTGTTATTATCAGTAATAAGTTATTTTTTGGTAGAAAAAACATTTAGAAATAAATTAAAGATATCTTTTAAAACTTTAACACTGTATTTGGCTTCTTTTTTAATCATTATAACTTCACTATCAGTTTTGACGATAAAAACTGAGGGTTTTAATGAAAGATTTCCATCGATTTTACAAAGTCAAAATTATAAAGAGAAAAAATTTTTAAATAATTTTTTTGAATATTCGACTGACAAAGATTCAAAAAAAGTTATGCTAATAGGTGATAGCCATATGGCCACCCTTAGCTTTGATCTTAAAAATAAACTTAATAAGCAAAACTTCAATTATATGCAATCTATTAAAGTTGGTTGTCAGTTTATTCTTAACTTAAATAGAGTAAATAAAAAAACTTTAAGAAAAGGAGAATGTAATAAAGAATTTCAAGAGAAAAGATTGAATTTTATAAAAAATTTAGAAAGTTCGATAATTATTTTAGGCGGACGATTACCCCCGTTACTTGAAGAGGAAATGTTTGATAACGGTCAAGGTGGCAGAGTTGGACGAATGAGAGATTTTCTTCAATATCAAAATAATGAATTAAACACTTTAGAACAAAGAAACAAAGCAATAGCAAAAGAATATAATGATACAATAAATAAAATAGTATCAATGGGTCACAAAGTAATTTTAATATACCCAATACCAGAGGTTGGATGGCATGTGCCAAAAAAAATTTATAGGAATCTCCCAAGGCCTTTTGATGAAAATAAAACAAAAAAATATTTAAACAAATTAAATATTACAACTGATTATGAACTTTTTAAAAAAAGAACTTTTAAAAGCTTTCAATTATTGGACACAATAAATTCAGAAAATGTTTATAGAGTCTATCCACATGAATTATTTTGTAACTCAGTCGTTAATGAAAGATGTATAACCCATAACAAAAATGACATACTTTATTCCGATGATGATCATCCTTCAAAAGTTGGTGCTGCAATGATCAATGAACTTTTAATTAATAAGATAAAAGAAATAAATTAAAAGTATAATTTGTAATATAAATAATTAAGATAGTCATAAATCCTATAATAAAAATATTTATGTACTGCCAAGTTTTTTGTTTTTTTATAAAATTAGCAAATAAACTAGACATATATCCCAAAAAAAAGAAAAATATTATTGATGCAAAAGAAGCTCCCAAAGCAAAATAAAATTTACCAACTAATTCAAAATTTTTTGATAAATTCCCTAAAATAAAAATTGTATCAGAATAAACATGTGGGTTTAAATAAGTAAAACCAAGAGTTTTGAAAATAACATCTTTAAGGTTTTGAGATTTTCTAAGATTTTTAATATTGTATTTTTTTTTGTAATCTTGAATTTTTTCATAAATAAATCTCAACAAAAATAAAATTAGAATAATATTTAAAAAAAATTCTATTTTATAAGAAATAAAATCAAAAATATGATAGATAAAAACGCCCAGATAAATCAAAAGAATATCAGATGCCGCGCAAATAGTGGTTATAGTAAAGACAAACTTTTTTTTTAATCCTTGTTCAATTACATATATATTTTGGGGTCCCAAAGCTAAAATTAAACTTCCACCTGTCAAAAAACCAAAAATTAAATTTTCCATTAATTTAAATTATTAAATTAGTAGTTTTTTAGGTATTTTCTATTTAATCGCCATCTTGAACCTTCTCTGACAATAAAGCCCACACAGTTTTCTGCTCCACATTTGCAAACATGATCCTTATAATCGCAGTCATAACTAAAGCCATAGTCGTAAGATAATTCTTCATTTTTTTTTATATCTCTCATTGCGGAAATCCATATAGCTGATTTGTATTCATCAAGGACTTCACAATTAGGATTACAAGAATGATTTATCAGTCTAGCCGTATTATATTTAAAATCCCCATCTAAAAGATATTTTTTATTAAGAGTGAATAAATAAGTAATATCATATCCGTATTTAGAATTTACATCAGCTTGTTTATGAGTAATTTTTTTGCCCTTATATTCAATTATTTTTTCACCTTTTTTTATATCTCTAGCCGCGCAAAGGCCTCTTCGATGGATATTTGATTTGATAACTTTATAGGCTTTCTTAATTTTTTTCATAAACTTAAAAAGAGATTTTTGTATATAACAAAGGACGCTATGTTGCTAGGTGAATAAGTTTAAATAAACTTATAAAGAATTAATTAAATCTTCTGCAATTTTTTTTGATTTACCGTAAAATTTAATTTTTTTAATTGCCTCTAGATTGGATTTATCGTTACCTACTACTACAAAACCTATCATTCCCATGCTTTTATGTGGTGTACACCAATACGCATAAATTCCGGGAGTTTTAAAAGTATATTGGGTGTCTTTGCTGTATGAAGATTTAAATTTTTCTACTCCAGTTGGAATCCCACCTTTTATAAATTCTACATTGTGACCTGGGTTTATTGATTTCCAAAAAACAGTATCACCCACATCTACATTTACAACTTTTTTCGAGTAAACATTAATTTCTTTTCCAGACTTATTGAGCATGTCAACATTTTGATCCGCGCCAAAAGCTGGGCTAAGAAAAAACGAGATTAATACTACATTTAATAATAAATTTCTCATGATCTACAGGTAATCTAAAAATTTAATAATTTAACTCTTAAGATTGTCACTGCGACTAAAAACCATTCAAGAGACCTTTTTCTAAGGGGCGTTCTGTTGCTAGGTGCCCCTAACCCCAAAAACAACATTCAATTAACTATTGCGTAGATTACTGCGACAACAATTAAAATTTCCCATCCACTCATTTCGACTCCTTTCGTTAACAGTCATTATACTAGAAATTGTGGATTTATTTAATAATAAAGGGATTAAAAAGTGTTAATACAAATTTAAAGGGGCCATTCTAAAGCCAACTTCACTTTCTTCTTGCTAGAGAGAGAATTCCTAAAAAAAGAGAGTTTAAGAACCAAAGTATTGTGAATGAAACATAAACAATAATTGGGAAAGCTATGCCAGTAAACAAGAAACCAATACCAGACATAAAAAATTCTACATTTTGAGTTACTAGGTTAGTTAACAAATAAACATTTCCCAAAACAATTAATATAGTCGATATTATTTTTTCAAAAAACACTGTTGATTTTAAGTTTAGTGAAAATAGAGCAATAAAATCTTCACCAGACGTACTTTTTTTTGTTATTTCAATATTTAAAAGAGATGGGTTAAATTGTGTACCTGCATTAATAAATAACAATAGAGAGGCAAGTAAAGAGAAAACTGTTCCTTTTAATGATCCTTCAAATATTGCCAAAATCCCGACTCCAAAAAACACAACAGATAGAATTAAAGACGTTACTGCACCAAATTTTAATATTGCGTTATTACCTAGTGAAGTAGTATTTGATTTTATAAGATCTGAACAAGCTTCATGAAAATCGTTAGCAAGATATGCAACGAAAAGAATTAGAATTGGCCCAAATATTGAAAGTGGTAACATCCAACTCAACGATGTTTTGGAGTAAACTATTAATCCAACTATCGCAATAATTCCACAACTTATAATTAGTGCCGAGGAATGTATTTTTTCTGCAAATTTTTCTAGTCTTTTTATTATTTCAACTCTCGTAATTTTTTTGAAATAAAATATAATTTTATTAAATATCTTATAAACAGAATTTAGTGCTTTATCGAAAATTTTCATCATTTACACCATAAAGAATACTTTATGTAATGTCCATATTTGCAGGGGAGTTCTGTTGCCAGGTGCCCCGGACTTTGTACCATTATTCGCGAATAATTTGAATTGAAAAGGTGGATTTTACACTAGTAGTGCGATCGTAGTGCGATCAGATTATTTGTGCTAGGATCGTGGATTATGTTTGTCAAAAAGCTTAAAGAAATATTTTTTAAATTACCAGGTTGGCTTCAAGGTGTATTAGGTGTCATTGTTATTTTTGCATTAGTAATTTTTTGGGAACTTGTAATTTATCCAAGAATTGAATGGCTCAAGGGACCAATTGGCTATATTCTTGGAATAATCATATATGGCGGAATAGCATCATACAGCGGTTACTGGATTGTTAAAGTTACAATTGGCGCTTTGCTATCCATACCTTCGAAGTTTGGAGAAGTAAAAATGAAGGAAGTGCCAAGATTATTTGGTTATTTATTTATTTATTTAATATGGCTGTTTTTTACTTTAACTTTTCTAGGAGCAGCAATTAATATACTGCTTGATCCGTTTGATATGTCTTTGCAATCTTTAGGTATATTACCACATATGTATCCTGGTTATTTTTTGGATAATCCAGTTTATATTTTTGGATATAAGATTATCCCGATATTTGATTAATGCATTGCGATCACAGAGCGATAAGAAATAAATTTAGCTGAATAATTGTTACAAATATTAGATGCTAAGGGGCGTTCTGTTGCCAGGTGCCCCAAACCTCGTTATCTAATTAACTTTTAAAAAGATCAAGAGCTTTGTTTAAAAGTTCTTCTGATTTTCCATGATTCCCATCAGAATGTGCTTTCATACCAGCCTCATGAAGTTTTTGAGCTTGTTCAATCTTTGATTTAACTTTTCCAGCCATCATTGGACAAGAACCAGCGAAAGCAGAAGTTGAAAAAATCATCAAAGTTAATGCTACTAAAATATTTTTCATGTTTATTCCTTTCTTTTTGATTTTTAATAGATAAAGATAAGTTTACTAAAATCACTGCGACTTTTTTTACAAAAGGGGCGTTCTGTTGCCAGGTGCCCCAAACCCCGTTTACTTAATTAACATTGTTAATTAAGCAGCAAGTGCAAATTTATTATTTGCATTTATAATTAGCCCGTTACGTCGGAACTATCTCGAACGAAAGAATAGCTTTTAGACACTCGTCGATCCTAATTCACCCCCATAAGTTGTAAATGGTGGAGGTGGTGGGTACTGCCCCCACGTCCGCAATGTTTATTACGAAATTCGTTTATCGTCATAGTTGGAAAACCAACGGTAATAATATAAAACTTGTTTTTATAGATTCAATATTATTATTCATATGAAACTTACAAAAGAGCAAAAAAAGGAAATTGAAGAGCAACAATCTCAAAAAAACTCAACGAAAAGGGTAACTTCTCCTGAACTAGAAAAAATTTTATATGAGGCTCTTCCTGTTCTAGATCATGGATTTGTTAGAGTTGTAGATTATATGGGTGACGACACTTCTATAGTTCAGTCAGCTAGAGTTTCTTATGGAAAAGGCACAAAGAAAGTTTCTACTGACAGCGGATTAATTAAATATTTAATGAGGCATAGACACAGCACGCCCTTTGAAATGTGTGAAATAAAATATCATGTAAAGTTACCAATCTTTATAGCAAGACAATGGATTCGACACAGAACTGCAAATGTAAATGAATATTCAGCAAGATACTCAGTGTTAGACAAAGAATTCTATATTCCATCAAAAGAAAATCTAGCAGCTCAATCAACAAATAATCGTCAAGGCAGGGGAAATTTAATCAACGGATCTCAAGCGGATGAAATATTAAATTTATTAAAAGATGATGCTGAAAGAAATTATAAAAATTATGAAAAAATGTTAAATGAGAAATATGATGGCTCCACTATTGATGAATCAAAACAAGGCTTAGCAAGGGAATTAGCAAGAATGAATTTAACATTAAACGCCTACACCCAATGGTACTGGAAAACTGATCTATTAAATTTATTAAACTTTTTATCTTTGAGAGCAGACAATCATGCTCAATATGAAATAAGAGCTTACGCAAATGTAATGATAGACACTTTGAAAAAATGGGTTCCTATTACCTACGAAGCATTCATGGATTATAGAGTAGGAGCTACCGAAGTTTCTTCTAAAGGAAAACATGTAATTAAAAAAATGCTTAAGGGTGAAAAATGTGATTTTGAAAATTCACAACTTTCAAAAAGAGAGTGGAATGAGTTAATGACTTCTTTTGGTTTTAACGAAAAAATTATTTAATCTTTATTAAAAGAGCTATTTATTTTTTTAGCAATATTTTCAAAAATTAAAGAAATTTCATTTTTTGGATCTTTGTGTGTAAGGGGTTGCCCCTGATCAGCTGACTCTCTCAACTTATTATTTAAAGGTATTTTACCTAAAAATTCTTTTTTAAATTCATTAGCAGTTTTTTGAACACCACCTTCTCCAAAAATATTATAAATTTTACCATCATCTCCTTTAAAAAAACTCATGTTATCAACAAGACCTAAAATTTTAATTCCTGTCTTATCAAACATTTGTATACCTCTTTTAACATCAGCTAGAGCGAGATCTTGGGGGGTTGAGATTATTATTGCTCCATCGACTTTAATTTCTTGTGCAAAAGTTAATTGTGAATCACCGGTGCCAGGGGGCATATCGATAATTAAAAAATCTAAATCTTTCCATAAAACTTTTTGAGTCAAAGTTTTAATTGCGCTTATGACCATTGGCCCACGCCAAATCATTGGAGTATTTTCATCAACTAAAAAACCTATTGAGATGCATTGAGCTCCAAATTTTTCTAATGGGACTAAAAATTTACCACCTTCATTTTTTGGTTTTTCATTCAGACCTAAAATTTTAGGAAGTGATGGGCCATATATATCTGCATCTAAAATACCAACTTTCTTTCCAATATTTTGAAGAGCGAAAGCTAAATTAACAGCAAATGTTGATTTTCCAACTCCGCCCTTGGCGCTCGAAATCATTAGGGTACATTTTGTCCCTTTAATTGGATTTTTTACAAATTTTTTAGGTGCAAATTTATTTTTGATTTCTTCGCTCATTTTCTTTCTATTCTGCTAATTTGACACAATAATAACACTTAACTTACCTTGTTTTTATAATATAAGACATTATATAAAAGATATATTAAAATTAACTTTTTATGGTAAACGAAAACAACATATTTAAAAACCAATCCCCGTGGGGTTCAAATCCTGGATCAGGTAATGATCGAGGAAATGGCAATAATGGATCAGGAACGGGTAGAGAACCTCCAAATATCGACGATGTTATAAAAAATTTTCAAAAACTAATAAATAAATTTTTACCAGGTGGTAAATCGGGAGGTGGAAAACCAATTATTTTAGGTCTTTTGATAATTTCATTGGTTTGGGTTTTTAGTGGACTTTATAGGGTTCTTCCCGACGAACAAGGTATTGTATTGAGATTTGGTAAATATGTAAAAACTACTCAACCAGGATTGAACTACCATATTCCATTTCCTATTGAGAGAGTTCTCACTCCTAAAGTTACAAAAGTAAATCGTATTGATGTTGGATTTAGAGGAACGAGTGACTCTGGTAGAAGCTCTGGAGTTGGAGAAGTTCCTGAAGAGAGCTTGATGCTTACTGGAGACGAAAATATTGTTGATATTAACTATTCTGTTTTTTGGGTAATTAAAGATGCTAAAAAATTCTTGTTTAATATTCAAAGTCCAATTGAAACAATTAAAGCAGCTTCAGAAACTGCGATGAGAGAAGTGATTGCCAAAAGTAGGATTCAATCAATCTTAACAGAAGGCAGATCAAAAATTGAGGTCGAAGTTCAAGAAATTACTCAACAAATTTTAGATGAATATGGTTCGGGAATTCAAATCACACAAGTTCAAACACAGAAGGCAGATCCACCTAGTCAAGTAATTGATGCATTTAGAGATGTTCAAGCGGCTAGAGCTGATAGAGAGAGAGCAAAAAACGAAGCAGAGGCATATGCAAATGATGTTATACCTAGAGCTAGAGGAGATGCAGAAAAAATTCTACAAGAGGCTGAAGCTTACAAAAAACAAGTTGTGGCAGCGGCTGAAGGTGAAGCTAGTAGATTTTTGGCAATTTACAATGAGTACAAATTAGCAAAACAAGTCACTCAAGAAAGAATGTATTTAGAGACAATGGAAAAAGTATTAGCCGATATTGATAAAGTTATTATAGACAAAAATTCTGGCCAAGGTGTTGTTCCTTATTTACCTCTTCCTGAATTAAAAAAACCAAAGGCAGGTAGTTAATGAAAGCTAATAAATTTTTACTTCCATTTATAATTGTTTTAGGTATCGCCGCTTACCAGTCTATTTTTGTAGTTCAAGAAATTAATCAAGCAATTGTTTTACAGTTTGGTGACCCAAAAAAAATTGTTACAAAATCAGGTTTAAACTTTAAGCTTCCTTTTATACAAAACGTGGCTTACTTAGATAAAAGAGTTTTAAATTTAGATAATCCACCAGAGGAAGTAATTGCAGCAGATCAAAAAAGATTAATTGTAGATGCTTTTGCTAGATTTAGAATAGTTGATCCACTTAAGTTTTATATTTCAGTTGGAAATGAGAGAGTCGCTAGACAAAGATTAGCAACTATTATCAATTCTAGAATAAGAGGTGTTTTAGGTAAACAAGAATTAGCAACTTTATTATCTAAAGACAGAGCGAAGCAAATGTCCATTATTCAAAATGATGTAAATAACGAAGCCAAAAACTTTGGTATAAATATCGTAGACGTGAGAATTAAAAGAGCAGATCTTCCTCAAGCTAACAGTGAAGCAATTTACGCAAGGATGCAAACAGAAAGACAGAGAGAAGCTAAAGAATTTCGAGCTCAAGGTGCGGAAGCAGCAACTAAAATAAAATCTACAGCAGATAAAGAAGTTACAGTCATTTTAGCTAACGCTAATAGAACATCAGAGATAATGAAAGGTGAAGGAGACGGCGAGAGAAATAAAATTTTTGCAGGCGCTTTCGGCAGAGATCCTCAATTCTTTGCTTTCTACAGAGCCATGCAATCGTATGAAAAAGCACTTATTGGTGGTGACACTTCCTTGATTCTTTCACCTGATAGTGACTTTTTCAAATTTTTTGGAAAGAGTGGAGTTATAAAGAAACAGTAAGAGTTAATGAAAGATCTTATAACCGCTATAGGATTACTCTTTTTTATTGAAGGATTAATAATTGCCATGTTTCCGTCAAGAATCAAGAATATCGTTAAATTTATTGAACACACACCAATAAAAAAACTTAGATTATATGGTGTGTTTTTTTTAGCTTTAGGTTTTTTAATTGTTTGGTATGTAAAGAACTGATGAATAATTTTAAAAAAATTTTTATTTTATTTTTAATAACCTTTTCCCTTAGTGGATCTAAGGCCAATAGTGTACCTGATTCATTTGCCGATTTAGCTGATAGATTAATGCCTTCAGTTGTAAATATTTCAACTACACAAATTATAAAAACAAGACCAAATCAATTTCCCTTTCAATTTCCTCCAGGTTCACCTTTTGAGGAAATGTTCAGAGATTTTCAAAGACCTACTGAAAGAAAAGCTTCTTCTTTAGGATCAGGATTTATAATTGATAAAAAAGGTATAGTTATTACTAATAATCACGTTATTGATAAAGCAGAAGATATTTTAGTAAAAGTAAATTCAAAAGAGTTTAAAGCGAAAGTAATTGGAGCAGATCCTTATGCGGATTTAGCCGTATTAAAAATTGAGTCAAAAGAAAATTTTGTCCCTGTAAAATTTGGTGACTCGGATAAAGCTAGAGTAGGAGAGTGGGTGGTAGCAATTGGAAATCCTTTTGGTCTAGGAGGAACGGTCACATCAGGTATTATTTCAGCTAGGAACAGAGATATTGGTATGACTCGCTATGATGACTTTATACAAACTGACGCTTCAATTAACCAAGGAAATTCTGGTGGACCATTATTTAATTTAAACGGGGAAGTAATTGGGATTAACACAGCAATTATAGCGCCGGGACAGTCAGGATCTATCGGGATAGGTTTTGCTATACCCTCAAACGCAGCTTCTATCGTTATTGATCAATTAATTAAATTTGGAGAAACAAGAAGAGGATGGTTAGGCGTAAGAATTCAAGAAGTTACAAAAGAAATCGCTGACGTTGAAAAACTTAAAAAACCTTCGGGTGCATTGGTTGCGAGTGTTTCAGAAAAAAGTCCAGCAGATAAAGCTGGTTTAAAAGCGGGAGATATAATCTTAAAATTTGACGGCACAAAAATTACCACAATGAGAAAACTTCCAAAAGTTGTAGCTAACACTGAAGTTGGAAAAAAAGTCGAGCTAGAAATTTGGAGAGATAAAAAATTAATTAAAAAAAGATTAACTCTTGGAAGATTAGAGTCATCAGCAGATTTTAAGGCAGCAGATGAACCAAAAGAATTCTCAATAGAAAGTTTAAAAATATTAGTTAGAGGACTTACTCAAACCGACATTAAACAAAGAGAGCTTCCTGCTAATACAAAAGGAGCTTTAGTTATTGATTTAAAAGATAAAAGCCCACTCCAAGGGTTCGTAGATGTTAATGAGATTATTCTTGAAGTTCAAAAGAAACCAATAACCCCAAGCACCCTAAATAAGTCAGTTGAAAGGATTGTAAAAAGTGGAGAAAAAACTTTACTATTAACAATTATAAACAATAATAACAGAAGAAGATATATTGGTGTGAAAATTAATTAATTTTCGCCACATGAAAAAAATCATACTATTATTTGGCCCCACTGCATCAGGTAAATCAGAAATTGCTATTGATATCTCTAGAAAACTCAATGGAGAAATTTTAAATGCAGATAGTATGCAGGTTTATAAAGAAATAAAGATTCTTTCTGCGAGACCAAATAAAAGTAATGTTAAACATCACTTTTATGGATTTTTATCAGCAAAAAAATCTTTCTCGGTGGGTGAATGGTATAAGTTAGCGGCAAAAAGAATAAAAGAAATTCAAAAAAGAAAAAAAGTTCCTGTAGTAGTAGGTGGTACAGGATTATACTTTAAAGCCCTAACCGATGGTTTGGTTAATATACCTAAAGTAGAAAAAAAGGACTTTTCTCATTTAAATCCTCTTGGACGTTGGATGATGGGCAATCATTATCATAAAAAAAACTCAACAATTTTTGATGGAGTTAACATGAACGATATTCAAAGAGTTTCTAGAGCAATTTCAGTTTATGAAGGAACCGGCTTAACCCTTAAAGAATGGCAGAGTAAAAAAAACAAAAAATATTTTAAGTCTAAAGATTTTATAAAGTTGTGTCTTTCGCCGCCTAAAGATGCTTTGGAAAAAAAAATAAAAAAAAGATTCAATCAAATGTTAAAAAAAGGAGCTTTAAATGAAGTTAGTAAATATAAAAAAAAATTTTTAGTACCAGCGTCCTATATTTCAGCTAATTCAATAATTGGTATTTACGAAATTGATTTATACCAACAAAAATCAATAAATTTGAATGAGCTAAAAGATAGGGTTTTAATAAGAACTCGACAATATGCTAAAAGGCAATATACCTGGCAAAGAGGCCAGATGAAGGATTGGAAGCAATTTACAGATACTAATTATCTTGATTTAAGAAAAAAAGTTCTAAGTTATTTATCTAAACCTTGACCCAAATCAATTCTCCGCTAGATTGTATAAATGTCAAAATTATTTACAGGGGCAGAAATTGTTTTTAAATGTTTAGAGGATCAAAAGGTTGAATATATTTTTGGTTACCCAGGAGGAGCTGTTCTTCCAATTTATGACGAATTAAAAAATCATAAATCAATAAAACATATTTTAGTAAGACATGAACAAGGTGCTGGTCATGCTGCTGAAGGTTATGCCCGATCTTCGGGTAAACCTGGAGTTTTATTAGTTACATCAGGACCTGGAGCAACAAATGCAGTTACCGCATTAACAGATGCTTATATGGACTCTGTTCCTTTAGTTTGTATTTCCGGCCAAGTTCCAACCCACCTTATTGGAACTGATGCATTCCAAGAATGTGACACTACTGGAATAACTAGGCCTTGCACAAAGCATAATTGGTTAGTGAAAGATGTAAATGAACTTTCGAAAGTTATTCATCAAGCTTTTAAAGTAGCTACAACAGGAAGGCCTGGTCCAGTTTTAGTTGATATTCCAAAAGATATTCAATTTAAAAAAGGAAAATATATCTTTAAAGATTCTAAACAAAAATTAAATGGAATTAAAAATAAAAAGTTAAATATTAAAGAAATTGATCAATTAATAAAAATGATAAAAAATTCTTCTAAACCAATATTTTATACTGGTGGAGGAGTAATTAATTCTGGTCCAGAGGCAAGTAAATTGTTGAGGGAACTTGTTTCACTTACTGGTTTTCCAATAACTTCAACTTTACAAGGTCTAGGAGCTTATCCAGGAGACGACCCTCAATTTTTAGGAATGCTTGGGATGCATGGAACTTACGAAGCCAATAATGCAATGCACGATTGCGATTTAATGATTAATATTGGAGCTAGGTTTGATGATAGGATAACAGGTAAAGTTGATGAGTTTTCTCCTAAGTCAAAAAAAATTCATATCGATATAGATCCTTCGTCTGTAGGAAAAAATATTAAAGTTGATTTAGCTGTAATAAGTGATGTTTCTCATTTATTAAAAGCTTTAATAAAAAGGTTTAAAGAAAAAAATAAAGATTTTTTATCCTCTAATAAACAAAAAACTTCGAAATGGTGGAGCCAAATTGAAAAATGGAGAGAAAAAAAATCTTTAAAATTTAAAAATAGTGAGACAATAATTAAACCGCAGTATGCAGTTCAAAGACTTTATGAACTAACAAAAAACAAGGATACATATATCACTACAGAAGTAGGCCAACATCAAATGTGGGCTGCTCAACATTATAAATTTAACAAACCTAACAGGTGGATGACTTCTGGCGGATTAGGCACTATGGGCTACGGTTTGCCAGCTGCTGTAGGAGTTCAAGTAGCAAATCCAGGGAAATTAGTTATCGATATTGCTGGAGAAGCTTCGGTCCTAATGACAATGCAAGAAATGTCTACTGCAGCACAATATAAATTGCCTATAAAGATTTTTATTTTAAATAATCAATACATGGGTATGGTTAGACAGTGGCAAGAAATCTTACATGAAAAAAACTATTCTGAGAGTTACACAGCAGCTCTTCCTGACTTTGTAAAATTAGCCGAAGCTTATGGTTGTGTAGGAATAAGAGCTACAAAACCGAGCGAACTGGATCAAAAAATAAATGAGATGATAAGTGTAGATAAACCAGTCATTTTTGACTGTGTTGTAGATAAGAACGAAAATTGCTTCCCAATGATCCCTTCAGGGAAACCTCATAACCAAATGCTTTTGGGTGAGGACGATGAGGAAGAAGAAATTTCAGAGGAAGGAAAAATATTAGTATAATGAAGAGCTCTAAATCAGCTTATAGCGAACCAGGAAAAATTGGAAAAATAGACCATCATATAATTGTGGTTTGGGTTGATAATGAGGCCGGTGTTTTAGCAAGAGTTGTTGGTTTGTTTTCAGGAAGAGGTTATAATATCGAGTCATTAGCAGTTGCAGAAGTAGATAAAAGAAAACATCTTTCGAGAATAACCATCGTTACCTCTGGAACTCCCCAGGTAATAGAACAAATTAAATTACAACTTAAAAAACTTATTCCAGTCCATAAAGTAGCTGATTTTTCAAGAAATGATCCAAAAATTTTATTTCAAGAGCTAGCATTATTAAAAGTAGTATCTACAAAGAAAAATCAACAAAAAGTAAAAAAAATGTGTAAAAAATACAATCCTATAATATTGGACAGGTCAAAAAAGTCTTTTGTTATACAAGTAACTGCATTAAGAAGGGAAATTGACAGACTGATTGAAAATCTAAGACCTTTAGGTTTAGTAAGTGCTTCTAGAACTGGCGCTGTAGCAATGACCAAAGGTGCTGAAGTTTTCAAATAAATTTAGGAGAATTAAAATGAAAATGTTTTATGAAAAAGACGCTAAAGTAGACTTAATCAAAAATAAAAAAATAGCAATATTTGGTTATGGTAGTCAAGGTCATGCACATGCTTTAAATTTAAAAGATAGCGGAGTAAAAGAAGTAGTAGTTGCTTTAAGAGAGGGCTCATCGAGTATTAAAAAAGCTGAGAGCGAAGGTTTAAAAGTTATGTCTTTATCCGACGCCGCTGCATGGGCTGACGTAGTGATGATGTTAACGCCTGATGAATTACAACAAGAGATTTATAAAAATCATATAGAACAAAGAATGAAAGAAGGAACAAGTTTGGCCTTTGCTCATGGACTTAATATTCATTTTGATTTGATTAATGCAAGGAAAGATTTAGATGTTTTTATGGTTGCTCCAAAAGGCCCAGGTCACTTGGTAAGAAGCGAATATCAAAAAGGTGGTGGCGTTCCATGTTTAATGGCAGTTCATAAAAATAGTTCAGGAAAAGCAAGAGAGCTCGCAATGTCCTACGCTTCAGCAATTGGAGGAGGTAAGTCGGGTATTATTGAAACAACTTTTAAAGATGAATGTGAAACAGATTTATTTGGTGAACAAACAGTATTATGTGGTGGATTAGTAGAGTTAATTAAAAATGGATATGAAACTTTGGTAGAAGCTGGTTACCCACCGGAGATGGCTTATTTCGAATGCCTTCATGAAGTAAAACTAATTGTAGATTTAATTTACGAAGGAGGAATAGCAAATATGAATTATTCCATTTCAAATACAGCTGAATACGGAGAGTATATTTCAGGAAGAAAAATAGTTGATAGTAAAACCAAGGAGAAGATGAAAGAAGTTTTAAAAGACATTCAGTCAGGCAAGTTTACAAAACAATGGATGGATGAGTGTAAATCTGGACAAAAAAATTTCAAGAAAATGCGGAGTGATTTAGCCAATCACTCAATTGAAAAGGTAGGGAAGAAACTTAGAGACCTTATGCCTTGGATCGGAAAGAACAAACTGGTAGATAAATCTAAGAATTAACCCAAACTGATCAAAAATTATTTATAATCAGCAAAAATATTTTGCAAATTATCGTAATAATTGTATTATGAAATGCTTTACAAATTTCGTAAAACGACTTTACGCGATTTTAAAATAAAACTATGAGCGATAAAAATAGAGTAATCATTTTTGATACAACGATGAGAGATGGTGAACAATCACCAGGCGCATCAATGAGCCTAGAAGAAAAAATTCAAATCGCAAGAATTTTTGACGAATTAGGAATTGATATAATTGAAGCAGGTTTTCCAATAGCATCTCCAGGAGATTTTGAAGCTGTAACAGCGATAAGTAAAATTTTAAAAAACTCTATTCCTTGCGGATTATCAAGACATACAAAAAAAGACATCGACGCATGTAAAGAATCTTTAAGTCATGCAAAAAGATTTAGAATTCACACTTTTATATCTACAAGTCCACTTCATATGAAACATAAACTTAATAAATCTTCTGAAGAAGTTTATGAGTCTATTAAAGAACATGTAACCTATGCGAGGAAATTTACTGATGATGTAGAATGGTCTTGTGAGGACGGCACAAGAACAAATATTGATTTCATGTGCAAGACCGTAGAACTTGCTATAAATTGTGGTGCTAAGACAATAAATATTCCTGATACTGTTGGTTATTCTGTTCCGTCGGAATTTAAAAAAATTATCGAAACTTTGATTAATAAAGTTCCTAACATCGATAAAGCAATTATATCAACTCACTGTCACAATGATTTAGGTTTAGCTGTCGCAAACTCTTTAGCAGGCGTATCTGCAGGAGCACGACAGGTAGAGTGTACTATTAATGGAATTGGAGAAAGAGCGGGTAACGCAGCTCTAGAAGAAATAGTTATGGCAATGAAAACAAGACCCGATCTAATGCCTTTTACGACTGGCATAAATACAAAACTTTTAAGCAAGGCTTCCAAAGTTGTTTCAAATGCTACCGGGTTTCCTGTTCAATTTAATAAAGCGATTGTTGGAAAAAATGCTTTTGCACATGAGTCAGGCATTCACCAAGATGGAATGTTAAAAAATAGAAACACTTATGAAATAATGACGCCTGAAAGTGTAGGAGTTAAAAAAACTTCTTTAGTAATGGGAAAACATTCTGGAAGACATGCATTTAAAGATAAATTAGGTGATTTAGGTTATTCGGGTCTTACAGACGACGTTATTCAAACAGCTTTTGGAAAATTCAAAGTTCTAGCTGACAAAAAGAAACATATTTATGACGAGGATATAGTAGCTTTGGTTGATGACAGTTTAATCAAAGAGGACAATGTAATTAAATTAAAGTCTCTTAAAGTGTTTGCTGGAACTGGAGAACCACAAAAGGCAGACATGACTATGGAAATATATGGGGAAATAAAAAAGGCAACGGAGACAGGAGACGGACCTGTTGATGCAATTTTTAAATGTATAAAAAAATTATACCCTCATAATGTTAATCTTCAGTTATACCAAGTTCACGCTGTTACAGAAGGCACAGATGCTCAAGCTACAGTAAGTGTAAGAATTGAAGAAAATGGAAAAACTACAGTAGGTCAGGCTGCAGACACCGATACTTTGGTTGCTTCAGCTAATGCATATTTAAATGCATTAAATAAAATGATTATCAAAAGAAAAAAAACCGCTCCTTCTGATGTTAAATCATCAAATAAAGAGGAGCAAAAAATGAGAGGAATATAATATGTTTAAATTTAAAAATATTACATCGATGTGGTCACAAGATATGGCCATTGATTTGGGGACTGCGAATACTTTAGTTGTTCTTAAGGGGCAAGGAGTTGTTCTAAACGAACCCTCTGTAGTAGCAGTGATAAGTGATGGTGCAAAAAAATCTGTTTTAGCGGTAGGAGACGAGGCAAAAACAATGCTTGGAAGAACACCTGGAAATATTCAAGCTATAAGACCTTTAAAAGACGGTGTTATCGCAGACTTTGTGGTTACAGAAGAGATGATCAAACACTTTATAAAAAAAGTACATAAAAAAACCGCTTTCGCCAACCCAAGGATTTTAATTTGTGTTCCAACAGGATCTACACCTGTTGAAAGAAAAGCCATACAAGACTCTGCTTTAGCAGCAGGAGCAAGGAAGGTTCAATTAATTGAAGAACCGATAGCAGCAGCTATAGGTGCAGGTCTTCCAATTTCAGAGGCCACTGGATCAATGGTAGTTGATATTGGTGGTGGTACAACTGAGATAGCGGTTATGTCCCTAGGAGGAGTTGTGTACTCAAAATCCCTAAGAGTTGCAGGTGATGCAATGGATACTTCAATTATAAATTACATGAGGAAAAAGTTTAATTTATTAATAGGTGATTCTACAGCCGAGAAGATCAAAAAAGAAATAGGAACAGCTGTCCCTACAGGAAATAATACATATTTGATGAAAGGAAGAGACATTAGATCAGGAACACCTAAAGAAATCGCTTTAACAGAGGAAGATGCATGTGAAGCTTTAATGCCAATTTTGAGTCAAATGTTAGCAGGAATTAAGGAAGCTTTAGAAAACACACCACCAGAACTTTCTGCAGATTTAGTAGATATGGGTTTGGTTTTAACTGGAGGAGGATCGCTACTCAGAAATATTGACAAACTAATTACTAAGGATACAGGTCTACCTGTTACAATTGCTGACGATCCACTTTCTTGTGTTGCAATAGGCACTGGAAAAGCTTTAGAAAATGAAGAATTATTTTCTACGATGCTTTCAGAGTACTAATTATTTAGAATTAAATGTCTACGAGTCGAGATGATTTTGCAATAGCTATTAGATCAGCTCTTTTGCAAAGAGGAGCTAGGCAAAAGTTTTCACTATTTTTTTTAATTTGTTTTTCTATTTTAATTTTCTTCTTAGATAGTTTTCCTAGCAAGTTTATGGACGGGCTCAGAGCAACTTTAAACGATGCCATCTATAGAGTTTCATCTGTTTCAACTTCACCTATAAGATTTTTTTCTTTAGCTAGTAATAAAATAAAAACACATATTTCAATATATAATGAAAATGAACTTTTAAGAACAGAAGTAGAGGCATTGAGAAATAAAAATTTTAATTTGGAATTTTTGACGAATGAAAACAAAAAACTTCAACAAATAGTAGAATCAGAAATAAGTGAAGTTGAAAATATAATTTTAGCTAAAGTTTTATTAGATAAAAAGAGTCCATTTTTAAAATCTATAATTGTTAACAAAGGAAGTAAATCAGGAGTTAAAAAAGGAATGCCTGTAATAGAACAAAGCTCCTTAGTTGGAAGAGTTGTTGAAACTAATTTTTTTTCCTCAAGAATTTTATTATTAAACGATCTTAACAGCAGAATACCCGTTGTTATAGAAGGATCTGACGCTCAAGCAATTTTGATGGGGACTGGAAAAAATTTCCCAATTTTAGAATACCTGCCTGAATTCTTTGAACCAAAGATGGACGAAACAGTGTTTACTTCAGGAAAGGACGGCATATTTCCTCCAGGCATCCCTGTAGGAAAAGTGTTTCAATCAGAAAATTTAGTTAAAGTAAAATTGTTTTCAGATTCAAACCAACTTTCGTTTATTAATATAATCTTAATTAAAATGGAAAAAGAAAGAGATTTTTAAAATGGCAATTATTTACAAAAAGTTTAGATCTCAGATTATTTATCTATTCCCAATAATTTTGTTATACTTTTTATCTATTACAGAAATAGATACTCAATTCAGTAATCATTTCGAAATTTTATCATTTAATTTACAGCTCATAATTGTTTATTTTTGGACGTTAAAAAATATGAATGTTTTAGGAAACGGCCATGTTTTTTTTGCTGGAATAATTAATGATGTAATTATGGGATTGCCAATGGGGACAAGCGCAATGACATATCTCAGTGCTTCATTTGTTG
>CACKRM010000005.1 GCA_902602655.1 uncultured Pelagibacteraceae bacterium
CCGAAGAAAATGCTTTTGTCCATGTTTCAGGTCATCCAAATAGAGAAGATTTAAAAGATATGTATAAATGGGTGAGGCCTAAATGTGTGATCCCAGTCCATGGTGAGCACAGACATATGATTGAACATATAAATTTTGCAAAAGAAATGCAGATACCTCAAACTTTAAGAATAGAAAATGGAGATATTATTCAACTTGCACCAGGAAACGCTCCCCAAATTATTGATAAAGCACCTTCAGGAAAAATTTATTTAGACGGCTCAATAAGCGTAGCAGAAGATTCAAAATCAATCAAAGAACGTAAAAATCTATCTTTAAATGGTTACCTTGAAGTGACTTTAATTGTTACTAACAATGGAAAAATAAAAAAGCCAATAATTTCCTTCAAGGGCATACCAGAACATGAGATTAACGAGACATTTGTTTTTGACATGGAAGATGAAATAGCAAATATATGTAGAACTTTTTCATTACAAAACAAGAATCAAGAGAAAAATTTAATAGAGATGCTCAAGCAAAACTGTAGGAAAATTGTAAAGAATAAAACCGGAAAAAAACCATTTACCAACATTAACATTGCAAGAATTTAATTGGAATGTAGTATATTAAAAAGACAATTATTAATTTAATTCATGGAGTTTTAAAGATGTTACTGTCAAGACTTTTTGTTCCTATCACGAAAGACCTTCCATCTGATGCCAAGATTAAATCTCATCAATTGATGTTGAGATCAGGAATGATAAGACAGTCTTCAGCTGGTATTTATTCTTGGTTACCGCTTGGCTTCAAAATTATGAAGAAAATTGAGCAAATTGTAAGAGAAGAACAAAATAATATAGGAGCGCAGGAGATGCTGATGCCTACAATTCAATCAGCTGAGATTTGGAAAGAAAGTGGTAGATATAAGGATTATGGGGATGAGATGCTTAGAATCAAAGACAGACAAGGAAGAGAAATGTTATACGGACCAACCAATGAAGAATTAATTACTGAAATTTTTAGATCAAGTGTCAAATCTTATAAATCTCTTCCACAGCTTCTATATCATATTCAATGGAAATTTAGAGATGAAATGAGACCTAGGTTTGGAGTTATGAGATGTAGAGAATTTTTTATGAAAGATGCATATTCATTTGATTTAGACGAATACTCAGCAAAAACATCATACAATAAAATGTTTTTTGCTTATCTCAAGACTTTTGAGAGACTTAGCTTAAAGGCTATACCGATGGCAGCAGACACAGGACCAATCGGAGGAGACCTTTCACACGAATTTATAATTTTAGCTGACACAGGGGAGAGCAAAATATATGCAGATAAAAAAATATTTGAAATAAATTTAAAAAAGTTTGAATTTAGTAAATCTTCTTTAGAAGATATGAGAAAAGAATTTTCCTCCTTTTATGCTGTGACAGATGAAAAATTTGTAAAAAAAGATTTTGATAAAAAAGTGTCAAAAGCAAATCAAATTATTACAACAGGTATCGAAGTTGGGCATATATTTTATTTTGGAGACAAATACTCCAAACCTCTTAACTGCATGATAGACTCAAAGGAAGGAAAAAAAACATCAATTAAAATGGGATCTTATGGTATCGGTGTTTCAAGATTGGTCGGAGCTATTATTGAAGCAAAATATTTAAACAACGTGATGAAGTGGCCTAAATCCATTTCACCTTATGATGTAGTAATTATCCCTAATATCAGCAAAAATAATATTGAAAACCTAAATAAAGCTGAAAAAGTTTATAATGATCTAAAAAAACAAAATGTTGACGCATTGTTAGATGATGTTGATGAAAATATGTCGGCAAAATTCAAAAAACACGATCTTTTAGGTATACCTTACCAAATAATTATTGGTTCAAAATCATCAGGGGATAAGTTTGAGTTTAAAGAAGTTGGTGAAGAAAGTCAGATTTTAAAACTCAATGAAATAAAAGACAAACTCAAAAAATAAATTGTTTACAAAAGCAGAAAGATTAATCTCATTTAGAAATCTTAAACCTAAAAAAAAGGAAGGTTTTTTAAAGGTCATTTCTGCCTTTTCTTTTTTAGGCATCATGCTTGGTGTAGCAATATTGATAATAGTAATGTCAGTTATGAATGGTTTTAGAACTGATTTAACCAACAAAATTCTTGGGTTTAACCCTCATATTGTAATTCAACCTTATGAACAAGGCATAGATGAGATCTTTAAAAATAATTTAAAAAAAAAATATAAAAATTTAAAATTTTCTGAATCTTACAATGGAGAAGGGGTTGTCATGACAAATAATACAGTTAAAGGAATTCTTATTAAAGGAATTAAATCAGAAAAACTAGATAATTATCTATTTATAAAAGAAAAATTAATTGAAGGAAGTTTTGATAATTTTACAAAAGATAGAATCATTTTAGGTAAAGAATTAGCTATTAGTTTAGATTTAAAAATTGGAGATCAAATAAACTTAATGTCATCTACTTTTGTTGGCACGCCCTTAGGGGCTTTACCTAAACAACAGACATTTATTATAGCAGGAGTTTTTAATAGTGGTTTTTATGAATTTGATCAAAACGTTGTTTTTTTGAATTTAGAAGACTCTTTGTCTTTTTTTGAAAAAACAAAAAAAGATATAAACTTAGATATTACTTTAAAAGATCCTTTAGATGCCGACTTTTTTAAAAAAGAGATAGAAGAAAATAATGAAAATTTTTACGTATACTCATGGACAGATTTAAATAGATCTTTTTTTGACGCCTTAAAGGTTGAAAGGAATGTTATGTTCATAATCCTTACTTTAATAATTATTGTTGCCGCGTTTAATATTATATCAGGTTTAAATATTTTGATTAAAAACAAAACTAAGGAAATTGCAATATTAAGAACTTTAGGTTTAAGCAAATTATCAATAACTAAATCTTTTTTTTTAACAGGTTTTACGATAGGTCTTTTTGCTACTATAACTGGAGTTATTCTCGGTGTTTCTTTTTCATTTTATATTGAAGAAATAAGAGTATTTATATCAACACTTTTTAATTTAGAAATATTTCCTGCAGAAATTTATTTTTTAGACGAAATGCCAAGTGAAATCAGTTTCTTTTCGATTGCTACAATATTTTTATTTTCATTAGCTATTTCAGCTTTGGCATCTTTAATACCAGCAATGGTTATATCTAAAATGGAAATAACAAAAGCTTTAAAATATGAATAATTTGATTGAAATAAAAAAAATAAAAAAAACATTTAATCATAAAAATGGTTTAATTGAAGTTTTTAAAAACGTTAGCTTAAATATTAGAGCTGGTGAGCTAGTAGCTTTAATTGGACCTTCAGGCTCAGGAAAATCTTCATTTTTACAAATCGTATCTCTTCTTGACAACCCAACTACAGGAAAAATAATTTTATTTGGAAAAAACTCAAAAAATTTGAACGATAATCAAAAAAATCAAATTAGAAGAAAAAAAATTTCAATAATTTTTCAAAACAACAATTTGCTATCTGACTTTAACACATTAGAAAACGTAACAATGCCACTTATTATTAGAGGAGAGAATCAGAAATCAGCTGAAAAAAAAGCAAAAGAAATCTTAGAAATAGTAAAATTGACTGATAGGGTTAATCATTTCCCTAGTGAATTATCCGGAGGAGAACAACAGAGAGTTGCAATTGCAAGATCTTTAATAGCTGAAACGGATTTGATTTTAGCAGATGAGCCAACTGGAAATTTAGATTTTAAAACATCACTTGATGTATTTTCTTATTTTGTAAAATTAAAGAAATTAAAAAAAACTGTAATTTTTGCAACTCACAATAGAGAGCTGGCTAAAAAAGCTGATTACAAGTTGAGTATTTTAAATGGTAATATAAAAAGAGTTAATGTCTGATGTTTTTTCAAATTTTAAAATTCATACGCCATATTCAATTTGCGAAGGCGCAGTTAAAATTGAAGAGCTAGCTAATTTTTGCAAAGAAAATAAATTACAATCCGTTGGTATATGTGACAGCCTAAATTTATGTGGCGCAATGGAATTTGCAGAAAAAATAAGCAAAGCAGGATCCCAGCCTATAATTGGTACGCAAATTAATTTCAAACTAGGTGACAACTCAGGGAAACTTCCTTTATTTGCTATGACTGAGTTAGGCTATAAGAATTTAACGAAACTATCTTCAAAAAGCTATTTACAATCTGAAGATAAAGACCAGCCATGCTGCAGTTTAACCGATTTAGAAAAATTAAATGAAGATTTAATTGTTTTATCAGGTGGCCATAGAGATTTTTTTGGTAATTTATTTAAAAAAAATAAATTAAAGCAAATTGAAGAAACATTATTGAAACTAAGAGAGGTTTTTAAAAATAGAATATATTTGGAGATTCAAAGGCACAACGAACCAGGGGAACTAAGCTATGAAAGATTCATAATAAACCAGTCTCAAAGTATCGAAATTCCTCTTATTGCTTCACAAGAAGTTTATTACTTAAAACAGGATATGTTCGACGCTCATGATGCTCTAATATGTATAAAAGAAAAAAATTTTGTAGATGACAATAAAAGGCTTAAATATAGCAAAGAACATTTTTTAAAAAAATCTAATGATCTTAAACTTTTATTTAAAGATATTCCTGAAGCATTAGAAAACAATTATAATTTTCCCTTCAGATTTAGTTATAAACCTAAAAAAAACCCACCAGTACTACCAACACTTTCATTATCGAAAAACTCAACACTTGAGGAAGAACTAATCAAACAAACACAACAAGGACTTGAAAAAAGATTAAAAGATGATCAGAAAAAAATTAATTCAAAAGACGTGTATATTGACAGACTCAAACATGAACTAAATATTATTAAAAAAATGAATTATGAAGGTTATTTTTTAATCGTATCTGACTATATAAAGTGGGCTAAAATGAATAACATACCAGTAGGTCCTGGTAGAGGGTCTGGTGCAGGATCACTTGTAGCATACTGTTTAGATATTACTGATCTTGATCCAATAGAATTTAATTTAATTTTCGAAAGATTCCTCAATCCCGATAGAATTTCGATGCCTGACTTTGATATAGATTTTTGTGAGGAAAAAAGAGATCAAGTTTTTGAGTATCTTAAATCTAAATATAATAATGGAGTAGCTCACATAATTACCTTTGGTAAATTAAAAGCAAGAATGGCTTTAAGAGACGTGGGTAGGGTTTTAGGTCTTAGCTATGGACATGTAGACAGAATTTGTAAAATGATACCTTTTGATCCTTCGAGACCGCTTACCCTTCAAGAATCTATTGATAGAGAACCAAGATTTCAAGAAGAAATTAAAAAAAATAATAAAGTTGAAAAATTATTAAACCTTTCACTTAAGCTAGAAGGTTTAAACAGAAATATGGCAACTCATGCTGCGGGGGTCGTTATAGCAGGAGAAAAACTTTCTGAGCAAGTTCCTTTATACAAGGATAATAGTTCAAATTTTTTTCTTCCCTCAACCCAGTTTGATATGCACTCTTCCGAGGATGCAGGCTTAGTTAAATTTGATATTTTAGGTTTAAAAACATTAACAGTTATAGATAAAACATTGAAAATGCTATCCCAAAAAAATATTAAGCTGGATATTACAAAAATTAATTTACAAGATAAAAAAATTTTTAATTTATTATCTACTGGTGAAACTACAGGGCTATTCCAACTTGAAAGTACAGGAGTAAGAGAGTCTCTTAAGCAAATGAAACCAAACAAATTTGAGGATATAATTGCCTTAGTAGCATTATACAGACCAGGACCAATGAACAACATTCCAATTTATAACGATTGTAAAAATGGTATAAAAAAAACCCGATTATATACATCCAGTAATTGAAAATATTCTTAAACCAACTTACGGAATAATAATTTACCAGGAACAAGTAATGCAAATTGCTCAATCTTTGGCAGGTTTTACCGCTGGAGAAGCAGACCTTTTGCGTAGAGCAATGGGTAAGAAAAAAAGAAAAGAACTTGAGAAACAGAAAGAGAGATTTATAAATGGCGCTGTTAAAAACGGGATAAAGAAAGATTTAGCAAGTTTTATTTTTACAAAAATAGAACCTTTTGCTGAATATGGTTTTAATAAAAGCCATGCAGCGGCATATGCCTTAATAGCCTACCAAACTGCATATCTAAAAACATACCACAAAGAAGATTTTATCGCTGCTACTATGCAAACAGAGTTAAGTAGCACAAATAAATTAAGAGAATTTGTAGAAGAATTAAAAAAACTCAAAGTAAATGTAATCAAGCCTTGCATTAATGATTGTTATGCAGATTTTAGGGCCGAGAAAAATAAAATTTTTTATTCATTAGCGGCAATTAAGAGTGTTGGTTTTGAGGCTATTTCAAATGTTGTAAAAGAGAGAGAACAAAACGGAAAATTTAAATCAATTAATGATTTTATCAAAAGAACAGATCCAAAAAATGTTAACAAATTACAACTAGAGGGCCTAGTTAAAGCAGGAGCTTTTGATTGTATAGAAAAAAATAGAAAAAAAATTTTTCTATCAATTCCTAAGATCATCATTGCAATAAAAAATTTTAATGATGATAAGATAAATAATCAAAGTAGTTTATTTGAGAATATGGAAGAAATTAACAATAAACCTTTTGAATTTGAAACAAATGATAGTTGGACAAAAAAGGAACTTTTATCTCAAGAGTTTTCTTCTTTAGGATTTTACATGTCAGATCATCCTCTTAATGAATACAAATCAATTTTTGATCATTTAAAAATAAAATCTTACAAAGATTTTTTAAACAATGAAGAAAAAGAATCTCAAGTAGCTGGGACAATAATGTCTATACAAGAGAAAAAAAGTTCAAAAGGAACCCCTTTTGCGATAATTAAATTTACAGATATAAGTGGCGAATTTGAACTTTTCCTTTTTTCTGAATTATTAACAAAAAATCGAGATAAGCTTAAAGAATCTAGTTCATTCATTTTAACTTTGCACAAAGACTTATCAGTCGGCGATAAAATCCAAAGGAGAATAAATATAAGAAAAATTTTAGATATATCGGATGTAGTAAACAATTCTTATAAAAATGTATCAATAGAACTTAATAATGGCGCTAACCTAGATGAACTGAAAGAAACCCTTAAAGAAGAGGGCAAAACAGCAATTAAAATAATTGTTAAAAATAATAATAAGAAATTAATATTTGAACTTGAAAAAGCCCGAAAATTTAACTTTTCATTATTCAATCATATTAAAAACATGGAAAATGTGAAAAAAATCAGCTTTTAGCGACTTGATTTTAATCAATTTTAATTATATCAAAGTTTGATTTCGCACACAGCTATAAGGGTTAAATTCCCTACCGGTCCAAAGTGAAATGGAAAAGCTGTGGTGGATTTAACCGGAAAAATATATGAACGTACCTGAAGTAAATATTAAACAACTTTTAGAAGCCGGAGTGCATCTCGGTCATAAAACGCTGAGGTGGAATCCAAAAATGAGCAAATATATTTTTGGTGAAAAAAACTCAATTCACATTATTGATTTAACCCAAACAGTAGTTTTCCTACAAAATGCTCTAAAAGAAGTTCATAAATGTATTGCAAGTGGCGGAAAGTTATTAATAGTTTCTACAAAAAAACAAGCTTCAGAGCAAGTTAGTAACTTAGCAAAAGAAACAGATCAATATTTTGTAAATTATAGATGGTTAGGTGGTATGTTAACCAATTGGAGCACCATTCAAAATTCAATTAAGAGAATGAAACTACTAGATGAACAATTATCCAAGGATGATATTGGTTTTACAAAAAAAGAAATTTTAAAACTTGGTAAAGAAAGAGACAAACTCAAAAGATCATTAGGCGGTATTGCTGAAATGAAAAAAGTCCCTGAAATGATATTCATTATAGATACTAATATAGAATCTCTTGCGGTAAAAGAAGCTATCAAATTAAAGATTCCTATCGTGGCAGTTCTTGACACAAATTCTGATCCAACGGATATAAAATTTCCTATTCCCGGCAATGATGACGCAAGAAGATCAATTAATTTGTACTGTGATTTACTGAAAAGCACTATAATGGAAGCAAGCAAACTTGCTCCAAAAAAGGCAGAACCAGAAAAAAAATCAGCTAAGTTTAAAACAGTAATAGTAGACAACAAGGCTGTAGTGATTCCAAAAAAAAGAGAAGATAAAGAGAAAAAGGTGGTAAAAAAAGCTACAAAAAAAACTAAAGAGAAAAAATCGATTAATTAATTTCTATCTCGCATGTCAAATAAAAATCTTCTAGACAACATAAAAAAACTAAGAGAACTAACTGGAGTTGGTTTTAAAGATTGTAAAATTGCAATTGATGAAAACGGAGGAGATCTTGACAAGTCCGTAGAATTTTTAAGAAAAAAAGGAATTGCTAAAGCTTCAAAGAAAATGAGCAGAACAGCTTCTGAAGGTTTGGTTTTAGTTAAGAATGATCAAGGAAAAATTTCAATTATAGAGATAAATAGTGAAACAGATTTTGTTGCAAAAAATAAAGACTTTATTTCTTTCTGTAAAGAAATTTCAGAAATTAATTTTTCTTGTAAAGGTGATTTAGAAAAATTGAAAAAACAAAATATGAAAAATAAATCTTCTGTTGAAAGTAATTTAATTGATTTAATTTCAAAAATAGGAGAAAAAATAACAATTAGAAGAGCAAGTTATTTTGACGACTCAAAAGGAAAAAACTATTTTTATATTCATAACTCTATCGAGAAAAATATTGGAAAGATTATTTCAGTTGTAACGTTGTCAAATATGAATAATGAAAATAACGATCTTGGTAATAAAGTTGCTATGCATATTGCAGCGTCAAGTCCTTTAGCAATTGAAAAGAACGGTATAGACAAAAAAATTCTAGATAAGGAGATGGAAATTATAAAGGCAGAGCTTACAAATTCAGGAAAAAAACCTGAGATGATTGACAAGATTGCTAACGGAAAAATAAACAAATTTATTTCAGATAATACTTTACTAAATCAAGTTTGGATAATGGATCCAAAAAAAAAAGTATTAGATATTCTTATTGACAACTCTAAACAAAGCAAAGTGGAGGTTATAAATTTTATCAGGTATAAAGTTGGAGAAGGTGTTTAAAAAATGAGTACAAATTTTGACGAAAAAAGTTACCAACAAAAAATGGAAAAAACAATAATATCTCTAAAAAGAGATTTGTCTTCCCTAAGAACTGGTAGAGCAAATTCTTCAATGTTGGATACTATAAAAGTTGAGGTCTACGGGCAACAAATGCCAATAAATCAATTAGCTACAGTTAGCGTTCCTGAAGCAAGATTAATTTCAGTACAGGTTTGGGATCAGACAAATGTTAATTTAATTGATACTGCAATAAAAAAATCTGATCTCGGCGTTAACCCCCAAATTGATGGACAAATTTTACGAATTAGAATTCCAGATTTAACAGAGGAAAGGAGAAAAGAACTAATTAAAGTTTTAAAAAATATGGGAGAAAAAAGTAAAATTTCAGTTAGAAATATTAGGAGAGATGGCAATGAAGATGTCAAAAAATTATTAAAAGATAAAAAAATTAGTGAAGATGACAACAAAATCTTTGAAAAAAATATACAAAAAATTACTGACGATAAAATCTCAAATATTGATGAAATCTTAAAATCAAAAGAAAAAGAAATCTTACAAATATGAACAAACTTAACCATATTGCCTTTATCATGGATGGTAATGGCAGATGGGGAAAAAAAAGAGGGAGAAATAGAAAGTTTGGACATATAAATGGAGTTAAAACCGTTCAAAAAATTGTTAAATCAGCTATTAAATTAAAAATTCCATTTGTAACTTTTTATGTTTTTTCTACTGAGAATTGGAAAAGACCAAAGAGTGAAATTTCCTTTTTATTTAAATTGGTAAATTCTTACTTTAAAAAAGAAATCAAAAATGTAACAGAAAACAAAATTAAAATTAATATATTAGGAAAAACAGAATTATTACCTAAAAATTTGAAAAAAACATTAAAGGAAACTATTAAAAAAACAAAAAAAAACAATAAATTAGTGGTAAATTTAGCTTTGAATTACGGATCGAAAAGCGAATTAGTTGATGCGTTTAATAAAATTAAAAAAAGTAAAAAGAAAAATTCAATTTCTCAAATAGAAAAAAATCTTTACACTAAAAACATACCCAACCCAGATATACTTGTTCGGACAGGTGGCCAAAAAAGATTAAGTAACTTTATGTTATGGCAACTGGCTTATGCAGAACTTTATTTTCTTGAAAAATTATGGCCTGATTTTAATGAGAATGACCTTAAAAGAATTATTAAAGATTTTAGATTCGTTAAAAGAAATTTTGGTAAAATATGAAAAATATTTCTTTATTTTGTTTAAGTTTAAATCCTGCTCATCTAAATAAAATTAAAAACTTAGGTTTTTTACCAGTTGGTCTTGGAAATTCAAATTTTTCAAATGAATGGTTAAGAGATAATACGGGGCAAAATATTTCACAAAAAAATAATTTTTATGGTGAATATACTTTTCATTATTGGCTATGGAAAAATAGAATGAATGAACTTAGTGAAGATTGGATTGGATTTTGTCAATATAGAAAATTTTGGTCTTTAACAAAATTTAATAATAAAGATTTAACTTTTGAAAATTTTAAAAAAAATATTTTAAAAAACATCCCTAAAGAATTAGACAATTATGAAAGTATAATTGGCGAGCCTTTTTTTGTTAACCAATTTCGATTTACAAAGTTTATTAAGAGAAATTTTTACAAAATGATATCCAATCCAAGTTTAATTTTTCTTAAACATAAAAGAAATATTAGGTTTCATTTTGATATGTGGCATGGAGATGGAAATTTAGAAAAGGCTATAAATCTATTGGAAAAAAACGAAAAGGATGATTTTGTTAATTTTGTAAACAAAAATGTTTCTTTTAATCCGCATAACATGTTTATTTGTAAATCTAAAAAGACCTTAAAAAAATATTATGAATCAGTTTTTCCTTGGCTTGAAAAATGTGAAAAAGAATTTGGATTTGATAATTTGGAAGGTTATGGAATGAAAAGAATATACGGTTTTTTAGCAGAGAGATATATGTCTTACTGGTTTCAAAAATATACTAAATATAAAACTCTACCAATTATCTTTAAAGACTTATCTGATTTTTAATTATAATTTTTTATTTATCTTACAAAATTTTTTAAACGTCATTAATTTTTTATCTTTTTTTGATATCTTCGGTTTTTTATTTGGCCATTTAATTCTCAGGTCTTTGTCATTCCAAATAATTCCATTTTCAAAGTTTGGTTTATAATAATTTGAAAGTTTGTAGTAGACTATATTTAATTTATCATAACTGTAGTATGCGTGGGCAAATCCTTCCGGTATATATAAACTTAAACAATTTTTATCAGATAAAATTATTTTAAAAACTTTTCCAAATGTTCTAGAATTGTTTCTTAAATCTATTACACAATCTAAAATTTTTCCTTTTAAAACGCTTACAAATTTTGCTTGTTTAAATTTAGTTTGAAAATGGAAACCTCTTAAAACATTCTTTTTTGAGCTAGTGCAGTATTCAAATATAAAATTATTATAATTTACAATTTTTTGATTATGAGTTTCTCTCAAACTGCCTCTGAAATCAAAATTATTTTTTTGCTTTATTATTTTTAAACCTTTGAATTTAGTATTTATAACTTTCATAACTTTATTATTTTTTTTAATTTTATTAAGTTCATATCTTGTCGCTTAGGGAATTCGCCTTTTGAAAATTTTTTTTTAATTAATTTCAAGTCTTTTTTAACAAAATTATAGATAGTTTGGCTCTGACCACCTAAATTAATTACTCCATTTTTATTTAAAATTTTCATAATAATTTTTGGTAAATTTTCATGATAGATAAAATTTGATTTCACATTTGCGTATGCGCGTTTATGAATAAAAGGTCTCTCAGTCATACATACTCGTAAGATTAATGATTTTTTATACATTTGAACTGCTGCTTCACCACCAAGTTTTGACCAACCATAATTGTTCCACGGAAGAACAGGATCAGTTTCTTTGTAATTTCCCTTGGTTCCTGGATAAACGTAACTTGAAGAAATATAAATAATTTTAATTTTTTGCTTAGAGCATTCGCTAACTAAATTGCATGTCCCGACAATATTTAAGTTAATACTCTTCTCTATATTTTTATCGTGCAAATTCATGGGTCTAGACAACCCCGCGATATGAATTAGATATTTTGGTTTAATCTTTTTTAAGTATTTACTTATCGATGTTGTATTTCTTATATCTAAATTTTTTTTATTCGGGAAAAAAATATTATAGTTTGTTTTAATTTTTTTAAAATAAGATCCAAATCTTCCTGAGCCACCAGTTATAACTATTTTTTTTTTCATTTCTTTAAACCGAACCTTTTGATTATATCTTTCCTTGAAATTTTTTTAAAATAATTAATATTTTTCAGATACCAGTCAAAAGTTTGTTTAATACCATTAGAAATTGATGTTTTATGTTTCCAATTAAGTTTTTTACTTATTTTACTCGAATTTAATGAATATCTTACGTCATGACCTGGTCTATCGTGTACAAATTTTACCTTGACATTTTTTCCTAATTTAATTTTATTTTTTTTTGCTTCTAATAAAAGTTTTTTTATTATGCTTAAATTATTAAATTTTATACCGCTTCCGATATTATAACTTTCTCCAATTTTCCCCTTTAAAAAAATTTTTAATAAAGCTTCACAAGTATCATTCACAAAGATCCATTCACGGACATTTTTACCCTTACCGTACACAGGAAGATTTTTATTATTTATAATATTAAATATCATTTTTGGAATAAATTTTTCTGGAAATTGATTTGGACCATAATTGTTACAAGGGTTGGCGATAAGGGTTTTTAAACCATATGTTTTTGCGTATGCTTTAACTATTTGGTCAGCAGCAGCTTTAGAAGCAGAATAGGGAGAACTTGGATTGTAGTTGAACTTTTCACTGGCAGATAGATTTTTATCAATATCACCATAAACTTCGTCGGTGGATACATGAAGTAATTTTAAGTTGAGCTTGTAATTTCTTTTTAAAACTCTAATTAACTCAAGAATATTATATGTGCCAAAAATATTTGTTGAAATAAATATTTTTGAAGAGTCTATTGATCTATCAACATGAGTTTCCGCTGCTAGATTTAAAATACCAACAGGCTTGTACTTTAAAATTATTTTTAAAAATTTACTTTTATTATTAATATTTAATTTAAAAAAACGATATCTTTTATTTTTTTTAAAGCTTTTTACATTGTATGGGTTTGCAGAATAACCTGATTTATCAATGTTAATTACAAAATATTTTTTTTTTAATAAAAGATTGATTAGATTGCTTCCTATAAATCCAGATCCTCCAGTAACAACGATTTTTTTCATATTTATTTTACAAACAAGGTATGATCAAATATATTCATTTTTAAAAGAAATATCTTTTAAAATCAATTAGTATAATTTATGTCATATCACGATATAACTGTTGTAATAACCACTTTTAAAAGTGAGAGTAAAATTTATGATTGTTTAAATTCCATTAATCCTAGTGTAAAAATTATAGTTATTGAAAATTCAAACAATTTAAAATTTAAAGAAAAACTTGAAATTGAATATCCAAATCTCAAATGTTATTTAGCAGGTGAAAATTTAGGGTATGCTAAAGGCAATAATTTTGGTCTTGCAAAAGTTCAATCAAAATTTGCATTAATAATTAACCCTGACGCACGTTTAGGCGACTCAGCTCTGGAAAATTTCTTCAAGTCTTGTAAAGCAAAACAAGATTTTGCAATCATAAGCCCTTTTATACAAGAGCGAAATGACAACAATATTAACAATCAATTGGAAAAAAAAGATCTAGTAGAAGTTGACAACGTTAAAGGTTTTGCAATGTTTCTTAATATAGAGCAATTCAGGGATGTAGGCTATTTTGATGATAATTTTTTTATATACTTTGAAGAAATAGATTTATGTCGGAGAATAAAAAAAAAGAAAAAAAAAATTTATCTTGATCCTTCAATTAAAATTTTCCATGCCGGTGGACAATCTCACGATGTTGATATTAATTTTGAAATGGAGCTCTCTAGAAACTGGCACTGGATGTGGTCTACTTTCTATTATCACAAAAAATACAAAGGTTATTTAATTGCATTAATTATGGTTTTTCCAAAATTAATTTCAGCTTTTTTTAAAACGATTTTTTATACATTTACTTTTAGTAAAGAAAAAAAATTAATTTATTTTCAGAGAGCATCTGGTCTTACAAATGCAATATTATGCAAAAAATCATGGTATCGACCAAAAGTTTATTAATAATATTGATTTATTCTAATTATGGTATAGATATTTGCCATGTCTCAAAAAACTTATAAAGTTTTAGTTACCGGAACAGCAGGTTTTCTTGGCTCACATTTATCAGAACAATTAGCAAATATGGGGCACAAAGTTTTAGGAATAGATAATATGATTGGTGGGTATGAAGACAACGTTCCAAAAAATATTGAATTTTCAAAAATAGATTGTTGCGATTTAGAAAAAGTTCAAAAAATTATGAAGGGAGTTGATATAGTCTATCACTGTGCTGCTACAGCTCATGAAGGTCTTTCAGTTTTTTCTCCTTTTGAAATTACAAAAAATAATTACTTAGCGTCGGTATCTATTTTTTCAGCTGCAATACAGGAAAAAGTAAAAAGAATAATTTTTTGCTCTTCCATGGCTAGGTATGGATCACAAAAAACTCCTTTTAAAGAGGAAATGAATCCAAAGCCTGTCGATCCTTATGCAATATCAAAAGTAGCTGCAGAAGAAGTTTTGATTAACTTATGCGAATTAAATAATGTTGAGTGGGTTATTGCTGTTCCACACAATATAATCGGGCCAAGACAAAAATATGACGATCCATTCAGAAACGTTGTTTCAATAATGATTAATAGAATGTTACAAGGTAAAGCTCCAATTATTTATGGAGATGGCGAACAAAAAAGATGTTTCTCTTATATTGATGACTGTTTAAGTTGTTTGATACCAATGTTAGACCAAACTGATTTAAACAAACAGATAATAAATATTGGGCCTGATGAAGAGTTTGTCACAATTAACAAGGTAGCAGAAATTTGTTCAAATATAACGGGAAGTAATTTAAAACCTATTTATAAAAAAGACAGACCAAGAGAGGTAAAACACGCCTCTTGCTCAGCTGACAAAGCTAGAAAACTACTTAATTACAAAACAACAGTAAATTTACATGAAGGAGTAAAGAAGACTTTTGATTATATCAAAAAAAGAGGAACCAAGCCTTTTGAATATAATATAAAATTAGAAATTAATAATGATCTAACACCTGAAACTTGGAAAAAAAAAGAAATATAAAATTAGTGACCAGGAAATTTCATAATACTTTCAACAAAATATCCTTTGTCTCTAAGTGTTTTTTCACCATCTAAGTCAAATAAGTTTATAACAAAAATAAATCCAGCTACCTTTCCGCCTGACATTTCAACTAACTTTGCCGCCGCATCAGCTGTTCCCCCAGTTGCTATCAAATCATCAACAATCAAGATCTTTTCATTTTTTGAGATGGAGTCTTTATGAACCTCAATTGTAGCTTCCCCATATTCTAATGTGAAATCAACGGAGTGTCTTTCAGCCGGAAGCTTGTTTTTTTTTCTTAAAAGCACAAGTGGTTTTTTACTTAAGTATGATACAGCTGATGCAAAAATAAAACCTCTTGATTCAATAGCAGATATTTTATCAAATTCTACTTTTTGAGCTATTTCTTTAATTTTTTCTATAGTGGAATTAAATGCATCAGGATCTTTTATTAACGTTGTAATATCTCTGAATAAAATTCCCTTTTTTGGATAATCAGGTATTGATCTTATGTACTTTTTTAAATCCATATTTAGCTTCAATATCTAACAAAAAAGGATTAATAATTAAATCATGAAAAAAAGAAAATTGGGAATAATTGGTGGAAGTGGATTATACAATATTGAAGGTTTTGAGAACCAAAAATGGAAAAAAGTAAAAACAGCCTGGGGAGAACCCTCTGGAAAGATACTTACAGCAACTTATGGGGGAGAAGAAATTTGTTTTTTGGCAAGGCACGGTCAAGGCCATAAAATAAACCCAACTAAAATAAATTATAGAGCCAACATAGATGCTATGAAAAGACAGGGCATAACTGATATTATTTCAGTTTCTGCAGTTGGTTCATTACAGGAGCATTTAAGACCAGGATCATTTGTTGTTATTGACCAATTTATTGACAGGACTTTTGCAAGAGAAAAAAGTTTTTTTGATGAAGAAATTGTCGCGCATGTTTCAATGGCAAAACCTGTAAGCCCTTGTCTCATAAAGTGTTGTGAGTCTGCTCTAGTTAAATCTAATATTAATCATCAAGTTGGAGGAGTCTATTTAGTTATGGAAGGTCCTCAATTTTCAAGTTTAGCAGAGTCAAAACTTTACAGAACTTGGAAAGCTGATGTGATTGGAATGACAAACATGCCTGAAGCTAAATTAGCTAGAGAAGCAGAAATAAGGTACTGTACTGTTGCGATGGTAACTGACTTTGACTGTTGGCATCCAGATCATGACGAAGTAGATGTACCAACTGTTATTAAAACTTTAAAACAAAATTCTGATAATGCTCAAAAAATGATTAAAGAAATTATAAAAACATTTAATTCATTTTCTCCGAAAAATGATCCAGCTAATGATTGTTTAGATGCCGCAATTATTACTGCTCCAAGGTTTAGAACTAAAAAAACAATTACTAAATTAAGAATTATTGCAGGAAGGGTGCTTAAAAAAAAAGTTAGATGAAAATTAACGATAAACCTTATAAAACAATTTGGTTTGAAAATAATATAGTAAAAATAATAGATCAAACAAAGCTTCCACATCAATTTACTATTAAAAGTTTAAAAACTGTTGAAGACGCAATTAATGCAATAAAAAAAATGGAAGTTAGAGGAGCCCCTTTAATTGGTGCAACAGCTGCTTTTGGTTTAGTTTTAGCAATTATAGAAAACAAAGATCAAAATTTTATTAAAAAATCTAGCGAAAATTTAGTTAAATCTAGGCCAACCGCTATTAATCTTAAATGGGCATTGGACAGAGTGAATAAAAGAATTTCGGGTACAAATAGCAAAAATATTTTTCAGGTAGCTCTCGAAGAAGCACGTGCAATCTGTGAGGAAGATATAAAATTTTGCAAAAATATAGGTTTAAATGGTCTAAAGATAATTGAAGAAATAACAAATAAAAAAAAAGATAAAATAAATATTTTAACACATTGTAACGCTGGGTGGCTTGCAACGATTGACTGGGGCACTGCAACATCTCCAATTTATCAAGCTCATCGTAAAGGTATTAAAGTTCATGTTTGGGTAGATGAAACAAGACCCAGAAACCAAGGTGCTAACTTAACTTCTTACGAATTAAATGAAGAAGGAATTTCAAACACAGTAATTGCTGACAATGCTGGAGGAATTTTAATGCAAAGAGGACAGGTTGATATGTGCATTGTGGGAACTGATCGAACTTTATCTAATGGTGATGTTTGTAATAAAATTGGAACTTATTTAAAAGCTTTGTCTGCGAAAGACAATAATGTTCCATTTTATGTTGCCTTGCCAAGCTCAACAATTGATTGGAATATTAAAAATCATAAAGAAATACCTATCGAAGAAAGAAATTCAGATGAACTGTCTCATGTTGAAGGAGTAGACAAAGATAATAAAATAACAAAAGTAAGAATTTACCCACAAAAAAGTAAGTCATTAAACCTAGCCTTTGATGTTACACCTGCTAAACTAGTTACGGGATTAATTACAGAAAAAGGAATTTGCGAGGCATCGGAAAAAGGATTGAAAGGATTATTTAAATGAAAAAAATAATATTAATTTTATTTTCAGTTTTATTTTCAACTAGCCTATTAGCTCATTCACCCCCGCAATTTAATTCAAAAGACAATTGCAGAAAGAAATTATCAATGCTTCAAGCTATCTCCAAATTAAAAGGTTATGATGGAGGTGAAATAGTAAAATTTAATTCATATACTGGATTTGACCAAAGAACTGTTTTGATAGACGGTCATTTGAATAATCCTATTGAAATTACTGGATATCTTAGATTGCCAAAAGGAACAGCCAAAGTTCCTATAGTAATTTACACCCACAGCAGTGGAGGACCTGGAGATTATGTTTGGGATGATTTTGTATATCATGCTGCACAAAATCTTCTGAAAGAAGGCATCGGCGTTATGTATATTGACAATTTTTGCCCAAGAGGTGCTAGGTCTACATGGAGAGATCAATCTAAAGTTCCTTTAATAAATGGAGCAATCGACGCACTTATGGCTTTAAAATTTTTACAATCTCATCCTAGATCTAACGGGAAATTTGGAACAACCGGTCATTCGAGAGGTGGGACTAATTCTTTTTTTATGGCAGATGTTAAACTTACATCTAAGTTTCTTAGCGGTACAAAAGGCTTTGATGCAATCCTTCCAGAAGCTGCCGAATGTAGAATGGCTGGGTTTTTTGCTAAACCAGAATTAACATCGAATACAACAATGCTTGTGGTACACGGCGGTGCAGACGATTATACTTTAGCAAAGTTTTGCAAGGAGCACGCTGAGAGAATTAAAGCTCCACCAGGTAAAGTAAAGGTTGATATTAAAGAGGGCTGGTATCATATTTGGCATCATGGCGGAAAACCCTGGAGAGAAAAAATGGCAATGACTCTTCACGATTGTCCTGATTTTTACGTTGATAACGAAGGTAGGTTTACCAATCCCACCTGGGAGGAGTGGATGGTAAATAAACACAAAGTTTACCCTTCAGTGGAAGCATTTTATGAAATGGCGCAAAAGGATCCAAGAAAAGCATGGAAATCTGGTTTTAAAATTATGAAAAAAGAAAAATGTATTTCTAAAGGCGTCACTCTAGGTGGAGATAATGCTGAAGTTTATATGCCTCAATTTATTAATTTCTTTAAAAATAATTTATTATAGTGAGTAAATTAAGAGCTGAAGTAATAAAATATTCCAAAAAATTAAATATAACTAATTTATCAGCCTTAAGATCAGGAAATATTTCTATAAGAGCAAAGGAAAAAGGAGTTGATGGATTTTACATTACACCATCCGGCAGAAAGTATTCATCTTTAAAACCTAAAGATATTATCTTTGTATCTCTAAAAGGAATCTATGATAAAAAAAAGGGCAAACCTTCATCCGAGTGGAGATTCCATCAAGATATTTATGTGAATAAAAAAAAAGCAAAAGCGATAGTGCATGCTCATTCTACCTGTGCTACAGCTGTTTCCACTCACCAAAAAAACATTCCTGCGTTTCACTACATGGTTGCAGTTGCTGGTGGCGAAGAT
Organism: uncultured Pelagibacteraceae bacterium; assembly: GCA_902602655.1. Classification (GTDB taxonomy): domain Bacteria; phylum Pseudomonadota; class Alphaproteobacteria; order Pelagibacterales; family Pelagibacteraceae; genus Pelagilacustribacter. The sequence continues at coordinate 19,413 of CACKRM010000005.1, forward strand.
ATAAAATGTAGTAAATACGCAACTTTTGGAACAAAAAATCTCTCAAGAAATATTATTAAAGCTTTAAAAAATAGATCAGCATGTTTGATTGCTAATCACGGTCAAGTTGCTTTTGGAGAAAATTTAGAAAAGACTTTTGAGCTTGCTCAAGAGATCGAAAATATTTGCCATCAATATATAAATACCCTAAGAATTGGAATACCCAAGATTCTTTCAAAAAAAGAAATGAGAATTATCTTGGAAAAATTTAAGAATTATAAAACGGAATAAAAATATGCTTAAAGTTGGAGAACACATTACTATTGATTTTCTTGGGGTAAAAAAAGATTATTCACCCTCTTTCTATGAAAAAATTATCTACAAAATTGCAAAGTCAGCAAAAGTGCAAATTCTTAATGTAAACAGCCACAAGTTTGAACCCCAAGGCTTTACATTAGTTGCTTTGTTATCTGAGAGTCATATGAGTTTTCATACTTTTCCTGAAAGAGGTGTAATAAGTTTTGATTTTTTTACTTGCGGGAAAGTACATCCGAAGATTGCTTTGAAAATATTACGAAAAGAAATACAACATGATAGAGTTGTAACAAATACTTTTGATAGAAGTAGCGTAAGTTTATATGACGATATTTATAGTACCCCAGGTCAAAAAAAATATTATGTTGTAAAAGATGTTTTGGAAAGATTGACTACCAAAGTTGGACAATACGTAGAAATTTTAAATTTAGAAGAGTTTGGAAATGCATTGTTCATTGATCATGAGATTCAAGTTGCTGAAAAAGATGAGAAAATTTACAGCTCAAATTTTTTTAAATCTAGTTATGATTTAAGTAAAAAAAATTCAAATGTTGCAATAATTGGCGGTGGTGACGGAGGCGTAGCAAGGGTTTGTTTAGAAAATAACGCTGATTACATTGACTGGTATGAGCTTGATCCTGAGATAGTAGATATTTGTTACAAACATCTTCCGAAAATTTGTTCAAAAGTAAAAAAAAGTAATAAAGTAAAGGGATATTGGGGAGATGCGTTTGAAAGTATAAAATCAATTGAAAATTCTAAATATGATAAGATTTTTGTAGATTTAAATGATGATCAGTATTGCATAGATCTTGCTAGAAAAAATATGAAAGGTTTAAAAAGGATTTTAAAAAAAGGGGGTGTTATAACTGCCCAAGTGGGAAGCCAAGATAAAAAACCAAAACAAGTAAATAATTGGTGCAAGGTGCTAGAAAAAAATTTTGGAAACGTCACTTTATCAAAAGCTCATATCCCAAGTTTTGATTGTAATTGGAATTTTGCCTCTTCAGTCATGAAATAACCTTTATCTATCTGATTAATTAATCCCTAGCATATTCTATCTTTTTATTTACAATAGGGAGAAATAGGAGGATGTATGAGAATGTTAAACAAAACACTTATCTCTTTTATTGCTTTGTTTTTTTTATTGATTGGAAATTCTTACTCCGACAATATAAAAATTGGTACTGAAGGAGCTTACCCACCGTGGAACGCAAAAGATGCTTCTGGTAAACTTATAGGTTTCGAAGTAGATCTTGCATTTGAGCTATGTAAAATAATGGGTCATAGCTGCAGTATAGTTGAACAAGATTGGGACGGCATGATACCAGCTCTACAATCTGGAAAATTTGATGCCATAATGGCAGGGATGTCCATTACAGATGAGAGAAAGAAAAAAATTAATTTCTCACAAGGTTATGCTGATGAAGTTGCTTCATTTGCGGTAGTCAAAGGATCAAAAATTAAACCTAGAACTGTAAAATCAATAAATCTTAATGAAATTGACTCAGCAGATCAAAAAACATTAGATGCTCTAAAAAAAGCCTTCGAGGGAAAAATCATCGGAGTGCAGACAGGGACTATTCATCAAAATTTTTTAAAGTCGGGACAAATAGGAAAGGTTAATGTTTGGACTTACAAAACCCAAGATGAAGTTAACTTAGATCTAGCTGCAGGTAGAATAGACGCAGCTTTAGCCGCTGCTGTAGCTTTTGAGGATTATAACTCTAAGGCAGGTAACGTTCTAAATTTGGTAGGCCCTACTTTTTCTGGTGGCACTTTTGGAAGTGGTGTAGGCGTTGGTATAAGAAAAAATGACAGTCAATTACTAAATGATTTTAATTCTTCAATTGATACAGCGAGAAAAAAAGGAATAATTAAAAAACTTGCAATCAAGCATTTTGGCTTCGATGCTTCTATGTAAATAAATTTTTCAGGCGATAATTTTTTATCGCCTGATTAACTTATGGAACTATTAATATTCGGTGACAAAGGTTGGGGAGATGAGCTTTTTTACGCAACGCTTATGACAATAAGCGTAGCTATAACGGCTTTCTTAATAGGTTTCTTTTTTGCTTTCATTTTTGTACCAGTTAAACTATCCAAAAACAAAATACTTAAATTTATTGGCAATACATACACAACTGTCTTCAGAGGAGTTCCTGAACTTCTTATAATATATCTATTTTTTTTTGGTGGAAGTGGTGCAGTAATGTACGTAGCTAAAATTTTTGGATATAATGAATATATTGAAATTAATGCCTTTCTTACTGGAGCTCTTTCAATAGGATTAATATCTGGAGCTTATTCGACAGAAGTTTTTAGAGGAGCAATTTTATCAATTGGTAGCGGGCAATTTGAAGGCGCAAAGTCATTAGGACTAAAAAAAATAACTTATTTTATTTATGTTATTTTGCCCCAGGTACTTAGACTGGCTATACCTAATTTAGGTAATGTTTGGCAGATAACACTTAAAGATACAGCGCTTATTTCAGTTACAGGATTAGTGGAAATTATGAGACAATCTTATATTGCTGCTGGATCAACCAGAAATCCTTTATTTTTTTATATTTTTGCTGCGGTCATTTATTTAATTTTAACCACTTTTAGTTTGAAATTTTTCAACAAGTTAGAAAGAAAATACAATTTTTCATAATATATGAATTTAATGATAGAAAAAATTCCTGAACTATTAAATGCTACAATATTAACTATACAGCTAACTCTCTTTTCATTAATTGTTGGTATCTTTTTAGGACTTTTTTTCGCAATTCTCAGACTTAATAAAAATAAAGTTGTAAGTGGATTCTCTTACTATTATTCATTTATTTTCAGAGGAACACCACTTTTAGTACAACTTTTTATAATTTATTTTGGTTTAGCCCAACTAGAATTTATAAGAGAGTCATTTTTATGGACTGTTTTAAAAAAACCTTTTTGGTGTGCAATAATTGCATTTGCTTTGAATACCGGAGCATACACAGCTGAAATATTTAGGTCAGGTTTTGAAAAAGTAGACAAACAATTAATAGATGCAGCAAAATCATTGGGGATGTCAAAATATAATACATTTTATAAAATTATTCTTCCAGTCGGTCTTAAAAGATCTATACCAGCTTATGGAAATGAAATGATATTGATGCTTAAAGGAACTTCTTTAGCAAGCACTGTAACTTTAATCGATTTAACTGGAGCTGCAAAATATATTATTTCCACACATTTCAATCCAGTTGAAGTCTTTATATTTACTGGGAGTATCTATTTATTTTTTACTTTTTTAATCCATAATTTTATTAAATTTATAGAAAAAAAAACCAATTATATTTATAAAACTTAAATTAAGAAAGATTGTTTAATAATGAGACTTAACTTCACTTATATTTGAGCCTAAAAGCTGGTTTATTTTTAGCTTCAATTTTGATCTTTGGTCATTAAGTTTGTAAACATTTCGAGAGAGTTCAATAAAATTTTTATCAAATTTTTTTTCTTTTTCTGCTATTCTTTTTTCATCTTCTATTTTCCATAATTTTTTGTTTACGTTTAAGAGCTCCATAAAAATGCTATCAAGGCTTGAATTTGAGACAATTGTATCATTATAAGTTTTTTTTAGAGAAGAAAGCTCTTTATTTACGTCAACTAACTTACTTTCGTCATTAATTTTTTCTTTTTTTATTTCCAGAATTGTAATTTTATCAACTAATTCACCAGCGGAAATTTCCGCAAAAATCTTATTTAATTTGGCATTCATTATTTTTTGGTAATATTTACATAAAATATATAGAGTTAAAAGAATGTCAAATATTTTAATTATTAAACATGGGTCTTTAGGTGACCTTATTCAAGCTAACGGAGCCATTGAAGATATAAAAAATTCTTTTCAAGACTCCAAGGTTCTTTTGTTAACTTCCTCAAGTTATGCTTATCTGATGTCCCATTGCCCTTATATAGATGGCGTTTTAATAGACAAGAGACTTCCAAGGTGGAATATATTTTATTTATTAAATTTAAAAAAAATTTTGTCAAAATATAATTTTTCACATGTTTTTGATTTACAGAACTCTAGAAGAACTAATTTTTACAGAAAATTTATACTTCCAAATTGCCAGTGGTCTTCAACTGACACAACTCTAGAACCAGGTAAAAGTAAAAAAGATTTTGACAAAGAGCCTGTTCTTGACAGAATGAAAATACAATTAGAAAAAAGTGGCATCAGTACAAATAAAATTAAAAAAATTAACTTATCTTGGTCTTTCGTTAATATTGAAAAATTAATTAAACAATACACAAATGGAGAATATATTTTGATTTTTCCTTTTTGTTCAAAAAGAAATTTAAATAAAAAATGGCCATATTTTAAAGATTTAGTGAAAGAACTTAAGCAGCTATACAAGAATAAATATTCTATTTTAGTGGCTCCTGGAGTTGACGAAGTGGATGAAGCAAAATCTTTAAATGCCAAAGTAGTTTTAAATGAAAATAATAAACCTATTAATTTAAATTATTTGATAACTTTAATTGAAAAATCTTCTTTTGTAATATCAAATGACACAGGCCCAGCTCACATAGCATCTCATTTAAATAAAAAGGGAATTTCTCTATTCGGTAGCCACACTTCTCCTGAAAAAATTAGTATTAAAAGTGAAAAATTTAAAACCATTGTAAATGAAAATCTCAAAAAATTAACTGTAAATACTGTTTTAAGCGAAATTAAGAAAAATCTAAATTAAATTTAAATATTTTTTAATTATTTTTTTCCATTTAAAATCATTAGAAAATTCTAAAGCATTAGTCCCATATGTTTTGTAATTCTCATTCTCAAAAAATTTAATAACACTATCGTGTATAGAATTAAGATTATTTCCGTCACATAAAAATCCAGTTTCGCCATCCTTGATAGCATCCTCAGCACCACCATCTTTTCCACCTATTGATCCTTTACCGTAACATCCTGCTTCAATGAAAGATATACCAAAACCTTCAACAGATTTTTTATAAATGATCGAAGGCATTAAAAATAAGTCAGAATTTTTTAAAAGAGCTGCTTTTAATTGCTCCTCAATTTTATTGTAGAAAAGGACCTCATTACCTAAATTAAGTTCTTTTTTAAGTTTTTGTAAATTTTTTTTTTCTTCACCTTCACCAATAGAAATATACTTTATATTGGGAAATCTTGATTTTAAATTTTTAATACACATTAAAATATTTTGGTGACTTTTTCTTTTATCAAGCCTAGCTATAGTAATAATTCTAGGGAATGAATCTTTGAATATTTCTTTTGCCCTTTCATCATATTCAGATTTTACTTCAATAGGATAATTTGAACCAGGATGTATAATATGAATTTTATTTGCATCAACACCTGTGGAGATAGCTAATTTTTTTGTAAATCTTGAATTAGAAATTATATATTTTGCTTTACTCAAAGATTTAATCATTCTTTTATTTAAGCTGGTTTCCTTAGGGTGGTTAATTTCTTTTGAGTGTATTAGACAGAAAGTTGGTATATTTTCTATGTAATTTTTATTCAAATTTTCTAAACTTTTCCAGTGATCAAAAAATAAAGCTCTTACATTGTTGTTTTTTATGTATTCATTAATTAAATTTGCTTTTCTATATTTTTTAAAAAATTTAAAACCAGAAACTCTCACGATTTCTAAACTGGAATTCTTATCATAACTATCGGATTCAGGAAAAGAGTCAGCAAATATTTTTACTGGTCCATGATTATTAAGTGCAATAGCTAATCCCTCAATAAGATTTTGGATGCCACCGATGTCAGGTGGAAAATTTCTAGTTGATATAACAAACATTAATTAACCCACTTAATATTACATCCCATACTTGGAATTTGATTTCTTGGACCTTTACCAGTTTTTGAAATTAATTTCATAGCTAAGAATAACTCACTTTCCCCTTCTTTTACTGGCTTTAAATCTTTTAATTCTCTCATCCGCCCTCTGTACTGAAGTTCTAACTGATTATTATAACCAAAAAAATCAGGAGTGCAGACGGCTCCAAATTTTTTTGCTATTTCTTGAGTCTCATCTATTAGATAAGGAAAACTAAATTTATTTTTTTTAGAAAACTCTATCATTTTATTAAAAGAATCATCAGGATAATTTATTGTGTCATTGGACATTATTGCTACTGAATTTATACCTTCTGTTTTAAGTAAACTAGTATCTTTAACAATATCTTTAATAATAGCTTTAACATAAGGACAATGATTGCAGATAAACATTATTAAAGTCCCTTTTTTGCCTCTTATTTTATCAAGAGTAATTAGTTCGTTGTTTGTAGATTTTAATTGAAAATTTTCAGCTTTTTTACCGAAATCACAAATTGGTGTTTTAGTTAAGACCATAATATATTATAAAAGAATTAATTACATATTAAAGCAATTTTATGATTTATGATTTTAAAGGCCATACTCCAAAATTAGATCCTTATAGCTGGGTAGCACCTAATGCAGTAATCATTGGCAAGGTAGAGTTGAAAAAAGATTCAAACATATGGTTTAATGCTACACTTAGAGGTGATGTAGAACCCATTATTGTAGGAGAAGGATCAAACATACAAGATGGAAGCGTCGTACACACAGATCCGGGCTGTCCAGCCACAATTGGGAAAAATGTTACGGTAGGACATTTAGTAATGCTTCATGGATGTATTATTGAAGATGATTGCTTAATTGGAATAGGAAGTACAATTTTAAACAAAGCTAAGATCGGAAAGAATTCAATTATTGGCGCAAATGCACTTGTAACAGAAAATAAGATAATCCCAGAAAGATCTTTGGTTCTTGGAAGTCCAGGAAAAATTGTAAGACAAGTTACAGACAAAGAGATTCAAGACATAAAAGAAAACGCAAAACATTATGTTGAAAATTACAAAAAATATAAAAAGTAAACTAAGGAACAAGCCAAGTAAATTTTTTTGATCCATTTAAATTAATTAAAGCTCTTCGATGACCTTTTGCTGCTAAGTAAAGCCACTCAATACTTTTAATCTTACATTTTATTACACAGAAATTTTTGTAACCAAGCTCACTTTCTTCTTTTGTAAAATCAAAGTTATCATATTTACCATCTAAGCCTGATGTTGGCTTATCAGATTCAGTACCGGGTCTATAAGTAACCAAATAACACTTTCTACTAACGTGTCCTGTTTTTTCCCAAGATTCTTTTGTAATAGCATTGTCAAAGTTCACTTCACATTTAGCTTTAATTCTCAGCTGAATTTTTTCTTCTTTACCATAGAATAGAATTGAACAATTTGGATTTTTTTTTATTTTATCTATTTTGGAGGATCTAATATCACTGTGATATTGAATAAAATTATTTTGTTGGTCTGCTTTTCTTAAAACTACAACACGTCCATCTAAGTCTTTATCATTTCCACAAATAAAAACTGGAGTTCTAAATTCAGACGATCTATCCGACACAGCTTTGGTTAAAAGATCCCAAATTTTTCTTTCTATTTCTTTTGGATTTTCGTAATAATTTACAACTTGTTTAGACACAACTTACTTTCTAAATCTTTTTATTAAGCTAGAAGTATCCCATCTCTGTCCACCCATTTTTTGTACTTCTTCGTAATATTCATCAATAATTTTCGTGATAGGTAGTGGTGAATTATTCTTTTTAGCTTCATCCATCGCTATTTTTAAATCTTTTCTCATCCAGTCTACTGCGAAGCCATAATCAAACTTATCTTCTATCATTGTTTTATGTCTATTTTCCATTTGCCAAGATTGCGCAGCACCTTTCGATATTACTTCAATAACATTACGCATATTTAAACCTGCATTCATCCCAAAATTAATAGCTTCAGATAATCCTTGAACTAATCCAGCTATACAAATTTGATTAACCATTTTAGTTAATTGACCACTTCCTGAGGGTCCAAGTAATTTAATTTTTTTACTATAACAATCTATAATAGGCTCAGCTTTTTTAAATGGAACTTCATCTCCACCAATCATTACAGTTAATGTCCCACCCTCGGCTCCTGCTTGGCCTCCAGATATTGGCGCATCTAAGAAATCGAATTTTCTTTTTTTTGCTTCTTTGTAAAGCTCCCGCGCAATATTAGCAGAAGCCGTAGTGTTATCAACATAGACCGAACCTTCCTTGGCAGTTTTAAAAAGTCCTTTTTCACCCAAAGAAACATCTCTTAGATCATCGTCATTTCCAACACACGTAAAAATAAAATCACAGTCTTTAGCTGCATCCATTGGCGTTTCAGCTAGTTGACCTTTATTTTCTTTAATCCATTTTTCTGCTTTAGACTTAGTTCTATTATAAACAGTTACATTATGACCAGCTTTTGATATATAACCAGCCATAGGGTAACCCATAACACCTAAACCTATGAAAGCAACTTTACAACTCATAAATGATTAACCTTAGTTTAAATAAAAAAATTATTATTTTCGGATTTATTTTTACATTTTTTTCAAGTTTTGGACAGAGTTTTTTTCTAGGTCTGTTTAATCCAAGCATTAGAAACGACTTAAATATTTCACATGGACAATTTGGCTCAATTTATGCACTTGCAACGATTTGCTCAAGTTTGACACTCATTTGGTTTGGGAAAAAAATCGATGAATATAAGTTATTAAACTACTCAATGATTGTTGTTTTTTTATTATTTCTCTCAAGTTTCTTTTTCTCATTTATAAATAACTTATATTTACTAATTTTTGGAATTTTTTTGATGAGATTTTCAGGACAGGGTTTGATGTCACACACTTCTTCAACTGCAATTTCAAGATATTTTAATAGGAGACGCGGAAAAGCTTTAAGCACTATATGGTTTGGTTTATCTTCTGCTGAATTTATTTTACCAATTTTAATTATTTTTCTTTTATCATTTTTATCTTGGAGATTGATTTGGCAATTTATCTCTTTAGGAATTTTGATAATTTTACCAATGGTAATTTTTTTAACAGTTAAAGATATAACTCTTGACTCAAGAGAAAAAATAAATTTAAAAAAAAAAGTTTTTGATGAGAATATTAAGCATTGGAAAAGGTCTGAAGTTATCAAAGATTTTAAATTTTATATAATATCATTAAATATGTTAGCCATGCCTTGGATAGTGACTGGAATTTTTGTATATCAATCATTTATATCAGACTCTAAAAATTGGGACCTTTATATAATTCCAAAATCTTTTATGGCTTATTCAATAGCATCAATCTTTACTCTTATAGCCTCAGGTTTTTTGGTAGACAAATATACTAGCAGAAAGTTGATTAAATTTATCAACATTCCTTTATTAATTGGTTTAATATTTTTATATTTTTTTAATCAACCAATTTATGCTTATATTTTTTTCTGTCTTGTAGGCATTTCTAATGGGCTGGCTAACGTTTTAGGTTCTTCAACTTGGGCAGAAATTTATGGGGTAAAATTTATAGGAGGAATTAAGGCATTGACGACTGCTTTGATGGTTTTTTCAACTGCTTTTGGGACCGCTGTTTTTGGTTATTTAATAGATTTAAGGCTAAGTATCGAGCTAATCTCTCTTATTTGCATTTTTTACATTGTGGTCTCGCTACTGATGTTATTAATGATAAGTAATAAAATTAACCCAGTAAGTTTAAAAAAAGCTTGATTTTTTCTAATTAAATGAAATATAAACCATCAGCATGGCTAGAATAACAGTAGAAGATTGTTTGGAAAAAGTTGAAAATCAATATGATTTAGTACTATTAGCCAAAGAAAGAACTACACAACTTAACTCAGGATCTCCAATGCTTGTTGAAGAAGATAATGACAAAAGAACAATCATATCTTTAAGAGAAATAGGAGATGGAAAAATTTCTGTTCAAGACTTAAAAAAGGAAGCTATAACTAGATTAAGAAAAGAACCTGATGAAAAAATAGAAGAGGAAGAGACAGAAGAGGAGGAAAATGATGATTTTGAAAACTTGTACAAAGGACAAATTTCAAAAAGTGGTGTTGCAATTCTCCCTTCAAAAAGAACTAGAAGAATTCCTGAAGTAAAAAAAACCCAGACATCTGAAAAAGATTTACCAAAAGAAACTTCCAAAGAAGAGCCGTTAGAACTAAAAGAGGAAGTAGCTCCATCTTTAGAAGAAAAAAAATAATTGAAAATTAATCGAAAAGTCAGCGTTGCTCCTATGATGGATTGTACGGATCGACATGAAAGATTTTTTTTACGATTATTAAGCAAGAATGTAATGTTATATACCGAAATGGTAGCAACTAAATCAGCAATTCATGGAGATAGAAAAAAAATTTTAGATTTTAAAGAGATAGAAAAACCCCTTGCTTTACAAGTGGGAGGATCTGATAAAAAAGAATTATCAGCGGTCTGCAAGATAGCTGAAGACATGGGCTACGATGAGGTTAATATTAACTTAGGTTGCCCAAGTAAAAAAGTTCAAAAAAACAAATTTGGTGCATGTCTTATAAAAGAACCCGAATTAGTTGCAGAGTGCATTAACACGATGGTAAATTCTTGTAAAATACCTGTAACGGCAAAAACAAGAATTGGATTTGATGATGTTGAAAATTTTGAATATTTAGACTCCTTTGTAAAAAAGATTTTAAAAGCAGGTTGTAAAACTATTATTTTACATGCTAGAAAAGCTATTTTAAAAGGGCTTACTCCAAAGGAAAACTTAAGAATACCTAAATTAAACTATCCACTTGTTTATGAAATTAAAAAAGCAAATAAAAATTCAGAAATTATTATTAATGGTGGAATTACTAAATGTTCAGAAATCAAAAAACACTTGCAACGTTGCGACGGCGTTATGATTGGAAGAGCTATATATCAAAATCCCTATTTTCTAGCAGATATCGAGAAAGAAATTTTTAACAATAAACAAGTTCTCTCACGATCAGAAATAGCTGAAAAATTAGTTGATTATGTTAAAGATGAAATAAAAAAAGGTACTAGAGTGAATCAAATTATGAGACACACAGTTGGTTTATACCACGGACAAAATGGAGCGAATAAATGGAAGAGGTTTTTAAGCGATAATATGATGGCTAGAGATTCAGATTTTCAAAAAGTTAATCATATAATGCAAATTGCGCAAAACAACGAAAAGGCAAATGAGACTGCTTGATGATAGAAAATTTTGAATTGAGTCAAATTTTAATTTTAACTTTTGTTATGGCTTTAACAGCTTTACCTGCTGGATTTTTTGCAGGTTTTTTTGGCATAGGTGGTGGGTTAATTACAGTTCCATTTTTATTCTATATTTTTAACTCATTTGGCATTGATCAAACTTACTTGATGCATCTGGCTGTGGGTACATCATTTTCAATAATTATTCCAACATCAACAGTTTCTGTTATGACACACCACCAACATAATGCGGTAGATTTTAAAGTGGTTAAAGATTACGGAATTTTCGTTATTTCAGGCGTAATATTAGGAACCATATTTGCCGCTAGTTTAAAAACAAAACCATTAATATTATTCTTCTCGGTAGTAGTTTTTATCCTAGCTTTCTATTTATTGTTTCTAAAAGAGAAAGAAAAAGACTTAAAAGTTAGTATGGGTTTTACTTCAAAAATTATAAGTGGATTAATTACAGGATTTATCTCAGCTCCAATGGGAATAGGAGGGGCAGTTATGAACGTTCCTATTTTAAAGTTTTTTGGTTATCCTATTAATAAGGCAATAGGAAGTGCAGCGGCAATAGGCTTTGTGATAGCTTTATTTGGTGCTATTGGTTTTTTTGTATCAGGGACTTATTTAAATGCAAATTTACCACTTAGTTTAGGTTTTATAAATATTCCAGCATTTTTAATATTTGTACCAATCACGACATTTATGGCTCGTTTAGGTGCAAAAACTAGTCACAAAGTTGAAAAAAAAAAATTAACAAAATATTTTGGTTTTTTTTTAGTAATTATTGGTTCAAAATTTTTATTTGATTATTTTCAATTATAATTAGATCTTTTGATCGTAATCACCAATCTCCCCAGTTTTTTGCAGAAGATCATCTATAAAAGTAAAAATATTTTTTTTTCTTTCTTCTGAAGTTGGGCTTTCAGTAACAACAACTAAGGAAGGTTTATTAGAAGATGCTCTAATGAGTCCCCAAGATCCATCAGATAAAGTAAATCTAACTCCATTTACAGTTAAAATTTCCTTTATTTTCATTTCATCAATTTTTACGTTTTTATTCTTTAAATTTTTTATTTTATTAACAACTTGATCTACAACTTGATATTTTTTTTCATCAGCGCAATAAGGGGCCATAGTAGGTGACTGATAAGTTAAGGGAAGCTCATTTATTATTTGATTCATTTTTTTATTTTCATTATTTAAAAGATGGCAGACTTGAATTGCAGAATTAATTCCATCATCGAAACCATAACCTATTGGTGTATTAAAAAAGAAATGGCCACTTTTCTCAAAGCCAGCTAGCGCCCTTTCTTGGTTTACTTTTCTTTTAATATGAGAATGACCAGTTTTCCAATAGATTGTTTTACACTTATTTCTTTGTAAAATCTCATCAATTTTGAACAAACCAGTCGATTTGACATCGACGATAAATTTTACATTAGGGTGTTGTTTTGAAAGATTTCTAGCAATTAACAAACCTACTTTATCTGAAAAAATTTCATTTCCATTATTATCAATAACTCCTACACGATCACCGTCACCATCGAAACCAAATCCTATATCTGCATTATTTTCTTTAACTGTTTTAGAGATAACTTTTAACATTTTAAGATCTTCGGGATTTGGATTGTATTTCGGGAATGTCCAATCTAAATTGCAATCAAGTTCTATAACTTCACAACCAATATTCTTAAGAATTTCAGGAGCGAACACACCAGCTGTTCCATTACCACATGCTACTACAGCTTTAATTTTTTTTTTTAGTTTATTTTTTTTAACTAAATCTTGAATATAAACTTCTTTAAAATTGTTAATTACCTTATTAGATCCTTTTCCTGTAATAAATTTTTTTTTAAGCGTAATTTCTTTAAGCTCATTCATTTCATTAGCACCGTGCGTCAACCCTTTTTTGATCCCCATTTTTACACCCGTCCAACCGTTCTCGTTATGACTTGCGGTTACCATTGCTATTGCATCTGAGTTTAAATTAAATTGAGCAAAATAAACTGTAGGGGAAAGCGATAGACCGATATCCTCAGTATTACATCCGGTAGAAATTAAACCTTTGGTTAAAGCCTTCTTAATTTTTTCACTATAAGACCTATAATCATGACCCACTATTACTTTTGGATTACTTTTCTTTGTATGATTAATTATTTGAGACCCAAGACCCTTTCCTAAATCAGTGATTCCCTCTATATCGATGTCTTTGTTAAAGACCCATCTAGCATCGTATTCTCTAAAACCGTTTGGATTGATTTTCATTAGTTATAAGTACTAAAGAATATAGTATTTCATTATCAAATGTTTATTAACAAAACTTTCCACTTGCAATTTTTTTTAAATGTTCTTATAATGTTCTATTGATGTTAAGGTTTATGTAGTATATTAACATAATTGTAACACAACATATAGTTGTTAATAAATAATAAAGTCAATAAACACGTAATAAATATGAATAAAAACGTCAGTTTGGCAATAGAAAAAGCTGTGAATAGCATCTCAAAGGCTACAGGCAGTATTAATAGTAATTCAAAAATTCAACAATCAAATAAGCCAGACCTTTTTTCTTTAAGCGGAGAAACAGAGCTGTTTCAGAATGAAAAGGGTATAACTATAAAAATTGATAGATCTAAAGACTCTAGACTAACAGATTTTGGCAAAGCAACTTTAGCAGACAGATATGTTGGTCAAAATGAGTCGTTCCAAGATTTATTTGCTAGAGTAGCTAGCACATATGCAGATGACAATCTTCACGCTCAAAGACTTTATAATTATATAAGCAATTTATGGTTTATGCCATCAACACCTGTTCTTTCTAATGGAGGAACAGAAAGAGGTTTACCCATCTCATGTTTTTTAAATGAAGCAGGCGATAGTCTAGAAGGTATCACAAGTCTTTGGGAAGAAAATGTTTGGTTAGCCGCTAGAGGCGGGGGTATCGGAAGTTATTGGGGTAATCTAAGATCAATTGGCGAAAAAATTGGTAAAGTTGGGAAAACATCAGGAATAATTCCTTTTATTAAAGTTATGGACTCATTGACCTTAGCAATTAGCCAAGGTTCTTTAAGAAGAGGCTCAGCCGCTTGCTATTTACAAATTGACCATCCTGAAATCGAAGAGTTTATTGAAATGAGAAGACCTACAGGTGGTGACGTTAATAGGAGATCGTTGAACTTACATCATGGAGTTTTAGTTACAGATGAGTTCATGAGAGCTGTTGAAACAGGAGGTCAATGGGCATTAAGAAGTCCATATGATGGAACAGTTCAATCAACTATTCCTGCAAGAAATTTATGGATTAGACTTTTGACCGCTAGAGTTGAAACAGGTGAGCCTTATATTATTTACATTGATACGGTTAACAGACAAATACCTCAGCATCATAAGTTAGCAGGACTAAAAGTCAAAACATCTAATTTGTGTAGTGAGATAACTTTACCAACGGGATTAGATAATCAAGGCAAAGAAAGAACAGCAGTATGCTGTTTGTCTTCTTTAAATTTAGAAACTTATGATGAATGGAAAGACGAGCCTAGGTTTGTCGAAGACGTAATGAGATTTTTAGATAATGTAATGAGTGATTTTATAAATAAAGCTCCTGATAGTTTTAATAATGCGAAGTATTCTGCGATGAGAGAAAGAAGCGTTGGTTTAGGAGTAATGGGATTACACTCATACTTCCAATATAAAAATATTCCATTTGGTTCGGTTATGAGTAAAATATGGAATAAAAAAATATTTAAACATATACAAGAACAAGCAGATAAAGCCTCAGTTAAACTTGCAGAAGAGAGAGGTGCATGTCCAGATGCCGAAGAATACGATATCAAAGAAAGATTTTCTAACAAGACTGCAATTGCGCCAACGGCTTCAATCTCAATAATTTGTGGTGGTGCATCACCTGGTATAGAACCTATAGCAGCAAATAGTTACACGCACAAAACTTTGTCAGGATCATATAACGTTAGAAACAAATACCTTGCAAAAGTTCTAGACAAGTATGAAAAAAATAATGACGAAATTTGGTCTAGTATAACAACTAATCAAGGTTCTGTTTCACATTTAGATTTTTTAACTGAGAATGAGAAGGATACTTTCAAAACCGCTTTTGAAATTGATCAAAAATGGATAGTTGAACTTGGAGCAGACAGAACGCCACATATATCACAAGCCCAATCTGTTAACGTATTTGTTCCAGCTGATATACACAAGAAAGAGCTACACAATATTCATTTTCAGGCATGGAAAAAAGGTCTTAAAAGCCTTTATTATTGCAGATCTAAATCTATTCAGAGAGCTGAAAACATTAATCAAGGATCTTCAACAGATGTGACAAAAAATGTTTATAAAAACAACAAAGAATCAAATAAAGATGAAAATGAATATGAAGAGTGTCTATCATGTCAGTAATTAAAAAAATTAAGCCAGCAAACGAAAATAAAAATATGGGATTATTGGTTGAAAACCCAGTTTACAAGCCATTTAGATATCCTTGGTGTTATGATGCTTGGCTTACACAACAAAGAATCCATTGGTTACCCGAAGAAGTTCCTTTAGGAGATGATGTACGTGATTGGCAGAAAAACCTCTCTCAAGCTGAAAAAAATTTGCTTACTCAAATATTTAGATTTTTTACTCAGGCCGATGTTGAAGTTAACAATTGTTATTTAAGACACTACACAACCGTTTTCAAACCAACTGAGGTATTGATGATGATGACAGCTTTTGCTGCGATGGAGACAGTTCATATAGCTGCATACTCACATCTTCTTGATACCATAGGAATGCCAGAGTCAGAATATTCAGCTTTTATGAAATATAAAGAAATGAAAGACAAGTATGATTACATGCAAGGCTTTAATGTTAATTCAAAGGCAGATATAGCTAAAACGGTTGCAGTTTTTAGTGCTTTCACAGAAGGGCTACAATTGTTTGCAAGTTTTGCAATTCTTTTAAACTTTCCAAGATTTAATAAAATGAAAGGAATGGGACAAATAGTTACGTGGTCTGTAAGAGACGAAACACTTCATTGTAATTCTATGATTAGACTTTTTAAAGCTTTTGTAAAAGAAAATCCTGAGATTTGGAACGACAAATTAAAAAAAGAAATTTATGAAGCTTGTGAAAAAATAATTTCTCATGAAGATGCTTTCATTGATCTAGCATTTCAAATGGGCCCGATACAAGGACTAACTGCTGATCAAGTTAAAAAATATATTAGATGGATTGGAGATAGAAGATTAATGCAACTAGGTCTTAATCCAATTTACAAAGTTAAAACAAACCCACTAACATGGTTAGACACAATGCTTAACGCAGTTGAACATATGAACTTTTTTGAAGGAAGAGCAACTGAATATTCAAAAGCTTCAACAAAGGGTACTTGGGCAGAAGCCTTTTCTTAAGAAACTATCTTATATTTAAAGCCAACACCTCTCTATGCTCACTTCCTTTGTATTTAGACAAAGGTCTTATAAGCTTGTTAGCATTGTGTTGTTCCATTATGTGTGCTGACCAACCTGTAATTCGCGCCATAACAAAAACTGGAGTAAAGAAATCTGTGTCAATTCCCATTAAATGATAAGTTGGCCCACAAGGATAATCTACGTTGGGATGAATGTTTTTTCTTTCAAGCATGGTTTTTTCCAAAACGTCATACATTTTTGGATATTTATTATTTTTAACAAGCTCTGCTACTTTTAAAAAATATTTTTTCATAGTAGGGACTCTTGAATCACCACTTCTATAAACTCTATGACCAAAGCCCATAATAACTTTTTTCTTGTTAAGAGCGTTATTTATCCAAGTTTGAGCATTTTCAGGTTTTTTAATTTCTTTAAACATGTGCATAACAGCTTCATTAGCGCCACCATGTAAAGGTCCTTTAAGACTAGCGATAGCCCCAGTAATTGCTCCATGCATATCTGACAAACTGCTTGTGATAGTTCTAGCAGTAAAAGTTGATACATTAAAACTGTGTTCTGCATAAAGTATCATAGAAACGTCAAAGGCTTTTACAATTTCTTTATTAGGAACTTTACCAAACATCATATTAAAAAAATTTTCTGAATAAGATAATTTTTTATTTGGTGGAATAATTTTTTTACCTTTTCTTACTCTAAAATAAGCTGCAACAGCAGTCGGTGTTTGTGCAAAAATTCTCATTGCTTTTCTCATATTTGCTTTAGGAGAATTATCTCGTGTATCTTTATCTTCTAGCCCCATCAAGCTAACTGCAGTTCTTATAGCATCCATTGGGTGTGCTTTTTTAGGCATACTTTTAATGTCGTTAATAATTTGTTTGGAGAGCTTACGATTATCTCTCTCGTTTTTAATAAATTTTTTTAATTCTTTTTGTTTTGGAAGTTCGCCATTTAAAACAAGATAAGCAACTTCTTCAAAAATACATTTTTTGCACAGGTCTTGTACTTTATAACCTCTATAAGTTAATGAGTTTATTTCAGGCATAACTTGTGAAATGGTAGTCTCATCAACTACTATTCCCATTAATCCTTTTTTTACTTCTTCACTCATTATTCATGTCCCTCTGTAGAAAAATCTGTAATTTTTTTGCCGGGAATATTGTATTTTTTATATTCTACAAGTTCATACAGCCTTTTTCTTGTTTGCATTTTATCTATAATATTATTTTGATGGCCGTCAACAAAAATTGATTTAAGTCCATCCTCAACACTTTTCATTGCTATTCTTTGCGTGGTTACTGGATAAATTACCAAATTATAGCCTAAATTTTGTAACTCTTTATTAGTTAATAATTTTGATTTTCCAAATTCAGTCATATTAGCTAACAAATATTTTTTAGAATTTTTCCTTATTATTTCAAATTCTTTTTCGTTTTTCATTGCTTCTGGAAAAATCATATCTGCGCCCGCATCCTCATAAGCTTTAATTCTATCAATAGTTTTATCTATCCCTTCAACAGTATTTGCATCTGTTCTTACTATTATTAAAAAATTTTTATCTCTTCTTGTATTAACCGCTTTTTTAATTTTCTTTACCATATCACTTTTTGAAATAACTTCTTTATTATCTAAATGACCGCACCTTTTCTCATCTATTTGGTCTTCTATATGACAACCTGCTAGACCCTTTTCTTCAAAAGTGGAAATAGTTTTTTCACAATCTTTGAAACCAGTATCCGCATCTACTATTGATGGCAAGTCTGTTGCTTTAGCAATTTGATTTGATCTATAACTCACATGATCTAAAGTTGTTAATCCTATATCAGGTATACCAAGATCATTTGCCATTACACCTCCAGAAATGTAAATTCCATCGAAACCGATTTCAGCTATTAATTTAGCACAAAGAGGGTTATAAGCTCCTGGGAATCTAAGCAACTTATTTTTTTTTAAATTTTCAACAAAATCTTTTCTTTTTTCTGCGTAATTCTTTTTTGTAAAATGCATAATTTTTTATATTAAACCACTTATATAAAAGCAAAGATTATTTTATAAGTATGACTATTGCGGTTAATATCAATAAAATTGCCAAAATATACTCAATGAATTTTTTTATTTTGTTGTTTTTTATAAATAGTCTTAAAGTATTGCCAAAAATAGCCCATAAACAAATTGATGGAAAACAAACTAAGGCAGCTGTAATTGTAAGAAAAGCAGTTGCAACAACAAGATTTTCTTCAGTTGGAAAAAAAGCAGATACTACTGTAAAGGCTATTGTCCAAGCCTTTGGATTTATAAATTGAAAAGCTGCAGCTTCATATAATTTTAAGGGCCTACCTGACTCTTTTTTAGTAATACTAAAAGATCCAATTATAGTCCAGCTCAGATAAATAAGATAAAAAAAACAGAGGATCTTCAAATAAAATTGAATTTCTGGAAATTTTAAAAACAAATTACCAAGCCCAAAACAGACGAGCGATATTTGTACTAAGTGTCCCGAAGGTATGCCAATTAAATGAGGAAGAGTTCTAACGAAACCAAACTTCATACCCGAAGCTGTTAACATTGCATTATTAGGACCGGGTGTCACAAACATTATAAAATAATAAGTAACAAGAGCTGACAGAAGAGAAAAACTTATCATAGCAACTTCTCAATAATTTTTTCAAAACCAATAAAATTATTTATTAAAATTTTATGTGGAATATCCTCTGGCTTTTTTTCCGTATATCCATCTTTTACTAAAACAAAAGGAATTTTGGCATTTGATGCAGAAACCGAGTCTACTTCACTATCTCCAACCATAATTGTTTTTTTTAAATCACCTCCAACAATCTCCACAACATCTGTTAAATGTCTTGGATCAGGTTTATTAAAAGAGAAGGTGTCACAACCAGCCACATATTCAAAAAAATCAAATAATTTTAGTTTTTTTAGAAGATCAATTGCTAATCTCTCCTGCTTATTTGTGCAAACTCCCATAGAAATATTTTTTGATTTTGCCCAATTTAAAAAATCTTTTACACCTTTAATTGGTTTACTTCCTCGATTAATATTTTTACTGTAATAATCTAAAAATTCACTTACCATTTCTTTTTTCATACTTTCATCGGTTATTTGTTTTTTAAATGATCTTTGCATCATTACCCAAGCACCTCTACTTGCTAGATTTTTAATATCTTTGAGATCTTTGGTATTAAAATTGAATTTTTTCATAACATGATTATGTGCCCCCATCAGATCAGGTGCTGTATCAACTAAAGTACCGTCTAAATCAAAAAGAATTGTGAAATTTTGAGTCATTATTATTAAGTATTAAAAAGAAATATTTTGTGAGTTATGTCATCACATTTTCTAATGTAAAGAGAATTTTTAATGATTACAAATACAAAAATTAAAAAAGTTAATTCATTTAGACTTTCTCAAGCAAGACTTCGAAATAAAGCTTTGACGAAAGGAGTAAATTTAATTGCTCCTGAAACCATTTTTTTATCAAAAGATACAAAGTTTGGAAAAAATATAACAATCGAACCTTACGTGGTGATAGGGTCTAAAGTCATAATTGGAAACAACGTAGTCCTAAAATCTTTCAGTCATATTGAGGGAGCTAAAATAAAAAACAATGTTTCCGTTGGACCTTTTGCTCGAGTTAGACCTGGAACAAAATTAGAGTCTGGAACTAGAATAGGGAATTTTGTTGAAACAAAAAATTCAAAAATAGATTCTAATTCAAAAGTAAGTCATTTGTCTTATATAGGAGATGCAAAAGTTGGGAAAAATTCTAATATTGGAGCTGGAACAATTACTTGCAATTATGATGGCGTTAAAAAAAGTAAAACAATAATTTCAGATAATGTTTTTATTGGATCAAACACAGCACTTGTTGCTCCAATTAAAATAGGTAAAAATTCAGTTGTTGGAGCTGGTTCTACAATTACTAAAAATGTTAAAAAAGACTCATTATCTTTAACACGAGCAAAACAAATTAATGTGCTCAAATATAAAAAAAAGAAAAGAAAAAAATAATGTGTGGAATAATTGGGATAGCAAGTAACAAATCGGTTTCAACAAATATTATAAACTCATTGAAAAAATTAGAGTATAGGGGCTATGACTCAGCTGGGCTTGCCACTTTAAACAAAAATGAGATTAATGAAAAAAAATGTTCAGGAAGAGTAGAACAACTTGAAAAAATACTTTTTAAATCACCAACAGAAGGAAATCTTGGAATAGGCCACGTAAGGTGGGCCACACATGGAATTCCTAATGAAGTAAATGCACACCCTCATTCAAGCGAAATAGTTTCAGTAGTTCACAATGGAATTATAGAAAATTCAACTGAACTAAAAAATCAATTAGAAAAAAAAGGGAAAAAATTTAAATCGCAAACAGATACAGAAGTAATAACTCTTTTGTTAACTGAAGAATTGAAAACAAAAAATCCATTACAGGCAGTCCAAGACACTTTGGCTAAGCTAGAAGGAAGTTTTGCTCTTGGAATTATTTTTAAAAACTTTAATAACATTATAATAGGGGCAAGAAGAGGTAGTCCTTTGGCAGTAGGATACTCAAATAATGAAAATTATCTTGGTTCAGATTCTTATGCATTAAAATCGATGACTAATAAGATTTCTTATTTAGATGATGGAGATATTTGCTTATTAACAAAGGATAAAGTTGAGTTTTATGATCTTAAGAAAAACAAGATAAATAAAAAAGTCTTAATTTTATCAGAGGATAAAAATATTGCTCAAAAAGGTGATTATAAAAATTTTATGTCAAAGGAAATTTTTGAACAACCTATCACCACAAAAAATTGTATTAATGAATATATTGATAAAGAAAGAGATGAAATAAATTTTTTTAATTTTCCTTTAGATCCCAAAGATATCAATAAAATTGTTTTGATAGGTTGTGGAACTGCTTACCATTCTTGTCTTGTAGCAAAATATTGGTTTGAGAATTTTACATCTTTACCAGTCGAGACAGATGTTGCGTCTGAGTTTAGATATAGAAATTTAAGATTTAACAAGAAAAATTTGTATATTTTTGTTTCACAATCTGGCGAAACAGCAGATACATCTGCAGCTCTTGATTTATGCAAAAAAAACGGTGCGAAAACTTGCTCAATAGTAAATGTGGTTGAAAGCACTATTGCAAGAAATTCGGATTGGACTTTACCAATACATGCAGGTCCTGAAATTGGAGTGGCTTCTACTAAAGCCTTTATAGGGCAAATGTTATTATTATACATTCTTGCATTGAAAATTTCTTTCTTGAGAAATGACTTAGAAAAAAAAGATTATCAATTAAAAATAAAGAATCTCAAAAAACTACCTGATTTATTAACAAAATGCTTAAAATCAGAAGACAAGATACAACTCGTTGCAAAAGATTTTTTAGAAGCAAAAGGTTCAATGTTTTTAGGCAGAGGACTTTCTTTTCCAATAGCATTAGAAGGAGCTTTAAAACTGAAAGAACTATCTTATTTACATGCTGAAGGTTATCCGGCAGGTGAAATGAAACACGGCCCACTTGCTCTAATTGAAAATGGACTTCCAGTAATTATCGTTTGTCCCAATGATAAATATTTCCATAAAACAGTTTCCAATATGCAAGAGGTTATTGCTAGAGGAGGAAAAATTTTACTTATAACAGATAGTAACGACAGTGTTATAAATGAGAATATTAGATTTACAATTAATTTACCAAAAATTGATGAGTCCTTAACTCCTTTTTTAAGCACAATACCACTTCAATTACTGGCCTATCATGTTGCTCTATTGAAAAAGTGCGATATAGACAAACCTAGAAACTTAGCTAAGTCTGTAACAGTTGAATAAAATTCAATTATACTATAAATATCACTTAAGAGTTGAATATGAAAAAATGGACTTTAAATAGTTGGAAAAATTATCCTGCAAAACATCTTCCGAAGTATGAAGATGAAAAAGAGTTAAACATGGTCTTGGGTAAAATTAAAAAATACCCTCCTTTGGTCTTTGCTGGCGAAACTCGTTCCTTAA
The DNA here is from genome assembly GCA_902602655.1 of uncultured Pelagibacteraceae bacterium. GTDB lineage: Bacteria > Pseudomonadota > Alphaproteobacteria > Pelagibacterales > Pelagibacteraceae > Pelagilacustribacter. The sequence goes on from CACKRM010000005.1 coordinate 42,277, forward strand.
AAAAATCTTTAGCAGAAGTTGTTAAAGGTAAGGCTTTTCTATTACAAGGAGGAGACTGTGCAGAAAGCTTTGCAGAGTTCAATCCAGATAATATTAGAGATACTTTTAAGGCAATATTACAAATGTCTTTAGTATTAACACATTCCGCTTCTTTGCCAGTTGTAAAAATTGGAAGAATAGCAGGTCAATTTTCTAAACCAAGAAGTTCACCCATTGAAAAAAAAGATGGAAGAGAGTTACCAAGTTATTTAGGCGACAATATTAACGGAATGGAATTTACTGAAAAAGCAAGAATACCAGATCCCAAAAGATTGTTTAGAGCTTACTCCCAGTCAGCATCAACTTTAAATTTAATAAGAGCTTTTTCTCAGGGTGGCTTTGCTGATTTAAGACAAGTTCACTTATGGAACCTAGGTTTTATTAATAAAAAAACAAAAGGAAAATATAAAGAGATAGAAGATAAAATTAGTGATGCTTTAGCTTTTATGGAAGCGTGTGGAGTTAACCCTGAAAACAACAGAAGATTAAGAACTGTTAATTTTTATACTTCCCATGAGGCATTACTTCTTCCGTTCGAAGAAGCCATGACAAGAGTAGACTCAACTACTGGTGAACATCATGACACTTCAGCTCACTTTGTTTGGATTGGAGATAGAACTAGACAAATTGATGGTGCCCATGTTGAATTTTGTAAAGGTATAAAAAATCCTTTAGGTTTAAAATGTGGACCAACTTTAAAAGCTGATGAGCTAATAAAACTTTGTAATATTTTAAACCCAAACAATGAAGCTGGAAGACTTACTTTGATATCTAGATTTGGTGCAGATAACGCTGAGAAGTTTCTGCCTAAACTTATTAAGGCTATTAAAAAAGAGGGCTTAAATGTAATTTGGTCATGTGACCCCATGCATGGTAATACAATCAAAGCAGCAAGTGGTTTGAAAACAAGACCGTTTGACAGTGTCCTCAAAGAGGTAAAGAACGTATTTGGAATACATCAGGCTGAAGGTAGTTATGCCGGTGGTCTTCATGTTGAAATGACAGGTCAAGATGTGACAGAATGTACAGGTGGAGCACAGAAAATTTCTGAAAAGGAACTATCTAATAGATATAGAACACATTGTGACCCTAGACTAAATGCAAGCCAAGCTTTAGAGCTAGCTTTTCTAATTTCTGACGAAATAAAGAAAAATTCAACATATTCAAAAAATATTATTCAAGCGGCGTCTTAATAATTATTATATAATTATTAAGACAGAATCCTGAAAAGGATAGGAGAAGTTTATTAATTATGAATGTAAAAAAAAGAACAGAAATTATAATAAAGTGGATCGATAATTATTGTAAATCTATGCCATTTACCCCAAAGGCGTTAGTTGTGGGAGTGTCTGGAGGGATAGACTCATCAGTAGTAAGCACTTTAAGCGCTATGACTGGGAGAAAAACTATTGTTTTAAGTATGCCAATTAAACAAATTAAATCTCAGCATGATTTAAGTTTGAAGCATGGAAAATGGTTGTCTTCTAAATTTAAAAATGTTGAATATAATTTAATAGAATTAGAAAATTTATTTAATACTTTTAAAGAAACATTAAGTAAATTTGATGACGAACATGGACTGGCAAATTCAAGAGCACGCCTAAGAATGTCAACGTTATATCAAGTGGCTGCAGCTAATTCAGGTATAGTCGTTGGAACTGGGAACAAAGTAGAAGATTTTGGTGTAGGTTTTTATACTAAATATGGCGATGGAGGTGTGGACATATCTCCTATTGCAGATTGTACAAAAACCCAAGTTTGGGAAATGGGCCAATACCTCGGGATATCCAATGAAATTATAAACGCTGAACCAACTGATGGTTTGTGGGATGATGGCAGATCAGATGTAAAACAACTTGGTATGTCTTACAAAGACTTAGAAAAAGCTATGCTAGATACAAAAGATAAAAACTACAAAAATTATTTAGAAATTCGAAAAAAAAATCTTCATAAAATGGAGCCAATACCAGTGTGTAAATTTGACAATGAAAAATCTTAAAATCTCAAATACATTAACTAAAGCTAAAGAGTTATTTACACCAATAAATCCAAAAAATGTAACAATTTATGCCTGCGGACCAACAGTTTATGATGATCCCCATGTTGGAAATGCTAGATCATTAGTTGTTTTTGATCTTCTCTTTAGGGTTTTGCGAAAAATTTACGGAGATAATAATGTAACGTATGTGAGAAACATTACCGATGTTGATGACAAGATAATTGATATAGCAAAAGAGAAAAAATTATCCATTGAAAATATTACTAAAGAAGTTACAAAACAATTTCACTTAGCTTGTAAAAATTTAAATTGTTTAATCCCAACGGTTGAACCTAAAGCAACATCACATATCGAAGAGATGATAAAAATGACAGAATCATTAATAAAAAAAGGTTATGCTTATATTAATGAAGGCCATGTTTTTTTTGCTGTTTCTTCATTTAAAAATTATGGAAAGCTCTCTAATAAAAATTTAGAAGAACTTAAAGCTGGTTCTAGAGTAGAAGTTTCTAAATTAAAAAATAACCCTTTAGACTTTGTGCTTTGGAAACCTTCCGAAGATAAAGATCCTGGTTGGGACTCGCCCTGGAGCAGAGGTCGACCTGGTTGGCATTTAGAATGTTCAGTAATGAGTGAAAAATATTTAGGAAAAAAGTTTGATATACATGGCGGTGGTCTTGATTTAGTTTTTCCACATCATGAAAATGAAATAGCTCAATCATGTTCTAATAACTCTTCGGATAAAATGGCCAATTATTGGGTTCATAATGGATTTTTAACTATGGAAAAAGAAAAAATGTCAAAGTCATTAGGAAATGTTGTAAGTATAAGTAGTGCTGTAAAAGAGCATAATGGACAAGTAGTAAGACTTGCACTTTTAAGCTCTCATTACAAGCAACCTCTAGATTGGAATAAATCAATATTATCTCAATGTAAAAGTACTCTCAACAAATGGTACAATTTATACTCTGAAAAATTTAATATTAATGAGAATTTGGAATGTTTTGATTATCTTTTAGACGATCTTAATACACCAAATTATATAAAAAGTTTACATGAACTTTACAACGAAGCTATAAACGGAAATAATAAAAAAAGAGATACTTTTAATGCTGCATGTCGCTTAATAGGGCTATTTAATGTAAATAAAATAGAATGGGAGAAAAGCAAAAAAGGGTCAATAAAAATTCCTGAAAAGTTAATTCAATCAAAAATAAATGAAAGACTTTTAGCTAGAGAAAAAGGAGATTTCAAGCTTGCAGATAAAATAAGAGATGAGTTATTGAACGAAGGTATTTTAATTGAGGACAAAAAAGGAAAAACAGAATGGAAATATAAGTGAAAAAAGAAAAAATATATATATTTGATACAACATTAAGAGATGGAGCACAGACAGAGGGTGTAGATTTTTCTGTAGATGATAAAAACAAAATTGCAAAAATTTTATCTAAAATAGGTGTAGATTATGTAGAGGGTGGATGGCCAGGGGCAAATCCTATTGATACAGAATTTTTTGACAAATCACCCAATCTTGGTGACACTAAATTCACAGCATTTGGTATGACAAAAAAAAACGGTATAAGCGCGGAAAATGATCCTAATTTAGCTTCGTTAGTTAATGCCGATTGTAAAACTGTTTGCGTAGTAGGAAAAACTTGGGATTTCCAAGTAAATACGGCACTTGGTATCAAGAATGATGAAAATTTAAAAAATATAAAAGAAACTGCCAAACATTTTGTAAAAAATAAAAAAGAATTTTTATTTGACGCAGAACATTTTTTTGACGGATTTAAAAGCAATCCAAAATACGCAATTGATTGTTTAAAACAAGCTTATGACGAGGGTGCTAGATGGTTAGTTCTTTGTGACACAAATGGTGGAACATTACCTAATGAAGTAAGTGATATAGTTTACAAAGTTTCAAAAATTATACCTGGAAAAAATTTAGGTATTCATGCACATAATGACACAGAAAATGCAGTTAGCAACTCATTAGCTGCAATTTTAGCTGGAGCGAGACAAATTCAAGGAACAATTAATGGATTAGGAGAGAGATGTGGGAATGCTAATTTAATGTCAATAATTCCAACTCTAATTTTAAAAAAGACTTTTAGTAATGATTATGAATTAAATCTTAAAAAGGAAAAACTTTCATCTTTAACGGAGTGTTCTAGATTTTTAGATGAAATATTAAATAGGAAACCAAACAAAAATATGGCCTATGTAGGAGCTTCAGCTTTTTCTCACAAAGGAGGTTTGCATGTTTCAGCAGTTAAAAAAAATCCCAAAACTTATGAACATATAGATCCAAAATTAGTCGGCAATCACAGAAACATAATTGTTTCAAATCAAGCAGGAAGATCTAACATTATATCCAGGTTGGAAAACTATGGAGTAAAAATAAATTCTAAAGATCCAAAAATACAAAAAATTTTAGATGAAGTTAAAGGCAGAGAGTTTAGTGGATATTCTTATGATGGAGCAGATGCTTCCTTCGAACTTTTAGCAAATAAACTTTTAGGAAAATTGCCTGAATATCTTAAAGTAAAAAGTTATAATGTTAATGTTCAAAAATCAGATGAAATAAAAACTTCAGCAGAAGTAACATTTTTAATTGACGGGAATGAGATTAAATGCTCAGGTTCAGGTAACGGACCGGTTAATGCATTGGATAATGCTATTAGGTCTAACTTTAGAAGAGTTGAAAAATATTATAAATATTTTTCAGATCTTAAACTTTTAGATTATAAAGTAAGAATATTGAACACGGGAACAGGAGCAACTACTCGAGTTTTAATAGAAAGCACTGATAAGACTGGTAAGAGCTGGTTTACAATTGGCGTTTCACAAAACATAATAGAAGCTTCATTTAAAGCTTTAATTGATAGTTTAGAATATAAACTTTTCAAAGAAAAGGCACCGGCAAACATTCATGAAAAGTAATTTTAGTTTTGTTCTTATTAAACCCCAACTTGGTGAAAATATTGGTTCATGCGCAAGAGTTTTAAAAAATTTTGGTTTCTCAAAATTGAATATAGTTAAACCAAAACATGGTTGGCCTAACAAAAAAGCTCGGGTTACTTCAGTAGGAGCTTATGATATTTTACAAAAAGTCAAAGTATATAGAAATACTATAGACTCATTAAAAAAAAGTGATTTGGTATTTTCAACAACTGCAAGAAAAAGAGATATAAATAAAAAACATATTTCAATGAAAAGTTTTAAAAATTTTATTAAAAAAAACTATAAGAAAAAGATATGTATTATGTTCGGTCAAGAGTCCTCAGGTTTATCTAACGAAGATCTGTCTTTCTCAAATTCTATAATTCAAATACCAACTTCAAAAAACTTCAGCTCTATGAACTTATCACACGCAATGGCTGTAGTATGTTACGAGATTTTTAAAACTTTAAACCCTAGTATTTTTAATAAAGAGAGCAAAATTCTAAAAAAACCTTCAAAAAACTCTATTGTAAAATTTTTAATTCATTTAAACTTTCTTTTAGAACAAAAAAATTTTTTTGTTCCCAAAGAGAAGAAAAGAGCAATGTTACTGAATATAAACAATCTATTTTATCGTTTTGAACCTAGTAACAAAGAATTGAGGCTTTTAGCCAGTATTATAAGTAGTTTGTCAAAAAAAAATATTAATGCATAATTGACATTAGTTACTGAAATCTTATAAAAACACTTTCATAAATAATGACAAAAAGAATAAAATCTAAACACAAAGTAGATAGAAGACTAAAAGTAAACTTATGGGGAAGGCCTAAAAGTCCATTTAATACAAGAGCATACCCTCCTGGACAACACGGACAAAGCAGAAAAGGAAAACCAACAGACTATGGGGTTCAACTTATCGCAAAGCAAAAACTTAAATCATATTATGGAAATATCAATGAAAGACAGTTTCGAAACATTTACAGAAAAGCAATTAAAAAAAGAGGTGACACAACCGAAAATCTAATAGCTCTATTAGAGAGGCGTTTAGATACAATTGTATATAGAGGTAAATTTGCACCTACAGTATTTGCTGCGAGACAATTAATTAATCATGGACACATTAAAGTAAATAAGAAGAAAGTGAACGTTTCAAGTTATCTTGTTAAAGAAACAGATGTTATAGAAGTAAAAGATAAATCAAAAAAATTAAACATTATAGAAGGTTCTTTATCAAACAAGGAAAGAGATGTTCCAGAATATATTCAATCAGACAGTAAAAATAAATCTGTTAAATTAGTTAGAGTTCCAAAATTCGCTGAAGTCCCGTATCCTGTAATAATGGAACCGAGTCTAGTAATTGAATATTATTCAAGATAAAAATTAAATTAAAGATTTTTCAGACAAGATTTTTTTAAGTTCACCTTTTTCAAACATTTCTTTAACAATATCACAGCCACCGACAAACTCTCCATTTATATAAAGCTGAGGAATTGTTGGCCAATCACTATAATCTTTAATTCCTTGTCTTAAATTTGGATCTTCAAGTACGTTAACACCTTTAAAATTTACATTTAAGTGTTTTAAAATATTAGAAACAGCCATTGAAAATCCACATTGAGGAGCTTCAGGAGTACCCTTCATAAACAAACAAACATTATTTGCTTTTACTGTAGCCTCAATTTTATCTTTTATGTCCATATAATTATTAATAGTTATGATACCATTGATTGTTAATTTTATATAGATCTTTTATATTTAATTTAAATTCACCATTAAGTTCAATAAAGTCTTTCTGAACAATTCCTAATAGTTCACTATAGATATTATTTTCCTTTAAAATCTTGTTAATTTTACTAATATTTTTTTCTTCAACCTCAATAAGATATCTTCCTTGGTCTTCACCAAAAAAATACTCAAATATGTTTGAGAGTTTTTTTGGCTTATTTATTTTTAGACCAAATTCTGAATTTATGGACATTTCACAAATACCTAGTAATATTCCACCGACTGAGACATCGTGTACAGATGTCACAAGTCCTTTTTCAATTATTTTTGCTACAAATTCTCCATTATTTTTTTCGTTAATTAAATTAATTTCAGGAGGAGGGCCTTCAGTTATTGAATATATTTCTTTATAAAAAACACTTTGATGCAGATGACCAAACGTTTTTCCAATTACAAAAAGTTGATTGCCCTCCTTTTTAAGTAAATGATTTTTAACATTTTTTAGTTTTGAGACCAAGCCTATCCCGCCAATTACAGGAGTTGGAAAAATATTTTTTTTGTTAGTTCCGTTGTAAAAAGAAACATTTCCCGAAACTACTGGAAAATCTAAAAATTCACAGGCTTTTTTAATTCCTTGTATTGACTCAGCAAATTCACCCATGATCTCTGGATTTTCAGGGTTTCCAAAATTTAGACAATTAGTTATTGCAATAGGTTTAGAACCAGCGGAAATTAAATTTCTCCAAGTCTCACATACTATCTGCGTTCCACCAGTAAGTGGATGTGATTTACTATAGTTTGCAGAAGAATCTACTGTGACTGCTATTGCTTTTTCTTTTCCATGAATTCTAATAATAGCCGCATCAGAACCTGATCTTTGAATTGTATCTGTCATTACCATTTGATCATATTGGTCTGTTATCCAGCTTTTATTTGATTCATTCGGAGATGATAAAATCTCTATTAAAGCTTTATCCATTTTAACTTTTTTTAAATCTTTAATATGAATATTTTTACTTGGAAACTTTTTTTTTACCCATTTTCTATCGTACATAGGAGCTTTATTTGCTAAAGCTTCAATAGGTATTTCTCCTACAACTTCCTTTTTAAATTTTAAAGTTAAATTATTAGTGTCAGTCGTTTTTCCAATTACTACAAAATCTAGATCCCATTTAGAAAAAATTTTTCTTGCATTTTCTTCTTTTCCATCTTCAAGAATAATAAGCATCCTTTCCTGACTTTCTGAAAGCATCATCTCGTAAGGAGTCATGTTTTCCTCCCTGCAAGGCACGTAGTCTAAAATTAATTCAATGCCTAAATTTCCTTTTGATGCCATTTCTACACTTGAAGAAGTTAAACCTGCTGCTCCCATGTCTTGAATTGATATTATTGAATTGTCTTTCATAAGTTCTAGACAAGCCTCCATTAATAACTTTTCAGTAAAAGGATCTCCAACTTGAACGGTGGGTTTTTTTTCTACGGAATTTTCATCAAATTCAGCTGAAGCCATAGAAGCTCCATGAATACCATCTCTACCGGTTTTAGATCCTACATAAACAACAGATTTATTTAATCCTTTAGCTTTTGAATAGAATATTTTATTTTTTTTTACATGACCTACAGCCATAGCGTTAACTAGTATATTTTCGTTGTATGTATTGTTAAATTTGGTTTCACCAGCAACCGTGGGAATTCCAATACAATTACCATAACCACCTATTCCTGACACAACGCCATGTAAAAGATTTCTAGTAGATTTATTTTTAGGCGAGCCGAAATGTATTGAATTCAAAAGCGCGATTGGTCTTGCACCCATTGTAAAAACGTCTCTTAAAATGCCACCAACTCCTGTTGCGGCCCCCTGATACGGTTCAATAAAAGAAGGATGATTGTGACTCTCTATTTTAAAAACAATTGCATCGTCCTCTCCTATGTCAATAACACCAGCATTTTCACCAGGACCTTGTATTACATTTTTATTTTTTGTCGGCAATTCTTTCAAATGGATTCTTGAAGATTTGTAGGAACAATGCTCGTTCCACATTGCAGAAAAAACTGCAAGCTCTAATAAATTAGGCTCTCTTTTTAACAATTTTTTTATTTCAATAA
>CACKRM010000006.1 GCA_902602655.1 uncultured Pelagibacteraceae bacterium
ATATTTTTTATTATATTTTGATTTATTCACATAAGCTTGTTTCGCCCATTTATCTGTTACTGGATAAACCGAGTTACCATCTTCATCATCGAAAGAAGATATTTTACTTGATAACTTTCGTTTTAAGAATTTTTTTCTTTTATTAGACTTTTTAGATCTAGACTTTTTTCTTTTTATTTTTTTTCTAGATTTTTTTTTAATCTTTTTTTTTCTTTTTCTGCTTCTTTTAGACAATGTAAACTCCAGTAATTTTTTTAAAATTTGATTAGATTTTACCCATCTTACAAATTATTTTCCAGCTTTTAGTGTCTATCGGCATAACAGACAATCTGCTTTGTTTTACTAACTGTATATGACAAATATCCTTATTTTTTTTAATATTTTTAAGACCTACTGCTCTTATTAGTTTTTGCTTAAACCTAACCTGAACAGCTAAAAATCTTTTACTTTTATCCGTTTTGTCTAAAAATGCTTTTTTTGTAACTTCTACTATTCCCACAATTTCTTTCCCAATGTTGGAATGATAAAAAAAACATAAATCCCCTTTTTCCATTTTTTTTAGGTTATTTCTAGCTTGATAATTTCGAACTCCGTCCCAAGCAATTCCTTTAGAACCGGCTTTTTTTTGTTGTTCAATGGACCAAACGTCCGGTTCAGATTTAAGTAGCCAATATTTCATTGGTAAATTAATAAACCTTTGTTATAAAAATTATTCTAAATAATGTATCTTATAAATCTAAAAAAACTAATCAATGAAATTATTTCAAAATTTAGAACTTAAAAAATTTTTAAAATTTTTTTATAAGTTTATTGTAACAATATATGTTTTCGAGTCCGTTCCAAAAAAAAGAAAAAAAATTAAAATTAAACCCAAAATATTTCAAATTTCTGATCGAAGCAAGATATTAAAAAATAAAATTTTTAAAAACTATTTTAAGACATGTTATTATAAAACTAATAGATTTAAACACTCAAGTTTTATTGGAATAATTAGTAATAAAAATATTATCTGCTCAGGATGGATTCACCAATCAAAAAATTCTAGATGGAATATTGAAGAAATTGATAAAAAAGTTTTTTTAAAAAATGAGAAAATACTTTATGATTTCTTTACTAACAAAAAATTTAGAAATAGAGGGTATTACAAATTATTACTAAAAATAATACAAAATAAATATTTAAATAGAAAATTAATAATCTACACTGTATCTAACAACAAGCATAGCAAGAAAGCAATTTTAAGTTCAGGCTTTAAGTTTAAAAAAATCCTCAGAAAATTTTAGATAATTTTTAAATTACTTCTATTGCTACTTCATTTTCGCAGAAGGCAATATATTTAAATTCACCTTCGGAAAATACTTCTGTGAATGCTTTATACTCTTCCTTTTTCCAATTAGGATGACCATAAAATTCGTCAAACAAAATAACAGAACCTTTTTGTAAAAAGGGTTTAATTTTCTCCAAGGCATATTTAGTTGACTCATATGTATCCATATCCATGTGAGCAAAAATTATTTTTTTACTAGAATTTTTTTTAAGAAATTGTACCAACGTTTCTTGGATTTTTCCTTCAATCAATTTTACATTATTTAAAACTTTAGGAATTTTTTTTTGTAATGATAAAGAACCTTTAGGAAAGAATTCATGCGTTAACCAATCTTCCTCTAAGCCCTCAAATGAGTCAAAACCATAAATCTCAGCTTTGTGTCTTGAAAGGTATTTTCCAAATAAATTTATGGAATTGCCTTTCCAAACACCAAACTCTAAAAAGAGATTTTTCTCACTTCCATTATTGTATGCTCTATAAATTGAAAAGTTTCTAATATCATCGACTTTTCTAAAAATAGATGAGTTTTCCATATCCTTTTTAAAAAAATCATAGCAATCGTCTGCCATCTTTTCATAATATTTATCGATAGCATTTTTGCTTTGAGTTTTTAATTTAAAATTAAGTTCAATGAAATAAAGTAAAGATCTTAATTTTTTTTTTATATAGTTTTTCATCCAGTTTAACGGTTATTTATTTATTATTCTATTCTAACTAATAATTCTAGTAATAAATCTGTAAAGTTTTTTTACAAATAAAATTTTCTTTAATAAATTTTTTACTATTAAATAGGAGTAGACTGGTATTCCGTAAAAATCATTGCAACCTAAATAATTAAAAAGATGACTATGATTGTTAGAAAAGTCTTTTTTATAGGATTCATCGCCTATAGTAAAATCAAGTTTTTTTAACCCGTTATCAAATGACCATTTGATTAATTCAAAAAGTAAAATTCTACCTGGTGAAAATTTGTAATATTTATTATCTAGAATTGTTGGAATTAAATGATAAAAAGTATCTTTGAATACAACACCCCAATGGTAAGTGATGGGTTCACTATTAATTTCAATAGAGGAAACATGAATTTTGAAATTGCTATCTCTTAATTCACAACAATCAATATAAAAACTCTTGTCTGAGTCTTTAAAAATATTTTTTTGTTTTAAACTCCTTAATCTGGTGATTTTCTGATCTATTATTACTTTTGTGACTTTTATTTTTTCTTCATTTTCAAAGATTTTTAATTCCATTTCTCCGTTTTTTTTAAGATTATTTATTCTTCTTTTTGTGTCATCTAGAAACTTTTTTTTAAAGTTCTTTGAAATAAAACTTTCATAATTTTCATCGAATGTTATTGAACTAGTGAAATAGTCAGCATAACAATTTAAATAGTTAGTAAATGGATTTTTTATTTTGCCTATGTACTCTGGCTGGTTTTTAAATTCAATCAAATTAAATTTGGGAAGAGCCTTTTTTATTAAATTCCAAATAATTAAAAAATCTTTTTTTTCAATGAAATTATTTTTTAGGAATAAACCCGCCATATAATCACATTTATTTTCACCTTGCCATTTTAGAATATTTATTCCCTTAGTATTTTGAATACACATTGGAAGAATCATTAACAGCTTATTTTTTTTGTAAACTAAAATATTCAAAATAACTAAAGAATTTTTATTTGTGAAATTTGTGTGCCAACAGTTTAGCCAATCGTAATTTTGAAAAAAATAATTTTCTGATTGATTTTCAAATTCTATCCAAATTTTTTTTAGTTTTTCATCGAAATTTTTAAAAATTTTTATTTCAAATTCCATTTTAATCTAATTTTAATCCTGGACCTTTCATATAAGGAGCAGATTTATCTAGAGGCCATCTTGATTTTGCAGAAAAACTATAATCATTTTTTTTGTTTTTCTTAAATCTCTGTATCCCAGCCCAGGCGATCATAGCGGCATTATCTCCACAAAATTTTAAAGAAGGAAATATCGGAGTAAAGTTTTTGTCTTTACAAATGCTTGACATGCTCTCTCTTATGGACTTATTTGCAGCAACCCCTCCTGCTACTACGAAGGGATATTTTTTATTTAGAGACAAATTTTTTCTGAATAAATCCATCGCTATTAAAGTTTTTTTTCTTAAAATTATATTAATTGTATTTTGAAAAGATGCAGCTAAATTATATTTCATTTTTTCTGAATTTATTTTTTTTGTTTCTCTAAGGACGGCAGTTTTGAGACCAGCAAATGATAAATTACAACCAGCTTTATTAATGATTGGTTTGGGCAGTTTAAAAAAATTCTTATCACCTTTTTTTGCAATTTTTTCCACTTTTTCTCCACCAGGATAATCGAGACCTAGCATTTTGCCTGTTTTGTCAAAAGCTTCTCCTAAAGCATCATCAATTGTGGTGCCCAATTGTTTATATTTGCCTAACCCTTTAACTATTAAGTATTGGGAATGACCACCTGAAATTAATAAAAGCAAATAAGGAAAATTAATTTTATTTTCTAATCCTGGGCTAAGTGCATGACCTTCTAAATGATTAATAGCAAACAAAGGTTTTTTTGAAAAAGCAGCTATTGATTTACCAACATTTAATCCTACGTTTAAACAAACTATAAGACCTGGGCCAGCAGTTGACGCAATGCCATCTAAATCTTTTAAAACTAAACCACTATCCTTTAACGCTTTATTAATAATAAAATCTATTTTCTCCACATGCGCTCGAGCAGCTAGTTCTGGTACCACACCCCCAAATTTTCCATGTTCCTCCATTTGACTGGAAACGACGTTTGATAATACTTTTGGTAATTCATTATTTTCTTGTGTTACAATAGATGCGGCAGTTTCATCACAACTAGTTTCAATTCCTAAAAATGCAAGTTTTCTTTTCATCTTATTATGAGCTAAATAATAGAATAGTATAAGATATATAACTTAAATATATAAACTCATAATGAAAAAAATTACAATTGGAGCAAGAGAAAGTAAACTATCCTTAGTTTATGCGAATAAAGTGAAAAATTTAATATTAGAGAAAGAAACAAATTTATCTAAAGGCAGCTTAATTATTAAAACAATCAAAACTTCTGGTGATATTTTTAAGGATAAAAAACTTTCAGAAATTGGTGGAAAAAAATTATTTTGTAAGGAAATAGAAGAAAGTCTTTTAAATAAAGAGATAGACATCGCAGTTCATGCCTTAAAAGATATGGAAGTGGAAGATGAAAAAAATTTAGTTATAGGCTCATATATAGAAAGAAATGATCCCAGGGATGCCTTTATAAGTTTTAATTTTAATTCTTTAAAAGAATTAAATAACAGTATAGTTGGTTCATCTTCAAGAAGGAGAGAACTTCAACTAAAATTAATTAATAAAAAAATTAAGGTTAAGCAAATCAGAGGAAATGTTGACACTAGAATTAAAAAACTTAAAGAAAATTTTTATGATGGAATAGTTCTTGCTATTGCAGGTATAAAAAATTTAGGTTTAGAAAAAAATGTAAAAGAAATATTTTCATTAGATGATGTAATTCCTTCTGCAGGACAGGGTATCATCGCAGCACAATGTAGAAAAGAAGATGAAAGAATAAAAGAAATTTTGAATAAAATTAATAGCCCTACAACTAAACAATGTGCAATATCTGAGAGGAGCATGCTTAAGACTATAGGTGGAAATTGTGATACAGCTGTTGGAGCTTTAGCAACTGTGATTGGTGATGAAATAAAACTAACAGCTCAACTTTTCTCAGATTCTGGCGATGAATTTTTTTTTCACCAATTAAAAGGAAAAAAAAAAGATGCAATTGAGATTGGAAAAACAGTTGGAAATATTTTATTAAAAAAAGCAGGATCAAAATTTAAGAAAAAATCATGAATATATTAATTACTAGACCGTTAATTGACTCCGAAAATTTAATGGAGAAACTTTTCTCAAAAGGACATAAAATTTTACATATTCCAACCTTAAAAATCTCAACTCTAAAGATTAAACCAATTAACCCAAATGATTTTGATGCTTTTATATTTACTAGTGCTAACGCCATAAGAAATTTAAAACTTTCAAAAGAAAATAAAAAAATTTTTTGTTTTTGCGTTGGGTCTATCACTGAAAAAATAGCTAGACAAAAAGGCTTCCAAAATACTTTCTCAGCAGGCGGAACAGTTAATGCTTTAAAAAATTTAATTATAAACTCAGAACAATTAAATGAAAAATCCAAAATTGCATATTTTTGTGGAGATAATATTTCTTACAATCTTGATGAAGATTTAGAAAAAGAGGGTTTCAAGGTAAAAAAAATAGTTAATTATCTCGCCGAAAAAATAACTGATTTAAGCGATGAGAGTAAAAAGATAATTGAAAACAATGTTCCAGATTTGATATTCATTTATTCCCTAAGAAGTGCCCAAAGTTTTGTTGAAATTAGCAAAAATTATTCTTTGTATCCAATAATGACAGGATCGACTGTTATGTGTATAAGTAAAAAAGTTGCAGATTTTTTTAAATCTAAAGGATGGAAAAAAATTGAAGTTTTTAACCCTGGCGATGAATTATTAAAACTATAGGAATTTATTGAATGAACGTATTAGAACAATTTAAAAATTTATTTATAGAAATTTGGAAACAAGGTATTGCTGGAGTTAATTTTACTCAAATTGGACTAGCAATCGGAATTTTTCTATTTTTTTTATTATTACGAGGTTTGATTGCGAAGTTTATTCTTCAAAGATTAAAAAATTATGTAGCAAAAACTTCAAATAAATTTGATGACGCTTTAGTAGAGGCATCAGCTGGTCCAGTGAAGTTTATTCCAATAGTTCTTGGAATATTTATTGCAACATCTTATATGGACTTCGAAGGTAAGATGAACGTTTTTGTCGATAATCTTAATCGTTCTTTAATAACAATATTAATATTTTGGTTAATTCATCAAATTGTAGAACCAATTACTTTTTTGATTAAAAGAGTGGAAGAGTTACTATCTAGAGATTTACTCAATTGGGTTATTAAAGCAAATAAAATTTTAATAATTTTTTTTGGTTTTGCTGCCACATTAGATATTTGGGGAATAAAAATTGCTCCAATAATAGCAGGATTGGGTTTATTCGGTGTCGCAGTTGCGCTTGGGGCACAAGATTTATTTAAAAATTTAATTTCTGGAGTTTTAGTTTTAGTAGAAAAAAGATTTAAGATAGGAGACTGGATATATGTAGAGGGAATTATTGAAGGAGTCGTAGAAAGAATTGGTTTTAGATCAACTGTAATTAGAAAATTTGATAAGTCAATTGCAACAATACCCAACGCATCATTTGCAGAGAATGCTGTGGTTAATATAACCGAAACAACAAACTGGAGGATTAGTTGGATTATAACTTTACAGTACAGTTCAACAGTAGAACAGTTAAAAAAAATTAGAGATCAAATTGAGGAGTTTATAACTACAAACAAAGATTTTAAAATTGGAGAAGACACCGAACACGCTGTTCGAATAGATAAGTTTTCTGATAGTTCAATAGATATGTATGTTAGATGTTTTACTGTAACAGATGACTGGGGAGAGTGGTTAAAAGTTAAAGAGAGACTAGCTGTTAAAATAAAAGAAATTGTGGAAAGTAATGGAGCATCATTTGCTTTTCCAAGTACTTCTATTTATGTGGAGAAAAAATAATGAAATCGATTTTAATATTATTTGATAACATTATAAGCCTGTATATATGGGTATTAATAATAAACGCCGTAATAAGCTGGTTAGTTGCATTTAATGTTTTAAATACCAGTAACCGTTTTGTTTATTCTGTATTAGAGGTCTCTTATAAACTGACAGATCCACCTTTAAATTTTATAAGGAGATATTTGCCAAATCTTGGGTCTATTGATATTTCTCCAGTAATTTTAATATTAGCTTTAATGTTTTTAAGAAATTTGGTTTTCGAATTATTTGCACCTGCGATGTTCTAAATATGATAATTGATGGAAAAAAAACAGCAGAAGATTTAAGAAAAGATTTAAAGAGGAAAATATCAGAACTAAAATCTACTTATAATGCTGTTCCAGGATTATCTGTAATCTTAGTGGGAGAAGATCCAGCTAGTAAGATTTATGTAAAAAATAAAGCAAAGTTTGCAAAAGAAGTTGGATTGAATTCTGAGGTTATTAGATATCCAGCAAATTTAGAGGAAAAAGTACTTTTAAATAAAATTAAAGATCTTAATAAAAATACAAAAGTTTCAGGCATTTTGGTTCAATTACCTCTTCCTAGTCATATAGATAAAAAAAAAGTTATAGATACGATTGACCATGCAAAAGATGTTGACGGCTTTCATCCTATGAATGTTGGAAATTTATCATCGGGTTATAAAAGTAATATTCCGTGCACGCCTCTTGGGTGTAGTATATTGCTTAAAAAAGTTGAAAAAAATCTTAACGGCAAACATGCTGTAGTAATTGGACGTTCAAATCTAAATGGAAAACCGATGACACAATTACTCTTAAAAGAAAATTGCACTGTAACAATTACCCATTCAAAAACGAAAGATTTAAAGGCAGAGTGTCTTAGAGCAGATATAATAATTGCAGCAGTAGGCATACCTAAATTGGTAAAAGGAGATTGGGTAAAAAAAGGAGCAATAGTTATAGATGTCGGGATTAACAAAACCGAGTCGGGTATAGTGGGTGACGTAGACTTTGATGAAGTTTCAAAAGTAGCAAAAGCAATTACACCTGTTCCCGGCGGTGTTGGCCCAATGACAATAGCTTGTTTACTACAAAATACAATAAACTGCTTCAAAAGATCTAATATTTAAAAATTCTCGATTGTATATTTTATTTGAATGAAATTATTTTTAATTTTAGGTAATCATCTATTCAACACTAAATACTTTAACAATTTTAAAGATCATATTTTTTTTATGGCAGAAGATTTTGGGCTATGTACTTTTGAAAAACATCACAAACTTAAAATTTTATTATTTTTGTCTTCAATGAGATCGTTTAGAGATGAACTCAAATCAAAAAATTTTAATATAATTTATAAAGATACGAACAAAGATTTTAAACTCTCATACGAAAAAAAATTAGAAAAAGTTATTAAAGAAAAAAAAATTAAAGAAATTAGTTTTTTTGAAATCGAAGATAAAAGTTTCGAAACAAAAATTTTTAATCTATCAAAAAAAAACTCTCTTAAAGTGAATCAGATTCAGTCTCCCATGTTTGTTTTTAATAGAAGTGAATTTAAAAATTATCTTTCACAAAACAAAAAACCTTTCATGGCAAATTTTTATAAAATTGTTAGAAAAAAAATGAATCTTCTAATGAATAAAGATGGAACTCCAAAAGGAAATAAATGGAGTTTTGATGATGAAAATAGAAAAAAAATTCCTAAAAATATAAAAATATCTTCTATTTCAAAATTTAAAGATACAAAAGAAACATTAATTTTAAAAAAATTTATTGAATTAAATTTTAAAAACAACCCAGGAAAAACAGAAAATTTTTGGTTCCCAACAACTCGAAAAGATGCTCACAAGTGGTTAGATGAATTTTTAAAAAATAGGTTAAAATTGTTTGGTGATTACGAGGATGCTGTCAGTGATAAATCTAATATTTTATTTCATAGTGCTCTGAGTCCATTAATAAACATTGGCTT
Source organism: uncultured Pelagibacteraceae bacterium (assembly GCA_902602655.1). Lineage (GTDB taxonomy): Bacteria > Pseudomonadota > Alphaproteobacteria > Pelagibacterales > Pelagibacteraceae > Pelagilacustribacter. Next base: position 8,974 of record CACKRM010000006.1, read on the forward strand.
AATAACACCAGAAGAGGTAATTAATAAACTTAAAAAAATAGAAAAAAAAATACCTATGAATTCTTTAGAAGGTTATATCAGACAGATTATTGGTTGGAGAGAATTCATGAGAGGAATCTATCAAAATTTTGATGAACGTTTAGAAAAAACTAATTTTTTTAATCATAAAAGAAAAATGAAAAATAATTGGTATAAAGGAAACACAGGATTGCCTCCGCTAGATCATGCTATATCTAATGCTGTTAATTATGGTTGGTCACATCATATTGAACGTCTTATGATATTAGCTAATATTATGAACTTGTGTGAAATTAATCCAAAGCAAGTTTACAAATGGTTCATGGAAATGTTTGTAGATTCTTCAGACTGGGTCATGGTTCCAAATGTTTATGGTATGGGATTATTTAGTGATGGTGGAATATTTGCGACAAAGCCTTACATATGTGGCTCAAGTTATTTTTTAAAAATGATGCATTTCAAAAAAGGCCCTTGGTGCGATGTGATGGACGGTCTTTACTGGAGATTTATTGATAAGAATAAAAAGTTTTTCTTAAAAAATCCTAGGCTAGCAATGATGGTGAGAGTTTCTGAAAAGATGAATAAAGAGAGAAAATCACGAATACTAAAAGCTGCAGATAAATTTATTAAGGAAAATACAAATTAAATGAAAAATAAAGTTTTTTTTAATAATTCTTGTAATATTTGTAGAGCTGAAATTAATCATTATAAAAAATATTCTAACGAAAATATTGAATGGGTTGATATTACTAACAACAAAGAAGCTCAACAAATAACATCCAAATCATACAAAGCACTTTTAAGAAGAATGCATCTTGCTCAAGACGGCAAGATAATTGAAGGTGCAGAAGTATTTTTGGTTATTTGGAAAAATATTCCTAAATATAATTTTTTATACAAAATATTTAAGATAAAACCCATGTTTTTTTTTCTAAAAATCTTCTATGAAATTGCTGCGTATTTTTTATTTTTAAAAAACAAACACCTCCTTAAGTGATAAAAAAAACTAATCTTCCTTTAAAGACCTGTCACGTTTGTAATAAACCTTTTGCTTGGAGAAAAAAATGGAGATTAAACTGGGAAAAAGTTAAATATTGTTCAAAGAAGTGTGCTAAATCTAAATAGGATTACCAACTTTATTAGTTGAGGTTAAATTTATTAAAAATTTTAATTATATTATTTTTAAAATTAAAAAATCCCTTATTCGAAAATTGCCAAGAAAATTTATCCTCATCTCTTAAAATAATATTCAGCTTTAAATTATTTTTTTTTTTCATGTTATTTATAAAAGAATAGTTTTCACCAACACAAGGATAAATCATGTCAAAAGATTTTATTTTTTCTGTTATAGGTTGGAATTTAACCTCATCCATCAGTTGAATTTTATTAAACCTTTTTTTTTGGTCCCTTATTAACTTTATTTTGTAATCTAAAATTTTTTTTTCAAATTTTATTTTTCGAATTTTATTACTCAATAAAATCAAATAAATATTTTTGTATTCTTTCAACTTTTGATTTTCTAAATTTAACTCATTTTCAAAAACTATTAAATTTTCATTTGACCCAGCTTCATAATTTAAATTTAGAGGTCTCAATTTATATTCTCTTCTATCTATTAATGGTACAGCGTTCTCGTTAAGCGTAACACTTTGATATCTTTTTTTTGTAAATTTACTTATATTCCATGCATGAGCGATATAATTTTTACCCTTAGTTTGAATTCCCGCAACCCATCTCCAACTTAATGTGTTTGAGGCTGCATCGCCATCAAATAGATGTTTCATGAAAAACTCTGCACCTTTTTGCCAAGGTAACCGTAAAGTAAAAATCCAAATACTAGCAAACCACATTCTTGTATGATTATGTAAATAATTATTTTCTTTTAATTCTTTTACCCAATCGTTAAAACATTCAATTTGAGTTTCTCCATTTATAGCTTTTTTATAATCATCGTTTTCTTCGATATTTTTTAAATCTTCTATAAAATCTGACCAAACTTGAGGTCGCAGTTCCAACCATCCTTTCCAATAAACTCGCCAAAAAATTTCTTGGACATATTTTTCAACTTTTTGGTACTGGAATTTTGATAAAACTTTTTTTGTAACTTCGTATTCAGTTATTAATCTATGAGAAATATATGGAGATAAACATGAAACATTCGATTTATCATTAGGTCCCAAATCAAAATTTCTCTTTAAACTATAACTTGATAATTCTGTTTTTATGAAATTGTCAAGTTGATCTAAAGCTCCTTCTCTTGAGATTTCGAATTTCATTAGTCCTCGTCATCCCTCCAGCCATCGATAAATAGCTTCCAACAAGCAAATGATACACAAATTATTCCAACACAAAAACCTAAAAGAACTCCATTATTTTTACCTAAATAAATTGCTCCATAATGAGCACTAAGAATTGGCGGCAAAACTAAAATTGCACCAATAATCAAATATCGAATTACAAATGGTGGTTTTTTAAAATTGAATTTCATTTTTGTTTACAATTGATTTAATTCTTTAATAAATAATTTAAAACATTTAACCAAGCTTAAAAAAAACAGTTTTGTCACAGAGACTTTATCCCTCATAATCTATAATAAAAATCATGTGCCCAGTTTGTTGGATAAGTGGATTTATAGCTGCTCTTTTTGGTGGTTCAATGCTGGCTGTAGTTAATCATCCAATATCATGGATCTTGAGTTTTTTATTAATTTTATATGGATTATTTAAATTCTACGAAGCAAAAAATAGGGGGAAAAAAATGCTAAAACAAACTAAAATTCAAAACAAAAAAATAATAATAAGATTTGTTCAAGGAGTATTGGTTGGATCATTCTTTACAGCTGCTATCTTTTATAGTTTAACTTATAAAGAACATGAAAGAATGCACGATTTATTAGAGAAACACGGGATAGAGAAACATGAGCATTAAGAGTTATAATTTTAAAGTTCGTTAGATTTACTATTGTCTAATTTTAAGTACTTACTGTTTCGAAAACGAATAATCACTGTAGCTGCCGCTACTATTAAAATTGCTGAAGAAATATAAACTAAAGTTGCTGGATCATCATTTTTATCTTGAAGAATTATATATCTAGCCAATGCTGTGATTGCTATAACCATTGGATAAGTAATTCTCACAGATCTTGTCTCCCAATATGATCTGACTAAACCTATTACTTCGATATAAATAAACATCAATAACAAGTCTGCTAATGAGATAGTTTGATTTACGTACATTTCTTTTACTTCTAAAACAAATGCAATGATAGTTGCAAAAAGAACGAATACAACTGCTACTAACTGTATATTTCTTATTGTTGCGTTCATAAAATTAAATTTAATTATAGTTAAAAGAGTTTATGTAATCTTTTTGAGTGAAATTTTATAAAATTTTCCACCTTTTTTTTGTTAAAAAATTTGTTTTCTTCAAATGAAACTTTTTTCATAGAATAAGCCTTATTATTAGTTCTTCTTGAGAGAATTACAACATTTCCTTTAAAGATTTTAAGGACAACTTGTCCCGCTACCTTAGATCTATTTTTATCAATTATTTTTTGAAGTTTTACACGTTTTTTTGAAAACCAATACCCATTGTAAACAAGTTCCGCATAAATTGGCATTATTCTCTCTTTGTTGTGCATAGTCTTTTTATCTAAAGTAACTGATTCAATAGCTCTATGAGCGCAATATAATATAGTTCCCCCAGGCGTTTCGTAAACTCCTCTAGATTTAATTCCAATAAATCTATTTTCAACTAAGTCTACTCTACCAACGCCGTTATTACCTGCTATTTCATTTAATTTTTTTAAAAGCTTTTCTGGTTGAAGTTTTTTTCCATTTAATGAAATTGGATCACTATTTTTAAAATTAATTTTAATAACAGTAGGCTTATTGGGAGTTTTTTCTAAATCTTTTGTTCTTTGAAATATAAACTTTGGTGCAGAATTTTTAGGATTTTCTAAAACCTTTCCTTCAGTAGAAGTATGAAAAATATTATCATCTATTGAAAATGGAGGAGCTCCTTTTTTATCTTTAGGAATAGTTATTTTATTTTGTTTTGCGTATTTAATTAAATCTGTTCTAGATTGTAACTTCCACTCCCTCCAAGGAGCAATAATTTTAATTCTTTTTCCAAAGTAAGAATAACCTAACTCAAATCTAATTTGATCATTACCTTTTCCGGTTGCACCATGTGATACGGCAAAAGCTTTATTTTTTTTTGCAATATGAATTTGTCTTTTAGCTATTAGAGGTCTAGCTATAGATGTTCCAAGTAAATAACTTCCTTCATAAACAGCGTGAGCTCTAATCATAGGAAAGATATAATCTTTTACAAAAATATTTTTTAAATCTTCGATGATTATTTTTTTTACACCTAATTTCTTGGCATTTTGAATTATTTTTTTTTTATTAATTATTTGTCCAATATCTGCAGTGTAGGCTATTACCTCAGCTTTATAATTTTTTTGAAGCCATCTTAAAATTATTGATGTATCCAGGCCTCCTGAGTAAGCTAAAACAATTTTTTTCATTTAGCCACAGCTTTTCTTTGCTGCATTATAAGCTTTTGTAAAACCCATCATTGAATAATGATCTGTTGTTTCAGTTCCATTAGTCGCTTTTGCTATGACCATCAAATTAGTTGCTTTTTTCATTAATTTTATAAAATTTTTTTCTTCTCTGCTATCAAGTAACCAAGCAAATTTATCCTGAGAGAAAAAATCAAAAGATTTTTTACCAGACTTTGCCCTTACTGTTGAAGCCTTGTAAACATGGCCACTTGTCAGACTTACTTCATCGTTTATACTTTTTGCTGGTCGGAATGTAACAAATAATCTTGAATCGTCTCTTTTGAAAGAAGTCGGAACTCTTTTTGCAGGAATAGTTTGAGCAAAACAAATTTTACCTTTTTCAGATGATAATATAAAACTTTCCCAGTTTTTAAATTTTCCCACAGATTTTGGATTAACAGCCAAAACGTTATTACTTAGAATTAAAAAAAACACAATGTATGAGAATAATTTTTTGAGTTCCATAAATCAGTTTTTATACTAAAAAAAAAGTATTTCAATGGTTTGTGTATTTAAATTAGGGTGCGGGGTTAGGATTATTGTTATGAATTAAATTAATTTTTTCCAAAATTTCTTCAGATAGGTCTATGTCTATACTTTTAATGTTTTCTTTTAATTGTTTCATTGTAGTCGCGCCAATAATATTACTAGTTACAAAGGTTCGAGAATTTACAAAGGCTTGGGCTAGCTGAACCATGGTTATATTATATTCTTTAGCTAGCTCATAATATTTATCATACGCTTTCATTGCTAATGGATTAATCATTCTTTCCCATCCTTTAAATAAAGTCATTCTAGAATTCTTAGGCATTTGACCGTTTCTATATTTGCCTGATAGAGCTCCAGCTGCTAGGGGATAGTAAGCAAGAAGTCCACACTTTTCTCTAATTGAAATCTCAGACATTCCTATTTCGTAGGTCCTATTAACCAAACTATATGGATTTTGAACTGACATCATTCTAGGAAGATTTTTATTTTTTGATATCTCTAAATATTTTGAAAGACCATAAGGAGTTTCGTTTGACATTCCAATATATCTAATCTTTCCACTTTTGATAAATTTTTCTAATGCTTGTAAAATATTTTCAAAATTGTTCCATTTGCCTTCATTATCATTTACTTTAAATTCTCTTCTCCCAAAGCAATTTGTAGATCTTTCGGGCCAATGTAGTTGATATAGATCCATATAATCTGTTTTTAATCTTTTCAAACTATCATCTATAGCTTTGCCGATTTTTTTTTCAGAAAAGTTGTTTTCCCCACCTCTTATCCAGTCTAGACCTGGGCCTGCAACCTTTGAAGCTAAAATTATTTTTTCTCTATTTTTTCTTTTTTCAAACCAATTACCAATTATTTTTTCTGTTTTACCATAGGAGTCTTTTGTTGGAGGAACTGAGTAAAGTTCTGCTGTATCAAAAAAATTTATTCCTTGTTCAATAGCATAATCCATCTGTTCAAAAGCTTCCTTCTCAGTGTTTTGAGTTCCCCATGTCATTGTGCCAAGACAAATAAGGCTCACATTTAGATCAGTATTTCCTAATTTTTTGAATTTCATAAAATTGCAATGTTTTTTTAAAGTAAAAATTACCTATTGAAAAGTTAATAAAATTTCTTATATTAGCTATATGGATTTAAATAAACAAAGTTCAGCTACAAGATCTTCAGTATCAGAGGCAATTATTGACCAAGGTCTAAGAGCTTATATGCTAAGAGTTTATAATTATATGAGCTCCGCATTAGCACTGACAGGTTTTATTGCGCTTTTAACTGCTAAGTTTGCAGTAGAGTCTTTTGAGCCATTAATTTTAACTCAATTAGGTAATTCGTTATACAATTCAGGCTTAGCTTGGGTTGTTATGCTAGCGCCTTTAGGAGTGGTTATTTATATGAGTTTTGGAATAGCAAAAATGAGTGCTAGCAAAGCTCAAAGTGTTTTTTGGATTTTTGCTGCATTGATGGGTTTATCACTTTCATCAATTTTTATAGCTTACACAGGAGCAAGCATCACTAGAGTTTTCTTTATCACAGCTGGAACTTTTGGAGCTATGAGTATTTATGGATATACAACAAAAAGAGATTTAACTAAATTGGGCTCTTTTTTGATGATGGGTCTTATAGGAATTATAATTGCTTCTATAGTAAATATTTTTATGAAATCACCAATGATGTATTTCGTAATTTCTATTCTTGGTGTTTTAATTTTCGTCGGTCTTACTGCTTACGACACACAAAAAATCAAAAATATGTACATGGCTAGCGATAGTGGTGAACTGATGGGCAAAAAAGCTATTATGGGAGCTCTAACTCTTTACTTAGACTTTATTAATTTGTTTATAATGTTACTGAGACTTTTTGGTCAGAGAAGATAACCACTAAGAAATTATTTTATTACTTTCAAACTACTCCAACTTGTTTTATCAATCAAATAAGATAAATTTTCAGATTTTTTTATTATACTCCCGTTTTTATCTTTTAAAATATACTTTTCTTTAAAACTTTTTGGTCTCAAGTTTTTAAAAATTCTAAAAACAGGTTTGTCAGATGCTCTTTGATAAACGTCAAATGAAACTTGTTTTTTTCCAAGAGAAAGACCATAATCTTTCCAAGATCCATTTGAAACCATTTTCGCATATAAGTTTAATATAGTTTGAAACTCTTGCTTAATAAAAAAAATTTCTTTTTTTCCCTTTTTTTGATTATTTACTACAAGTCTTAATTTATTCATATTTTAAATTTATTAATCAGAGGTATTTGTAGCGCAGTGAAGAAAAAAGTTAGAGGCAAAATTCCCCAAACTTTAAAGTTCACCCATACAGCCTCAGTTTGAGTTCTCCACACCAATTCATTTAAGATGGCTAAAAAAATAAAAAAAAGAGACCATCTTAAATTTAATTTATCCCAACCTTCTTCTGAAAGTTGAATTGAGTTTTGTAGAAGAGTTTTAAGAAAATTTTTTTGGAAAAATTTTTTTCCTAAAATCAAAATAAGAGCAAAAATTATATTTATAATTGTTGGTTTTAGATAAATAAATATTGGATTATTAAAATATAATGTTAATCCTCCAAAAATAGTAATTAGTATTCCGCCCGTTAAAGGCAAATACGGAATTTTTTTTTCCATCCAATAAATTATTAATACAGAAAATAATGTTGCAACAATAAGCGGAGGTATAGCAACAGTTAGATCTTTTCCACCTTTATAGTAAACGACAAAGAAAATTAAAAGAGGACCAAAGTCAGTTATAAATTTTAATAAAGACTTATTCACACTTATCTTTTATCATAATTTTTATATTTATAAAAATTTATATGTTGATTTTTATTAAAATATAATTATCTTTAGCTCAATGATTAGTGACAAAGCAAAATTTTCAATTGGTGAAATAGTAAAACATAAACACTTTGATTTTAGAGGAGTAATATACGACGTAGACTTTGAATTTAACAATTCAGAGGAATGGTATCAATCAATCCCTAAAGACGTGAGACCAAGAAAAGATCAACCATTTTATCATCTTCTTGCCGAAAGTAACGAAGTGACTTATGAAGCTTACGTCTCGGAACAAAATTTAATAATCGATCGTTCAGGAAAACCAATCAAACACCCTCTTGTTGATGAAATTTTTTCAGGAAAAAGGGGATCAAATTATTTTAAAATTTCAAATTAACTCTTAATTCGTCGCTGTCGCCACAAATTTAACAATTTTGGTTCAAATCTATGACATAGATTTAAGTTAAATTGAATTGTTAGTGTCTAATTGGGAATTATTCATACTTCTTTAACTCCCTCTCAATTCTCAATTAGGCCTAAAAACCACCTTCACATAAATCTCTTATTAATATACTAGATAGCATATGTTTAATTTTCTTTTACCGAGCAGAATTTATTTATTAATTGAAAAAACATTGAAATTTATTAATTCAGTTTTTTTTCCAATTTTGCTAATAGGGCTTACTTTTGCTTTAGTTATATCTCCTCCAGATTATATTCAAGGTGATTCAGTAAGGATAATGTATCTTCACGTCCCTTCTGCTTGGATAGGTTTAGCTTGTTTTGCAAGTATGGCTTTTCTATCAATTTTAAATTTTATTTTTAAAACAAAAAACTTTTTTTTAATAAATAAAAGTTTAGCTCCAATCGGATTATTATTTACTTGTTTAGCAATAATTACCGGATCTCTCTGGGGAAAACCTACTTGGGGAGCATTTTGGGTTTGGGACGCTCGGTTGACATCCATGATGGTTTTAATGTTTTTTTATTTTTTTTTAATTTTAAGTTTTAAGTTTATTAAAGATCAAGATAAATTAGTAAAGGTTTCATCATTAATAACTATTCTAGGATCCATTAATTTGCCGATAATTAAATTCTCTGTGGACTGGTGGACTACGCTTCATCAACCCGCAAGTATAAGTTTAGGTAAATCAAGCAAAATTGACCCGTCAATGCTTTATCCCCTTATTTTAATGTTGTTGGTATTCCTTTTATTTAGTGCGTTAATTTTTCTAATGAAATATAAAACAGAAATCATTAGAATAAAGAAAAAAAGGATTAAAAGCTTATGATTTCTGACTTAATATTTATGAATGGATATGGAATTTATGTATGGCTTTCTTTTGTTATAACTTTAGGTATGTGTTCAGCAATTTATGTTAAAACAAAAAAAACTCTAAAAAAATATGAAAAAGAATTTTTACATGAGTTAAGAAATCTCTCAGAGCAGGAGAAAAGAAAAGTGTTACAAAAATCCAAAATTCTAAATCAGATTTCAACAACAAACAGAGAAGTTATTTAAGCATTTTTTAATGCTCACTAAAAAAGTTAAAAAGAGAATTTTATTTCTAGTCTCAATTGTTTTTCTAACAGCGGTTTCAATTTTTTTTATTTTTAAAGTTTTAAATGATAATTTACTATATTTTAAAACTCCCTCAGAAATAAAAAAAGATGAAAATTTAGATTTCCAAAGAGCAATTCGTATCGGTGGTATGGTTAAACAAAACTCTTTGTCTGCAACTTCAAAAGAAATAAAATTTATTATTACAGATATGAAAAATGAAATAATCGTAAGTTATTCAGGAGCTATCCCAAACCTTTTTGCAGAAGGCAAGGGTGTGGTTGCTGAAGGTAAATTAAAAGACAGAAATTATTTTATTGCAGAAAAAATTTTGGCCAAACATGATGAAAATTATATGCCACCAGAATTAAAAAAAAATGTTAAGTAATCTAGGTATATTTTCAATTGTACTAACTCTGCTAATAAGCTTTTTATTAGTCTATAACTCCACAATTTTATTTAAAAAAAATAATCAAATCTTACTACAAAAGATTATAAATTTATCTTTGTCACAACTTTTTTTCTCAATTTTATGTTTTATACTTTTAATCTATGGATATGTAAGTTCTGACTTTTCACTAATTAATGTTTTTCAAAATTCCCACACCTCTAAGCCTCTTTTTTTTAAAATTGCTGGCACATGGGGCAATCACGAAGGAAGCTTATTATTATGGATTAACATACTAGTAATTTTTTCGTATTTTTTTTTAATTAAAGGAAAAAATTATAATATAAATTTTAGACTTATTACTTTAATTATTCAAAATTTTTTAATTATAGGTTTTTTATTATTTCTTCTTATTACTTCTAATCCTTTTGTTCCAATATATCCTGTGCCTTCCGAAGGGTTAGGGTTAAATCCTATCTTACAAGATCCTGCGTTAGCAATTCACCCCCCTTTGCTTTATGTAGGATTTGTTGGTTCTTCAATTTATTTTTCAGCGGCGATAGCTTCTTTGATGACAAATTTTAAAGGAAAAGAATTTGCAAATTCTATCAAGACTTGGGTTTTGATATCGTGGGTATTTCAGAGTCTAGGAATAATAGTTGGGTCTATTTGGGCATATTATGAACTTGGATGGGGTGGCTTTTGGTTTTGGGATCCTGTAGAGAACGCCTCTCTGATGCCGTGGTTTGTAATTACTGCCTTAATGCATTCGGTTATAGTATTAGAGAAGAGGAACACAATATACTCTTGGGTAATAATTTTGTGTTTATTAACTTTTATATTAAGTGTTACAGGCACATTTCTTGTTCGTTCCGGGATTTTGAACTCAGTACATACTTTTGCTAGCGATCCATCAAGAGGACTTTATATATTAATATATTTATCTATAATGGTTGTCGGTTCTTTTTTGGCTTTCTTCAAATACCAACAAAAGGAAATTTACAATTTTAGTTTAAAAAGCAAAGAAACTTTTGTCTTAGTTAACAATTGGTTTATGCTTTTTTTTCTTATTACAGTAATACTTGGCACCTTATATCCGATTTTTTTAGAAGTTCTAATACAAAAAAAAATATCTGTTGGACCACCTTTTTATAACATTTTGATAATTCCTATTGTTATCCCATTTTTAATTTTTATGGCGATAGGACCAAAAATTAGTTGGATTAAACATAACTCAGTGAAAATATGGCCAATAATTTACTTACTGATATTAGCTACAATTTTAAATTTTATTATTATATATTTTTTTGGTAGTTACAGTATTTTAACAAATTTAATTATTATAAGCGCTATTTTTCTTATTATAAATACATTAATAGATCTTAAAAATTCTTTTGCGAAAAAGGGTGACTCAAGTTTTTCAAGAATTATATCTCATTTGGGTTTTGCATTTTTAATTTTTTTTATAGGAATAAATAATCATTTTTCACTTGAGAAAGATTTTAATCTCAAAGTAGGAGATAAAGTAAAATTTGAGAATTATAAATTAGATTTTAAAGACTTAAGTATTAAAGAAAGGAAAAACCACAAAGCAATTATAGGTAATTTCATTTTTTTAAATAAAATGACCGGAGTTGAAGAAAAACTTTTCCCCGAAATTAGAATTTATGATCAGCCCAAAACTCTAACCTATGAAGCATCTATTAAAACTAAACTTTCTCATGATGTTTATTTAACCATGAGTAATATTGAAAGATCAGATTACTATAATATAAAGTTTCAAAAAAAAAATTTTATGATTTGGATATGGCTTTCAGCTTTCATAATTACTATAGGAGGTTTTTTAAGACTATTTAAAAAAAACTAAAATGAAAATTAGCTATGTAAAAATTTTAAGCTTTTCAGTGATTTTATTTATCTTAATTGTTTTTTTTATTAGTTTAAATAGAAATACAATTTATGACACAAGAAAATTAGTAGGCCAAAAATTAAATAAATTTGAAATGAATTCATTGCTGGATGAGTCTTTAGTAAATTCTGAAATTATTACAACAAGTGAATATACACTAATTAATTTTTTTGCTTCTTGGTGCTACCCTTGCAGAAAAGAACATGAATTTTTAGTTAAGCTTGGCAAAGAATCAAATAAACTAAATATTGTAGGTGTTAATTTTAAGGATAAAAAATCTGATGCTTTGAAATTCCTCAAAAATTATAAAAATCCTTATTCCTCAGTTGCCCAAGACAAAGATGGAAAAGCTTCTATTTCATTTGGTATTTATGGAATACCTGAAAGTATATTAGTTAATAAAGAATTTATAATTATCAAAAAGTATTTAGGACCATTAAATAATGAATATTATAAAGAAATTTTAGAACTCACAAATTAAATTATGAAAATTCTAATAATTATTTTATCTCTTTCCTTAATTTCTCAAAAAGTTAATTCACAAGTAGATAACCAGTTTCAAATGAATATTTATAAAAATATAAGATGTTTAGTTTGCCAAGGGCAATCTATAGCTGATTCAAACTCGGATTTTGCTCAAACAATTAAACTTGTAATTGATGACAAAATCAAAGAAGGAAAAAATGAGGATGAAATCTATGAATTTTTAATCAGCAAATATGGAGAGTGGATTGTATATAGACCTGAACTTAAAAAAACAAACTTCTTTCTTTGGTTTTTCCCCTATATTGCATTACTTTTAGGAGGTATTTTAATTCTATCATTATTTAGAAAAAAAAATTTAAAAAATAAAAAATGAAGGTGTACTTTTTTTTAATTAGGCTGTATTTTTAGTTTATGAGAACAAATATTTTAATACTATTTTATACGTTTTTTTTACTCATTTTCTCTAGCCTCAACGCCCAAGCGAGTGAGAAAGAATTGTCTTTTTATACTGGGATGTTTGATATTACAGATGAAATTGGTGACGACGAGACAAACTTGTTTGGATTAGAGCATAAAAATCCTAATTTGTTTAAAAATACTTTTCTTGGAAAATTCTCACCAGTAACTGGGGGTTTTATTACAGGAAAAAACTCTGTTTATTTGTACACTGGAGTTGAGGGACAATATAAATTAGGTCCAGTAAGTATTTTACCGAGCTTTACTCCTGGATATTATGAAAAAGGCAGCGGAAAAGATTTAGGAAACGTACTTGAATTTAAAAGTGAGATTAAAATAGGCTTAGATATTTTTGACAGTTCAAAAATTGGATACAGTTACAGTCATATTTCAAATAATAACTGGGGAGACGTAAATCCAGGAACAGACAATCAATCTATAACTTTCTCAAAACAATTCTAATATTTTAATCAATGTCTATAGATCACTGCTATAATTTTGATGATTTTAGAAAATTAGCCAAGAAAAAATTACCTTCACCAATCTTTCATTATATTGATGGAGGTTCAGATGATGAAGTTACACTAAACAGAAACACAGAGGCATTCAATGATTGTGATTTAATTCCAAATGTTTTAGCTGGTGTAGGTAATGTAGATTTATCTACAACTGTTTTTGGGAAAAAAATTAATTTTCCATTATTTCTTTCTGGGACTTCAATGCATCGTCTCTATCATCATCAAGGAGAGTGGGCTACAGCAAAAGCAGCAGAAAAAATGGGTACCATGTTTGGTATATCAACTATGGCAACAACAAGTATTGAAGAAATTGGAGCTCTAACTAAAAGTCCAAAATTATTTCAGCTTTATATTCATAAAGACAGAGGCCTAACCGACAATCTTATTGAAAGATGCGAAAAAGCTAATTTTGATGCAATGTGTTTAACGGTTGATACAGTTGTAGCTGGTAATAGAGAAAGAGATCATAGAACAGGTTTTAGCACTCCTCCTAGATTGACATTAAAAAGCTTATTAAGTTTTGCTTTGCATCCTGAATGGAGTTTGAATTATCTATTCCGGAAAAAATTTAAATTAGCAAACATTGTACACATGACTGACAAAGGAAGCAGTATTGATAGATCTGTCATGAGTTACATAAACGAACAATTTGATCCTTCAATGAGTTGGAAAGATGCTGAGTATTGCGTAAAGAAGTGGAACAAACCATTTGCCCTTAAAGGCGTTATGTCAGTTGAAGATGCAAAAAGAGCAATTGATATTGGATGTTCAGCAATTATTATTTCTAATCACGGAGGGAGACAATTAGACGGCTCAAGAGCACCTTTCGATCAATTACCTGCTATAGCCGATGCAGTAGGAGGAAAAATTGAGATAATTTTAGATGGCGGAATTAGAAGAGGAACTCATGTTTTAAAAGCTTTATCTATGGGAGCAACAGCTTGTAGTTTAGGAAAGGGTTATTTATTTGCTCTTGCAGCTGGAGGACAAAGGGGAGTAGAAGCTCTTTTGCAAAAAATGCATGACGAAATACGAAGAGATATGATATTAATGGGATGCAAAAACGTTAAAGAACTCAATAAAACAAAAATTATATACAGAAAATGAAACTAGCTAAGAGTTTAAACAGACTAGGAACTGAATCAGCTTTTACAGTATTGGCCGAAGCTAAAAAACTTGAGGCTCAAGGTAAAGAAATGATTCATTTAGGATTAGGGCAGCCAGATTTTAAGACCCCAAAACACGTCGTGGAAGCAGCAAAAAAAGCATTAGATGAAGGTCATCATGGTTATGTTTTATCTAATGGAATTTTGGAATGTAGGCAGGCGGTTACAAGAAAAATAAAGAAACTCTACAATCAAGAAATAGATCCTGAAAGAATTATAATAATGCCAGGAGGGAAACCAACAATGCATTACGCTATACAATGTTTTGGAGAACCTGGTGTTGAAATTATACATCCAACACCAGCTTTTCCTATCTACGAGTCTATGATAAATTATACTGGCTCTACAGCAGTACCTTATGACCTTACTGAAGATAAAGATTTAAAATTTAATCCTGAAAAAATCTTATCCCTAATTACAAAAAAAACTAGACTACTGATTTTAATAAATCCAAATAATCCAACAGGAAGTTTTGTTGAAAAATCTGATATAGATAAATTAGCCGATGGTCTTAAAGAACATCCACATGTTACAATTTTAAGTGATGAGATTTATAGTAGACAAATTTTTGATGGTAAAGAAATGCCAACTTTTTTTAATTATCCTGAATTAAGAGAAAGACTAATTGTTTTGGAAGGATGGAGCAAGGCGTATTCTATGACAGGTTGGAGATTAGGATGGAGTTTTTGGCCAAAACACTTAATCGAACACGTTAACAAACTTTTAATTAATAGTGTTTCATGTGTTAATGCAGCAGCCCAATTCGCTGGAATAGCTGCTTTAGATGGACCAGATGACTCTATAAATTTGATGATGGAAAAATTTACACAAAGAAGAAATTTAATTCATGAAGGGTTAAATAAATTACCAGGTGTAGAATGTAGTTTACCAGGAGGAGCATTTTATGCATTTCCAAAAGTAATAGGTACAGGAATGAACGGATCGGAATTTGCAAAAAAATGTATGCATGAAGCTGGTGTAGCAATTGTACCGGGAACTGCTTTTGGGAAAACATCGAAAGATTATGTAAGATTTAGTTTTGCTGCTTCGCAAGATAATATCAAAAAAGCCCTTGAAAAAATTGGTAAAATGCTTGGATGAGAGACATTTAAGTGTTTTGACCAAAAACAATTAAAATTGTACAATTATAATTATGACTAGTTTACAAATGCCAAAAGTTCATAACCCTACAATAGAAAGCAAAGAAAAAATTATTGCTGATATTAGTAAAATTTTAAATAAAGCGAATATTTTAGCTGATGATGTAGAAATAAGACCTTACGAGACCGATGCTCTAACAGCTTATAGACAAAAACCTCTTCTAGTTGTCCTACCAGAAACAGTAGATCAAGTGAGCAAAGTTTTAAAATATTGTAATGAAAATAAAATTAAGATTGTACCTAGAGGAGCAGGAACAGGGTTATCAGGAGGTTCCTTGCCTTTAGCAGACTGTATACTTTTAAGTATGGGAAAATTTAACAAAATTTTAGAAGTAGATTATGATAATAGATGTGTCGTCGCACAGCCTTGTGTAACTAATCTTTCTATAACTCATGCCGTTCAAGATAAAAATTTTTATTACGCACCGGATCCTTCAAGTCAAATTGCATGTTCAATTGGAGGAAATGTTGCAGAAAACTCAGGTGGTGTTCATTCGCTTAAGTATGGTGCAACCACAAATAATTTATTAGGAATTCAAGTAGTGCTAATGGATGGAACCATAGCTAAATTTGGAGGAAAAACTTTAGACGCAGAAGGCTATGACTTTCTAGGTCTTATGACTGGATCGGAAGGATTACTCGGGGTAATTACCGAAGTGACCGTAAAGATTTTAAAAACTCCAGAAAATATTAAAGCTGCATTAGTTGGCTTTCCATCTGTAGAAGATGCAGGAAATTGTGTTTCTCAAATAATAGCTCAAGGCATTATACCAGCAGGAATGGAAATTATGGACAAAGCCCTAACAAAAGCAACTAATGATTTTGTTAAAGCAGGATATCCTGTAGAGGCAGAGGCAATGATGATTGTAGAACTTGATGGGACACAGTCTGAGGTTTCAGAGTTAATAAAAAAAGTTGAAACTATTTCAAAAAAAAACAAGTGTTCAAGTATTAAAATAAGCAATTCCAAAGAGGAAAGATTAAAGTTTTGGGCAGGACGAAAAGCTGCTTTCCCAGCTTGTGGGGTTTTAGCGCCAGACTATATGTGTATGGATGGATCCATTCCTAGAGGTAAATTAGCTGAAGTTTTAAAGGAAATTAACCGACTTTCAAAAAAATATGATTTACCAGTCGCAAATGCTTTTCATGCAGGAGACGGAAATCTTCATCCTTTAATTATGTTTGATGCAAATGATAAAGAATCTTTAGAAAAAACAGAAAAATTTGGAGCTGACATACTTAAATATTGTGTAAAAGTAGGTGGTGCATTAACGGGTGAGCACGGAGTCGGTATTGAAAAAAGAGAATTGATGTGTGAGGCATTTAATGACACTGATATAAGACAACAACTTAATATCAAAATTGCCTTGGATCCTAGTTCCTTATTAAATCCAGGTAAGGTATACCCAATATTAAGAAAATGTGCTGAGGAAGGAAGGGTACATGTCCATGGAGGAAAAACGAAATTCCCTGACATTCCAAGGTTTTAATCAATCAATACTAAAACCTTCAAACGAGAAAGATATTTCTGAAATTGTAAAAAGTTGTTTTAAAAAAAATATTCCACTCGAAATACAAGGTTTAGGAACCAAAAAAAAAATCGGTAGAAATTTTCAGTCTGAAAAAACTTTAGATTTGTCTAAAAATGCAGGCATAATTGAATATTTGCCAGAAGAACTTTATATTAAAGTTAAATCAGGAACACCTATAGATTTAATTAAAAAAGAATTAAAAAAAAATAATCAGGAGCTTGCTTTTGAACCTACAGACTTTGGACCACTTTTTTGTGGATCTAAAAACGAAGGAACCATAGGTGGGGTGGTGTCATGTAATTTTGCTGGACCAAGGAGGTTCAAAGTTGGGAGTGCTAGAGATCATATATTAGGATTCAGAGGAATAAACGGAAGAGGTGAAATAATAAAATCTGGTGGCACAGTTGTAAAAAATGTTACCGGATATGATTTAAGCAAAATTGCCTCTGGTTCATTTGGTACACTAATGGTGTTTTCAGAAATTTCAATAAAAGTTTTACCCATTGCAGAGTCGAATAAAACTCTTGTAATTGATAACAATGATTTAAAGTCGAGTCTTGATTATTTAAACAAATCTTTGTCGTCATCAAGCGACCCATCAGGTGCAGTGTTTTACCCAAAAATTTTTCGGGATCAGTTTACCTTAAATGATTTAACAGTTTTAGGATCTATAACAGCAATCAGATTTGAAGGGTCTATTAATTCAATTGATCAAAGACTGAACAAACTTATTAAAGATTTGAAACTAGAGGATAAAAAATTAGATATTTTGGCCCCTGATCAGTCTGAAATATTTTGGGATGAAACAAGAAGTCTAAAAGTTTTTTCTAATTTAAACAAAAATTTATTCAGAATTGTTGTTCCTCCAAGTGAAACGTTTGATTTGTTAAATAATCTAAGTAAGTACAATATTAAATACTTTGTAGATTGGGGCGGAAATCTTGTTTGGTTGCAAGTAGATGATATTAACCCAAAAGAACTTAGAGAATTAAGAAATGTTGTCAAAAAATTCAATGGTTACTTAACTATAATTAAGGTATCAGATGATCTAAAAGGATTGATTGACATATTTACAATTAACGAAATAAAATATCAAATTACTGAGAAAATTAAAAAAAGTTTTGATCCAAAAAGAATACTTAACCCTGGAAAAATGTATATTGGAATATAATGCAAACCACTTTTACAAATAAACAATTAAAAGATCAGGAAAATAAATCAAGTGAACAAATAATTAGGAAATGTGTTCACTGTGGTATGTGTAATGCAACGTGTCCCACTTTTAACATTTTGGGAGATGAGCTAGATGGTCCAAGAGGTAGAATTTATCTAATAAAAGATATGTTAGAAAATAATAAACCTGCAAATAAAAAAATTGCCAAACATATAGATAGATGTTTGTCGTGTTATGCATGTATGACTACATGTCCCTCAGGTGTTAATTATATGCACTTGATCGATCATGGAAGAAATCATGTAGAAAAAACTTTTAAAAGACCTTTGTTCGATAGAACAGTTAGATATTTTTTGTCAATTATTTTACCAAATCCAAAAATTTTTAAAATAATGTCCTACTTAACAATTTTAGTGAAACCAGTAAGTTTTTTACTTCCTAAATTTTTAAAAAATACTATCTCTCTTATGCCAAAAAAAGTTCAATCATCTACTTTAGAAATAAAAAAAATATATCCATCACAAAATGTAAAAAATACTTCCAGGGTAGCTCTTCTTACGGGATGTGTTCAAAGAGTCATTTCACCAGAAATAAACGATGCTACTATTCGACTATTAAATAGGCATGAAGTTGAAGTAGTTGTCTTGCCCGAAATAGACTGTTGTGGTTCACTTAATCACCATCTAGGAAAACAAAAAATAGCGCATGATAACTTCAAAAAAAATATTAATAATTGGTATCAGGAATATATAGACAATGGTCTAGATGCAATAATATCGAACACCTCTGGCTGCGGCACAACCTTAAAAGACTATGGTTTTATTTTTAGAAACGATAATGAAATGAAAAAAAAGGCAAAAAAAATATCTGATTTAACTAAAGATATAACAGAGTACTTAGATGAGAGTTTAAAATTAAAATTTTTAAGTATAAAAGAAAAATACAAAATTGCTTATCATTCTCCCTGCTCAATGCAGCACGGACAAAAAGTTCACAATCAACCAATCAATTTAATTAAACAAACTGGAAATGAAGTACTAGAGATTCCCGAGGGTCACATTTGCTGTGGATCAGCTGGTACATACAATATACTTCAGCAAAAATTAGCTAAAGAAATGTTAAATAATAAAATTGAAAATATAAATAAAGTTTCACCCGATTTTATATCTACAGGAAACATTGGATGCATGACTCAAATTTCAAATGGTACAACAATTCCTATAGTTCATACCGTTGAAGTTATTGATTGGTTAACCGGAGGTCCAAAACCACATAAACTTAAAAACTTAAACAAATGAAAAAAATTTTAGTAACTAGAAAGCTATTACAGTTAAATGAAGATAGATTAAAAAGCCTTTATGATGCAAAATTAAATTCTAATGATGAACTTTATTCCCAAAAAAAATTAATTGAGCTTAGTGAAGGTTGTGATGGTATTTTATCTTCACTTACAGACAAATTAGATGAGGACACAATTAATCAATTACCAAAGAGTGTCAAAATTCTATCAAATTTTGCTGTTGGATTTGGAAATATAAATATAGAAGCAGCTAAAAAAAGAAATATTATAGTTACTAATACACCAGAAGTTTTGACCGACGCAACAGCAGAAATAGGTATTCTTTTAATTCTTGGAGCTTGCAGGAGGGCAACTGAAGGTATTGAGGCTGCAAAAACATCTAATTGGAAGTGGTCAGCAGATTATTTAATTGGCAAGCAGCTAACTGGTACTAGATTAGGTATTTTAGGTATGGGAAGAATTGGAAAAAAAATCGCCAAAATAGCTAAATCTTTAGGCATGGTAATTCATTATCATAATCGTTCAAAGTTGAGCTCCGATAAAGAAGAAGGTGCCACATACCATAAAGATCTTAAAAGTCTAATGTCTGTTTCTGACGTTTTATCAGTATGTTGTCCAGCGTCAAAAGAAACAATCAATTTAATAAATAAGGAAACACTTGAATATCTACCAAAAGGTTCGATTGTTACTAATGTAGCAAGAGGAGACATTGTAGATGATGAAGCCCTTATTGATGCGTTAGACAGAAGGAAAGTATATGCTGTGGGCCTGGACGTATACAAAGGAGAGCCAAATTTAAACCCTGGATATTTAAAACATAAAAGTGCTTTTATCCTTCCTCATTTAGGGAGCGCAACTAAAGAAACACGACTAGCTATGGCAAATCTTGCTATTGATAATCTAGAAGAATTTTTTAAATCTGGAAAAAGCAAAAATAAAGTAAACTAATACAATCACAAATTGTAAAATAAAATTTATACAATATTTTATGGGGTTTTCATACGTCATTAGGTTGATTTTATTTTAATGATTTCGAGACTCATAGATCATTTTATGTTTAAATATTTCTACTTTTAATTAAATGGAGGGACGTATGTCAAAAAATAAAAAAATAAAAGGAGTAAAAACTCCTTCAAGACGTAAGTTCTTTAAAGCAGCTGCGGTTACTGGTGCAGCAGCGGCAGCAACGGTTGCAATGCCTAACATTGCTTTTGGTGCGCCGAAAACTTTAAAGATGCAAGCAGCTTGGCCTTCGGGAGCAAATATATTCTTCGAAATGGCTGGCGACTATGCAAAAATGGTTAGCGACATGTCAGGTGGTCAATTAAAGATTGATCTTCAACCAGTTGGTTCAGTTGTTAAAACTGGAGAAATTGGTCAAGCAGTAAGTTCAGGTGTTCTAGATATGGGACACTGGGTAACTGCATATTGGTATGGTAAAAATGCTGCCGCTTCATTATTTGGTACAGGCCCATCGTACGGAATGTCATCCCAAGAAGTTATGGGATGGATGGAATACGGTGGAGGTAGAAAACTATATGAAGAAACACTTTCAAAAGTTGGTTTCGATTATGTTGGTTTCTTCCATATGCCTATGCCTGCTCAGCCATTTGGTTGGTTCAAAAAGAACGTAACTAAAGTGTCTGACGTCAAAGGAATGAAGTATAGAACAGTTGGTTTAGCAACTAACGTATTAACAGCAATGGGAATGGTTGTAAGACAATTACCAGGCGGTGAAATTCAACCTGCAATGAAAACAGGATTAATTGAAGCTGCTGAGTTTAATAACCCAACTTCAGACTCTCAGTTTGGTATGCAAGATGTTTCTAAGCATTATCACTTAGGAAGCTTCCACCAATCTCAAGAGATGTTTGAAATCCCAGTGAATAAGAAAACATTTAATGGTCTATCGCCTGCACATCAAGCGATAATCAAAAATGCTGCTTATGCTGCGAATACAGACAACTACTTTAAAGCGTTAGTAAGATACTCTGCTGATTTATCAAAATTGATGAATCAACATAAAGTAAACGTGTATCAAACATCTGATGAAATCTTAGCTCAACAATTAAAAGGTTGGGATAAAGTAATAGGAGACTTCAATAAGAAGGATCCATTCTTTAAGAAAATTGTAGATTCTCAGAAGAAATATGCTAAGAGAGTTATGAAATACTTACTCATGAATCAGCCAAACTACAAATTGGCTTATGAAAATGAGTTTGGAAATATTGCTAAAGTTAAAATTTAGTAAATTTTAAATATTTAAAAAGGGGAGAAATTAGTTCTCCCCTTTTTTATGGAAAAAATCAAAAATTTAGAATAGTTTAGTTGTTATGAGAAGATTTATTAGCTTTGCAGATCATTTAAGTACTTCAGTTGGAAAGGCTTTTGCGTGGTGTATCGTAATATTAATGGGTGGAACATGTTACGAAGTGGTCATGGCTTATGCTTTTAACGCTCCAACTTTATGGAACTTTGATTTTAGTTTACAAATGTACGGAGCAATATTTATGATGGCTGGAGCTTACTGTTTATCTACAGAGTCTCACGTAAGAGGAGACGTAATTTATAGATTATTTAAACCTAAAACGCAGGGATATATAGATTTAGTTTTATATTTTATATTTTTCTTTCCAGGAGTAATTGCCCTAGCTTTCTATGGATATGAATACGCATCTCTTGCATGGAAAATTAAAGAAACAAGCTGGAACAGTCCAGCTCAAATTCAAATTTATATGGCAAAGGCTTTAATACCTTCTGCCGGTGTACTTTTAATTATTCAAGGTATCAGTGAAGTTTTTAGATCAATTATTTGTATTCAAACGGGTCACTGGCCTGCTAGAATGGTAGTTGCGGAAGAAACAGAAAAAATTTTAATGAGAACTTCACAAGACGAGGATCAAAAAGATGTTATTTAGTTTAACAAATCCTGAAGTAGCGATTTTAATGATGGGAATATTTTTATTCGCAGTTCTTTTAGGTTTTCCAATTGCATTTACTTTGATGGCGATGGGAGTTGGATTTGGTTATTATGCTTACTTTGATCCATCAAGAATGGAACACTTGCTGGATAATAGAATTTTTCAATTATTCGTTCAAAATACTTATACAGTAATGGACAATACTGTTCTTACCGCAGTTCCCTTATTCTTATTTATGGGATACTTAGTTGAAAGAGCTGGAATTGTTTCTCGATTATTTTTTGCAATAAGATTAGCTTCTCATAGACTGCCGGCGTCAATGGCGGTAGCAGCGCTAATTACTTGTGCACTATTTTCTACAGCAACAGGAATAATTGGAGCTGTGGTTACTTTAATGGGATTATTAGCTTGGCCAGCAATGATAAAAGCTGGATATGATAAAAAATTTGCCTCAGGAGTTATATGTTCTGGTGGATGTCTCGGAATATTAATACCTCCAAGCATAATGTTAATCGTTTATTCTGTTATTGCCCAACTATCTCCTTTAAGATTATTTGCTGCTGCAATATTCCCTGGATTATTGCTAGCCGGTTTGTATATTGGTTACGCTATTACAAGAGCTTATTTTAATCCTTCTATTGCACCAAGACCTCCCGAAGAGGAAATACCTCCAAGAGCTGAAATTTTAAGGGAAGTCTTGGTTTCATTTCTTCCTCTCTTCTCACTTATTATTTTGGTACTCGGGACAATTTTGGGAGGATTAGCAACACCAGCAGAAGCAGCAGGAGTAGGTGCATTTGGAGCAATAGTTCTTTCCTATTTTTATAAAACTTTAAAATGGAAAAATTTTAAAGAGTCAGTTTTTCTCACCGCAAAGACAACCGCAATGATAATGTGGTTATTCATAGGATCATGGACTTTTTCATCAGTTTTTTCTTATCTAGGAGGCCATGAAGTATTTGAACATTTCTTTAAATCTATGGATCTAGCACCATGGCAGTTCTTAGTAATTACTCAGATTATAATTTTCTTGCTTGGATGGCCATTAGAATGGACAGAAATATTAATTATTTTTGTTCCAATATTTTTACCTTTAGTTGAGTTTTTTGGGGTAAATCCTTATTTTTTTGCTATGTTAATTGCTCTAAATTTACAAACTTCATTCTTAACACCACCCATGGCTATGTCGGCTTATTACCTTAAGGGAGTTCAAACTAAAAATGTAGAACTTCTAGATATCTTTAGAGGAATAATGCCTTTCTTAGGAATAGTAATATTCGCAATGGTTTTAATGTATTTATTCCCTGGCATTGCACTCTGGTTACCAGACACTTTATTTGCAAATTAATAATTTAAAATGATAGATACAGCTTCTTTAAATGCCAATGAATTGGTTTCTAAATTAAAATCTGGAGATATTTCTTCCGTAGATTTATGTAAGGCTTATTTAAAAAGAATAGAAAAATTTGAAAAGGACATTCAGGCATGGGCTTTTTTAGATAAAAAAATTCTTTTAGAAAAAGCTGAAGAAGCTGATGAATATAGAAAATCTGGTAAACCTCTGGGTGCTTTACACGGACTACCAATTGCAGTTAAGGATATAATTGGAACATATGATATGCCGACAGAATGTGGAACGGTTTTTAGAAAAAAAATGTCCAGTTCACAAGACTCAGAAATCGTTAACCTATTAAAGACAGCAGGTGCCATTATAATGGGAAAAACTGTAACTTGCGAATTAGCTTATATTCATCCAAGTAAAACAAAAAATCCACATGATTATTCAAGAACGCCTGGCGGTTCTTCAAGTGGATCTGCAGCAGTAATAGCTTCTCACATGGCACATTTATCTATTGGATCTCAAACAGGTGGATCAATAATTAGACCTGCCTCTTACTGTGGAGTTGTAGGCTTTAAACCTTCTTACGGATTAATTTCGAGAAATGGTGTTTTAAAGACCTCAGATAAACTTGACACCATGGGTGTATTTGGAAAAACTGTTAAAGATGCAGCTTTACTTGCTAAGACTTTAATTAAAAAAGATTTATATGATCCTGCAACTGTACATTTTGCTGTAGATGATATGATTAAAGTCTGCGAAGAAGGACCCATCTTTGAACCAAAGTTTATTTTTTATAAAACTGATAATTGGAAAAATATTAATAAAGAGTCACAAAAAGCATTTGAATTTTTAATTAAAAAATTGAAAAAAAATATTGAAGTTTTTGATACACCTTCGTATTTTAAAGAAATTCCAAAATATCATCAAATTATTCACGAAACAGATTTAGCTAATAATTTTCAAGTCTATTATAAAAAAGATAAGAGCAAACTTTCTAAAGAAATGAGAGACGCGATTGAAAGAGGTATGAAATATTCTGCTAAAGAGTATACGGATGCAATTGATTTTATGAAACAAAGCTATGAATCCTATAAAGAAGTTTTTGAGGATTACCATGGTATTATCACTCCTTCCTCAAGTGGAGTTGCAGATAAAGGCCTTAAATCTACAGGAAGTGCTGACTTTCAAAAAACTTGGACTTATCTTGGATTACCAACTATTTCACTGCCTTTACTAACAGGAGAAAATAACTTACCATTAGGCGTTCAATTAGTTGGAAACAAACTTGATGATTTAAGATTTTTGGGGACAGCTAATTGGTTAGAAAAAAATTGTAAAGATGAATAAAATAACTTCAATAATTGGTTGCGTTTTTTGTGTTGCTTTTCTGATTGGCTTAGCAACAACACTAACTAGGTCAATGATGATTGGTTTTCTTGATGTTTTACCAGTTTATATTTTAATGGCACTAGTGATTGTTATGATGCTTTATGAAGCCTTCTACGACAAAAAAAAATAACATTTTTCCTTACATATTGTTATTCGTTCAACCAATATTTATGGCTACTAATATAATTGTAGCTAGAGGCGGCGTTGAATATGTGCCTCCAATATCACTTGCTTTTTGGAGATGGCTATTTGTTTTTTTAATTTTATTACCTTTTTTTTACTCAGAAATTTATAAAAAAAGAAAAATTTTTAAAAAAGAATTCTACAAATTATTTTTTCTAGGCCTAATGGGCTGTGGTGTTTGTGGAGCATTTCCTTTTATTGCTGGAATGTCAACAACGATGGCAAATATGGGAATTATATACACCTCTTCACCAGTTTTTATAATAATTCTCTCAGTTTTTTTATTTGGTGAAAAAATTAGTTTAAATAGAATTCTTGGACTGGTAGTTTGTTTAATTGGTGTAATTACAATAATTACCAAAGGTAATATAAATTATCTAATTGATTTCAGATTTACCTCTGGAGATTTTTGGATGTTAGGTGCAGCTATCGGCTGGGCTTTATATTCGATCTATCTTCTAAATTGGAAAAGTGGATTTAGTTTAATGGGACGATTTACTTTAATCGCTTTTTTTGGATTTATTTCTTTATTTCCTTTTTTCATGATTGAACAGGTATTATTCTTTGAGACGAATTTTAATTCGACTTTTTTAGCATGGGTTTTGTTTGCCGCCATATCTCCTGGTATTATTGCTTTCAGCTTATATACAAAAGTTCAGAGATATTTGGGCGCTTCTTTAACAGGATTTACGCTTTACTTATTTGCGGTTTATGGTGCTATATTTGGAATAATTATATTTGAAGAAATGTTAATGCCTTTTCATTATTACGGAGGAGCACTTGTCTTTGCCGGAGTCTATGTTGCTAGAAAAATAAGAACAATATGAAATATCTCTCTCTCATAGCTTCTTCTGCTTTAATAATCTATTTAGTATTGTTAATTTTAATTTATGTAAATCAAAGAAAGTTACTTTATTTACCGACAGAAAATAATTATTTAGATGATCCGATTAAATTTAAATACAAGGAGTTTTTTTTAGAGGTTGATAAAAGTATTAAACTCAGATCTTGGCTAATAGAAAAAGATTTAAAAAAATATAAAACCTTATTATTTTTTCATGGCAATGCAGGTAATTTATTTAACAGATCATATAAATTAAATAAATTTAACGAACTTGACTTAAATGTTTTAATTATTTCATGGAGAAGTTTTAGTGGCAACTCTGGGGAACCTACTGAATCTAATTTATATTCAGACGCCATAACAGCTGTTAAGTGGTTAAACAAAAAAGGTGTTAAATCTGAAAATATAGTTTTATATGGGGAGTCATTAGGAACAGGTGTAGCAGTTGAAATTGGTCAAAGTAACAAATTTAATAGTATCATTTTAGAGTCACCATATACATCTATGGAAAAAGCGGCGAAGATTTATTATCCATACCTCCCGATCAAATTTTTACTGAAAGATAAATATAACTCTGAAAAAAAAATTAAAAATATTAAAACTCCAATTTTAATTATGCATGGTAAGAAAGATCAAATTATACCTTTTTATATGGGAAAAAAATTATTTGACAATGCAAATAATCCAAAATTTTTTTTACAAATAGATGACGATGATCATATGCTAACATTTAATGATAGTTTACTTTTGGAAATTAAAAATTTTATTAATAAATATTAATTTACGGAAAGCAATGTCTTAGCAAATAGATCTGCCTTAAAAGGTTGCAAGTCATCTTCTTTTTCTCCCATACCTATTGCAACGATTGGCAATTTGTATTTTTTACAAATAGCTATTACAACGCCGCCTTTTGCAGTATTATCTAATTTTGTAATTATTAAACCAGTTAAGCTATGTATTTTAGAAAACTCTTCAACTTGATTTAATGCATTTTGTCCTGTTGTTGCATCTAAAACTAAAATTGTTTCATTAGGATATTTTTCATCTATTTTCTTTAATACATTAATTATTTTTTTATACTCTTCCATCAAGTTTTTTTTATTTTGTAATCTTCCTGCAGTATCTATTAGAGCAATATCAATTTTATTCTTTTTTGTAAATTCTGCAGTTTTATAAGCAACTGAAGCTGGATCACTTCCAGTTTCAGATTTAATTATGTCTACCTTAATTTTTCTAGCCCAAAGCTCTAATTGGCCAATCGCTGCTGCTCGAAATGTATCAGCAGCTCCAAAAACAACTGATTTGTTATTATCCTTAAAAAATTTGCCAATTTTTCCTATTGTTGTGGTCTTTCCAACTCCATTTACTCCAGAGACCACTATAACTGCAGATTTATTATTTCCGAGATCATTTAAATTTTTTTCGTATTTAAGAAGATCTAAAGAAAGTTTATCAGCTAACAATTTAAGTATTTCTTTATGATCATTAAGTTTTTTATCTACTCTAAATTTCTCAAAATCGTTTTTAAGATTTTGGGCAGTTTCGATACCAACATCTGAACTTATTAATAAATCCTCAAATTCTTGCAAAAGGTTTTGATCTATTTTTCTCTTTTTAAAAATATTTGTTATTCCTTCAGACAATGAGGAAGAACTTTTGTTTAATCCTAACTTAAATTTTTCTAATAAACCCATTTCAAATTTGAATATTTATTATATTAATCTTTGATACTGGCCCAGTCATAAAAATATTTTGATTATTATCGTACTCAATTTCTAAAGACCCTTGCTCAAAAGAAATTTGAACTTTCCTATCAGTAAGATTTTTAGAAAAAGATGCAACTGCGGTTGCGCATGCCGCGGTTCCACAAGCTTTTGTCTGGCCAGCACCTCTTTCCCAAACATTAATTTTTATATTTTTTTTATCATTTATTTGAGCCAATGTTAAATTACATCTCTCTGGAAATAAGTTATGATTTTCAACTAAAGGGCCAATCTTTTTAATGTCATTTTCAAAGCAGTCTTTCACAAAAAAAATTATATGTGGATTTCCAACATTTAGAGCGAAACCAGATTTAAAACTTTGACCATTTAAGTCCAGGTTTATATTTTTATGATCGATTTTTTTTGAAATGGGAATCTTGTTCCAAGCAAAATTTGGTTTACCCATATTAATTTTTACAATCTGGTCTTTGACAAGGTATGCTGTCAAGGTTCTATTTTTTGTTTTTAAATTTATCTCATTTATATTTTTTTCTTTCCCCAGGATATAAGCTACACACCTACTTCCGTTACCGCATGCATCTACTTCCTCTCCATCTTGATTATAAATTTTTATAGGTAAAATATTACTTTGTTCCTCCTCTATATAAATTAGTTGATCAAAGTTTTCAGTTTTTTTTAATTTGATAATTTCATTTTTGCTTAAGTTAATGGTCTTGTCTCTTCTATCGATTATAATGAAAGAATTTCCTAGACCATCCATTTTGTATGCTTTTAAAGATGCCATATTTATTGATTAGTATAATTATTCATTGACTTTTAAAACCCCTAATTGTAACTTCAACCACTTTCCGCAAATACGAGTGTTTTT
The DNA here is from genome assembly GCA_902602655.1 of uncultured Pelagibacteraceae bacterium. Classification (GTDB taxonomy): domain Bacteria; phylum Pseudomonadota; class Alphaproteobacteria; order Pelagibacterales; family Pelagibacteraceae; genus Pelagilacustribacter. Next base: position 37,753 of record CACKRM010000006.1, read on the forward strand.
TGCGGTGCTCTTAGAAATTAAGAGGATCGACACCAGTCAGCGAGGGTTCGCCCACTGGTGCGATAGGTGTTGGTTAAATAAATATGTTTGAAAACTTAACAAATAAATTAGAGAATTTACTATCTAAACTTAAAGCAGCTCCCTCTCTAACTAAAGAGCAAGTTAGTGAAGGTATGGTTGAAATTAGGCAAGCATTACTGGAAGCTGACGTGTCTCTTTCTGTAGTAAAGGAACTGGTCTCAAGTATACAAAAAAAAGCTGTTGGACAAGAAATTATAAGATCAACATCCCCCGGTCAGATGATCGTTAAAATCGTTAGTGATGAATTAATAAAGATTTTAGGAGAAAAGAATGAAGATTTAAATTTGAACTCTACTCCTCCAATTTCCTATTTATTAGTAGGTCTTCAAGGTTCAGGAAAAACTACGACTGCCGCTAAGTTAGCAAAATTTATTGAAAAAAAAAATAATAAGAAAGTTATGTTAGTAAGCTTAGATGTTTACAGGCCAGCTGCTCAAGAACAACTCAAAATTTTAGCAGATCAAAATAAACTGCTTAATTTACCAGTCGTTGAAAAACAATTACCTCTTGATATAGCTAGTAGAGCACTCAATGCCGCTAGTCTAAATGGCGCAGATGTAGTTATTTTTGACTCAGCGGGAAGAACACAAATTGATCTTAATATGATGAATGAGATCAAAAAAATAAAAGAAGTTGTAAAACCTCTAGAAACAATTCTAGTTGCAGATTCCCTTACAGGTCAAGTTGCCGTTGATGTTGCAAATGAATTTAACTCAGCTATTCAACTATCGAGCATAGTCTTAACTCGAGTTGATGGAGACGGTAAAGGAGGTGCCGCTTTAAGTATGAAATATGTAACGGGCAAGCCAATAAAATTTATTGGTGTAGGTGAAAAAATTGATGATTTGGAGCTATTTCATCCTAAAAGAATAGCAAATAGAATTTTAGGTATGGGAGACATAGTCTCTCTAGTAGAAAAAGCAGCTCAGGACCTAGATGACGAAAAAATAAAAAAAACTGAAAAAGAAATTAAAGAAGGAGCATTTACGTTAGATAGTTATTTAATTCAACTTAGACAAATGAAAAAAATGGGCGGAATGGAAGGAGTAATGTCCATGATGCCAGGTGTAAGTAAAATTAAAGAAAAAATGAAAAATTCATCAATAGATGAAGATTTAATTGGATCAAACGAAGCTATAATTCTTTCTATGACAAAAGAAGAAAGAGAAAACCCAAAAATTATAAGTGGATCAAGAAGAAAAAGAATTTCACAAGGTTCAGGAGTTGACGTTTCAAAAATAAATAGACTTTTAAAACAGTTTAGAATGATGACAGAGATGATGAAAAAAATGTCTAAAGGAAACAAAATTCCATCAGGGATTCCTGATGAAATATTAAATCAATTAAAATGAAAGGAAGAAAATGCTAAAAATAAGACTGTCAATGGGCGGAGTTAGAAAAAGACCAATTTATAAAATCGTAGTTGCGGACAGCAGATTTCCAAGAGATGGTAGATTTGTTGAAAAATTAGGTTCTTTTAATCCACTTTTACCAAAAGAAAAAAAAGAAAGAATTAAACTAGAAGTGGAAAGAGTAAAATATTGGATTAGTAAAGGGGCGAAACCAACAATTAGAGTTTCTAGAATTCTTGGCGAGGCTCAGGTGATGCCTATGCCAAAAGCAGGAAATAATCCTC
>CACKRM010000007.1 GCA_902602655.1 uncultured Pelagibacteraceae bacterium
ATTCAGAAATTAATTGTAATTTGCTTGGAACTAGTTTTTTTTCTTTAGTTCCAAGAAACAACAATAGACATACACAGGCTGCACTTATAATCATAAAAAGACTAGCGTTAGTAAAGGATAGGTCTGCACCAGCTATTTTAATTTCTGGTCCAATTTTAAATACATTAAATTGGTGCATTGGGTTTGTTGCCATTATTTAATCCTTTTAATTATCCTTTTGCATATTTTTTGCTGTTTTAATTACATTCCATATTCCTGCCGCCGATCCCAAAAAAAAGAATGTTATCATTAACCATGGTTTAGTACCAAAAGTCATATCTAAAATATAGCCAATTATTGTCCCAACAGCGACAGCAGAAACAAGCTCTGTGCCAAGTTTGAACGCATTTCCCATAAATAAACCTTTTTTCTCCCCATTGTCTTTGAAGGTTTTTTTATCTAACTCTGATTTTGCAATCTTTAGGCGAGTTTTGAAATCTTTTTCGTCTGGCATAATTTTTTAAGCAACTAGCTCTTCGGCTTTCTGTAAGTCAACAGCCACTAACTGGCTAACGCCTTTTTCTGGCATAGTAACTCCATACAATCTATGCATTCTAGACATTGTTAGAGCATGGTGAGAAATAATTACAAACTTAGTTCTAGTAATCTTAGTTAGTTCTTCTAACAATGAGCAAAATTTATTAACGTTGGCATCATCCAAGGGTGCATCTACCTCATCCAAAACACAAATGGGGGAAGGATTTACAAGAAATACTGCAAAAACCAGAGCTAATGCTGTTAAAGCCTGCTCTCCACCTGAGAGTAGAGTTATTGATTGCAGTCTTTTTCCTGGTGGCTGAACAAGCATCTCAAGACCAGCTTCCAAAGGATCCTCAGAGTCCACAAGTTCTAGTTTTGCATTTCCACCGCTAAATAATTTTGTATAAACTTCGCTAAACTTTCTATTAATTTTTTTGTAAGCGTCCAGCAACTTCTCTCTTCCTTTTTGATTTAATTCGTCAATACTTGTTTTTAATTTTACTATTGCAGAGTACAAATCCTCTCTATCATCTTCCATCTTTTTAATCTCATCTTTGTACTTTTGTGTTTCTTCATCAGCTCTTAAGTTAACAGATCCCAAAGCATCTCTTTGTTTAATTATCTTTTCTAATTTTCCTTCCTGATCTGTTATAGATGGATAATTCTCTGTACTTAAATCACTTAAGTCTGAAACTGAAAGAAGACTACTCTCACTTTCTAACTTAAGTTCATTTTTTAGAGAGTATAAAATATCCTTTTTTCTTTTTTCAATACCATCAACGGTTGCTTCGTTTCGCGCTTTATTTTCTCTTAAACTAGATAATTTTTCTTGAATTTCATTTATATTACTATTAATTGCATTAAACTTACCTTCAGCTTTTAATAAAGAACCTTCTAGTTCCTCAATATTTTTTTTGGTATTTTCAAGATTTTGGATATTTTGTCCTTTGTTAGTAGCTATTTTTTCTGGATTTTTTTGATTTTCTGTAATTTCTAATTTTATTTGTTTTTTCCTATCATTTAATTCAACTGACATTTTTTCTGAATTAGATTTTAGATTTTTCCAATTCTCTAATTCAATATCTATATTTTTAATTCTTTCTTTCCTTTTTATTGAGTCATTTTTTAAAGTCTCATTTTTACTATACGATGTAGCATATTTTTCCTGTAAAGAAGTTATTTGACTAATATATTCCTTTAATGATGAAATAAAATTTGTAGTTTCCGAAGATTTAATTTTATCAATTTCAATATTTAAAATTTCCTCTATATTGTCTAAATATTCTTTAGCATTCTCCATTTTACCATTTTTGATATGGTCCTTGGTATCATTTACTTTCCTATTTAACTCCTCATACAATTTCAATTGTGTTTCATTGTCTAATAAATGTTTCATATCTTTAAAAAGTGAGTCGAGCTCAAATATTCCAGAGTCCAAATCTTGTTTTGAACTATCAAGTTTTGCCTCATAGTTTTTTTCTGTTTCCAAGAGACCTTTTTCAGTTTTTATTAAATCACTTTTTTCTTCTGAGATTCTTTTTTCATTTAAAGTTGAGTCTAAAGTAATACTTTTTTCCCTTTCTAAATCTGAGTCAACTTCTTCTAAAGATTTTTGCAGTTTTATTTGAACACTTTTGATTCTAGCTTCCTCTTTATCTAAATTTGTCATATCTAAATTTATTTTTTGTAATTTTGCCAAATTTTCCATCTTTCTATCTCGAAGGGGAGCGAGCCTACTATTTTCTTCTTTAAGTAAATCGTTATTATGGTTTAAATCAATTTTTACAGCACTTATTTCATCTTCAAGTTCACTTAGTTTTTCTTCAATTTTTTTCTTTTCATTTTCAATTTCTGATAATTTTAAAAAATATAGACCTGCTTGAATACTTTTTATATCTTTTGAAATCTCTTTATATCGTGTTGCTTCCTCAGCTTGTTTTTTTAAATTTTCTAATTGTTTTTCTTGTTGTTTTTTTAATTCATCTGCTCTTTTTAAATTATTTTCTGCAGCGTTTAATCTTGTTTCAGCCTCATGTCTTCTAGCATGGATCCCTGAAATTCCTGCAGCTTCTTCTAATATGGATCTTCGCTCAATAGGTTTGGATGTAACTAACATTCCAATCTTTCCTTGACTTATTAATGAAGGAGAGTGAGCTCCAGTCGATAAATCAGCAAAAAAGGTTTGAGCGTCTCTCGCTCTGACTTCTTTTTGATTAATAAAATATTTTGATCCCTTATCTCTTTCAATTCTTCTTGAGACAATAATTTCTTCTAATTCATTATATTGCGACGGGCCCTCTTTCTGTTTGTTATCCAAATAAATAGATACCTCTGAAATATTTTTTTGTGGTTTATTTGATGTTCCAGAAAAAATAACATCTTCCATTCCAGAACCTCTCATACTTTTTGCTGAAGTCTCACCCATACACCATCTTAAAGCTTCGACAATATTTGATTTTCCACATCCATTTGGTCCGACTACACCAGTTAAACCCTCTTCAATTAAAAATGAAGTTTTATCAAAAAAGGATTTAAAACCTGAAAGTTCTAGTTTTTTAAATTTCATATTTATAAAAATTTTTCAATTTCTTTTTTGAAGTGCTTATAGTTATGTTTCCCTTCATACTTTTTTTCATTGATAAAAATTGTTGGAGTAGAGCTAATTTTAAATCTCTTTTTTGCATCAATTAATTTTTCTAAAATTTTTTCTTGAATATTATCATCTTTTAAACACGAATTCATATCCTCTTCTTTCAACCCTGATTTTTCACCGATTTTTTTAAGTGCTTTATTTATATCACCAATATTACTTCCTGACGCCCAATTTCTTTGCTCTTTATATAAATTAGTTAATAACTCAAATCTTTTTTCTTTATTATCAATGCAATGTAGAATTTTTTCAGCATTAAGGGCTTTTATTTCAAGTGGAAAGCTATGATGTTCAAATTTAACAATATCTTTTAGCGAATTGTCATTTTTCAATGAAACAATAACTTTCGCATGAAAATTTGCACAGTGAGGACAGGTCAAAGATGAATAAACTTTAACAATTAGTTGTTCGGCTTTTACGTTATTTTTTGGAGTTTTTTCGCAAGCTGATAAAAAAATAACTATAAAAAATATGCCGATGATATTGAAAAAAAATTTATAAAGAAAATTGTTAGTCATTTTTATTTTTATATGCTTTCAGAATACTACTCAATTTTTTCTTTAACTCTGGATTATTTATTTTATCAACTTTACTCAATAACTTTTTATCAAGTTTCTTTGGGTGTGCATTTCTTTTATTTAAATCTAATTTTTCTTTTATAATTCTTAATTTTATTTCTTTAATACACTTATAGCCAAAAAAACTATTAATTTTATCAATGATCTCATTTTTACTGTACTCAACTTCTAATTCATTTCCGTGCATTACGTTTAAAGTTAAAATTCCATTATTCATCTCTCTGCTCATTTTTATAGTTTTAGGGTAACAAATATTTGAAATTTCCTTTCCAACCATTTTGGTCCAATTATTAACAATATTAGAAAAGTTATACCCACCTTTTTTAAGGATTTTTTTTAATCCATGTGGCATAGAGCTAGAAAGCGGTCTTAAGCCTTGTAAGAAATTTTGGCTTTTATTACTATTAATTTTTTTGTTATGCATATAAATTTTAATTTACCAAAAAAAATTCTAGCTTGGTATGATAATAACAAGCGACATCTTCCATGGCGTGTTGGTAAAAGATCAACAAAAAAGCTCTATTACAGACTTTTAAGTGAATTTATGTTGCAACAAACTCAAGTTAAAACAGTTATTCCCCATTTTCAAAAATTCACAAAAAAAATTAAAACTTTAAATTCTCTTTCAATGTGTAGTGAAAAAAAAATTTTAAAACTATGGGAAGGCCTTGGATATTATAGAAGAGCAAAAAATCTCTTATCAACTTCAAAGATTTTAGTAAAAAGATATAATTCAAAATTACCTAAAACGATAGACAAAGTTAAAGAATTACCAGGTATTGGAAATTACACTGCAAATGCACTTTTAGGCTTAGTTTATAATCAACCAGTTATTGCACTAGATGGAAATGTTAAAAGGGTTTTTTCTAGAATTATTAATAAAGACGAAAATAAAATAAATTTTGAAAAATTTTTTGATTTAAATAAATCTAAATTATTTAATGAAAAAAGAAATTCTGACTTTGTTGAAGCTTTAATGGAATTTGGGGCATTGATTTGCAAGCCTAAAGATCCAGAATGTAAAATTTGTAGTTTGAATAAATCTTGTAAATATTTTAACTCTTCAAGAAAATTTAAAAAAAATAAGAATAAGATTATAAAAAATAGATATTATAATATTTTTTGTTATATAAATAAAAAAAAACAAATTGCATTAACAAAAAAAAATAATCTTGGATTTCTTAATGAATTTAACTTACCTGAAATTAAAGATGGAAAAAATATCCTCATTACTAAAGACTGGAAATTTTTAAAAAAATATAATAACTCTATTTCGAATAAAAAATTAAGTATAAACTTGTATTATAAATTTTCAAATACAAAACCCAAATCATTTACTTGGCACTCAATTGAAAAAAATAAAGAATTTATACCATCGTTCACAAAAAAAATTTTTAATCAGGTATCAATTTTATTTTAATGAAAAAGAAAGTTGCAATAATTGGCGCTGGTATCGCAGGACTTACTTTAGCAAATTTCTTAAAAAAAAATTCTAAATTTGAATTTATGCTTTACGAAAAAGAAAAAAGTTTACCGCTCGAAGAAGGTTTTGGAATACAATTAGCTACCAACAGTATTTCAATTTTAAATCAAATAGGTTTTAATAAAATAAATTCAGAAAATATTTTTCATCCGAAAAATTTAGACTTTTACACAATTAAAAATAAGAAAGTTTGTGATTTAGATCTGAGCCAATTTAATTCAGAAAACCATAAATATACAACTTTAAAAAGATCAACCTTAATAGAGTTTTTAAAAGATGAGATTTACTCTCAAAATTTAAGATTTGGAAAACAAATTAAAGAAGTAAGAGAATTAAAAGGAAAAATTTTAATAAAGTTTGATGACAACACAAATGATCTTGTAGATTTCTTAATAGGCGCTGACGGTATTTTTTCAAACACTAAATCTTTTTTTGAGACTAATAAAAATAAACCCAAGTTCAAAAATGCGATAGCCATCAGATTATTGCTTCAATCAAAAAAAAATTTAGAAATTGATGAAAAAAATATAAGTATATTTATGGGTTCAAATATGCATTTAGTAGTTTATCCAATAAATAAAAAAAAAGAATTAAATTTAGTCTGTGTTATAAGAACCAAAAGTTATAACCCTTCTAATATTTTAACTTTGATAGAACGAGAGGTTTTAAGCCAAAATCATAACTTAAAAGACTTGTTTAAAAGCAATTTTAAATCGTGGCCTTTGTATTCAACATCTAAAATAATCCCTTCAACTAATAGGAAAGTTTTTTATATTGGAGATGCATTTAATGGCTTTTTACCCACTTTAGCTCAAGGTGCAGGACAATCAATTGAGAGTGCTTTTGAATTATTTAACTTAATCAAAGATGATAATTTAAATGCTTCAAATCTTTATTTTAAAACAAGATTAGCAAGAGTAAAAACTATAGGCAGAAGATCAAACTTTAATTTTTTTGCATTTCATTTTTCAACTTCTATTATGCAAAAAATAAGAAATTATTTTTTAAGGTTCCTGATTAAGAGAAAAGGTTTTATAAATAGTTATCTTGGAACGATTTATAAAAATTAGGTCTGTTTTGTAGATATAAATTTCTGTCTTAAACTATCAATTAGCACAGTAGATCCATTTATATTGCAATACCAGTAGGTCCATCCATTATAACTTTCAGTGCCCATAATCTTAGCAGCTACTTTATGTATAGATCCTTCGGACTCCTTATATTTTATACTTCCATCAACCATAATTTTAGCATTAATTTTCTTTTCAGTATCAAATAGTGTAGTACCTGGTTTTAAAATTCCTAGTTCAACCAAAGAACCAAAAGGGACTCTTGGTTTAGACTTATTGTTTTCAATTATGTCTAGATAATTGTCTTCAATTTTCTTAGTTTTGTTAATTCTATCCTGAGCTGCTTTAAAATATTTTTTATCTTTTTCTATACCAAAATAATTTCTACCCAATTTCTTTGCCACAACAGCAGTAGTGCCAGTACCTATAAAAGGATCAAATATAGTATCACCTTTGTTTGTGGTAGCTAGTATAATTCTATGAAGAAGAGCTTCGGGTTTTTGTGTTGAGTGAATTTTTTTACCATCTTTTTTTAATCTTTCTTTTCCATTACAAATTGGAAGCATCCAGTCCGACCTCATTTGTAAATCATCATTTAAACATTTCAATGATTGATAATTAAAAGTGTATTTTGATTTTTTGCTCTTTGATGCCCAAATTAATGTTTCATGAGCGTTAGTAAATCTTGTGCCCCTAAAGTTAGGCATTGGATTATTTTTTCTCCAAATCACGTCGTTTAATAACCAGAAATTTAAATTTTGCAAATGATAACCAAGACGAAAAATGTTATGGTAAGTTCCTATAACCCAAATACTTCCATTGTCTTTTAGAATTCTTTTACATTCTATTAACCATGATTTGCAAAAATCATCATAGTGTTTGAAATTTTTGAACCGATCCCACTTGTCATTAACACCTTTTACTTTACTAGCATCAGGTCTAGTTAAAGTTTCACCAATCTGCATGTTGTATGGAGGGTCAGCAAAAACAAGTTCGAAAGTTTTGTCTGGAATTTTTTTTAATTCTTCTAAACAATTTCCGTTTATAATATTATTAAAAACTTTTGACATTTTAAGATTCAACCTTAAATTGAATCGACGGTCAAATTATTTTTAAGAAAAAAAGAGTCCTCTTGTGTTTTAAAATTTTATTTTGACAATATCTTGTGTATCGGTTTAAAGGATTTTCTATGATGGGAGGTGATGCCAAATTTCCTTAAACCCTCCATATGTGCTTTTGTTCCATATCCAAAATTTCTTTCCCAAGCATAATTTTTATATTTTTTAGACAATTTAATCATTAATAAGTCTCGATAAACTTTAGCTATAATCGAGGCAGCACTAATAGATTTTATTTTTTCATCTCCATTAATAATTGTTTTATAATTTTTTATTCCTTTAGGAGAAAAATTTCCATCAATTAAAATTAATTCAGGATTGATTGGCAGTTTATCAATTGCTCTTTTCATTGAAAGCAAGGAAGCTTGCAGAATATTAAAAGTTAAAATTTCTTTAACCGAAGCTATACCTATTGAATAATGAGAGCATAATTTTATATGTTCTGCTATTTTTACACGATTTTTAAAGTTAATTTTTTTTGAGTCTCTTAACAGTTTTAAATCAATATTTTCATTTAAAATTACAGCTGCTGAAACCACAGGACCAGCTAAACATCCTCTTCCTACTTCATCAACTCCAGCTATAATTTTTTTATGTTTCAATTTTAGTTTTGAGATCAAATAATTTTTTTCTTATCATTTTAAGATCAATCCATGCAAGTTTCTTTTGATCAGGCTGTCTCATTAAAAAGGCAGGATGGAAAGATGCTATTACTTCGGTTTTACATAAACCAATTTGTTTTTGAGTCCATTTACCTCTGGCCTTAGAAATAACCTCTTGATTTCCAATTATAGCGTTTAGAGCTGTACTTCCGAGAAGAACTAAAATTTTTGGGTTTATTATTTCAATATGCTTAGTCAAAAAAGGTAGATATCTTTTTATTTCTTCTTCAGAAGGCTTTCTATTCATCGGAGGTCTATAATTAACAACATTGGAAATATATACATTCTGTCTATTTAAATTAATTGAATTCAACATTTTATCTAAAAGTTGACCCGCTCTTCCTACAAAGGGCAAACCTTCCTTATCTTCATTGGCCCCAGGGCCTTCTCCGATAATCATTACTGATGCGTCAGGATTTCCATCTGCAAAGACTAGATTATTTGCATTTTTTTTTAATTCACAGTTTTTTATTGAGCTAATTGTTATAATAAGTTTTTCAAGTTTTTCTAATTTTTTCTTGTTTGTAGCAAAAGGTTTTTTGTTATACCTATTTATTGATTGATTATTATAAACTAGGTTATAATTTATCAAATTGTAATATTTTACAAGTTTTGCAAATTTATTATTAATTTTTTTTGTCATATTATATTATGAAATTTAAAACACATATTTATTTTTTATTATACTTATTTTTATTTTTAAACATATCAAATTTACTCTACAGCAGTAACTATCATAAAGCTTATAAGGCAGAAAACATTTCCCGATACTTTTCAGCAGCAGTTTCAATTTATGACAACGATTACGCGAATTCTTATAAAAATCTTAAACAAATTGAAAATATAAAATTAAATCATGGAAATTTTCATAACAATTATCAACAGACTTTAATAAACTTAGGAAAATTTAGAGAGGCATATTTTTTTTCAAAAAAATTAGAAGGAAAGAATCTAGATACATTTGAAAGTAATTTAATTATTGGTGTTTATTATTTAAAAAATAAAAATTCAAAAAAAGCTCAAAAGTATTTTAAAAAGATAAAAGATAAATCTGGAAAGGATCCATTAAAAACGCTGATATCTGTTTCTTTAATAAACTGGACTAGTTTTACTAATCTCAACTTAACCGATGCGTTAAGTCTTAATAATAATATTCCCAAAAATTTTGAAAATGTAAAAAAAATTCAAAACGCATTTACTCATTGTTATTATAGTTCAAACCAAACAGATCAAATTTTTTATAAACTTCATGAGAGCGAAGAGGTAAATTTTTCTAGATATAGTTTTTTTCACGCAAATTATTTGCATAGCCTAGGAGAGGGTAAAAAAGGGGAGGCTTTGCTCGAAGAGTCCTTAAAAAATAATCCAAGAAATTTAATTTTAAATCAACTAAAAAAAGATATTAAGATAAATAATAATAAAAAATTTGTAGATAAATTCGATTGCAAAAATATATCAAATGTAATTGCAGAAATTTTTTACGTATTTGCTAATTCTTTATCATCCCAATCAATCTATAAGTTGTCAAACTTTTATCTAAGTATTGCTAAATATTTAAATCCTGATTTTTCTTCTTATCAAATTTTATACGCGGAAAATTTTTATTATGAAAATAATTTAGATGAGTCAAAAAAAATTTATGAAAATATTTCAAGAAAGAGCAGTACTTATAAATGGTACGCCTCTAAACAAATTTCAAAAATTTTCTTATTAAAAAAGGAAAAAGATAAAGCAATAAATTTAATGAAAAAAACTTTTGACAATATGAAGAATCCCTCTGTTTATGAAATTTACGATTATGCTAGCTTTTTAAGAAGAAATGAAAAATTTGATAGTTGTATAAAAAATTATTCTAAAATTTTAAAATTAATTGATAAAAAAAATTCTCTCTACCCAAAAGTAACTGACGGAAGAGGCATTTGTTATGAGAGAACCAACAACTGGAAGAACGCAGAAAAAGATTTTCTTAATTCATTAAGCGTTCAACCTGACCAAGCGTATGTAATAAATTACTTAGCATATTCCTGGATAGAAAAAGGTATTCATATAGAAAGGTCCTTAGCGATGTTAGAAAAGGCAAATGAATTGAAAAGTAATGATGGGTATATAATAGATTCATTAGGATGGGCTTTATATAAGCTTAAAAAATATGATGAATCTGAAAAGTTTCTTAGACTTGCAGTGCAAATAATGCCATCAGATCCGATAGTAAATGATCATTATGGAGATTCGCTTTGGATGAACAAAAAAAATCTTCAAGCAAGATATTATTGGAATTATGTTTTAAATTTAGAAGATGCTGAAGAAAAGTTGAAAAATACTATTAAGAAAAAACTTATCTTTGGTTTACAACTTGAATAATTATTAATGATTAGATCATATTGTAAAATTAACCTTTCTTTACGTGTAATAAAAAAACTTAAATCAGGGCTGCACAATATTCAATCAAATATATTTATTTTAAATTTATTTGATGAAATAGAGATCAGCAAATTAAAAAAAAAAAGTGATCTAGTAATTTTTAAAGGTCAATTTAAGAAACATATCAATCCAAAAAAAAATTCAATTACTGAAACATTAAGATTGTTGCGACAAAAAAAATTAATAAAGGTTAATCAATTTTATAAAGTCACCGTTCTTAAAAAAATTCCAGTTTTCGCTGGCTTTGGCGGTGGTACAAGCAACTCTTATTTTGTAACTAAATACTTTTTAAAAAATAAAATTAATAATAAAAAAATTATCAAAGAACTCGAGAAAAAGATCGGCTCTGATTTAAGGGTTTTTAAACATCAACAGATGTACCAAATAAGTTTAAGACAATTCAATAAATTTAAAAAAAAATTAAATTTTTATTTTGTGCTTGTTTATCCAAACTTAAGATGTTCTACAAAGATGATTTATGCAAGAGTAAAAAATTTAAGTAAATTTCAAAAAGATGTAACTTCTAATGTTAAATCAAAAAACAATTTTATTGATATAATTAAAGAAGATAAAAACGACCTCGAAAAAATATCAATTTTAAAGTATCCAAAAATAAGAAAAGTTTTAAGCAGCCTTTCTATGCAAAATAAATGTATATTATCAAGAATGACCGGATCAGGTTCTGCATGTTTTGGAATGTTTTCCACAAAAAAATCAGCATTATTGGCATTGAGAAAAATTAAAAATAAATTTCCTGGATACTGGTGCGTAACAGCAAAATCTATTTAATTATCAATTTTTATGATATATCAAAATCATACATTGGGGCATAGCCAAGCGGTAAGGCAGTGGTTTTTGGTACCACCATCCTAGGTTCGAATCCTAGTGCCCCAGCCAAATGAATGAAACAATTGATAACAAAAACTAAAATATATCAAAGAGTAAAAAAAATATTTTCACCATTTTACAAGCAGAAAATTATTTCAAAAATTTTTAGTATTTTAGAAAAAGATTTTCCTAAAGACAAAAAAGTTGCGATGTTTGTTGGTGGATGCGTTAGAAAATATATTTGTAATGAAGAAATAGATGATATTGATATTGCAACAATTTTAACTCCTGAAGAGGTTAAAAAAAAATTTGAAGGTACAGGAATTAAGGTTCTTGACACAGGAATAGAACATGGATCAGTAACTTTAGCATATAAAGATAATAAATTTGAAATTACAACTTTAAGAAAAGACATAAAGACTGACGGAAGACACGCTCAAATTTCTTTTACCGATGATTGGCAATTAGATTCAGAACGCAGAGATTTTACAATTAATGCAATTTACTTAGATAGAAAAGGAAAAATATTTGATCCTCAGTTGGGCTTAAAAGATCTTCAAAATGGAGTAATTAAATTTATTGGAGACCCAGGTAAAAGAATAGAGGAAGATTTTTTAAGAATCATTAGATTTATTAGATTTGCAATAGAATACAAACATAAAACTTTTGAATCTTCTACTATTGAGGCAATCAAACTTAATTTAAATGGCATTAAAAATCTTTCTAAAGAAAGAATTTTTAATGAGCTTACAAAGATTTTTAAATTAAAAAATTTATATGAAATCTTAGAAAGTAAAGAATTACTTGAAATTTTTAATTTAATTTTTCCAGAATTAAAAGAAATGAATCATATTTCTAAATTAAGCTCAATAAGAGAAAATCAGTCTCTTAAAATAGATACTGACTTAATACTATCATCAATACTTGTCACTGACACAAAAGATTATGAGTATTTTTGCCATAAATATAAAGTTTCCAATTCAACAAAAGACAAAATGATATTTTTAGCAAATATTTTTGAAAAATATAAATCTGAGAAACTTTTTTTTACAAAATATTTAAATAAAAAAATATATTTTTATGGAAAAGAAAATTTAAAAGAGTTTGTAATATTTCTATACTTAAAAAATAAAAATTTTAAGCAATTGGATTTGCTTGAATTAACAAAAAAAATTGAGAAGTTTACTACCCCGAACTTTCCGTTCAATGGAAAGTATCTTCAAAAAAAAGGTATTAAACAAGGAAAGATTATGGGTAAAACTTTGAAACAGTTAGAAAGCGCTTGGATTGAAAATGATTTTTCACTATCAGATCAACGAGCAAATGAAATTATTAAAAAGGCAAATAAATTAAACGTACTGAACATCTAAGATTTCAAAATTTCTTTCTCCAGAGGGTGTTTTTACTGTTAATAAGTCATTTATTTTTTTTCCTATCAAAGCTTTTCCAATTGGAGATTTAAAATATATAAGATTTTTAGCCACATCAGCTTCATCTTTACCAACAATTCTATATTTAACTTTTTTTTTATTTTCTAGATCATTCACAGTTACTGTTGAACCAAATATAACATTTCCATTGTTTTCGATCTTTGTTACGTCAATGACATTAGCTCTAGCAATAATATCATTAATAGATATTACTCGACTTTCTAATTGAGCCTGCTGCTCTTTTGCAGCATGATACTCTGCATTTTCTTTTAAATCACCATGAGATCTTGCCTCTGCTATTGCGGATACAATTTTTGGTCTTTTAATATTTTTAAGTTCCTCAAGCTCTTCTTTAAGCTTGCTTAACCCAGTCAGTGTTATAGGTTCTTTATCCATTTATTTCCATTTTGCGTTTGGGGGTAATGACATTAGTATTGCTTCTAAGTCTCCTCCAGAATTTAATCCAAATTTTGTTCCTCTATCGTAAAGAATATTAAATTGTATATATTTTGCTCTTTTCAAAAGTTGTTTATTTTTCTCCAAAGCTTTCCAACTAAGATTTTGTTTTGTTTTAATAAGAACATTGGTAATATCCAAAAAACCAATTCCTAAATCTCTTACAAACTTAAAATTTTCAAACCAATTTTTATTTTCGTAATCAAAAAAAATTCCACCAATGCCTCTTGTCTCCTGGTGGTGAGCTAAATAAAAGTACTTATCACACCAGTTTTTATAAAACTTATAATTTTTTTTGTTAGATTCACAGATTTTTTTTAATTTTCGATGAATTTTTAAACTCTCTTTTTTGTTTGAAATGCAAGGAGTTGCATCCATACCTCCACCAAACCACTCTTTTTCAGTGACTATGAATCTCGTGTTAAAATGTAAAGCAGGTATTTTGGGATTTTTCATATGAGCAACAACTGAAATTCCTGAGGCCCAATACCTCCCATTTTTTGCAGCTCCTAGAATTTTTGATCTAAATTCCTTTTTAAAAGTCCCCGAGACTGTTGATTGATTAATACCAACTTTATCGAAAACCTTTCCATTTTTTAAAATAAAATAAGTTCCTCCACCCTCACTAATATTATTTTTATTCCACTTTTTTTTAATAAATCTTCGCACCTTACCCTTTTTAGATTTAGAAAATTCTTTCTCAAAATCCTGAAACTGTTTTAAGATCTGTGACTGTAAAAAAACAAACCAATTACTTACAAATTTTTTTTTTGTTTCGCTGTTATTTATCATTCTTATATAAAGCAATATTTATCATTTTTGAGTTATTTAATTAATTTATAAACTATAATTTAAAAATTTGCTTCAATTACTTTAATTCATCATGTATATAAACAAAATAAGCTTTAAATAATAACAATGAAAAAAAATTTTTCTAAAATACCATATGGCAAAAATGTTTACGACAAGAGGGAAGTAAAAGCTGTTGTACAAACACTAAAAAACTCAACGCAAATGGGTAAGGCAGTAAATTCTTTCGAGAATAAAGTTGCCAAAACGTTTTCAAAAAAATATGGTTTGATGGTTAACTCAGGATCATCAGCTTTAATTTTAGCAATTCAAGTAATGAATTTAAAAAAAGGAAGTGAAATAATAACTCCTTGTTTGAATTTTGGTACAGCGGTTTCCTCTATAATTCTAAACAATTTAAATCCAGTTTTGGTAGATTGTAAAATTAATACTTTGCAAATAGATCCTGATAAAATCGAAGAAAAAATTTCAAGAAAAACAAAAGCTATTTTGGTACCTAATTTAATTGGAAATGTTCCAGACTGGAGCAAATTAAGAAAAATTGCCAAAAAACATAATTTAATGATAATAGAAGACTCTGCTGATACTCTCGGAGCAACCATTAACAATAAACCCACAGGAATATATAGCGATATATCTATAACAAGTTTTTATGGTTCACATACTATTAGTTGCGCTGGTAACGGCGGAATGTTTCTTACAAATAACAAAAATTTTTTTACTAGGGCAAAAGTTTTAAGAAGCTGGGGTCGTATGTCGACATTAATAAAAGACTCAGAAAATATAAATAAAAGACTTGGAATTAAGTTAAAAGGTTTTGATTACGACAGAAAGTTTGTATTCTCAGAGGCAGGTTATAACTTTGAGCCTTCAGAGGTAGGAGCATCTTTTGGTTTAGTTCAATTAAAAAAATTTAATAATTTTAATAGATTGAGAAATAGAAATTTCAATTTACATTGGAATTTTTTTAATAGTCTAAATGATAATTTTATAGTTCCAAAAATTGAAAAAAACGTAAAAACTAATTTTTTAGCATATCCTATTATTTTAAGAAGTGATGTAAAATTTACTAGAAAAGAATTTCAAATATTTTTAGAAAAGAATAAAATACAAACTAGACCTATTTTTAGTGGTAATATCTTACGCCATCCAGCATTTAGTAAAATTATAAATAGTAAAAATAAATTAAATGCATTTGAAAATTCTGATTATATAATGAGGTATGGTTTATTAATTGGATGCCACCAAGGTTTATCAACTAAAGATATTTCCTATATACACTCAATTGTAAAAAAATTTAAAAAAATTAAATAATGAACTTATTAGATTATGTATTAAAATTTTTAATTTCAAAAAAAATATGAAATTTTTAAAAAAAGTTGTTCAAAATATAAGAAAAAACATAATTGTTTTAACTCACCAAGCAAAGTCATCACATATAGGGAGCTGTCTATCTATCGTTGAGATACTTACTTATTTGTATTTCCGTGTTATTAAAAAAAATAGACAAGATAGATTTATTCTAAGTAAAGGACATGGCACTTTGGCACTTTACTGCGTACTTCATGAAAAAAAAATTTTAAACAAAAAAATCCTTTTTTCTTATGGAAAAAATAATAGTTTGCTCATGGGTCATGCCAGTCATCATGTGCCTGGAATTATTTTTTCAACTGGATCTTTAGGCCACGGTTTACCAGTTGCAGTAGGTTTGGCTCTTTCTTCGAAAATAAAAAAAAAACCTAAAAAAGTATATGTTTTACTTAGTGATGGAGAGTTAAATGAAGGTTCTGTTTGGGAAGCTTTAATGTTTGCCTCCCATCATAATTTAGATAATTTATGTGTTATAGTTGATTATAACAAAATACAAAGCCTAACGTCGGTCAAAAATACTATAAAGATTGAGCCGCTGAGAGATAAATTTAAATCTTTTGGTTGCCAAGTAGTAAATATTAATGGGCATAATTTTTCTCATTTTAAAAGAGCCTTTAAGAGTTCTGCTATTAGAAAACCCAAAGTTATTATTGCTAATACTGTTAAAGGAAAAGGAGTTAGTTTTATGGAGAACAAAATTTCCTGGCATTATAAATCTCCAAATAAACGGGAACTTGATTTAGCATTAAGGGAGATTGACAATGCGTAAGATTTTTATCGATGAGCTAATTTTGGCAGCAAAAAAAAATAAAAACATTATTTTAGTTGTAAATGACTTGGGTTATAATGTAGTTGAGCCTTTCGCAAAAAAATTTCCAAAACAATTTTATAATGTTGGTGTAGCGGAACAAAATATGATGGGCATAGCCGCAGGTTTGGCAATTGAAGGTCATCATGTATTTGTATATTCTATCGGAAATTTTCCAACTTTTAGATGTGCTGAACAGATAAGAAACGACATCGATTATCACAACCTACCTGTTACGATAGTTAATGTTGGAGGAGGAGTAGGATATGGTAATCTAGGATATTCGCATCACTCAATACAAGATTATGGACTAATGAGATTATTCCCTAATATTTTGATTTCATCTCCAGGAGATAATTTAGAAATTAAGGCTTGTATTAAATATTTGTTGAAAAACCCTCAGCCATCTTATCTCAGACTATCGAAAACAAAAGGCTTAAATTTGCACAAAACAATTCCAACTGTTAGACCAGGTTCTTGGACTCAAGTTGTTAAAAACAAAAAAACTTCATTGAAAAAAACTTTTTTAACAACTGGTAACACCTTACATTTAGCGAAAAAAATAATTTTAGATAAAAAATTTAAGGACTATTCCATTTACTCAATACCTCTTTGGGGAATGAAATATAAGAAGCTTCAAATAAAACTTGTTAAAAATTGGGATAAAGTAATTGTATTAGAAGATCATTTGGAGGATGGAGGATTGGCATCTTGGATAAAGGAGTCTAATAACAAAATAAGTACTTTGAGTAATATTTCATCAAGCTCTATTAATAGAAATGTAGTTGGAAAAGTTGGCTCAGAGGAATATTTATTAAATAAATTTTTTTTTAAAAATTTCGGAAAATAACTTTGAAAAATTTAACTATAATTGGAGGAAGTGGATTTGTTGGTAAATCAATTATAGATTCGTACAAAAATGGGACAATAAAAAAATTTAAGATTAAAAAAATTAGTATTATTTGCAGAAAACCATCCAAAATAAAAAAAATAAAAAGTTTAGATTTAAACAAAATTAAATTAATAAAAGGAGACATTAGCACTATCAGGCAACTACCCAAAAGTGACATAATAATTTACGCTGCTGAGTCAAGTAATACACAAAATTACAAAAATAATAAAAATTTTATTGATAACCATAAAAAAGCTGTGAAAAATTTTTGTAAGATAGTAAAGAAAATGAAAAAAATAAAAGTTTTATATGTTAGTAGTGGTGCAGTTTATAGAAATAAAATTTCTAATTCCGACCTTAAAAAATTTAAGCATACCTACTCGGATCTCAAGATTTATACCGAAAATCAAATTAGAAAGTTAGTTAACTTTAAAATTAAAACTTCCATAGCAAGATGCTTTTCATTTGTTGGACCACGCCTACTAGACTACGACCACTACGCTATTGGAAGTTTTATAAATGATGGCTTGAATAAAAAATTTATTAAAGTTAAAGCAAAACAATATGTTGTAAGAAGCTACATGTACTCTGACGATTTAGCTTATTGGTTAATTAAGATAGCTGACAAATCTAATGTTAATTGTCCTGTTTATAATGTTGGGTCGGATCAACCAGTAGAATTGGGTGAATTAGCAAAAATTATTGGAAAAATATTTGATAAACCAGTATTAATTAAAAGAAAAAATAAAAAAGTAGATAAATATATCCCTAATATAGGTAAGGCAAAAAAGAATTTAAATTTAAGAATTAACTTTAATTTAATGCAGTCAATTTATTACACTATTGGAAATCATTTGAATGAAAAAATCATATGAACAATTAATCGAGTCTCTGAAAGCACAAGGTTTTAAGTTTACTTTTGCAGAATTTGATGAAATCGGCAATTATTTACCTGAAGACTCAGATTGGAATTACAAAGATGTTACGCATCTTAATCATGTTCACACAAAAGTTCACAGTGTCTTGGCAACTGCTTTAGATGACATGACAACTTGTATAAATCTTCAGAACATATCTCTTTTAGGAGTCAAAATACCTTTATCTATGGTTAATTATGAGTTTGATAAGTTTAATCAAATATACTTTACTTCCTCAGGACCATTTGTAATTATCGGTAACACATTAAGCGAATTACATGGTAAAGACCAAACTAAAGTAATTACTAAATTTGCTATTGGTTCCAAAGGATTTGTCTCAATTTTTCATCCATTAATTAAATTTGTTTTATCAAAAAATCATAAGAAATTGATGGAAGAAGACACACCTATGCGAGTTCGTAGAGGTTTGCTTAGAAAAAATGGGCACTCTTTTTATATTCCAAAAGAAACATATCCATTTTATTTTTCAGAGGAAATAAGTAGATCAAACATTTTTTTAAAAAAAAATCGATAATGGAATTTCAATTTCTAAAAAAGATCTTTATAAAAAAGGTGAAAAAGAAGAAAGCATAGGTGAAGAAATTGGTATCTATTCTTTTTTTACAACAAATAAAGATGGACAAATCAGCCTTTGGACTTCAACGTGTTCTCACGAAGGTGCTTTTTTAAGCAAACAATGTTTAAAAAAAAATATATTAAAATGCCCTTGGCACGGAAGAAAAATACAACCACTTTTAACAGTCAATAATGAAAAGAATATAAAGATTATTCCAAGCATTGATTATGTTGTAAGAGAAGAAACAGATCATATCAAAATAAAATTTAGAAATGAGCCTGAATATTATAACAAAAAACCTTATAAATTCTTAAGTTTTGAGAATTGAGCAAAATTGTTTATAACTCCAAAATTTTTATGTGTCATTCTGACCCAAAAAGTTTATACAAATTTAAATTAAAAAGCATATATTAAAACTATGGACGAAAAGCCAAAAAAAAGTAAAAGAGATTTTTTATTCACAGCTAGCTACACTTTGGGTGCAGTCGGAATTGGTGCAACGATCTGGCCATTAATTGATCAGATGAATCCTGACACTTCCGTTAAAGCTCTAGCAACTACTGAAGTTGACTTAACCCAGATTGAGCCTGGAAATTCTATAACTGTTTTATGGAGAGGCAAACCGGTATTCATAAAAAGAAGAACTCAATCCGAAATAGAAGAGGCTGAGTCCGTTAATTTAACTGAACTACCTCATCCTGAAAAGGATCAGGATCGCGTAAAAAAAAAGGAGTGGTTAGTAATGTTAGGTGTATGTACCCATCTTGGTTGCGTGCCTCTTTCAGATAAGGGAGAATATAACGGTTGGTTTTGCCCTTGCCACGGATCTCACTACGATACTTCTGGGAGAATAAGAAAGGGTCCAGCCCCAACTA
Source organism: uncultured Pelagibacteraceae bacterium (assembly GCA_902602655.1). Classification (GTDB taxonomy): domain Bacteria; phylum Pseudomonadota; class Alphaproteobacteria; order Pelagibacterales; family Pelagibacteraceae; genus Pelagilacustribacter. The sequence continues at coordinate 19,466 of CACKRM010000007.1, forward strand.
ACATGGAAATACCAAAGTACGAATTTGTAAATAACAATACAATAAAAATTGGATAAAAATAATGAGTGAAAAAACATACGTACCATCAACTAAATTTGGAAAGTGGTTTAACGATAGATTGCCATTATTAAGTTTGAGTGCACATCTAATGGAATATCCAACTCCAAAAAATTTAAATTACTGGTGGACTTTTGGTGGAATTCTAACTTTTTGTTTAGCTTCACAGATAGTAACTGGGATAGTTTTAGGTATGCATTATATTGCTCACACCGATATGGCTTTTAATAGCATTGAACACATTATGAGAGATGTAAATTATGGCTGGCTTTTAAGATACATTCATAGCAATGGTGCATCAATGTTTTTCTTGGCAGTTTATATTCACATTTTTAGATCTTTATTCTACGGCTCTTATAAATCACCAAGAGAGATAATTTGGATACTTGGAATGATGATTTATTTATTAATGATGGCTACAGCATTTATGGGATATGTATTACCTTGGGGACAAATGAGTTTTTGGGGAGCAACTGTAATAACTAACTTATTTAGTGCGATCCCATTAATTGGTGATAGTATTACAACTTGGTTGTGGGGAGGATATTCTGTCGACAATCCAACTTTAACAAGATTTTTTAGTTTACATTATCTTCTACCATTTATGATACTTGGTTTGGTAGTCTTACATATTTGGGCGCTTCACGTTCCTGGTAATAACAATCCTATTGGTATAGATATTAAGAAACCATCTAAGGACACCGTTCCGTTTCATCCGTATATAACAATTAAAGATCTTTTTGCTCTATTAATTTTTGTAATTATATTTGCTGGTTTTGTATTTTTTTCTCCTAACATTTTAGGACATCCAGACAATTATATTCCTGCTAATCCACTCATAACTCCAACTCATATAGTTCCAGAATGGTATCTTTTACCTTTTTATGCTATTTTGAGATCTGTTCCAGATAAACTTGGCGGAGTAATACTTCTTTTTGCATCAATCTTCATTTTATTTGCATTACCATGGCTCGACAGAAGCAAGGTAAGATCTGCAATTTTTAGACCTTTATATAGACAATTTTTTTGGATTTTAATGATTGATGTTTTTGTTCTTGGATACATGGGAGCAATGCCGGCAGAAGGAACTTACCTATTGATTGCTAGAATTGCTACTGCTTACTATTTCGTCCATTTTTTGGTTGTTTTACCAATATTAAGCTCAGTTGAAAAAACAGAACCAATTCCACTTGGAATATCCGATCCCGTTTTAAAAACCTAATTATATGTTACTGAAGAAAAATATTTTTTATATTCTCGTCACTTCTTTAATTTTAATGTCAAGTTTATCAGCTGAAGAAAAAAAATTAATAGAGGTGGATTGGAGTTTCAAAGGGGTTGCAGGTAAATTTGACCGATCTTCTTTGCAAAGAGGTTACCAAGTCTATACAGAAGTTTGTGCATCTTGCCATTCAATGAATTTACTTAGTTATAGAAATTTAGGTGAAAATGGGGGGCCAGAATTTTCAATTGATCAAGTAAAAGCAATAGCTTCTGCAGCTGAGGTTATGGACGGTCCAGATAGCCAAGGTGAAATGTTTACTAGACCTGGAAGACCATCTGATAAATTTGTGTCCCCGTATCCAAATGTAGAAGCTGCAACTGCTGCAAATGGTGGAGCTTACCCTCCAGATATGTCAGTCCTAGTTAAGGCAAGAAAAGGTGGTTCGAATTATATTTACTCTGTTCTTATGGGTTATGAGGATCCTCCAGTAGGCTTTCAATTAGATGATGGTGTTTATTACAATAAGTACATGCACGGAAATAAAATTAAAATGTCCAACCCTTTATCCGAAGGAATAGTTGATTATGCAGATGGAACAAACGCTTCTGAGGAACAAATGGCAAAAGATGTGACCACTTTTTTAACTTGGGCTGCAGAACCTCACTTAGAACAAAGACATAAAATGGGAGTTAAAGTTTTAATATTTTTAATTATTTTAACAACGTTAGTTTACTTCAGTATGAGAAGACTTTGGTCAAGGATTGACACGGAAGTGTAATACATCGCCATCTTTAACAATATAATCTTTGCCCTCAATTCTAAGTTTTCCATTCTCTTTACATTTTTCTAGACTTCCATATTTAATAAAATCGTTACTTGTTACTACCTCTGCTCTAATAAAATTTTTCTCAAAGTCTGTGTGAATGACACTAGCAGCCTTAGGGGCAGATGTTTCTTTTTTAACGGTCCAAGCTCTGCTTTCCTTTGGGCCTGAAGTAAAAAAAGTATTTAAATTTAAAAGATCATAACCCTCTCTTATGAGTTTATTTAAGCCAGTTTTGTCCAACCCAATTTCTTTCATAAAATTTTCTCTCTCATTTTTATCTAAACCCATTAGTTGATCTTCTATATCTGCACAAATAATTATAACTTTTTCATTTAAATTTTTTTGTCTACAAATTTTAGTATAATTATTACCTTCAGAAACACTTTTTTCATCAACATTACAGACGATAATTTTCGGTTTTAAACTCAATAATCCTAACTTATTTAAATAAACCTTTTCAGAGAGATCTAGATTCTCCAATCCTTTCTTCTCTAAATTTAAAAATTTTAAATACTTTTCTAGAATATTTATCTCTTTATCACTTAAAATTTTTCTCTTTCCTTTTGAAAGTTTTTTTTCGAGCATATCAATGTCTGACAATAAAATTTCAGTTTGAATTGTTTCTAAATCTTTTATTGGGTCTATGGTTGAATTTACATGCTGTATTTTTTCAGAATCAAAACATCTTACTAAATGAATTATTGCATCCACTTCTTTTATATGCGATAAAAATTTATTACCAAGACCTTCGCCTTTTGAGGCTCCTTTGACTAATCCAGCAATATCGACAAAAGTAATATTGGTGTATATTTTTTTTTTTGAATTAGATAATTGTGAAAGTTTATCCAATCTAACATCAGGAACATCAACAACTCCTATATTGGGGTCAATAGTACAGAATGGAAAATTCGCTGCTTCAGCATTTTTTGATGCGGTTAGAGCATTAAAAAGAGTAGACTTACCCACATTTGGTAAACCTACGATCCCACATTTAAATCCCATTTAGATTTTTATTAACTTTGCTTGAAAATAAATCAATTTTTTTTTCAATCAATGTTGGGACAAGCTTAACTATATTTTCTGTAATTTCCTGAATTTTAGTTTCTTCATCTTCTTTAAAATCTTCAAGCACATGACTATTTACTTTTTTTTTCTCTTTAGGATGCCCAATACCTATTCTAACTCTAGAGTAGTCTTTTCCTATAAATTTATCTATGGACTCAATACCATTATGGCCCGCACTTCCTCCACCAAACTTTGCTTTTACCTTACCAAAATCTATATCCATATCATCATGAAAAACAATTACGTCTTTTGCATCAATTTTAAAATAGTCAATTAGTTCTTTAATTGCTGTTCCAGAATTATTCATAAATGTCAGGGGCTTAATGGCGTAAACCTTTTTTGTTTCAATATTTCCTGTTGTTAAAAGACCTTTAAATTTTGGTTTCTGTTTTGAAAGTTTGTAGTGAAGATTTATAGCATCAATGATCTTCCATCCTATGTTATGACGATTGTTTGCGTTATTAGGTCCTGGATTGCCTAATCCAACTAGTAATAGCATAATAAATTATTTTTTTTCAGGTTGTTTTTTTTCTGTAGCCGGTTTTTTACTGGCAGCAGCTTGTTCTTTTCCTTTATCATCTTTTTTTGGAGCTTCGCCATCTTTAGGCGGGCTACCAGCAGAAGCCTCAGTAGCTTCGGTTCCTGGTGCAGCTTCTCCTTCCGCTCCTTCAGCTGGCGTTTCTTCAGCAGGTTTTTCTGGTTCTTTAACAATTGTTGGTGCTGCAACAGTGGCTATTACAAAATCTCTATCTGCTATTGTAGGCTTAACTTCTTGAGGTAAGTTTACTGAAGATATTTTAATACTAGATCCAATATCCAAACCTGCTAGATCAACGACTAAACTTTCAGGAATTTTATCTGCAGGACACTTTAGTTCAACTTTTCTTCTAACAATATTAAGAACTCCACCTTTTTTTAAACCTGGGCAGTCAGCGTTATTTTTAAATTGAACTGGAATTTCTATTACAATTTTTGATCCACTTACAATTCTCATAAAGTCAATATGTATCGGCTCATCAGACACAACATGATAAGAGACTTCTCTTGGTAAAACTTTTTGTTTGTTTCCATCTAAATCTAACTCAACAATGGTTGATAAAAAAGAGTCTGAATTTAAAATATTTTTAACAGATTTCATTTCCACAGAAATTTTTGTATTAGGATCTTTTCCTCCATAAAGGATAGCAGGGATTAAACCACTCTTTCTTAATTGATTGATTTGACCAGTGGATCTATTATCTCTTTTTTTTGCTTTTAAATTATTCATTATAATTATTGGATGTGCTATTTAACTCAACTTCAAAAATAAAACAAGTATTAATTAAACAAATCTGACACAGATGTTGAGTTAGAAATTCTTTTAATAGCTTCCGCCATTAATTGAGATATGGATAATACCTCAATTTTCTTATTATTTTTTATTTTTTGTGCATTGTCGATTGAGTCAGTTATAATTAATTTCTTGACTTTTGACTTACTAATTTTACTTGCAGCATCTTTACTTAAAACAGCGTGCGTAATAAAGACGTAAACATCAGCTGCTCCTTGTTTTTTTAATTCTTCAGCAGCATTAACTATTGTTCCTCCGCTATCAATTATATCGTCTACAATTATACAAGTTTTCCCTCTTACATTTCCAATTATATTCATTACTTTTGACTGCCCTGGTTTAGGTCTTCTTTTGTCTATAATTGCTAAGTCAGCTTTTATTCTTGTAGCTAAACCTCTAGTTCTCTGCACTCCACCAACATCAGGTGAAACACAAATTAAATTTTTACTTTTAAGTTTTCTTTTTATATATTTTGCAAACAAAGGTGTTGTGAACAGGTTATCTACTGGCATATCAAAAAAACCTTGAATTTGTCCTGCATGTAAATCAACAGTTACAACTCTACTAGCACCAGCATTTGTAATTAAATTTGCTACAACTTTTGCTGAAATAGATGTCCTTGGGACAACTTTTCTATCTTGTCTTGCGTAACCAAAGTAAGGAATTACCGCAGTAATATTTTTTGCAGATGATCTTTTTAAAGCGTCAATAACAAGTAACAATTCCATTAGGTTATCGTTAGCTGGATTTGAGGTTGATTGAATAACAAAAATACTATTACCTCTTATGTTTTCATTTATTTCAACATATATTTCTCCATCTGCAAATCTTTTGATATTTGTGTTTACAAGTTTTAGCTTTAATTGTTTGCAGATATTCTTACTTAGCTTAGAATTACTAGTTCCAGATAAGATTTTCATGAAATATGATTATTTATACAATATTTAATTAAGTTTTCAAACAAATTAATTTTTAATGAGGCTTATTGTTGAGATACACCTTCCATAATCGGCTTGTTCTAATTTTTTAGACCTTCTGTAACTAAAGAAATTATCGCTATCTTTAAAGGTATCAAAATTTATATTTTCTATATAAGACACCACGGACACTGAAAGCTTCTTATTCACATAATTTCTAATATCAAACAAAAATTTATTATTGTTTTTTCTTATAAAAAATTTTTTATTAATTTCAGATTCTCTTAAAAAAAAATCATAAAATTCTTGTGAGACCTCATAACTTTCTTTTCCTATACAAGGTCCAATGGCAGCAATAATTTTAGCGTTTTTATTTATTCTTTTAAATTGATCAAGAGTATTTTCTATTATACCTGAAGCTGCCCCTTTCCAGCCGGCGTGGATACACCCAACTATTTTATTAACCTCATCATATAAGATTATAGGAACACAATCTGCAGTCAGAACACCTATAGCAACACCTTCTATTTTTGTTAAAAGAGCATCGGCAGTTATTTTTTTATTTTTTTTATTTTTTTCATCAATAAAAACAACCTTGTTACTGTGAGTTTGATGCATTAAAAATAAATTTTCGTTTTTTACGCCTATTTTTTTCGAAACATAATCTAAATTTTTTTCAACATTTATTCTGTCATCGTTTGAACCTAAACCGCAATTTAATTCTTTGTATAGACCTGATGAAAATCCATTTTTTCTAGAAAAAAAACAATGTTTTAAATTGCTAAATTCTTTTAATTTTTTTGAATAAAACACTATTTAAATCCTAATGAAATTTTTTTTTTACTTTTATAAGCACATATCACTTTAAATAATTGACCCATTTGTTTTGGATCAAGAAGTCTTTGTAATCTATAATATAAATCTGACTTCTCTTTAAAAGACATTTTATTACTCAATATTCCCGCTCTTTTAATGATACCAACTCTCTTTAAAAAAAAACTTTGAGATACTACATTGTTAACATTTAAATTTTGTATCTTAAGAAAATTTTTTAAAAGGTCAAAATTTACTAAGTATGTAATATCAGCTTTTCCAATATTATCAAAAATCATATTTTTTTTGTGTTTTTTTACTGATTGTAAAGTACTAACGTTATTTTGTCCTAAGAAACCATAATCTACTAGTAGCAGCCCCCCTCCAACACTCTTAATTTTTTTTGAAACTAAGGCCAACTCTTTAAGGCCAGACTTAGGATATTCAAAAATACCGTCAAATTTTAAAATTCCATATTTCCCAAGCTCTTGTAACATGCTAGATGAAACTTTTTTATAAACAGTTTTAAGAAATTTTTTTTCTTTAAATTTAAAATATTTTTCATAAATTTCATTATTTTTTTTTTTAAATTGTTTAATGGGGATGGCATCAAAAAATTCATTTCCGAAAAAAATAGCTGGACAATTTTTTAATGTTTTAAAATTTTTTATCCATGAAATTTTTTGTCCTTTTAAGTTTTTTTTTTGAATTTTAATTAGTTTTTCACTTTTTTCGTATAAATAAATTTTTGTAGAATTTTTGAATTGTGGAAATTTTTCAAAAGTGTTCAAAAGAGTTTTACATAAACGCCCATCTCCAGGACCTAATTCCACAAAACTAAAATTTTTAGGTTTACCTATCATTTCCCAAAAATAAATAATCCATATTGCTATCATTTCACTGAAAAGAAAAGATATTCCGGGAGAAGTAATAAAATCTCCGTCTTTTCCAAAAGGATCTTTTGAAAAATAATAACCAGTCTTTTTATTATAAAGTGCTTCTTCAATAAATTTGTCTACTGGAATTGTTTTTAAATCTCTCATTCTATAATTTCTTGTTCTAGACCATTCGTCATTTTTACTAAATCATTATAACTTATTTTAAATACACAATCAGGATGCCCTGCCGCACCATAAACAAAATCAAATCTTTTTAAAGATTTATCTATAAAAATATTTAACTTTTTTAAATGAGCTACAGGTGCGACGCCGCCTATGGAAAATCCAGTAATCTTTTTCACCTCATCTGCATTTGCCATAGACAGATTCTTTTTAAACAAAATCTTTTTTAATTTATTTAAAGAACATTTTTTATCACCTGAGACTAGACAGATAACAAAGTCCCCGTTAGATTTAAAAACCAGGCTTTTAATAATTGCACCTAAATTACATTTAAGAGAGCTCGCAGCATCCCTAGCAGTTCTTGCTGTTTTTTTTAAAATAATAATTTTTAAATTTGGATTAAATTTTTTAAGAAAAAATTCAACTCTCTTAACCGTATCTTTTTCTAACAAATTGTTCATTTTTTAATTTTAACAAAAATTAAAACACCAAACACAATCATCAAAGCACTCAACAAACTTCCCATTGTGAAATAATTATAAATATATCCTATTTGAACATCTGGTTCTCTAAACTGCTCTGATACGATTCTAAAAATTCCGTACACAATAAGAAAAAGACTTGAACAAGTTCCTAATTTAAATTTTCTTGTAAAATTTACATACATTAGAATAATAAATAAAAATAATCCCTCCAGTGTTGCCTCATAAAGTTGTGAAGGATGTCTCGACAAATTATCAACTTTAGGGAACACAACTGCCCACGGAAGGTTTGATGGCGTTCCATAAAGTTCAGAGTTTATAAAGTTTGCAATGCGACCAAAAAATAATCCTATAGGTGCAACTGATGCTATCACGTCCAATAATAAAAAAAGATTTATCCCTCTTTTTTTTGCAAATATATAGGTACCAATTATTATTCCTATAAGCGCGCCATGAAATGACATTCCTCCTTCCCAAATTTTTAAAACACTTAGAGGGTTTTTTAAATAATATTCAAAATTATAGAAAATTATGTAGCCAAATCTTCCGCCTATAATTATCGAAACGATTAAGTAAGAAATTAAATCGTCAAAATAATTCAATTTTATAGATGTGGCATATTGTTCATTCTTTAATTTGATTAACTTTTTTCCTAATATCCAGCCAATTAAAATTCCAAAAATATAGGCTAAAGAATACCATCTGATTTCAAAAAAACCAAAGTTAAATAAAACAGGATTTAAATTATGAATATACATCGAAATAAATATCATAATTGAAATTATTTTTTTAATCAATTAAGATTACTTATGAAAAGTTCAGAAAAATTTTTAAAACTAGTATCTAGCATAGTAGAAAATGGAATATTAACTTCCCAAGATATGAGAAAAGAAATCTTAACAAACCTAAGGTTTCAAAAAGATAGTATTATTGACTCCTTAAAATTAGTCTCGAGAGAAGAGTTTGAAGTATTAAAAAAAGTTATTCAAAGACAAGAAATTGAAATTAAAAAATTAAAATTAAAGAAAAAAAAACCACCTAAAAAGGCAAAGAAATCTTAACTTGAAGGCCTCCACGCTTACTTGTTGATAGTAAGATATTTCCACCGTGAGATTTAATAATATCTTCTGAAATAGACATTCCAAGACCGACACCTGATTGATTTAAACTTCTACTTTTATCTAATCTGTAAAAAGGCTTAAAAACATTTTGGTATTCATCTTTAGGAATTCCCGGGCCATCATCATCTATGAAAACTATTAATCTATTAGTGGATTTTGTTATACTAATGTAAACATTTTTTCCATACGATAGTCCGTTTTGAACAAGGTTATTAAAACATCTTTTTAAAGCATTTCTTCTTGCTGCTAAAACCAAATTTTCTTTGCTTTGGACAAAATGTAAATTTTTATTATTTAAATCTCTTATTATTTCTTCAAAAAATTCGTTGATATTTATCGAAATTGAACTTTCTTTTAATTGAGTTTTTGAAAATTCTAGGTAATCATTGAGCATTCTTTCCATTTCATCAATATCATTTGACATTTTTTTTACTATTTCTTTTTGATTTATCATAGCGAGTTGCAGCTTTAATCTTGTTAGAGGAGTTCTTAAATCATGACTTATTCCAGACAACATTTCTGATCTTTGCGTAAGATGTCTATTAATTCTCTTTACCATTCTATCAAACTCATAGGCCGCCTTTCTTATTTCCGAAGCACCTGATGGTCTAAATTCATTTATATAATCACCTTTACCAAATCTTTCCGCGGCTTTAGCTAAATTTACTATTGGTCTAGTCTGATTTTTTAAAAAAATAATAGCAATAAATATTAATAACAACGATGGAACCGTTATCCATAATAGAAATAGTCTGACAGAAGATGTTGCAATTTTTTCTTTAGGAAATAGAAATTGAATAATTTTATTTTTTGTTTTAATCCTAACTTCTACAATATCTTTGTATTTCGTAGTATCAAACCAATAATTATTATTTCCAAATGAAGATTTTAACTCTCTTCTTAAAGACCTGTCCATTGGACTAAATCTTCTTTCTCCCTCAACTTTAGGAAGACTCTCATCTTCGTTTACATTAATTACAAAATCAAAATTTTCCTTATAACTTTTTGTTAAGAAGTTAATTTGATTTTGATCATTTCCTTTATGAACGTCTATTAGAGTTTTAATTTCACCAACAACAGATCTTGTCATTCCTTTATTGGCTTTAATCCAAATACTGTCAAAAAAAACTATTGTTATTGTAATCTGCAATATAATTATTGGAGCCGCAACAATTATAAGTGATCTATAGAAAAGACCTTTAGGTAATAATATTTTAAGAAATTTATTCAATCCAAAGAACATAACCTGACCCTCTAATTGTTTGAAGATATTTTGGATTTTTAGGATCAATCTCTATTTTTTGTCTTAGTCTAGTTATCATAACGTCTATTGATCTTTCTTGAGAAATATTTGAAATTTCACCTATTTGTATCCTTGTATAAGTTTTTCCTGGATTAGACAACATTTCTACAAGAACTTTTTTTTCTGCAGTATTAATTTTTCTCACTTTATCATTTAAATTTATCGACATTTTATTAAGATCTACTTTTGCTTTCCCAATATTTTTTATCTTATGAATGTCTATTTTTTTATTTTTATTAACGATATTTTTAATTCTTAATAGCAATTCTTTCGGTTCAAATGGTTTTCCTAGATAATCATCAGCGCCTATCTCCAAACCTTTTATTCTATTTTCAACCTCACCTTTTGCAGTTAACAAAATTATTGGTAAATTTCTATCTCTCTTTATTTCCTTTGTAAGATTGAAACCATCTTGGCCTGGCATCATTACGTCTAATACTATTAAATCAAATTTAAAATTAAAAATTTTATCTTTTGCCATTTCTGCATCTATAGCAGTTGAAACAATAAAATTTTTTTCCTGAAGATACTCTTTAATAAGATCTCTAATTCTATCATCATCATCAACAACTAATATGTGTTTTTTATTATTACTTTCCATTTATTATTTTTCTTAACATTTCTTTAAATTTTACTACAGCATCTGGCTCAGAGTCCTTAAAAGCATCGTAAAATCTTTTTTTTTGTGACTCATAAATTTTTTCAAAAAGTTGTTTTCCATCCTTATCTAAGAATAGCTTCTTTTTTCTAGTATCTTTATCATCTTTAATTTGTCTAATCATTTTTGATTTTATTAATTCTCTCAAAACTCTATTTAAGCTTTGTTTTGTAATTTTAAGTTTAAACATAAGTTCACTTAAACTTATTCCAGGATTTCTCTCAATTAAACTGATTGCTCTAAGGTGCGCTGGTCCAAAAAATTTTTTCTCAAATAAGCCTTTTGAATTAGAAAATACTTCTCTATAAGCGTAAAAAAGCAAATGAATAAACTCTTTAATTTGTTCATCTTTTAGATAAAGTAAATTTCTCATAATGGTAAGTTATATTGACTTATTGTATTAAGAAATATACTTTTTTGTAACTAAAAAATTTTTATTATTATTTTATGGAAACTGTACCCTACGATAAAAGATCAGGAAAAATTTGGTTTAATGGTGGAACGATTGACTGGGGTTCCGCTAAAATTCATCTATTAAGTCATGGTTTGCACTATGCAAGTTGCGTATTTGAAGGGGAAAGAGTCTATGATGGTGAAATATTCAAGTTAGAAGAACACACGGAAAGATTGTTTTACTCTGCAAAAAGGATGGGGATAAAAATACCTTATAGCGAAGAAGAAATTAATAAGGCTTGTGAGCAAATCGTAAATATTCAAAAGGTTCAAAACGGTTATGTTAGACCTGTAGTTTGGAGAGGAAGTGAAATGATGGCTATCTCAGCTCAAAAAAATAAAATTCACGTTGCGATCGCAACTTGGGAATGGGGCTCGTATTTTGATCCAAAATTAAAGTTAGAAGGAATCAAGCTAAATATTTCTTCATGGAGAAGGCCTTCTCCGAACTCAGTTCCATGGGACACTAAAGCATCAGGTCTATATATGATTTGTACACTTTCTAAACATGAGGCTGAAAGTCAAGGATATACAGATTCCTTAATGTTAGACCATGAGGGAAATATTGCTGAGGCTACTGGTGCTAATATATTTTTTAAAAATAAAAACGGAGAAATTCACACACCAACACCAGACTCGTTTTTAGACGGAATAACAAGAAGGTGCATTATCGAAATAGCAAAATCAAAAGGAATTAAAATTATTGAGAGAAAGATAGATCCCGATGAGATGAAGGATTTCGTTGGTTGTTTTCTTACTGGGACAGCAGCGGAAGTAACACCTGTTTCTCAAATAGGGAAATATAAATTTGAGGTTTGTTCTTTAATTAAAGATTTATCAAAAAGTTACCAAAGTTTGGTTAGAAAAAAAACTGCAGCTTAGTCTTTTTCATCTTTGTTCATAGCATGATCAAGACCCTTTAACAAATAATCATAGCCGGTATAAAGTGTAAGGAACGATGAAAGCCATAAAAGTATAATTCCAATGGTTTGAGCGTTATAATCTTGAAAATTGATGATTTTATTTCCACTCTCTCCAGTTAGTAGAATTGCGATAGAAAACATTTGTATGAACGTTTTAAGTTTTGCTAACCCTGTTACCGGTACCGCCACACTTGCTTTGGCCAAAAACTCCCTCAATCCTGAAACTAAAATTTCTCTAGTTAAAATTATTATAGCTGCTATAACTTCATAATTTTTTATTGTTCCATTCATAACTAAAAGTATTAAAGCTGCAGAAACAAGAATTTTATCTGCAATTGGATCAAGCAATTCTCCTAACTTAGATTCCTCCTTAAACATTCTTGCAAGCAGTCCATCCAAATAATCTGTAAAGCTAGCTAAAACAAAAAGAAAAAAAGGTATTAAATCTCCAAAGAATCCTGGTAAGAAAAAGGAGAGAACAAATACTGGTACAATAATTATTCTACCAATCGTTAATAAGTTTGGAATTTTAAATTTCATGTTTATTCGTGAAAGTAATCATATATTTTCCTTGCAACACTCTCCTCAATACCTTCTACAGATTTTAGATCTTCTAAACTAGCTGATTCTACTGACCTAGCTGATCCAAAATGATTTAATAAAGACCTTTTTCTTTGTTTTCCTATACCTTCGATTTGATCTAATAACGATCTGCTTAAACTTTTTTTCCTTTTGGCTCTATGGGTGCTTATGGCAAACCTGTGAGCTTCATCTCTTAATCTTTGAATAAAAAACAATAGGGGATCATTTTTCTTTAAAATATATTCTTTATTTTCATGATAAATTTTTTCTTCTCCGGCGTTTCTATTTTTACCTTTCGCAACAGCCAATATAGGCAAGTCATGTAGACCAAGCTCATTTAACACTTCCCTACTCACGGAATATTGACCCTTACCTCCATCTATAAGAATTAACTCAGGCAAAGAAAGAGAGCCAGATTTTTCCTTTATTGCCTTTGAAAATCTCCTAAAAAAAACTTCTTTCATCATACCATAATCGTCATTTCTTACTTTTTCATTTTTAATATTAAATTTTCTGTATCTTTTTTTTACAAATCCCTCGTTACTAAAGCATATCAAGGCACCAATGGAGTCACTTCCTTGATTGTGACTATTATCATAAACTTCTATAAGATTTATATTATTGTTCAGATTAAATTTATTTGCCAAATTTTCTATTAGGTTATTATTACTATCGGTTTGATAAAGTTTTTGAGTTAAAGCTTGTTTTGCATTTTTTTCTGCAAGTTTGGATATACTTATCTCATTATTATTTTTAGCTTTTTTTATCGAAATAATCCTTTTTTCTTTGTGTGAAAAAGCTTTTTCTAAAAGCTTTAAATCTTTAATTTCCGTATTTGTTATAATCATTTTTGGGACTACTTTATTTTCATAAAATTGAGTTAGAAATGAAGAAAGTATTTCTTTCACATCATCATCACTATCATGCTTTGGATAAAATGCTTGGTTACCCCAGTTTTGTTTAGATCTAAAGAAAAATACTTGAATACACGTTTTTCCGGACTCTTTATAAATACTTACAACATCAGCTTCGTTGAGGTTAGTTTGATTTATTTTTTGTGAAGTTTGAATTTGAGTCAAAGCTTTTATTCTGTCTCTTGCTATCGCAGCTTTCTCAAAATCTAATTCTTTACTGGCCTGCTCCATGTCTTTTGATAAAGATTTTTGTATTCTTCTAGATTTCCCTGAAATAAAATCTATCGCATCAGAAACAGTTTTTTTATACTGAGTTTCACCAATATGACCGACACATGGACCTGAACATCTTTTAATTTGATATAAAATGCAAGGTCTTTCTCTGTTTTTAAAAACAGTGTCATCACAAACTCTTATTTGAAATATTTTTTGGAGAATTTTTATTGTCCAATTTGCAGATCCAATTGATGCGAAAGGACCAAAATAATATCCGTTTCTAGATTTTTTTCCTCGAAGTTTAGTTAGCTGAGGCCATTTATCTTTGTGACCAATATAAATATAAGGAAATGACTTATCATCTCGTAATAAAATATTAAATCTTGGTTTGTGTTTTTTAATTAAGTTTGCCTCTAGGAGAAGAGCTTCACTCTCATTGTTCGTAGTAGTTACCTCAAGATTATGTGTTAAAGATAGCATTCTTTCTGTCCGTATCGGCAAGTTAGACTCTGTTACGTAGCTTTTTAATCTATTTGGAATATTTTTAGCTTTACCAATATATAAAATTTCCCCAGAGACACTTATCATTCGATAAACACCCGGATTTTTTGGAATTAAAGGTATCTTTTCTTTAATTATTTTTTTTCCTATTTCTAAACTATTATTCATCTCTTCTTTTTGATACTTCGATTCCTACGGACTCGGTGTTTTTAATAATATCCAATTTTTCTAATTTAAGATTTACTTTTTTTACTATTTTATTTTCGAATATTATATCAAAAATATTTTCTGCTAAATCCTCTAGGAGCTCATGATGTTTTAAATTAGTAGCAGAAACAATTTTTTTTATAGATTCTTCATAATTAACAATAGATAGTAGGTTTTTATTGTCAGGTTTAATATTTGAGTCAGTTGTAATGTCAATATTAAATCTTACTCTCTGCTTTTTTTTCTTCTCAAAATCATGGAGACCAATAGAAATTTTAAGAACTAAGTTTTTAATGTTAACTTTTCTATTGTATTTATATTTTTTTTTCTCTTTGAATTTTATTATTTTCATTCTTTTGTTTTTATAATATCAGGTGTCAACCACGCAAGTCTTTGACCACTATCTACGTTTATTATCTCTCCAGTTATGTTATCATTTTTTATAAGAAATTTTATCGTATCACAGATATTTTCTAAATTTACTTTCTTTTTTAACAAAACAGACCTCCATTGTTTTTTAAAATGAGATTCTGACTGCCTTTTATTTTTTAATGTTGGACCAGGAGATATTGCATTTACTCTAATATTGGGCGCTAATCTCATTGCCGAAGTTACTGTAAGTGTCACTAAAGCTGACTTACTCAGAGTGTAAGATAGAAAATAAGGAGTTAGTTTTTCAACTCTTTGATCAATAATATTAATGATATTTCCATATTTGTTTTTAACATATTTTTTAAAATTTTGAGTTAATATAGCCGGAGCTTTTAAATTGACATTTATATGTTTTGAAAAACTTTTATCATTAAAGTTAATAAGATTATCATTTTCAAAAATTGAAGCATTATTTATCAAACAGTCTAAACCATTCATTTTTTTAAATGCATCCCTAATTAATTTCTGTGCCTGATAAGCATTGTTTAAGTCAGCTTTTATTAAAAAAACTCTGCTTCCTAAATTTTCTAATTCTTTTTTCAATTTTTTAGCTGAATTTCTAGATTTATTAAAGTGCACAGTAATGTCCACTTCATATCCGGCTAAGCTTTTTGCTATAGCTGCACCAACTCTAGTAGCCCCACCAGTAATTATTATTTTTTTGGCTTCCATTTTTTAATAGCTTTTCTAGGCTTGGTGCCTGGCATTCCCATAGTTGATCTTCCTTTAGGGTATACTTTATTTTTTAATTTGTATTGATTAATTTTTGGTTTAAGAGATATCTCTAACTCGTTTGCTTCTAATTTTCTTATTTCATCACGAATTTTAGCTGCTTCCTCAAACTCTAAATTAGCAGCAGAATCTTTCATTTTTCTATTAAGAGCTTTTAAATGTTTTTTAAGATTACCGCCAACATTAGAACCTTCGCTAATTTTGACATAATCTTTCTCGTAAACAGATTCTAAAATATCATTAATTTCTTTTTTTACTGACTCAGCTGTAATCTTATTTTTTTTGTTATATTGCAATTGTTTATTTCTTCTTCTATCTGTTTCTTTGATAGCTTTATCTATACTTTTTGTAACTTTATCGGCGTATAAAATTACTTTTCCATCTACATTTCTAGCAGCTCTTCCTATTGTTTGAATTAAAGATGTTTCAGATCTCAAAAATCCCTCTTTATCTGCATCAAGTATCGCAACTAAAGCACACTCAGGGATGTCCAAACCTTCTCTTAATAAGTTAATTCCAACCAAGATATCGAACACTCCCATTCTGAGATCTCTTATTATTTCTATCCTTTCTAAAGTATCTATATCGGAATGCATGTATCTAACTTTCAAACCATTCTCATGAAGATACTCTGTTAAATCTTCTGCCATCTTTTTTGTTAAAGTTGTTGCCAAAATTCTAAAACCTTTTTTAACTATTTCCTTTGCTTCATGCATTAAATCATCCACTTGAGTTTTTGCCGGCCTTATTTCTACTGGCGGGTCTATCAAACCAGTTGGACGAATAATTTGATCAATATATTCATTTTTTGTTTGTTTTAATTCCCAAGGCCCGGGAGTAGCAGATACAAATATTGTTTGAGTTCGCATCAAATCCCATTCTTCAAACTTTAATGGCCTATTATCCATACATGAAGGAAGTCTAAAACCATATTCTGCCAAAGTACTTTTTCTAGTCCTGTCACCTTTGTACATTCCATTAAGCTGTGGAACAGTCACATGGCTCTCGTCCACAAAAATAATTGTATTATCAGGAAAATATTCAAATAATGTTGGAGGAGGTTCTCCAGGTTTTCTTCCAGATAAAAAACGTGAATAATTTTCTATTCCAGCACAAGTCCCAGTTGCCTCGATCATCTCTAAATCAAATTTTGTCCTTTCTCTTAATCTTTGTGCCTCTAATAATTTATTATTGTCTTGATGTTTTTTTAAAGTAATTTTTAATTCTTTTTTAATTTCTTGAATAGCCTGATCTATAGTAGGTTTTGGGGTAATGTAGTGGCTATTTGCATAAATTTTAATTATAGAAAAATCATTAGTTTTATTTCCTGTTAAAGGATCAAATTCTTCAATTTTCTCTAACTTATTTAAATTTAAACTTAACCTCCATGCCCTATCCTCTAGATGTGATGGAAATATTTCTAAATTTTCTCCTCTCACCCTAAAAGTTCCTCTAAAAAAATTTTGATCATTTCTTTTATATTGTAAGTTTATAAATGCTCTAATTAATTGATCTCTGTCATATTCATAGTTTTTTTTGAGAGTTATAGTCATTTTTGAATAAGCCTCAACAGATCCGAGACCATAAATACATGAAACACTTGCAACAATAATTACATCGTCTCTTTCTAATAGTGATCTAGTTGCCGAGTGTCTCATCCTATCTATTTGCTCATTTATAGACGCCTCTTTTTCTATGTAAGTATCAGATCTTGGGACATATGCTTCTGGCGTGTAATAGTCATAATACGAAACAAAATATTCGACTGCATTACCAGGAAAAAAATTTTTGAATTCACCGTAAAGCTGAGCGGCTAAAGTCTTATTGGGAGCTAACACTAAAGCAGGCCTATTTGATGCTTCAATAACTTTAGCCATAGTAAAGGTTTTTCCTGAACCAGTGACGCCTAGCAAGACCTGTTCATGCTTTTCTCCTTTAAGATTTGAAATAAGTTTTTTGATAGCTTGAGGCTGGTCTCCAGCAGGTTGAAAATTACTTTTAATTTTAAATTTAATACCACCCTCTAATTTTTTATTTATAGAGTTGTTAGTAGTTTCTATATCTAGTACTTTTTCTTGATACGTATTTTGCATTCTGTGATATTAATAATAACAAAATATTATAAATTTCAATGAGCATAGTTTCCAATAGTTTAAAGCGAATAAAACCTTCACCTACTATAGCTGTTACGTCAAAAGCCAGGGAAATGAGGGCCGCAGGTAAAGATGTAATTGGTTTAGGGGCAGGAGAACCTGATTTTGACACTCCAGACAATATAAAAGAAGCGGCTATTCAGGCAATTAAAAATGGTGAAACAAAATATACCGCTGTCGACGGAACACCAAAACTAAAAAAAGCAATTAGAGAAAAATTTTTGAGAGAGAATAATTTAAGTTATGATTTAGATCAAATATCTGTAGGTACTGGAGGCAAACAAGTTCTTTATAATGCTTTTATGGCAACATTAAATCCAGGTGATGAGGTAATTATTCCGGCACCGTATTGGGTATCTTATCCAGATATGGTTTTATTAGCTGGTGGTAAACCTAAAATTATTAAGTGCTCTGAAAAAAATGAATTTAAAATTACAGCGAAGGAGCTTCAAAAAGCAATAAATAAAAAAACTAAATGGCTTATAATTAATTCTCCTTCAAACCCAACAGGCTCCTGTTATACAAAAAGAGAACTGACTGACCTATCAAAAGTATTGTTAAAAAATAAAAAAATTTATATTCTTAGTGATGATATTTATGAGCACATCACTTACGAAAATTTCGAATTTTTTACAATTGCACAGATCAAAGCTTTAAAAAATAGAACTTTAACTATGAACGGTGTGAGCAAATCTTACTCGATGACGGGTTGGAGAATAGGATATGGCGCTGGACCAAAAGATATAATTAAAGCTATGGCAAAAATTCAGTCTCAATCTACAACTAATCCTTCTTCAATTAGTCAAGCAGCTGCTGTAGAAGCTTTAAACGGAACCCAAGATTTTATAAAAATTAGGTCAAACTCTTTTAAAGAGAGAAGAGATTTTGTGATTAAAAGCATAAATAATATTAAAGGCTTAAGTTGCTTAAAACCAAATGGTGCTTTTTATATTTTCCCTAATTGTAAAAATTTATTAGGAAAAAAAACAAAATTAAAAACGGATAAGGAGTTTGTTGAAAAATTATTGGAAAAAGCTGAGGTAGCTGTAGTTCAAGGTTCTGCTTTCGGTCTAGAAGGGTATTTTAGGATATCTTACGCAACTTCTATGGATAATCTAAAAAAAGCCATGGATAGAATAAAATCTTTCTGTGAAAATCTTACTTAGAGCCTGAAAGGTATTTCTCTGCTTCAAGTGCGGACATACATCCCATTCCTGCTGCTGTAACAGCTTGTCTAAATATTTTATCTTTAACATCACCCGCTGCAAAAACTCCAGGTATGTTCGTTACAGTAGAGTCAGGTTTTGTTACTATGTATCCATCTTTATCCATTTTAATCTGATCTTTAAATATAGATGTAGCCGGATCATGGCCTATCGCAATAAATAAACCATCAAGTTTTAATTCTGAAATTTTACTATCTTTTACATTTTTTATTTTAATACCAGTCACTGCTTTAGGATCTTTGGTTCCAATGACATCTTCAACAACCGAGTCCCAAATTATTTCAATTTTTTTATTTGCTTTTAGTTTTGCTTGCAGCATTTTTTCCGCTCTAAGTTCATTTCTTCTATGTATAAGTTTTACTTTAGATGCAAATTTTGTTAGAAACATTGCCTCTTCCACCGCAGCATTACCACCTCCAACCACAGCTACTTCTTTTTCTTTAAAAAAAAATCCATCACATGTTGCGCATGCAGATACTCCAAAACCTCTAAATTCTGTCTCAGAT
>CACKRM010000008.1 GCA_902602655.1 uncultured Pelagibacteraceae bacterium
TACTCTATATCCTAATTTTTTTCCTGGGCCTTTAAATGAAGGGTTGTACGGAAAGGCTAAGGAAAAAAATATTTGGAAATTGAAAGTTATAGACATTAGGAACTCTGCTGAGGACAGACATAAGACTGTTGATGATAAACCTTTTGGAGGAGGTAGTGGTATGCTTTTGAGACCAGACGTATTAGCTAAATCTATTGATGCAAATGTTAAAAAAGGTGAAAAAATTTATTACCTTTCACCTGCAGGAAAAAAATTAGACCAGCATTTAGCAAAAAAACTTTCTAGAGAAAAAAAGATTAATTTAATTTGTGGTCATTTTGAGGGTGTTGATGAAAGAATTTTGGAGACAAGAGGAATAGAAAAATTAAGTATAGGGGACTATATTTTATCCGGTGGTGAGTCTGCTGCGTATGTTGTAATTGACTGTATCATTAGACTTTTACCAGGTGTTATTGGAAATAGGGATTCGATGATGGATGAAAGTTTTGAAAATGGACTTTTAGAGTATCCGCAATATACAAAACCACAAATTTGGGAACAAAAAAGTGTACCTGATGTACTATTATCAGGGAACCATGATAAAATAAAGAGCTGGCGTTTATCTCAATCAGAGGCTATAACACGTCGTCAGAGGCCAGACTTGTGGAAAAAATATCATAGTAAAAAAAATGAAAAACATTGAAGACATAAACAAAGCAGCAATAAAAAAGATTGTTTCAGGTAAAAAAATTACTAATTTTGCTCCGGGAGACACAATTAGAGTTGGTGTTAAGATAGTAGAAGGAAAAAGAGAGAGAGTCCAATTTTTTGAAGGGGTCTGCATTGCAAAAAAAAACAGAGATATTAATTCGTCTTTTACTGTAAGAAAAATATCATTCGGAGAAGGCGTGGAAAGAACTTTTGCTTTATACAGCCCAGTTGTTGATTCAATAAAAGTCATTAGATCCGGAGATGTCCGAAGAGCTAAACTTTATTATTTAAGAGACAGAAAAGGAAAATCTGCTAGGATAGCTGAAAAAATTAAAAAAAGAATTGGTGTTGATGTTTCAGTTAAACCAGAGGAAACAAAAGTAAAACCGGCAGGATCCGTGAAAGAAGAAGCAAAAACTGAGGAAGTTAAAAAAGAAATTCCAAAAGTCGAAGCTAAAGCTGAGAAGCCAACTAGCGAAAAAAAATAAAATTTTAATGTCTAAAACTCTATACGATAAGATATGGGAAAACCATCTTGTACATGAACAGGATGATGGAACTTCTCTAATTTATGTTGACCGTCATTTAGTACATGAGGTTACTAGCCCCCAGGCATTTGAAGGTTTAAGATTACAAAAAAGAAAAGTAAGAAGGCCAGAGTTTACTCTTGCAGTTCCTGATCACAATGTCCCAACTACAGATAGATCTAAAGGAATTGATGACGAAGAGTCCCGAATACAAGTAGAAACACTAAGAAGTAATTGTAAGGAATTTGGGGTAAAACTTTTTGATGTAAACGATAAACGACAGGGAATAGTTCATATAATCGGTCCTGAACAGGGTTTTACACAACCAGGAACAGTCATTGTATGTGGTGATAGTCATACAGCAACCCATGGAGCATTCGGTGCTTTAGCTTTTGGTATTGGAACATCAGAGGTAGAACATGTTCTTGCTACTCAGACATTAATTCAAAAAAAATCAAAAAACTTGAGAATTAATGTTAATGGCGATTTGCCAAAAGGTGTAACAGCAAAAGATGTGATCTTAAAAATTATTGGCACCATAGGAACTGCCGGAGGGACTGGTTACGTAATAGAATTTGCTGGCGATGTTATCAAAAGTTTAAGCATGGAAGAAAGAATGACAGTTTGTAACATGACTATTGAAGCTGGCGCAAGGGCGGGCTTGATTGCTCCAGATGAAAAAACTTTTAATTATTTAAAAGGCAAAGCAATGTCACCCAAAGGTGAGAATTGGTCAAAGGCAGTAGAATTTTGGAAAACTTTATATTCAGATAAAAAATGCAGATTTGATAAAGAGATAAATATTAATGGAAAAGACATTGAGCCATTAGTGACTTGGGGCACATCTCCTCAAGACGTATCCCCAGTAACTGGTGTAGTGCCAGATCCTGAGAAAGAAAAGAATGAAGATAGAAAAATGGCTATGAAACGATCTCTTGAATATATGGGATTAAAAGCTAATACAAAAATTTCAGATATTAAGATTGATAAAATTTTTATAGGCAGCTGTACAAATGGAAGAATAGAAGATCTAAGGTTAGCAGCAAATCTTTTAAAGGGTAAAAAAATTGCTAATAACGTAAGCGCAATGGTAGTGCCGGGATCTGGATTAGTTAAAGAACAAGCTGAAAAAGAGGGCTTAGATAAAATTTTTAAAAAAGCAGGCTTTGAATGGAGAGAACCAGGCTGTTCAATGTGTCTAGGCATGAACCCCGATCAACTTAAACCAAAAGAGAGATGTGCATCAACATCTAATAGAAATTTTGAAGGTAGACAAGGTCGAGGAGGCAGAACTCATTTAGTTAGCCCAGGTATGGCAATTGCAGCCGCTATCAAAGGACATCTAACTGATGTAAGAGAAATATAATATGGAAAAATTCACTAATTTAAAATCAATACCATCATATTTATCTTTACAAAATATCGACACAGATATGATAATTCCAAAGCAATTTTTAAAGACAATTAAAAGAACAGGTCTTGGAAAAAGTTTATTTTATGAGATGCGATATGATGAAAATGGAAAGATAAACAGTGGATTTGTTTTAAATAAAGAACCGTATAATAAATCAAAAATTTTATTAGCAGGAAAAAATTTTGGATGTGGTTCTTCAAGAGAGCATGCTCCTTGGGCTTTATCTGACTTTGGAATTAAATGTGTGATTAGCTCAAGTTTTGCAGATATATTTTATAATAATTGTTTTAAAAATGGAATCTTGCCAATAAAGATTAACGACCAAGTTGTAGTTGAATTAGCAGATTATTCAAAAAGAAAAGAAGAAATTGAAATTAGTTTAGAGAAGCAGGAAATTAAATATGGAAATAAAATTACAAAATTCGAAGTCGATGCGTTCAAAAAGAAGTGCTTAATGGAAGGTTTGGATGATATCGCATTATCCATGGAAAAAATAGGCAGAATAGATGAATATGAAAAAAAATTACAATCTTCAAAACCTTGGATATTAAACGATGACAAAAAAAACTAGAAAAATTTTATTGCTGCCAGGTGACGGCATAGGACCCGAAGTGGTTGCTGAGGTAAAAAAGATAATCAATTGGTTCAATAAAAATAGATCTTTAGATTTTAAAATGGAAGAGGATCTTGTCGGTGGAGCATCAATAGATGTTAATAAAGTGCCAATAACTGATGAAGTTTTTTATAAATCCTTAGAGAGTGATGCAGTTATACTAGGAGCTTGTGGTGGACCAAAATGGGACAATTTAGAATTTTCTAAAAGACCTGAAAGAGCTTTATTAAAATTAAGAAAGGAATTAAAACTTTTTGCTAACCTAAGACCAGCAATATGCTTTAAACAATTAGTAGACGCGTCTACTTTAAAGCCAGAAATAGTATCTGGATTGGATATAATGATAGTAAGAGAATTAACCGGTGGTATTTATTTTGGAGAACCTCGTGGAATTGAACCTATTGAGAATAATGAAAGAAGAGGAGTAAATACACACACTTATACTTCGAGTGAAATTCATAGAATAGCAAAAGTCGCTTTTGATTTAGCTAAAAAAAGAAAAAATAAAGTTACATCTTGCGAAAAATCAAATGTAATGGAGGCCGGAATATTATGGAGAGAAGAAGTTCAAAAAGTTAAGGATAAAGATTACAAAAATGTCGAACTCAATCATATGTTAGCTGACAATTGTGCTATGCAACTTTTAAGAAACCCAAAACAATTTGATATTATTTTAGCAGATAATTTATTCGGAGATATGCTTTCAGATGAAGCTGCAATGTTAACTGGATCTTTGGGCTTGCTGCCTTCAGCCTCACTAGGAGCAAAAGACAAAAATGGAAAAATAAGATCTTTATACGAGCCTGTTCATGGCTCTGCACCAGATATTGCAGGTAAAAATATAGCAAATCCTATTGCAACTATTATGAGCTTGTCTATGGCGCTAAAGTATTCTCTAGATTTACCAAAGGAGTCTGATCTTTTAGAGTCGGCAGTTCAAAATGTCTTAAATGAAGGGTTTAGAACGAAAGATATCATGTCTGTAGGAAAAAAAGAACTTTCTACATCCCAAATGGGTGATGCAATTATTTCAAAATTAAAATAAAGTAAAAGTTTATGAACTTAGCAATTATTGGCGCAACCGGAAACGTCGGAAGAAAAACTATCGAAATTTTAGAAAAATCTAAAATTAATATAAATAATTTGTTTCTTGTTGCATCCGAAAAAAGTGCTGGTAAAAAAATTAAATTTAAAAATAAAAATATATCGGTACAAAATCTTAAAGATTATAATTTTTCAAACGCTGAAATCACCTTTTTTGCAGCAGGCAGTCAAATAGCAGAACAATGGATTCCAGAAGCTTCAAAAAAAACTATAGTTATTGATAATTCAAAATTTTTTAGAATGGAAAGTTCCGTACCACTTGTTGTAGCTGAAGTTAACCCAGATGATCTTAAAAATCATAAAAATATTATTTCAAATCCTAATTGCTCAACAATTCAGTTAGCATTGGTTTTACAACCACTGCATGAAAATTTTAAAGTTAAAAGAGTTGTTGTGTCAACTTACCAAGCTGTTTCAGGCGCGGGTAAAGCGGCAGTTGATGAATTAATTTTTCAAACTAAAGAACATTTAGAAGGAAAAAAAATTAAATCAAAAAATTTTACCAAACAAATAGCCTTTAATCTTATTCCTCATATAGACAATTTTGTCGAAGATGGATACACAAAAGAAGAATGGAAAATGGAAAATGAAACTAAAAAAATTTTAGATAAAAATGTTAATGTTACTGCAACATGTGTGAGAGTACCGGTAATAACATCACATTCAGAGTCTGTAAATATTGAATTTGAAAAAGACTATGATCTAAAAAAAATTAAAGGTATTTTAAATAACGCCTCAGGGTGCAAGGTAGTAGATGATCAAAGAGACGGCGGTTACATTACGCCAATAGAAGCAGAAGGTGATTATGCTACTTATATATCTAGGATCAGAGCAGATAGATCAAACAAAAAGGCCATTAACTTATGGATTGTCTCAGATAACTTATTAAAGGGTGCAGCTTTAAACACAGTGCAAATTGCTGAAAAATTAGTAAGCTATAAGCTAATTAATCAATAATAAAATGCAGTACGAAAAAAACCCATTAACACCTCATTTACAAATCTATAGATGGCAAATTTCTTCTCTTCTTTCTATCGCCCATAGAATAATCGGAGTGATAAATATTTTGGCTATAATTCTAATTTGTACTTGGGTTATTTCTCTAACTTTCCTAGAGAACAATTATGGAATAATTGAATCTTTTTTTAATTCTTCAGTAGGAAAATTTTTTGTGATTACAATTAGCTGGACATTTAGTTTTCATATATTAAATGAAATTAGACATTTAGTATGGGATTTAGGATACGGTTTTAGTTTAAGGATATCAAAAATCACAGGAGTGCTAACAGTTATCTTTTCTTTTGTTTTAGCAGTTGTCATTTATTTATTTGGAAAGGGACTTAATTAAATGCACACGTCAACAAAAAAATGGTTATTTATTAAAGTAAGCTCATTTATTCTTATACCTTTTATATTATGGTTTATAATAAACTTTGTTTCAATTATTGATAATAATTATTATGAAGTAGTAAATTTTTTTAAATCACAGCCTTCTAAGGTACTTTTTTCAGTTTTTTTAGTTTTTTCTTTCTTTTTTTACTCTCTTACAATAAGCGAAATTTTTGAGGATTATATTAATAGTGAAAAAATCAAAAATGTCGCAAACAGAATCCTTTATATGTTTGCTATAATAATCCCAATGATTACAATAATTTCTATATACAAAATATAAAATGAAAAAAGCTTATAAGATTATAGACCACGAATATGATGTAATTGTTTTAGGTGCTGGAGGCTCAGGCTTAAGGGCAGCAGTAGGTTTATCTGAAGCAGGTCTCAAGACAGCTTGCATATCTAAAGTATTTCCAACAAGAAGCCACACATCGGCTGCTCAAGGAGGAATCTCCGCTGCCCTAGGTAATATGGGTGAGGACGATTGGAGATGGCACATGTACGATACAGTAAAAGGATCAGATTGGTTAGGTGATCAAGATGCAATAGAATATTTGTGTAAGGAAGCACCGAGAGCTGTTATTGAACTTGAAAAATACGGAGTACCTTTTAGCAGAACAAAAGAAGGCAAAATTTATCAAAGACCATTTGGAGGCATGACAAAAAATTATGGAAATGGAACAGTTCAAAGAACCTGCGCAGCAGCAGATAGAACTGGCCACGCAATTCTTCACACTTTATACGGTCAAGCTTTAAAACATAACACAGAATTTTTTATAGAATATTTTGCTTTAGATTTGATAATGAAAAATGGCGCTTGTAAAGGATTGATAGCGTGGAATCTTAATGATGGTACTATTCATAGATTTAGATCTCACATTACAATAATAGCAACTGGCGGGTATGGTAAAATATATTATTCAGCAACATCGGCACATACCTGTACTGGGGATGGTAATGGAATGGTTTTAAGAGCCGGTTTACCTTTACAAGATATGGAGTTCGTACAATTTCACCCTACAGGCATATATGGAGTTGGATGTTTAATATCCGAAGGTGTTAGAGGAGAGGGCGGTTTTCTTTTAAATTCAAAAAATGAGAGATTTATGGAAAGATATGCTCCTAGTGCAAAAGATCTAGCATCAAGAGACGTTGTAAGCAGATCAATAGCGATTGAGATAAATGAGGGAAGAGGTGTTGGAAAAGAAAAAGATCATGTTCATCTTCATTTAGATCATCTTGATCCAAAAGTAATAGAAGAGAAACTTCCCGGAATAGCAGAATCTGCAAAAACTTTTTCTGGCGTTGACGTTACAAAAGATCCTATACCAGTAGTTCCTACAGTACATTACAATATGGGAGGAATTCCAACTAACTTTAAAGCAGAAGTATTAACTTTAAATGGATCTGAAAAAACCGTTGAAGGCCTCATGGCCATCGGCGAAGCAGCTTGTGTTTCCGTTCATGGAGCTAATAGATTGGGGTCTAATTCTTTAATTGATTTAGTAGTTTTTGGAAGAGCAGCAGCAAAAAGAGCAGCAGAATTAGTTACTCCTGGAAAGCCACATGAAGAAATTTCTGAGAGCGAAACCGAAAAATGTTTAAATCGTTTTGACCAAATTAGAATGTCAAAAGGATCTTCCAAAACTTCTGAACTTAGACTGTCTATGCAGAAAACTATGCAAAGTAAGTGCGCTGTTTTTAGAACTGAGAAGACACTTAGAGAAGGAAAAAATGATATTAGAAAACCTTTTGATGGTTTAAGCGATATAAATATTTCAGATAAATCACTACTTTTTAACACTGACTTGGTTGAATCTTTAGAATTTGATAACTTAATCCGACAAGCAATAACAACTATTGATTCTGCTTACAGCAGAAAAGAAAGTAGAGGAGCTCATGCTAGGGAAGATTTTTCTAAGAGGGATGATAAAAATTTTATGAAACATACTTTAGCATGGCAAAAAGGCAAGGAAACTGAAATTAAATACAGAGATGTTCATTCAAGAACTTTAACAAACGATGTCCAATACTTTCCTCCAAAAGAAAGAGTATATTAATGGTACAGTTTAGTTTACCTGAAAATTCAAAAATTTTAAGAGGTGAATATTTTAAAGATAAAACTGGATCTAAAAATATAAAAAAAGTTAAAGTATATAGATGGAATCCTGAAGAGAATAAAAATCCGAGAGTAGATACTTTTGAGGTAGACATGAATAATTGTGGACCAAAAGTTTTAGATATTTTATTCAAAATAAAAAATGAAATAGATTCTTCGCTTACATTTAGAAGATCCTGCGCACATGGAGTATGTGGATCATGTGCTATGAATGTTGATGGCGTAAACACTTTGTCATGTATTAAGTCTCACACAGATATTAAAGGAGACTTAAATATTTATCCTCTACCTCATTTAAAAGTTATAAAAGATTTAGTTGGAGATTTAAGTACTTTATATAAGCAATATGAATCAATTCAACCGTGGTTAAAAACATCACAAACTCAGACTGAAAAAAAAGAAATTTTACAATCGCAAAAAGATAGATCAAAACTTGACGGGTATTATGAATGTATTTTATGTGCTTGTTGCTCAACTTCATGTCCAAGTTATTGGTGGAATGGAGATAAGTACTTAGGTCCAGCAGTTCTTCTTCAAGCTTATAGATGGATTTGTGACAGTAGAGACGAAGAACGAAAGGAGCGATTGAAAAAGGTTGCAGACGAATTTAAGCTTTATAGATGTCACACAATAATGAACTGCGCAAACTCATGTCCTAAAGGGCTAAATCCAGCAAAAGCAATTGGTTTAATTAAAAAAATGCTTGCAACGAGTTAAAAGCTTAATTAATTATTTACCAAATGAATTTAATCGAACATTTCGTTAACGGTAAATTAAACAAAGGGACCTCCAAAAGAACAGGCAAAGTATTTAATCCAGCTACTGGATCTCAAAACTCAGAAGTTAAATTAGCAAATAAACATGACGTTGATAATGCAGTGAGTGTAGCTAAAAAAGCATTTATAACTTGGTCACAAAAAACACCTTTGTATAGGGCCAGAGTTCTTTTTAAATTTAAAGAACTCATTGAAAAAAATTCTGATTTGTTGACTAAAATTATTGTTTCGGAACATGGAAAAGTTTATGAGGATGCAAAAGGTTCTCTAACAAGAGGTTTGGAAGTTGTAGAATTTGCTTGTGGTATTCCGCAACTATTAAAGGGAGAGTTTACGGAAAATGTTGGAACAGATGTTGACAGTTGGTCCATGAGACAGCCTTTAGGCGTCTGTGCAGGCATAACACCTTTTAATTTCCCTGCAATGGTACCCATGTGGATGTTTCCCGTTGCCATTGCATGTGGTAACACATTTGTATTAAAACCTTCAGAAAAAGATCCAAGTTGTTCAATAAAGTTAGCAGAATTATTTACCGAAGCAGGTTTACCCGAGGGCGTATTTAATGTTGTGAATGGAGACAAAGAGTCGGTTGATGCAATTATTAGTAATAAGGATATATCTGCTGTTAGTTTTGTCGGATCAACTCCAATAGCAAAATATATTTATGAAAATTGTTCCAAAAATGAAAAAAGAGTACAAGCGCTCGGAGGAGCTAAAAATCATTGTGTTATAATGCCCGATTGTGATTTAGATCAGGCAGTAAATGGTTTAATCGGAGCAGCATATGGATCAGCAGGAGAAAGATGTATGGCCCAATCAGTTGCTGTAGCAGTTGGCAACATAGCAGAACCATTAGTAAAAAAATTATCTGAGAAGGTAAAATCTTTAAAGATTGGACCTGGTTTAGACAAAGATTCTGAGATGGGACCGTTAGTTACAAAAGAACACTTAGAGAAAGTATTAAATTATGTTGAAATAGGTATTAAAGAGGGTGCAAAATTAGTTGTTGATGGGAGAAAAGTAAATATATCAAAAAATCAAAAAGGTTTTTTTATGGGAGGCTGCTTGTTTGATAAAGTAGAAAAAAATATGAGAATTTATAAAGAAGAAATATTTGGACCAGTTCTTTCAATAGTCCGAGTAAAAGATTATAACGAGGCTTTAGCTTTGGTAAATGATCATGAGTTTGGAAATGGAGCAAGTATTTTTACAAGGGATGGAGACACTGGTAGATCTTTTGCTAGTAATGCCAAAATAGGAATGATAGGTATTAATATACCGATACCTGTTCCAATGGCTTTTCATAGTTTTGGAGGATGGAAAAGATCGTTATTTGGTGACCAACATATACATGGTCCTGAAGGAGTAAGATTTTATACTAAATTGAAGACCATAACCTCAAGGTGGCCATCGGGTATTAAATCAGATGCAGAATTTGTTATGCCTACAATGAAATAAAGATATGAAAAAAAAAATTACTTTAATAGGAGCAGGACAGATTGGCGGGACATTAGCCCATCTTATTGCAATAAAAAAATTAGGTGACATAGTTCTTTTTGATGTAGCGGAGGGAATAGCTAAAGGTAAAGCATTAGATATAGCGCAATCATCACCAATTGATAATTTTGATGTAAACCTTAGTGGAACAAATAATTATGAAGATACTAAAAACTCCGATGCAATCATAATCACTGCTGGTGTACCTCGTAAACCTGGAATGACAAGAGATGATCTTCTTGGAATAAATTTAAAAATTATAAAACAAGTATCTGAGGGAATAAAAAGCACATCTCCTAATGCTTTTGTGATTTGTATCACAAACCCCCTAGACGTAATAGTTATGGCCCTTCAAAGGTATTCAAAATTTCCAAAAAACAAAGTTGTGGGTATGGCGGGTATACTTGATTCTTCTAGATTTAAATATTTTTTATCTAAAGAATTAAAGGTTCCAATTGGAGATGTTGAAACCTTAGTTTTAGGTGGCCATGGAGATACAATGGTTCCAATGTTAAACCATACTAAAATTAGAGGAGAGCCAATCGAAAATTTTATTAAGTCAGGAAAAATTACTAAAGATAATATCGAAAAAATTGTTGATCGAACTAGAAAAGGTGGAGCTGAAATTGTTAAATATTTAGAAAAAGGGTCAGCCTATTATGCTCCAGCCGCCTCCGGAGTTCAGATGCTGGAGAGTTATTTGAAAGATTTAAAAAAAGAACTACCTTGTGCAGCTTTTCTAGAAAACGAATATGGCGCAAAAGATATTTATGCGGGTGTTCCAGTTATTATTGGGAAGAATGGTGTTGAAAAAGTTGTGCAAATAAATTTATCAGAAAATGAGAAAAATCAGTTTGATAAATCTATTAACGCAGTAAAAGAACTTTTTGATGCTGCTAAAAAAATTGACCCAGAGTTAGAATAAATTGAAAATTTTTTACCATAATCAAAATAAAATCTATTTTATTTTACTACTTATAAGTTCTTTATTTTTCAATTTTTATTATGGTTACAGGGGTATACTGCCTATCGATAGTTTTTTAATATTTGATGCTGGTTTTAATGTTCTAAACGGTTATCACCCTTTTAAAGATTACTGGTCAATAACAGGTCCTTTACTAGATTATTTACAATCCTCCTTATTTTTTTTATTTGATGTGAGTTGGTTTAGTTATGTTTTACACGGAACATTGATAAATGTTTTGATAACTTTATTTTGTTTTTATTTCTTTAAAAAAATTGGACTTAATTATTTTTTCTCTTTTATATATTCACTTGGAATATCAATATTAGCTTACCCCAACATTGGAACTCCGTTTGTTGACCACCATGCTGTCATTTTTACACTTATATCAGTATGTTTTTTGTCATTAGGGATTTTATATGAAAAAAATTTTTATTATCTTTTAAGCTCAGTTTTTTTGGTTTTATCTTTTTTTTCTAAACAAATACCTTCGGCATATTTTTTTATTCTAATTATATTTTTTTTATTTACTGATTTTTATTATCTTAAAGAAAAAAGACTTAGTTATCTTACATATTTTTTTACAGGCCTGATTTTATGTGTGTGTTTTGTTTATCTTTTTTTTCTTTTTAATGGAATATCCATAGATGATTTTTTAATTCAATATTTAATGTATCCTTTCAGCCTTGGTAAAGATCGTGTTTTTAATATTGGTTTTGATTTTAAAAATATAATAGGCCAATTCAAGTTTTTATATTTATCAATACTCCCTTTGTTATTTATTACAATATTTAGTTTAAAAAAAGGAATAATTAAGAAAAAATTTTTTTTATTTGCTGTTTTAAATTTAAGTGCCACATTTATTTTCATCTACTCTCAATTGACAACTAAGAATCAGATTTTTATCTTTTTTTTGATCCCTTTTTTTTCAGCACTTTCTCATATTTTTTTAATTAAGTTTTATAATAAAAATTACTTAATTTATCTCCTAGTCGGAGCATTTATTTTTTCTACAACAAAGTACCATGTAAGATTTAATCATCTTAAAAAATTTATTGAACTTGAAACAACAGATTTCAACAAGGCTGTTAATGGCAATATGTTGGATGAAAGTTTTAGTGGATTAAAATGGTTAAACTCAGAATTTAATGATCCAAAAAAAGAAATGGCAATTTTGATTGAAATGAAAAATTTAATTATTAATGATAGTAAAAGAAAGTTCGTAATAACTGATTATCAATTTTTTAATAGCCTGACTGGTAACTTATATTTGTCTCCTAGTAAGTGGTATGACGTTAGAAGTGTCCCACCTCAGAACAGTGATTACTTTGAAGATTACAAAAAGTTTTTTTTAAAACGCATAAAAAAAGATCGAATTGAAATAGTTTATATTATAGGAAGTGGAAAAAAAGAATATATCACTAATATAATCGATGACAAAAATTGTATAAAGTTTCAGAAAATCAATAAAATTTCTTTTAAGATTAATCTAACAGATTGTAAAATTTAAGTTTTAAAGTTTAATACGTTTTTTACAATTTTTGATTTTTTAAAAAGAAAATTATTATTTAAATTAATAATTAAAAGACTAAGATTTAAAAATATTAGTAATAAAGATAAAATTATGTTTATTTGTATATTTAGACCTATGCCAAAAATTAAAATTATAAATAAAATTGATCTAAGAAAAACCTGTGGTAAAAAAACTGAGATAATATTTAAAGAATGTTTAATTAAAAAAAACAAACTCACTTTTGAGTCTCCATAATACCTCTTTCTTTTTCTAAGATAACATTTTTTAATACCCTTATAATTTTTAAGTATACCAGCTGAATAAGCGAGACCTAGATTTCTATTAATTAAAATTTTATTTAATAATTTACCATTAAAACTACTAAAATTTCCAAAATCGATATATTTTCCCGTTAAAATAAATGTGAAGATTAACCTACAATAATTTAGAATTTTATAAAAAAAAATTTCAGTTCTTTTTAATCTATTTGCAGTAATAATTAAATTTGGATTTGCTAAAGAAAGTTTTATCATTTTTGTTATCTTAGTTGGATCATCTTCCCCGTCAGAGTCTATGATAGTAATTATTGATTTGTCTATTTTATTCTTTAAATGAACTAGAGCCGTATAGATGGCTTTTTGGCTTCCTAAATTTCTTGATAGATTTAATATTTTTATTTTTTTTATATTTTTTAATTTTTTAAAACTTAAATTAGGCTTAATGGTTGAACAGTCATTAATTACAAAAATTGAAAAATGTCCTTTTAAGTTTTTAAGGTTCTTATCAATTTCAAAAATTAATTTATTTAAAGATTTCCAGTCATTAAAAGTCGGAGTGATAATTGTAAAATTTTTCATTCAAAACTTTGTATAATATATATCTGTCATAAAGAAAATATTTGATTTTTTTTTCAAGAAAGTTGTTTTTTTTAGTAAAATATTTATCTGTTCTTTATACGTTGACATTGTATTTTCATGTGCTTTACGATTCCCAGTTAAAAATTTTCCAATCTTACTTAAAATGTTTTGTTTGCCTAAACCAACTATGATTTTTGAATTAGGATTCATCTCTCTCAATTCATCCAATAAATTGCTAATCTCCTCTGGTCTCATATACATAAGCACATGATTAAAAACAATTATATCAAATTTAAGATTTTTGTAGCTTTTTAAGTCAGAAAACTCTTCTTTTATATCATAGTTAAGCACCTTCACATTCTTCAGAGTTTTACTTAAAATTTTTTGACCACATCCAAAATCTAATATTGTTTTTTTTGTATCATCTAAATCTGCAATCTTTATAATGTTTTTTATTATTGAAATAAAATAAACTTTTTGAAAAAAATCATTATAATCTGTAGTTGGTATTTTGTTTAAGTTATACATTGTTTTAAGATTATAGTGCAGAAATCATGGTTTAGAAATAATAATTTATTTATGAATTTAAAAACTGTTGTTATAGGAAGTGGATTATCAAGTTTATCTTTTGTAGATAAATTTTTGGAAAAAAACGATTCTATTGATTTAATATCTCCAGATTTTGAATTTTTAAATAAAGAAGAATTTTTTCCAAACAAACATATATACAATGATTTGCCACATCAAATTTATAGTTACATGGATAAAATTAATCATTATTTCCATTTTAACAAAATTTCAGTAGATAAAAATGCAAAAGTCTTAGGCTCTTTAGAATTTGGTGGGTTATCAAATTATTGGGGCTGTCAAATGGATCAAAATTTTATAGATGATCTTATCGGTTATAATAAAAAAAGCAAAAATGAGATAATAAATTCATTTTTTGAAATTTTAAAAAAATTTAAATTACTAGGAAGTTTTTCACACAAAAAAAGAAAATATGAAAACGATTACAAAGTGGACTCTTTTTTTGAAAAGCTTTTAAAGAAAAAATTTAAAGATTTGGTCACTATAAAACCCATGTTGGCTTATTCAAACAATACAAAACTCATTCCAAAAAATTACTATGAAAAATTTCTTAAAAAAAGAAAAATTAAAATTCACAATTATTTTGTAGAAAGAATAATTTACGAAAATAATGGTGTCATTTTAAAATGTAGAAATCAAAGTGAATTAAAAACTTTTTATGCAAAAAAGGTAATTCTCGGCTGTGGCACGCTGGCTACTACAAAATTATTAATGGAATTTCTTAAAATTAAAGAAGAAGTGCGTATAAAACATCATCCAAGATTGGTTTCTGTTTTTTTTTCAAAATTTAAAATAAAAAATATTTTTACATCTGCAAGCTCACAACTACATCTAAGAAGTAAAAAAAAAAGTAATTCTTTTGTTGTTGATTTTAGATCTGGAAATAAAACAATCATTGAGTCCGCAACAAAATTAAAAAAATATTTAATTCCATTTAAAATAATACTTAGCCTTTTTAAAAATTTTATTATATTTTCAAATATTTTGTTAGACTCAAACCATAGTAATTTATTTATGAAAATGCAGACTAATGGTAAGATTAACATTTATTCGAAACCTAAAAATACAACAGATGTTTTAAAAAAAATACATAAAAAAATTTTTAACATCTTGCGTAATGAAAAAATGATTTTACCACTCTCTAAAAACTTTTTCCCTGGGTATGGAAATGATTTTCATTATTTTGGCACTTTAACGAATAATAAAAAAAAGAAACTTTCTATAAACCAAAATTGCCAACTAAAAGGATATAAAAATATTTATGTTATTGACGGCTCAGTTTTTGATTTTAAAGTCAATAAATATCCATTAGGTGTGATTATGGCCAATGCGAGAAGAATAGCCAAGAAAATTAATAAATGAAAATTTTTAGAATAAATCTTTATTTATCGATAACAAATTTTTTTAAAACTTTTTTTCACCAAAATAGTTTTAAGAATGAAAAAATCATAAAAAGAATACTTAAAAAAACAAATAATAAAAAACTTATTTTATTAACGAGTCAGTGTAGAGTTTCGTTCTTATTAATATTAGATTATTTAAAGAAATTTTATAGGAAAAAGAATGAAATTATTGTATGTGCATACAATCTACCAGAAATGGTTAACATTGCTATTAACTTAAATTTTAAAGTAATTTACTGCGACCTGAACTATGAAAATGGTTTCTTTGACATAAATGAATTAAAAAAAAAAATTACATCCAAAACATCTTCGATACTTTTAACAAATATGTTCAACAATTACGATCAAGGTCTACAAGTAAAAAAACTATGTGAGAAAAAAAAAATTTTTTTAATAGAGGATAACGCCATTTATTTTGATAATTTTTCGAAAAAAAAAGGTAAAAAGAAATATAGTGGAAGTCTAGGTGATTTTTCAATTTATAGTTTTAATATTATGAAAAATATATCAGCTCTCTATGGAGGTGCAGTAGCAACGAATAATAAAAATTTTTATAATTTTGCATCAAATGAAATAAACCAATATAATAATTTTCCTAGATATCTTTTGTTAAAACAATCCTTTATATTTTTTATATTAAAATTATTATCCGTAAAGTTTTTGTATAAAAATATTTTTTTTTATATAATTAGAGCTGCACATTTATCTCGTATTAATTTTCTTTTAATGCTTTTTTATCCTTCACTAAAATTTAAAAAGATTAAATTTCCTAATTTTTACTTCACTAAATTAACAAATTTTTCAAGATCGTTAATTTATTTACAACTAATAAATCTTAAAAAACGTTTAGAAAACCAAAAGCTTCGAAAACAAAATAACATTTATTATTATAAAAAATTTTCAAGTCTAGACTCAAAGAATATAAGGGTTATTAAAATCAAAGATTTTGATTTTCAAAACTTCATCGATTTCCCTGTTTTAGTTAATAGAAGAGCTGATCTAAACAAATACCTGCTTGAAAATGGAATAGAAGCTAGAGTTTATTATTACAAAAATTGTGAAAAAATATTTTCAAAAAAAAATATTAAATGTAGAAATGCGAATCGTTACGATCAAGAATTGATTTGTTTTCCAAATCATAAAAAAATTGGTAAAAAGTATATTGATTATTTAATAAATAAAATTTTAGTTTTTTATAAAATTTAGTTTTTAATTTCTTTTTGTATCTTATTTATGAAAGATCTAATAAGAGCCGCATCTTCTTGAGTTAGATATCGATCTTTTTTTATAGCAACATTCATTTCAGATCTAATTTTGTTTTTTATATGTTCTATATTTTCTTTAGAACTAAGTTTATTAATTTCGCTTTCTAACCTATTAATTTGCATCCCGATAGTAATTTGGAAAAGTACAAATAAACATACACAAATAATAATTGTTTTATAAAAAAATAATTTCATTTAAACTCGCTTTTTTTATATATTTCATAAATATTATAAGAATGTAATTCAAAACTCTCTATTTTTTTAAAATTACTGGGAATATCATATTTATTGTTGAAATTTTTATCAACCTCACTTATGAAGTTTGTGAAAAGATAATCAGATTCCTGGTAATTTTGGCCTACAAAAAGTAATTTTTCTCTATCATTTTTGCTTAACAGAGCCGAACTTCTTTCCAAAGGGTACCACGCAGCGACACTAATTTTAATATTTTTTTTACTCTTTTCCTCTTTTTTAATAATCTCATCCAAAGCTTTTTTCCCAGTTAATCCCCAATAATCAGCTTCAAATTTATTACTAAATATTTTGTTACCTATAGTATTGAAATATGTGTTTTGATAAGGATGGTAATATGAAATTTGGTAAATAATAAAAAAAAGATAGGTGCTTATAAGTAAGTAAAAAAATTTTTTTTTATCTTTTTTTATTTTAATAAGTATCAAATAAGAACCATAAACTGCAAAGTATATTATAAAAATATTTAAAAAAAAAGTTTGCCTCCAACCGGTATAAAGTAAAACACCTGAAAATGTTAGATAAAATAAGAATCCAGTCAAATTAAAAAAAACAAAAAAATCTTTTTTTTCACTTATACTAGACCATAAATCATTTCTATTTGAATTTTTTTCAATTTTGAAAAATTTAAGTAAGGTCCTTTTAAACTTTGTGGTGTAACCAAATAAAAATAAAATTAAATATAAAACTGGTGTTGTGATAATAATCCATGTTAACGTGTAGTGCATTGGTAGAAATTTAACACTCAGGTATTCTCCATTAAAAAAAGTTTTTATTCCTAGTGGTGCATCTGAAAAATACTTAAAAGCTAACACTAAATTATTAAGAGTATCTTCCCAAATTGCAGGCCACAAAAGAAATGTAAACAAACAATATAGTATTACAAAAATTACTAAAGGTTTTATGACTTCAATTTTTTTCTGATTAGAATCAAGAAGAATCAACATTATAAATGAAATGGGAAAAAAAATTCCTAAAATCCTACTAGCGGTTGATAATGCAGAAAAAAAAGCGAATATTATTAAATTTTTGTAATTAGATTTATCTATTGCAACAAAGCAATAATATAAAGCTATAGAACAAATTGAGAGAAAAATTATATCTTTATTGTTAAAAAAACTATGTCCATAAATTCTTGGAGATAAAACATAAAATAAAGTTCCTATTAATGCTAAGTCATAATTTTTGAATCGATTTAATATTAATTTAAAAAAATAAATAGAACTTATAAAGAAAATCAAAAAATTTAGTATATGTCTGAGATAAAAGTAGTCTCTTGGGTCTTTTATTTCAAAAATAACTTCTGTTAATGCTAAAGGTAAATCAAAAACAATACCATAATATGGGTGGTTCTCAGGATGAGGTACTGTAAAACCTGAATAACCCGTTTTAAGATTTACTGCTTCTTTAAATTCTTCAAAACCAAAAGTTTTTAAAACATATTCTAACCAGTAAAATCCACTCAGTCTGTGGAATTCCTCATCGATTGATATGCCATAATCTTTAAATGTAAAAATTCCAAAAAAAAGAAATAAGGAAAATAGAGCAAAAGCTATTATAAAAGTTATATTTTTAATATATTTAGGCAAAATAAGATTATATTACTAATATTCAAAATTACTATTATTTTTAAAACACATATTCAATTAAATTAATAATGCGAGATTGTATAAAAAACTATATAAAATTTGATAAATAAATAATGAATATTCACGAACACCAGGCAAAAGAGATTTTAAAAGAATATGGCGCGCCAGTTCCAAGGGGAATAGCTGTAACAGATTTAAACAACCTAGAAGATAAGCTTAGAAAAATTGATGCAAAAACACTAGTTTTAAAAGCCCAGATACATGCTGGAGGTAGAGGCAAAGCTGGTGGAGTTAAATTAATTGAAAATAGAAAAAATTTGTTAAACGAAGCTAAATTGATGTTAAATAAGAAACTAGTAACACACCAGACAGGTCCCGAAGGCCGTCAAGTAAAAAGATTATATATTGAGGAAGCATCGGAGATTAAAGAAGAGTTTTATCTTTCATGTTTAGTAGATAGAGCAAGTTCAAAAATTGCATTTATAAGTAGTACTGAAGGAGGCACAGATATAGAAGCAATTGCTATAAAATATCCAAAAAAAATTTCCACTTCTTTAGTTGAACTAAATAATGAAATAAATGAAAAAGATATTTTAAAAATTACAAAGAACTTTAATTTTACGATTGATCAGGAAAAAGAAGCAAAAAAAATTATTCAAGCACTATATAAAATTTTAATTGAAAAAGATGCAACGTTAATTGAGATCAATCCACTTATTATAAATAAAAAAAATAACTTAATTTGTTTAGATGCAAAAATGAATTTTGATGATAATGCAGTTTTTAGAAGACCTGAAATCTCAAAATTGAGAGATTTAAATGAAGAAGATCCAACAGAAATTGAAGCTAGCAAATTTGATTTATCCTATATTAAGCTTGATGGATCTATTGGTTGTATGGTTAATGGCGCTGGCTTAGCTATGGCAACTATGGATATAATAAAACTTTATGGCGAAGAACCTGCAAACTTTTTAGACGTTGGAGGAGGCGCATCAAAAGAAAAAGTATCTGCAGCCTTTAAATTAATTTTATCAGATAAAAATATAAAAGGAATATTAATAAATATTTTTGGTGGAATAATGAGATGTGATGTTTTAGCTCAAGGTCTAGTGGAAGCAGCGAAGGAAACAAATTTAACAGTGCCACTAGTAGTAAGGTTAGCTGGAACAAACTTTGAAGAAGGAAATAAAATTTTAAAAGAGTCAGGATTAAAAATTGTACCTGCTAACGATTTAAATGATGCAGCACAAAAAATTGTTAAAGCTATAAAATAAATGTCTATTTTGGTTAATAAAAATACGAAAGTTATTTGTCAGGGTTTTACTGGAGCACACGGAACCTTTCACTCTGAACAAGCTATAAAATACAAAACTAAAATTGTGGGAGGAGTTACTCCAAAAAAAGGAGGTCAAACGCACCTAAATCTGCCAGTATTTAATACTGTTATGGAAGCAAAACAAAAAACGGAAGCGCAAGCAACAATGATTTATGTTCCAGCTAAATTTGCCGCGGAAGCTATAATTGAAGCAATTGATGCTAAAATGGAGTTAATAGTTTGTATAACCGAAGGGATACCAATTATAGACATGCTAAAAGTTAAAAAAAAACTTTTAAATAGCAAAAGTAGATTGATAGGACCTAATTGTCCTGGAATTATAACTCCTGAAGAATGCAAAATTGGAATTATGCCAGGAAATATTCACAAAAAGGGCTCAGTTGGAATAATATCTAGATCTGGAACTCTTACATATGAAGCTGTAGCTCAAACAACAAATAATGGAATGGGTCAATCTACATGTGTAGGTATAGGAGGTGACCCAATTAATGGAACAAATTTCATTGATTGTTTAGAATTATTTCTAAATGACAAAGATACTGAATCTATAATAATGATCGGTGAAATAGGTGGTTCAGCAGAAGAAGAAGCGTGTGAGTTTATTAAAAGATCAAAAATAAAAAAACCTATTGTAGGATTTATTGCAGGCTTGACTGCTCCTAAAGGAAGGAGAATGGGGCATGCGGGCGCCATAATATCAGGAGGTAAAGGAGGCGCAGAAGACAAGATAGAAATGATGAAATCCGTTGGTATAACGATTTCAAAATCACCCGGTGATATAGGTAAAACACTTTTTGAAAAACTAAATGGTTGATTTTCTAAAATTTGTGTTAAAATAAATTAAAATGTCGTCTTTTAAAGATAATAACACCTACAAAAAAACTTCATTTCTACAAGGTAGCAATACTTCATTTATTGAAGAATTTTATTTAGATTATTTAT
Source organism: uncultured Pelagibacteraceae bacterium (assembly GCA_902602655.1). Lineage (GTDB taxonomy): Bacteria > Pseudomonadota > Alphaproteobacteria > Pelagibacterales > Pelagibacteraceae > Pelagilacustribacter. The sequence continues at coordinate 20,842 of CACKRM010000008.1, forward strand.
CAAATCCTAGCAAACTACCCGAGGATTGGAGACTTTTTTTTGATGGATTAAATGAAAATAAAGAAATTATATCAAAGGACCTAACTGGTCCTAGTTGGTCCCCAAACAAAAAAAAAAAGATTGAAATAGAAAATATTATAAAAAGTCCTCAAGAAGAAAAAGATTTGGATAATGACACAGATCTAGCTGACAGAAATGCTAAAGACTCGATTAGAGCAATCATGTTAGTAAGAGCTTTTCGTATTAGAGGTCATTTGATTGCAAATCTTGATCCTCTAGGAATTCAAAAAAAGAATGAACATCCAGAATTAAAACCTGAAACTTACGGATTTAAAACCCAAGACTACGACAGAAAAATATCTTTAGATGGTGTCCTTGGTTATCAAAAAGCCACCCTAAGAGAAATTTTAAATTTATTAAAAAAAACATATTGTTCAACTATAGGTTATGAGTATATGCACATGAGCGATCCGGACGAAAAAGCATGGATCAGAGATAGGGTTGAAGGCGAGGAAAAAGGCGTAAAATTTACGGAAAACGGGAAAAGAGCAATATTAAATAAGATTATCGAGGCTGAAGGCTTTGAAAAATTTTTGCACATCAAATTTATTGGTACCAAAAGATTTGGTTTGGACGGAGGTGAGTCTTTAATTCCCGCTTTAGAACAAATTATTAAAAGAGGAGGTAATTTAGGTGCTAAAGAAATTAAAATTGGTATGCCACACAGGGGTAGGCTAAATGTTTTAGCAAATGTTTTAAGAAAACCATTCAAAGCTATATTTAGTGAATTTTTTGGAAAAAGTGTTTTGTCAAAAAAAGATTTCGAAGGAGATGTTAAATATCACCTAGGAGCTTCATCTAACAGAGAATTTGATAAAAATTTAGTTCATATAAGCTTAACAGATAACCCTTCGCATCTAGAAGCAGTAAACCCTGTTGTTTTGGGTCAAGCTAGAGCAAAACAGTTTTTTCATAATGATCGTCAGAGAAAAAAAGTTATTCCCGTTCTTCTTCACGGAGACGCAGCTTTTGCCGGACAAGGCGTTGTGGCTGAATGTTTTGCAATGTCGGGTCTACCAGGACACAATATAGGAGGCACCATTCACATCATTGTCAACAACCAAATAGGTTTTACTACTGCACCAAGATTTGCACGCTCTTCGCCCTACCCGTCAGATGTGGCTAAACTAGCTCAAGCTCCAATATTTCATGTTAATGGTGATGATCCAGAGGCAGTTGTTCATTGTGCAAAAATTGCTACTGAGTTTAGACAAAAATTTAATAGAGACGTTGTTATAGACATGGTTTGCTATAGAAGATTTGGTCATAACGAAGGTGATGAACCATCTTTTACTCAACCTTTAATGTACAAAAAAATAAAAAAACAACCAACTACTCTTGATATTTATGGAAAAAAAATAGTCAGTGAAAGTCTTCACTCTAGTAATGAAATTACACAAAAAAAAAATGATTTTAAAAAGTTTTTAGAGAAGGAGTTCGAATTATCTAAAAACTACAAATCTGATCTTACTTGGTATGAAGGAGTTTGGTCTAGATTTAAACCTGAGCCAGGTAAGGATAAAAGAGGAGTGAGCGGGGTTGATAAAAAAGACATAATTCAAATTGGTAAAAAAATAACTTCAATACCAAATAATTTTAACATTCACAAAACTTTAAGAAAAATATTCGATAACAAATATAAAATGTTTTCTGAAAATGCACCTTTGGATTGGTCTACTGCTGAAACTTTAGCTTTTGCCACTCTTCTTGAAGAAGGATTTCCGGTTCGTCTTTCAGGACAAGACTCAGGTAGAGGAACTTTTAGTCAAAGACATTCTGTTTTGAGAAATCAAGATGATCATAAAAGATATATACCGTTAAATAATATTTCAAAAAAACAAAAAAAATTTGAAATAATTGATAGTCTTTTATCAGAATTAGCTGTTTTAGGTTTTGAGTATGGTTATTCATTGTCTGAACCAAAAGCCCTAGTTCTTTGGGAGGCTCAATTTGGAGATTTTGCTAATGGCGCCCAGGTAATAATAGATCAGTTTATAACTTCAAGTGAATTTAAATGGGGAAGAGCAAGTGGACTTGTAATGTTATTACCACACGGATACGAAGGCCAAGGACCCGAGCACTCATCCGCAAGGTTGGAAAGATTTTTACAAATGTGTGCCGGTGAAAATATTCAAGTTGTTAACTGTACTACCCCAGCTAACTATTTCCATGTATTAAGAAGACAAATGCACCGAGATTTTAGGAAACCACTAATAGTAATGACTCCAAAGTCTCTTTTACGTCATAAAAAATGTATTTCATACTTAGATGATTTTACCAAAAAGAACACATTTCATAGAATTTTAGAAGATCATTCGTACGAAAAAAATAGCAGCTTAATTAAATTAAAAAAAGAGACAAAAATTGAAAAGGTAGTTATTTGCTCTGGAAAAATCTATTTTGATTTACTTGAGGCAAGAGAAAAAGCAAAAAATGATAAGGTTGTGTTTGTAAGAATTGAACAACTTTATCCATTTCCAGCTAAAACTTTAGCCAAAGCTATAAAAAAATACAAAAATGCAAGTTTCATTTGGTGTCAAGAAGAGCCGAAAAATATGGGCGCATGGAATACAATGAGAAATTATATAGACAGAACCCTCGAAATTATTAAAAGAAGAGATGAAAAAGTGAATTATATAGGCAGAAAACCGTCTTCTTCAACTGCGACTGGAAATTTAAATAAACATCTTGCACAACAAAAAGAAATATTAGAAAAGGTAGTTGGTAAGCTAGATTAATGTCAGATAAAATATTAGTTCCAACTTTAGGCGAATCAGTAACAGAAGCTACTGTTTCTAAATGGTTAAAAAACCAAGGAGACAAAGTTGTATCTGATGAACCATTAGTTGAATTAGAGACAGATAAAGTAAACGTTGAAGTTCCTTCACCCTCCAACGGAGTATTAGAAAATATTTCAGTGAAAGAAGGTGAAACGGTTAATGTTGGTGCAATTTTAGGATCAGTTGGCTCATCTAAAAAAAATGAAAATATTAATTTAAAAGAAGAAAAAACTTATTCACCCCCTCCTAAGAAAGAAAATATTAAAGAAAAAAATATTAAAGCAAAAGCAGAACCGTTTGTACTAAAGGATGAAAAAGTTTCTAGAAATTTAGAATATAGTCAGCCTCTAGTTTTAGAAGAGATGGAGGATAACATTAGTGAGAAAGGAATTGCTGAGGAACCTCTTGTTCTTAATAATGTTCACAATGAATTAAAAAAACCTGACAACAAAAAAATTTTATCTCCTGCTGCAAGAAAAATGGCAGAAGAGTCTAAAATAGATTTAGAACAGGTTTCAGGCACAGGGAAGAATGGTGTTATTTTAAAAGAAGATCTTATGAGTTTAATGGGCGCAAAACCAAAAGCCTCAGAGCGCAAGTCCACTCATGGACCTGAAGAAAGAGTAAAAATGACTAGATTGCGAATGACTATAGCCAAAAGATTAAAAGAAGCTCAAGATAATGCTGCTATGTTAACTACTTTTAATGAAGTGGATATGCAAGAAGTAGTGAACATGAAAAATAATTACAAGGAAGACTTTCAGAGTAAATATGGTGTGAAATTAGGATTTATGTCTTTTTTTGTAAAGTCTTGCGTAATAGGACTAAAAAATTTTCCAGCAGTTAACGCTGAAATTCAGCAGGATGAAATAGTATACAAAAACTATTATAACATTAGCATAGCAGTGGGCACAGATAGAGGATTAGTTGTTCCAGTTTTAAGAAATAGTGATGAGATGTCATTTGCGGAAATTGAAAAAAATATTTCAAACTTAAGTCAAAAGGCTAGGGAAGGAAAAATTACAATTGAAGATCTTCAAGGTGGAACTTTTACAATTACCAATGGCGGAATATACGGATCAATGTTATCTACACCAATATTGAATCCACCTCAATCAGCAGTTTTAGGTATGCATAATATTATAGAGAGACCAGTCGTTATAAATGGAAATATAAGTATTAGACCTATGATGTATTTGGCTTTATCTTATGATCACCGAATTATTGATGGAAAAGAAGCAGTATCATTTTTAAAAACGATTAAAGATTGCTTAGAACAGCCTAAGAGACTTTTTCTTAACTTATAAACTAAATGGAAAATAATTTTGATGTTATAGTTGTTGGAGGTGGACCCGGAGGTTACGTTTGTGCCATTCGAGCTGCTCAGTTGGGATTAAAAACAGCTTGCGTTGAGTCAAGAGGTTCTCTCGGTGGGACTTGTCTGAATGTAGGATGTATACCATCAAAAAGCTTATTAAATTTATCTAAGAATTACAGTATGGCAAGCAAGGAATTTGATAATCTTGGGATTGAAACTGGAGGCATAAAGTTAAATCTTAAAAAGATGATGCTAAGTAAAGAGAAATCCATACAAGTTCTCACAAAAGGAGTAGAATTTTTATTCAAAAAAAATAAAGTAACATATATCAGAGGCAAAGGGGTATTATTTTCTAAAAACAATGTTGTAGTTTACGACGATAAAAATGTTAAAAAAAACTATAATGCTAAAAATATAGTTATAGCTACGGGATCAACCCCAACATCAATACCTGGTATAAAAATAGATGAAAAAAATATTATTTCATCAACCGGCGCATTATCGCTAAGTAAAGTTCCAAAAAGCTTATTGATAGTAGGAGGGGGCTATATCGGATTAGAAATGGGATCAGTATGGTCGAGACTTGGTACAGAAGTTACTGTTGTTGAATACTTGGATCATATAACTCCAGGAATGGATAAAGAAATTTCTAATGAGTTTAAAAAAATTCTTATGAAACAAGGATTTAAATTTAGATTAAATTCAAAAGTTACTTCAACAAAATCTAAAAGCAATAGTGTTCTAGTTGAAATAGTAGATAATTCTAATTCAAAAAAAGAAACTATTGAAAGCGAAAAAGTTTTAGTGTCAGTTGGAAGAAAAGCTTACACGGAGGGACTTAATTTATCTAAAATAGGTATCAAGAGGGATACCAAAGGTAGAATAGAAGTAGATAAAAAATTTCAAACTTCTACAGAAAATATTTATGCAATTGGAGATGTTATAAAAGGCCCAATGTTAGCGCATAAAGCCGAAGAAGAAGGGATTGCTGTAGCAGAGATTTTAGCTGGTCAGGCTGGGCACGTTAATTATGACACTATTCCTGGGGTAATTTACACTTCACCCGAAGTTGCATATGTAGGAAAAACAGAAGAAGAATTAAAGAAAAATAAAATTGATTATAAGGTTGGAAAATTTCCTTTTATAGCCAATTCAAGAGCGAAAGTTAATAATGAAACTGACGGATTTGTAAAAATTTTAGCAGAGTCGAAAACAGACAAAGTCCTTGGAGTACATATAATTGGACCTCATAGTGGAGACATGATTGCAGAAATGACAATAGCAATGGAATTTGGAGCTAGCGCAGAGGATATTGCTAGAACTTGTCATGCTCACCCCACTTATACTGAAGCGATTAAAGAAGCAGCCTTATCTGTTGATAAAAGACCAATTCATTTTTAATTAATTTTTTTTTAATTACAATTGAACTTATGAAAGTTCCAGTTCTAATACCTAAAATTTTTAACCACCCTTTTACTTATGAGTCAGGTGCAATTCAAAGATTAGAAACTGGAGAAATTGTAACCGTACCATTCGGTAAGAAAACAGAAATAGGAGTTGTTTGGGATAAATTACAAACTACGTCAAAAAAAATAGCCTTAAAGAAAATAGAAAATAAAATCGGAAACTATTCAATAAATCTTAAACTCATCAAATTTATCAATTGGTTTTCATTATATAATTTAGCCCCAAGAGGAATGGTATTAAAAATGTGTCTTGGAAATAAGAAAAACATATTAAACAAGCAAGACGAAAAAACTAAAAATATTTTTCAAGCTAAAAGAAATTTTTATTTAAATCCTGAACAAAAAAAATCCCTTTTGGAACTAAAAAAATTTGATAAAAAATTTAAAGTTTCTGTTTTACAAGGGGTAACTGGTTCAGGTAAAACTATAGTTTACTTTGAAAAAATTAAAGAAATTATTAATAAAAAAGAGCAGGCACTAATATTATTACCAGAAATTTTTTTAACAAAACAGTTTGAAGCAAGATTTAAAGAATTTTTTGGATTTAATCCAGCAATATGGCATTCAAAAATATCACAAAAACAAAAAAGTATAATTTGGCAAAATGTAATTAAAAATAAAATTAGTTTGGTAATTGGCGCTAGATCTTCATTATTTTTGCCTTTTAAAAAACTCGGTTTAATAATAGTAGATGAAGAAAATGACACTTCATACAAACAAGATGAGGGTCTTATTTATAACGCAAGAGACATGGCAATATCTCGTGCTTCGTTTGAAAACGTTCCTATTTATTTAGTTTCATCCATTCCATCTTTAGAGACATTTAATCATATTAATAATAAAAAATATAATCATACTCAAATTAAGACAAGATTTAAAAACTTTCCTCTACCAAAAACAAAAGTTGTGAATATCAATTTATCTAATAAAAAAAAGAATATATTTATTGCTGACGAAACAATAGAGTTAGTTAAAAAATTTTTAGATAAAAAAGAACAAGTTTTATTTTTTTTAAACAGAAGAGGATATGCACCTTTTCTAATTTGTAGAAAATGTGGATATAAACACTCTTGTCATAGATGCTCAATTTATCTGACTTACCACAAGAGTATTAATAAACTTATTTGCCATTATTGCGGCCTTAAAACAAATGTAGAAAAAAAATGTAAAGAAAAAAATTCGTGTGATTTTTATATGTACGGTCCTGGTGTAGAGAAAATTTTCGATGAATTAAAAAAAATATTTCCGAAAAAAGTTATAAAAATATTTTCTAGTGATTTTTTAAAAAAAACAGATGAAACAAAAGATATTTTAAAACAAATAGAAAATAATGAGATCAATATAATTGTTGGAACTCAAATGATTTCTAAAGGTTTTAATTTCCCAAAATTAAATTGCGTAGTAGTAGTTGATGCTGATTTTTCAGGAAAAGGTTATGATTTAAGGACAACAGAAAAAAATATTCAACTATACAATCAACTTAGCGGTAGAGCTGGTAGATTTTCAAATGAGTCATTAATAATCTATCAAACCGAAAATCCTTCAGACTCAACTTTAGAGAATTTAATAAAAAATAATCAAGAGAAATTTTTTAAAAAAGAACTCGCAATAAGACGTAAAAATAAACTTCCTCCTTTTAATCGACTCATTGCTTTGATAGTTTCTTCGGATTCAGATACGGATAGTTTTAGAGCAGCTCAAGAAATTAAAAAAAAAATTATTTCCCAATGTGATTTTGATGTTATGGGTCCGGTAAACTCACCTATATTTAAAATTAAGAAAAAGTACAGAACTAGATTGTTGCTTAGATCTAAAAATGAAGACCTTATTCAGAACAAACTTAGTAAAGTTTTGCAAAATCTGTGCATATCTAAAAAAATTAAACTTACAGTTGATGTTGATCCAATTAATTTCAGTTAAAGGGGACAAACAAAGCATCTTGAACAGAATATTTTCTTATGATACGAAACTTCATTAATTCTTAAAACTAATACCTAAAGGATAAAACTTGAGTTCAAATAAATCTTTTTCATCAGAAACTTCGGATAGGTATGCCCTGGCTCTTTTTGGATTGGCTAAAGAGAACTCGGAGTTAGAAACAGTAGAGAAAAATGTGAAAGATCTTAGCGAGGTTTATCAAAAAAATAAAGACCTAGGTAACTTTGTGACTAATCCTACGAGAAGTTTTGAAGAACATTTTCAAGTTATAAATAAGTTAAATGAACTAATGGATTTTTCACCTACTTTTGTAAAATTTTTATCCATTTTAGTTGTAAAGAGAAGAATTTTCTTTTTAAATAAAATATTAACAAGTTATCTCAAACTTAACTTAAAAAACAAAGGTGAATTGAATGCGACTCTTATTTCATCAAAAAAATTAAGTCCTGAAGAATTAAAAAATTTAAGTGATGATTTATCAAAAACCCTTAATTCAAATATAAGCTTGAACTACTCAGTAGATGAAAATCTTATCGGTGGTTTAAAAATACAAATTGGAAGTTTGATGATTGATACTTCAATCAAGAATTCACTTAAAAAATATGAAAATTTAATGCTGGAAATCTAAAAATGTCAATTAATCCCTCAGAAGTTACAAAGTTATTAAAAGAACAGATTAAAAATTTCGGAAAAAAAGCTGAAATATCTGAAGTTGGAAAAATTCTTTCAGTTGGTGATGGTATAGCTAGAGTTTATGGGCTTGACAATGTGCAAGCAGGAGAAATGGTAGAATTTGATGATGGCTCAAAAGGAATGGCGTTAAATTTAGAAAGTGATAACGTGGGTGTTGTTATTTTTGGAGATGATAGAAAAATTAAAGAGGGTGATACCGTAAAAAGAACAGGATCAATTGTTGATGTCCCTGTAGGTAAAGAACTTTTAGGACGAGTAGTAGATGGCTTGGGTAATCCTATTGATGGTAAATCAAAATTAAGTGACAAGGTTAAAAGAAAAAGAGTTGAAGTAAAAGCTCCAGGTATAATACCAAGACAGTCCGTAAGTGAGCCTATGCAAACTGGTTTAAAGGCAATTGATAGTTTGATACCTGTAGGAAGAGGACAAAGAGAGCTAATTATTGGTGACAGGCAAACAGGAAAAACAGCTGTTGCTGTTGATACAATAATTAATCAAAAACAAATCAACGAGTCAGACGATGAAAAGAAAAAACTTTATTGTGTTTACGTAGCAATTGGACAAAAAAGATCAACGGTTGCCCAAATTGTTAAAACTTTAGAAGACGCAGGTGCTATGAAATATACTACAGTGGTAGCTGCTACTGCCTCAGATTCTGCACCGTTGCAATTTTTAGCTCCTTATACTGGCTGTACAATAGGAGAATATTTTCGTGACAACGGTATGCACGCGCTGATTATTTATGACGATTTATCAAAACAAGCTGTAGCCTATAGACAAATGTCACTTTTATTAAGAAGACCTCCTGGCAGGGAAGCATATCCCGGAGACGTTTTTTACTTGCACAGCAGACTATTAGAGAGAGCAGCAAAACTAAGTGATGCAAATGGAGGAGGATCTCTCACAGCGTTGCCTATAATTGAGACACAAGCAGGAGATGTTTCTGCTTATATTCCGACAAATGTAATATCAATTACTGATGGTCAAATATTTTTAGAAACTGAACTTTTTAACCAAGGAGTTAGACCAGCTGTAAATGTAGGCCTATCAGTCTCTAGAGTTGGATCAGCCGCCCAAACAAAAGCTATGAAAAAAGTAGCTGGTTCAATCAAACTTGAATTAGCACAATATAGAGAAATGGCCGCTTTTGCACAATTTGGGTCTGATCTTGACGCAGCAACACAAAAACTTTTGAACAGAGGATCAAGACTAACTGAAATTTTGAAACAGAATCAATACTCCCCTTTAACAATGGCTGAACAAGTTATTTCTGTTTTTTCTGGGGTCAAAGGTTTTTTAGATAATCTCTCATTAGAGAAAATTAAAGATTTTGAAAAGGGATTAATTGAAAAAATAAAATCAGAGAAATCTGAAATACTTGAGACAATTCAGTCAACTGGAAAATTAGAAGATGATGTAGAACAAAAACTTATCGAAATTATCAAAGAATATAAGGAGAGCATGAACAATGCCTAGTTTAGATGATTTAAGAAAAAGAATTTCAAGTGTAAAATCGACACAAAAAATAACTAAGGCTATGAAAATGGTAGCTGCTGCAAAATTAAGAAAGGCACAGGAAAGTGCCGAAAAAGGAAGACCTTTTAGTCGAAAAATGAACGATATTATATTAAATCTAACCACATCTATGAGCAACACTGATAACGCACCAAAACTTTTAATTGGAACTGGTAAAGATGAGACTCATTTGTGCGTAATAATGACTGCAGACAGAGGGTTATGTGGAGGATTTAATTCTAATGTATGTAAATTAGCGAAAGTTCATTTTGAAAAAAATCTTAAAGAAAATAAAAATCTCAAAATAATAACTGTTGGTACGAAAGGGTTTGATCAATTAAAAAGGGAGTATGGTAAATACATAATAGAAAAAATCACTTTTAAAGATAAGCGGCAAATAGGTTTTGTTGAAGCAGAAGTAATAGGAAAAAAAATTTTAGACCTATTTGAAAAAAAAGAATTTGATAAATGTACTTTATTTTTTAATCAATTTAAAAACGTTATAACACAAACTCCTCAAGCACAACAAATCATACCAGCAAAAAAAAATGGAAACTCAGAAAAAGAAGAGAAGCAAGAACAAGAGTTCTATGAATTTGAACCAGATCAAGATGAAATTCTCGAAGATTTATTGCCAAAAAATATTTCTACTCAAGTTTACAAAGCATTTTTAGAAAACGCAGCTAGTGAGCAAGGTTCAAGAATGACAGCAATGGATAACGCAACAAGAAATGCCGGTGATTTAGTTGAAAAATTAACTATCAATTATAACAGAAGTAGACAAGCATCTATAACAAAGGAGTTAATAGAAATAATTTCTGGAGCAGAAAGTTTATAATTATATGATGAAAAAAGGAAAAATTATTCAAGTTATCGGAGCGGTAGTAGACGTAAGTTTTGAAGGAGATTTACCGGAAATATTTACTGCTTTGGAAGTAAATAATACTGGTAACAAATTAATCTTAGAAGTGGCACAACATTTAGGAGAAAGTGGAGTTAGAACTATTGCGATGGACTCCACAGAAGGTTTAAAGAGAGGAGACGAAGTAATAAATACAAATTCTCCGATAAGTGTACCTGTTGGCCCAGAAACTTTAGGAAGGATAATTAATGTCACTGGCGAACCTATAGATGAGAAAGGTGAAGTTAAAACTAAAGAAAAGTGGCCAATACACAGAACTGCACCAAAATTTACTGATCAATCTACCGAAACGGAAATTTTAGAAACAGGAATAAAAGTTGTCGATCTCTTAGCGCCTTATTCCAAAGGAGGAAAAATAGGTTTGTTTGGTGGAGCAGGAGTTGGGAAGACAGTTATAATTATGGAGTTGATAAACAACATTGCAAAAGCCCATGGTGGATTTTCAGTTTTTGCAGGAGTAGGAGAGAGAACTAGAGAAGGAAATGATTTGTATCATGAGATGATAGAATCTGGAGTAATTAAACCAGAGGGAAAAGGTTCTAAGGCAGCCCTCGTTTATGGACAAATGAACGAACCTCCAGGAGCTAGAGCTAGAGTAGCCCTTACCGGATTAACAGTTGCGGAATATTTTAGAGACAAGGAAGGCCAAGATGTTTTATTTTTTGTTGATAATATTTTTAGATTCACCCAAGCTGGGTCCGAGGTGTCAGCCTTACTAGGAAGAATACCTTCTGCAGTTGGTTACCAACCTACGTTAGCTACCGATATGGGAAATTTACAAGAAAGAATTACAACGACTAGCAAGGGTTCTATAACTTCTGTTCAAGCGATCTACGTTCCAGCTGATGATTTAACAGACCCTGCACCTGCTACTTCATTTTCGCATTTAGATGCAACAACTGTTTTATCTAGACAGATTGCAGAGCTAGGAATTTACCCTGCTGTAGATCCATTAGATTCCACTTCAAGAATTTTGGATCCAAGAATAGTTGGAGAAGAACATTACAGAGTCGCAAGAGAAGTTCAAAGAATACTCCAAGCATATAAATCTCTGCAAGACATAATTGCAATTTTGGGAATGGACGAACTTTCAGAAGAAGATAAATTAACTGTTGCTAGAGCTAGAAAGATTCAAAGATTTTTATCTCAACCTTTTTTCGTAGCTGAAGTTTTTACAGGCTCACCCGGAAAACTAGTTGACTTAGAATCCACAATCAAAGGTTTCGATTCAATATGCAAAGGGGAATATGACCATTTACCTGAAGCAGCTTTTTATATGGTGGGAACCATTGAAGAAGCAATTGAAAAAGCAGAAAAAATGGCTAAAGATGCAGCCGCGTAATGTCAGAAGTTTTTAATTTAGAAATAATTAGTCCAGAAAAAACAATAATGAAATCTGAGGTTTTACAGGTTTCTTTACCAGGTTTTGAGGGAGAAATGACAATTTTAAAGGACCATATCTCTTTAATAACTTTTCTTCGTCCTGGCATAATTGAGGTAGAAGGTAATCAAACAAAGGAAAAATTTTTTGCTGAAGGTGGAACTGTTGAGTTTAAAAATAATAATCTTTTAATACTATCTTCTTTAATTTTAAATCTAAAGGATTTAAGACAAGATTATACGCAAAAAATGATTGAGCAAGCTAAGGAAGATCTCTCTAAAAGTACCTTTAATGATAAAGAAAAATATTTACTAGCTTATAAAATCGACACTCTTGAAAAACTTAAGGTATAGTTTTTTTTAACTCAAATAAAATCTTTTCGTAAACGTTTTTTTTAAAATCAACAATAACATTTGGCAGTTCGTCAATTTCTATCCATTTCCATTCAAAAAACTCTGGCTTTCCTGCTTTAAGGTTTATTTCATTATCTTCACCTAGAAATCTTACAATAAACCATTTTTGCTTTTGTCCCTTAAATTTTCCTTTCCAAATTATTCCAATTAAATTTTTTGGCAAATTGTATGTTAACCAGTAATCTAACTCTTTTTCTATTTTTATGTTTTTAATACCTGTTTCTTCAAATAATTCTCTCTTCATTGCTTTAACAAGAGATTCATTTTTGTTAACACCGCCCTGTGGCATTTGCCATTTATTATTTGGATTATCTATCCTTTTACCAACAAAAACTTTATTATTTTTATTTAAGACTACTATTCCTACTCCAATTCTTAGAGGTAAATCTTTATTTTGCATTATCTAAGAATTGAATAAATTTATCGCGTAGTTTAATTGATTATCAGTTTCAGAATCAATTTTAAAATTTTCGCCACTTTCTTCTACCAAGATATCAGGTGTAACACCTACTTCTGAAATTGATTTACCTGAGGGTAAATAATATTTTGAAATTGTTAATCTCATACCACCTCCATTTCGTAAGGGGATAATTGATTGCACTGAACCTTTTCCATAAGTGGCTTCTCCCAAAATGATTGCTCTTTTATGATCTTTTAGAGCGCCAGCTAAAATTTCTGATGCTGAAGCCGAACCATTATTTGTTATTACAATAATAGGCTTACCATTAATTTCATCTCCTGTTCTTGCAAAAAATTTTCTTGTTTCAATTATTTTTCTTCCTTTTGTAGATACAATCTCACCATCATCTAAGAAAAAATCTGTTATGCTAATAGCTGTAGTTAATAAACCACCAGGATTATTTCTTACATCAATAATATATCCAACTGGTTTTTCCTTTTTTTCAAACACCTTTATCTCTTTTGATAATTGTTTATCACTATTTTCATTAAAAGATTTTAATCTTAGGTATGCAATTTTTTTTTGTTTTTTTATAATTTTAGCCTCGACTGATTTAACTTCAATAATTTGTCTCTTAATATTAAATTCTAGTGGTTTTTTTTTACCTTTTCTTCTAACAGTTAATTTAATACTAGTACCAACTGGTCCTCGCATCAACTTCACAGCTTCTAACAATGTTTTCCCCTGAACTTGATGATTATCAATTTTTACAATGTAATCACCTGACTTTATTCCTGCATTTGCAGCTGGCGTGTCCGCAATTGGTGAAATAACTTTTACAACTCCAGCTTCCATACCTATTTCAATACCCAGTCCTCCA
>CACKRM010000009.1 GCA_902602655.1 uncultured Pelagibacteraceae bacterium
CAATAAATTGATATAATAGCCACCAACATCAAAACTGATCCGAGCAATGTATATAAGAAAAATTTAAATGCAGAATAAATTCTTCTTGCCCCTCCCCATATTCCTATAATTAGAAACATTGGTATTAATCCCGCCTCAAAAAATAAATAAAAAATAACAAGATCTAAAGAACAAAAAACCCCTATCATAAAAGTTTCAAGAATTAATATAGCAATCAAAAATTCCTTCGTTCTTTCTTTGACGCTATTTATGCAAGAAATAACGCTAATTGGAGTTATTAAAGCGGTAAGAGCTATAAATAATATTGATATACCGTCTACACCTAATTTGAATTTAATAAAACCACTAATCCAATTTTTTTCTTCAACAAATTGAAAACCTGAAATATTTTTATCAAAAGAATACCATAAAAATAAAACTAAAAATAAATTTGCAAAACTTGTAAACAATGCAACATAGATTGAACCTTGAGACTGACTTTTTTTTATTTCTGTGAAAAAAATAAAAAAAGCCCCTAACAAAGGAAGACAAATTATTGAGGAGAGTATTGGAAAATTCATATTAGCTTATAATTAGATATGTAATTAACGCTGACAGACCTATTAACATAACAAATGCATAATCATAAATGTATCCAGTTTGAAACTTTACAGCTTTTTCTGAAATGTTTTTAATAATTTTTGAGATTCCATTTGGTCCAAATCTGTCTATTGTATTTTCATCCCCTTTTTTCCAAAAAAATAATCCAAGTTTTTTGGTAGGATTTACTAACAAAAATTCGTAAATTTCATCTATGTACCATTTATTTAGCAAAAAATTATATCCTGGCTTAAACTTTTCTACACAATTTTGTAAAAATGTTTTTTCTTTAATAAAAAGGTAATACGCTAATGGAATAGAAATTATGACCAAAGATGGCGTTAAAATCAAAAGCCACAAAGGAATATAATGATTAGTATTTTCTTCACTTAATGAAAAAATTGAATTTTCCCAAAACATTCCACTTGCGTTACCAACAAATAAATTTTTAAATAATATACCCGTAAAAATAGAGCCGACAGCCAATACAAGTAAAGGAATTAGCATGACAAATGATGAGTCATGAATTTTTTTCATATCTATACTTGAATTCAAATAATTACCATGAAAAGTTTTAAATATTAATCTCCATGAATAAATTGCGGTTAAAAATGCTGTAAAAATTCCAACAATAACTGCCGAATTTCCGATCATAGAATGTTTTAAAAAAGCTAATTCTATAATTGTTTCTTTAGAATAAAATCCTGCGAGAAAAGGAAAACCTGTAAGAGCCAAAGTTCCTATTATCATAAAAATCCAAGTGTAAGGAAGTTTTTTCCAAACCCCGCCCATATTTCTAATATCTTGCTCATCTTGGAATGAGTGGATTACTGACCCTGCTCCTAAAAATAATAATGCTTTAAAAAAAGCATGGGTGAAAAGATGAAAAATTGCAGCTTTGTAGGCACCTAATCCTGCTGCAAAGAACATGTAACCTAATTGACTGCAGGTTGAATAAGCAATAATTTTTTTAATATCATTTTGCACTAAAGCTACGGACGCTGCAAAAACAGCTGTTAACATTCCAATAATTGCTACAAGACCCATTGCAAATTCTGAATATTCAAAAATGGGAGAGCATCTAACAACTAAAAAAACTCCTGCGGTAACCATTGTCGCTGCATGTATTAACGCAGAAACTGGGGTTGGTCCTTCCATTGCATCGGGTAGCCAAGTATGAAGTAAGAATTGGGCCGATTTTCCCATTGATCCTACAAATAATGAAACGCAAATCAATGTAACTAAATTTAACTCTAGACCCAAAAAAACTATTTCTTTTTTGCTTACGTTAGGTATTAATTCAAAGACCTCATTAAAATTGATAGTCCCAAGGTGAAAGAAAATAAGAAATATACCTAAGGCTAAACCAAAATCTCCTACTCTGTTAACAATAAAAGCTTTTATAGCAGCATTGTTTGCTGAATTTCGTTTAAACCAAAATCCAATAAGAAGATATGAGCAAAGACCAACTCCCTCCCATCCAAAAAATAGTTGTAAAAAATTATCAGATGAAACAAGAACTAGCATAGAAAAGGTAAATAATGATAGATAAGACATAAATCTTGGTTTATGTGGGTCTTGTTTCATATATCCAATAGAATAAACATGCACCAATGCAGAAATAGAAGTTACAGTTACAAACATTACTGAGGTTAAAGGATCAAAATTAATTGACCAATTTGCCTTAAAATTACCTGAACTAATCCATTCAAATATTAAATGATTTTCATAGTAGTTGTATTGCCAACCTTCATAAAAAACTATTATTGATAAAATTGCTGATAAAGAAACTAATAAGGTTGTTATTATTTCAGAAAATAAACTTCCTAAAAATTTTCCATAATATCCAGTTAAAGCTCCTAATAAAGGTAAAAATAATATTGCGTATTCCATTTAGCCTTTCATGCTATGAATCTCTTCCACTCGAATTGAGCCTTTATTTCTATAAAATATAACAATTATAGCTAATCCTATCGCAGCCTCTGCTGCAGCAATTGTTAAAATAAGCATTGTAAAAATTTGTCCCAGTAAATCTCCTGAGAAAATGGAAAAAGAAATTAAATTGATGTTAACTGATAAAAGCAATAACTCTATTGACATTAAAATAACTATAATATTTTTCCTATTAAGAAAAATTCCTATTACACCTAAAGTAAATATTATTGCTCCTAAAGAAAGATAATGCCCAAGACCAATATTAATCATTAATTTTTACACCCTTTCCTGACTCAACTTCTTTTAGTTCAACAGCAGTTATTTTTTCTCTGGATATTTGAGTTATATAGCTTTGTCTTTTTATATTATCTCTTTTACGATAAGTTAAAACAATTGCTCCAATCATTGATAGAAGAAGAATAACTCCTGAAAGTTGAAAGTATAAAATATAATCTGTGTACATTACACTACCAATTGCATGAGTATTTGAAATTTCATTATTTATAAGTAGGGTGTCACTTGACATAACGTCATCTTTATATTTCCATCCACCTAGAACTACTAACAGTTCTAAAAATATTAAAATACTAACAAGTAAACCTGATGGAATATGTGTTGCTTTTTTTCCAACAAACCAAGATTGTTTTTGCTCTGCGACGTTCAACATCATGACAACAAATAAAAAAAGAACTGCTACAGCTCCTACATAAACTATCAAAATAATCATGCCCAAAAACTCTGCGCCAATCATTATGAACAGACAACCAACTGATATAAAATCTAAAATTAAAAAAAATACTGAATTTACTGTGCTTCTTGATGTTATAACCATCAGAGCTGAAAAAATTGCAATGATTGAAAAGAAGTAAAAGAAAAATGAATGTGCTAACATTTTATCTGTAAGGCTTATCAAGCTTTATATTTTTTGATAAAACTTGTTCCCATCTGTCCCCGTTGTCTAAAAGTTTTTCTTTGTTGTAATAAAGCTCTTCTCTAGTTTCTGTTGCAAATTCGAAGTTTGGCCCCTGAACTATTGCGTCTACTGGACATGATTCTTGACAAAGACCACAATAGATACATTTAAGCATATCTATGTCATATCTAGTTGTTTTTCTACTGCCATCTGCTCTTTCCTCGGACTCTATAGTTATAGCTTGAGCGGGACAAACTGCTTCACATAATTTACATGCTATACATCTCTCTTCTCCGTTAGGATATCTCCTGAGAGCATGTTCTCCTCTAAACCTTGGACTTATTTTACCTTTTTCGTGAGGATAATTTAAAGTCTTCTTAGGTTTAAATATTTCTTTTACAGCAATTAACAAGGCTGAAATAAATTCAACTAAAAATATAGTTTTTATCAATCTATTAATTTTCATTTAAAATCCTCTTGTTGGTAAAAGTTCAAAATAAAAAAGGAAACTTGCTGTTAAAATAACGTAGATTAAAGAAAAAGGTAAAAAAACTTTCCAGCCTAATCTCATGAGTTGATCATATCTGTATCTTGGAACAATAGCTTTAACTAAAGCAAAAAGTAAAAATAAAAATACAATCTTTAGTATCATCCAAATTGGTGCTGGCACAATGTTCAATGGATAAATATCCAAAGGAGGTAACCACCCTCCCAAAAATAAAATTGATCCCATGGCGCACATTAAAAGTATATTTGCGTATTCTCCTAACCAAAACATTGCGTACATCATACCTGAGTATTCAGTTTGATATCCTGCAACAAGTTCGGCTTCTGCTTCGGGTAAATCGAATGGTGGTCTATTTGTTTCAGCTAAAGATGCAATAAAAAAAATAACAAACATCGGGAAAAGAGGTATTACAAACCAAATATTTTGCTGAGCTAAAACAATGCTCTTAAGGTTAAGAGAGCCAACACAAAGTAGCACATTAATTATAATTATTCCTATAGACACTTCATATGAAACCATTTGTGCAGCTGATCTTATTGCCCCTAAAAAAGGATATTTTGAATTCGAAGCCCATCCGCCCATAATTATTCCGTACACTCCTAAAGATGAGACTGCAAAAAGATACAAAATTCCAACATTTATATCTGATAGAACTAATGTTTCACTTAAAGGTATTACTGCCCAAGCTATTAGAGCTAAAGTCATAGTTATTATAGGAGCTAAAATGAATACAACTTTGTTGGCGCTTGCAGGAACAATTATTTCTTTAAATATATATTTAAGAGCATCAGCTAAAGTTTGAAATAATCCAAATGGTCCGACTACATTAGGGCCTTTTCTTTTCTGCACAAACCCCCAAATTCTTCTGTCTAACCAAACTATTAGTGCTACTGAAACTAGTATAGGAACTAATAAAAAAATTATTTTATAAAGTTCATTTGATAAAATTAAAATATATTCCATATTATATCTTTCCATTTTGTGAATTTTTTTCACGGGCTAATCTGCAATCACTCATAACTTTTGAAGCCCTAGCTATAGTATTTGAAAAATAATAATCTATTTTTTTAATATTTATTTTTTCATCATAAAAATCTGATTCCTTTTTGACATTTTTTATAATATTTATTTTTGGCAAATAGTCTATTTTAGAAAAATTTATTATTTGTTTTAACGATTCTTCTCTTAAATTATAAAAATTCTTAAACAATTTTTTTCCATTTACTTTTTCAGCTATATTATTAAAAATTTTCCAATTTTCTAAAGATTCACCAGGTGGATAGGATGCTTTACGACATTCTTGGACTCTTCCCTCTAAGTTTATATAAAAAGCATTTTCCTCAGTATATGCTGGGCAAGGTAAAATAACATCGGCCATCTCTGCTCCCTTGTCACCATGGCTGCCTTGGTAGATAATAAATGTATCCTTAGTGTTAAATTTTAAATTATCTGAATTTAGTAAATAAATTAGTTTTAATTCTTGATTTTCCAACTTTTCAAAAAAAGAGAAGTTGTTATTTTGTTTTATATTAAAAAATTTAGCATCAATAGCACCTACTGTAGAAGCGTTTTGAATAAGTAGATTTAAAGCATTCCAGTCATTTTTAATTAAATTATTATTTGATAAAAAATTTTTAATTTCTTCAAATATATATTGGCCACTTTTAGTTTCTAAGGCTGACTCTCCTATGATTATCATCGGTTTTTTTGCATTTAACAATTCTTTGCTGACTCCGTTTTTTTTCTCAATAATATCCTTAATATCTTTAGTGTTTTCTCCTACTATTTTATATTCGTAAGTAAGATCTCCTGGATCTCCAATTGAATAAATTTTAGTTTTATTTTTAGAATAAGCTTTTCTTATTCTAGCATTGACCATAGTAGCTTCATACCTTGGGTTGCAACCAATAAGCAAGATGAAATCTGAAGACTCTATTCCTTGAATTGATGAATTAAATAAATAATTTATTTTGTCGTCAGGATTTATATAAAATTTTTTATCTCTAAAATCGAAATTCTTACAATCAATACTTTCTAAAAATTTTTTGAATGCAACAGTGCTTTCTATACTAACCAAATCACCCGAGTGAGCACCAATCTCTTTTGGTTTTAATGATTTAATTTTTTCACTGATAACATTTGTGGCCTCGTCCCAACTAACTTTAACCAACTTCCCTTGTTTTTTTAAATAAGGGGTATCAAGTCTTTGTTTCAAAAGTCCATCACATGCATATCTAGTTTTGTCGGATATCCATTCTTCGTTAATCTCATTGTTTATTCTTGGTAAAATTCTTTTTACTTCCCAGCCGTAGGTGTCAACTCGGATATTAGATCCTACTGCATCCATAACGTCTATGCTTTCAGTTTTTTTCAATTCCCAAGGCCTTGCTTCAAAAGCGTAAGGTTTAGAGGTTAGAGCGCCAACTGGACATAAATCAATTACATTAGCAGATAGTTCCGACTGCATTGATTTTTCCAAATATGTTGTTATTTCCATATTTTCTCCTCGGCCTATAGCTCCTAATTCAGACACGCCTGCAACTTCAGTTGCAAATCTTATGCATCTAGTGCAGTGAATACATCTTGTCATTTGAGTTTTTATCAAGGGACCCATATATTTATCCTTTACAGATCTTTTGTTTTCAGAAAATCTTGACTTATCAAACCCATAATACAAGGATTGATCTTGTAAATCACATTCTCCTCCTTGGTCGCAAACAGGACAGTCTAAAGGATGATTAGCAAGCAAGAATTCCATAACTCCCTTTCTTGCTTTCTCTACTAAGTTAGTATTAGTTTTTATATTCATGCCCTCAGCAGCAGGCATCGCACAAGAAGCTATGGGTTTTGCAGATTTTTCCATTTCAACTAAGCACATTCTACAGTTCCCTGCTATCGATAATTTTTCATGATAACAAAATCTAGGAATTTCAACATTTGCAAGTTCACAAGCTTGTAGAACTGTCATTCCTTTAACAAACTCAATTTCCTTACCATTAATTAATATTTTAGGCATTTTCTTTCTCTAATAAATGTTGATCAACTAAATATGGAATATTTTTTCTTTTTTTAATTATAGGGTCATTAACGCAAAGTTTGTCTATCTCTTTCCTAAAATGTCTAAGCAATCCTTGGACTGGCCAAGCAGACCCTTCACCAAACGCACAAATTGTATGTCCTTCGATTTGCTTGGTAACGTCTTCTAATAAATTTACATCACTAAAAGTAGCCTCCCTTTTTGAAATTCTTTCTAAAATTCTCCACATCCATCCAGAGCCTTCTCTGCATGGTGTACACTGTCCACAGCTTTCGTGTTTATAAAATCTAGCTATTCTTGCCATACATTTAATGATGTCTTGATCTTTGTTAATAACAATTATTCCTGCTGTTCCTAATCCACTTTTTGCAGCAATTAAAGAGTCGAAGTCCATAGTGATATTGTCACAAATATTCTTTGGTAAAAGTGGCATAGATGAACCGCCAGGTATTACTGCTTGTAAATTATTCCATCCACCTATTACACCGCCTGCATGTTTTTCAATTAGATCTTTGAGGGGAATGCCCATTTCCTCCTCTACGTTACAAGGAGAGTTTACATTACCAGAAATACAAAATATTTTTGTTCCAGTATTTTTTGATTTTCCAAGAGAAGCAAACCATTTAGCGCCTCGTCTTAAAATAGTTGGAACTACAGCTATAGTTTCAACATTATTTACAATTGTAGGACAGCCATATAGCCCAACTAAAGCAGGAAAAGGAGGTTTAAGTCTTGGTTGGCCTTTATTTCCTTCTATGCTCTCAAGCATAGCGGTTTCTTCTCCACATATATATGCTCCGGCACCATAGTGTATGTGAATGTCAAAATCCCACCCAGAATTGCACGCATTTTTACCTAAAAAATTTTTTTCATATGCTTGATCTATTGCGATCTGAAGTCGCTTTCCCTCATTAGAATATTCCCCTCTTATATAGATATAACAAACTTTAGCACCTACAGCATAACCACTAATCAAACTGCCTTCGATTAATTTTTGTGGTTCATATCTTAAAATATCTCTGTCTTTACAGGTTCCTGGTTCTGACTCGTCAGCATTAATTACTAAGTAATGAGGTCTTCCTTTGAGTTCTTTAGGTACAAAAGACCATTTTAATCCAGTCGGAAAACCAGCTCCTCCTCTGCCTCTTAGTTCCGAAGATTTAATTTCATTAATTATCCAGTCTTTTCCTTTGCTAATAAAATTTTTTGTATCTTTCCAATCATCGTTTTTAATTGCATTTTCAATTTCCCAACCATATTGGTTGTAAAGATTTTTAAAAATTCTGTCTTCAGTTTTGAGCATTTTTTTCTCCATTTAAATTTTTGTTAGTCTCAGGAGCAGTATTTTTTCTATTACGATAAGAACCAGATTTAAGAGGCTTATCATTTAATAAAGAGTCAATAATTTTGATTGTATTTTTATCATTTAAATCCTCATAATAGTCTTCATTGATTTGAATTACAGGTCCATTAACACAAGCTCCTAAGCATTCAACTTCGGTCCATGAACAAGTTTTGTTGTTCTCAAGTTCATTTTGTTTTGGTGAAATTTTTTCTTTACAAATTTTAGTAATCTTATCCGCGCCTCTTAATAAACAAGGACTTGTGGTACACACTTGTACGAAATATTTTCCAACTGGTGAAAGGTTATACATTGTGTAAAACGTAGCGACCTCATATACGTTAATGTAAGGGATAGATAGATATCTCGCTATGTACTTCATAGCCGCAAGTGGTATCCAATTTTGGTTTTGTTTTTGTGCTAAATATAATAGTGGCATTACTGCACTTTTTTTATTTTTGCTTGGATATTTTGTTAAAATTTTTTCAGCTAATTTTAAGTTGCTATCGTTAAAGGTAAATTCATTGGGCTGTTTATCATAAACTTTCTTTAGGCTCATCTGTCTACCTCTCCAAATACTATATCTAATGACCCTAAAACAGCTGGTACATCTGCTAACATGTGTCCTTTAATTAAATAATCCATTGCTTGTAAATGAGAAAATCCTGGAGCTCTAATTTTACATCTATAAGGTTTATTGCTTCCGTCAGATATTAAGTAAACTCCAAATTCTCCTTTCGGAGCCTCAACAGAAGAGTAAACGTCTCCCTGCGGAACCCTAAAACCCTCAGTAAAAAGTTTAAAGTGATGTATTAGGGCTTCCATAGAAGATTTTATTTCGTCCCTGTTTGGTGGAGAAATTTTATTGTCTATAGATTTTATTGGTCCTTTAGGCAAATTTTTTAAACACTGCTTTATTATTTTGATGCTTTCTCGCATCTCTTCTACTCTACAAAGGTATCTGTCATAACAATCACCATTTTTTCCAATAGGAATTTTAAAGTCTAAATCATTATAGCACTCGTAAGGTTGAGATTTTCGCAAATCCCAAGCTACACCTGAACCTCTCAACATTACTCCTGAAAAGCTGTGATCTAAAGCTTCTTGTTTTGTTACAACTCCAATCTGAACATTTCTTTGTTTAAAAATTCTATTATCAGTTAATAAGTTTTCAAGATCATCGATAATCTTAGGAAAAGTTTCACAAAATTTATCAATATCTTCTAAAAGTTTTGTAGGAAGATCTTGATGGACTCCTCCAGTTCTAAAATAATTTGCGTGCAATCTTGATCCTGAGGCCCTTTCATAAAAAGTCATTAGCGTTTCTCTTTCCTCGAAACCCCATAAAGAAGGTGTTAAAGCACCAACATCTAAAGCTTGTGTGGTTATATTTAATATGTGACTTAAAATACGACCTATTTCAGAGAAAATTACTCTTATATATTTTGCCCGAATAGGTATTTCAATTTTTAATAATTTTTCAGTAGCTAAAGCAAAAGCATGCTCTTGATTCATCGGCGCTACATAATCGAGTCTATCAAAGTATGGGAGAGCTTGGGTGTAGGTTTTATGTTCAATAAGTTTTTCCGTGCCTCTGTGTAAAAGACCTATATGGGGATCAGCTTTTTCGACAACTTCACCATCTAATTCCAATATTAATCTTAAAACACCATGAGCTGCAGGGTGTTGTGGGCCGAAATTTAAATTTACTGTTTTAGTTTTTTTTGTCATCTTTAATTTTTTTAATTTCTTTTACATATTTCGTTCCTTCCCATGGACTCTCAAAATCAAAATTTCTGTAGTTTTGTTCTAATTTAACTGGCTCGTAGACAACTTTTTTAGATTTTTCGCTATACCTAACTTCGTTAAAACCAGTAAGAGGAAAGTCTTTTCTAAGAGGATGCCCTTTAAAACCATAGTCGGTTAAAATTCTTCTTAAATCTGGATGATTAATAAAATTAACTCCATACATATCAAAAACTTCTCTTTCCATCCAGTTAGCAGAAGGAAAAATTTTGGTTATCGAAGGAATTTTTGTTTTTGGGTCAATTTTTATAGAAAGTTTAATTCTTAAGTTTTTTTCATGAGAAAGTAAAAGATAAACAAGTTGAAATCTTTTTTCTTCCTGAGGATAATCAACTCCAGCTATATCTATTAATTGTCTAAATTTACAGTGATCATTTGATTTTAAAAATTGAATAGTTGATATTAAATCTTCCACACTTACTTCAATAAATAACTCTTCAAACAAAATTTTAGAGTTTTGTAGTTTGCTGGCTAATTCAGAATTAATTAACTTCTCAAGATTTAAAATATTACTTTTGCTCATAAGAGTTATCTTTGTAATGAACCTTCTCTTCTAATTTTTTTCTGTAATTGAAGTATGCCGTATAAAAGGGCCTCTGCTGACGGGGGGCATCCGGGAACATATATATCTACAGGTACAACCCTATCGCATCCTCTCACTACAGAATAAGAATAATGATAATATCCACCACCGTTAGCACAACTTCCCATGGAAATAACATATCTTGGTTCTGGCATTTGATCGTAAACTTTTCTTAAAGCTGGTGCCATTTTATTTGTTAAAGTACCTGCAACTATCATGACATCAGATTGTCTAGGTGAAGCTCTTGGAGCTGCTCCAAATCTTTCTAGATCATATCTAGGCATAGATGTTTGCATCATTTCAACTGCACAACAAGCCAATCCAAATGTCATCCAATGCAATGATCCGGTTCTTGCCCAATTAATTAAATTATCAGTAGATGTTGTGATGAAACCTTTTTCACTAAAATCTTTAGCAATTTGTTTAAACTCTTCAGGTATTTTTTTTTCTTTTAAAGGATCCATGTTTATTCCCATTCAAGAGCTCCCTTTTTCCACTCATAAATAAAGCCAATCGTTAAAACTCCCAAAAAAATCATCATTGACCAAAAGCCTAACGTGCCAATACTTCCTAATGAAATTGCCCATGGAAATAAGAAAGCTATTTCTAAATCAAAAATGATAAAAAGAATTGCCACTAAGTAAAATCTGACATCAAATTGCATTCTGGAGTCATCAAAGGCCTCGAATCCACATTCGTACGCAGATAGTTTTTCTGGGTCGGGATTGTTAGGTGAAGATAGATAATTAACTAGAATAAAGCCTATACTTAAAGCTAATGCTATAAATAAAAATAAAATTATAGATAAGTAATCAGTTAAAAAGTTGTAAATCATTTTTTATTAATATCTACCCCAATACATTTAGCTTGGGGATTCTTATATTAATATTTTATATATAACATCTATACCAGAAGTGTACAGGGAACAGATGACCGCATTAACGTCGATTTAAATGAAAATCATTATCAACTAGTGGCGGGAGTGACGGGACTCGAACCCGCGACCTCCTGCGTGACAGGCAGGCGCTCTAACCAAACTGAGCTACACCCCCACTCCCTAATAGTGGTGGGCGGTAAAGGACTCGAACCTATGACCCTCTCGGTGTAAACGAGATGCTCTACCAACTGAGCTAACCGCCCTAAATTTATTAGAACCGACATATACAACAAAAATTTAACAATGTAAAAAAATTACTTTATAGATTTAAGTTTTCCTTAATTAGCTGTATTATTCAATTGTAATGATAATAAAATGTGATTCTTGTCAAAAAAAATTTGCTGTTCCTGATGGAGCAATTGGACCTGCAGGAAGGCTAGTTCAATGTAGCTCTTGTGGTAACAAGTGGACAGCATATCCGGAAAAAAATCCTGTAAAAGAAGAAAAAACAATACAAAAACAAAAACCCAAAGTTAAAAAACAAAAGACTAAAAAGAGTAAAAATATTGATGTTTATTCTAGAGAATATCTACAAAAAAAACATGGAATCAAAATTATTGACCCATCAGCTTCATCTGATAGTTCTACAAAGTCAAAAAAGAAAGTAAAAAAAATAGGTTATGGTTTTTACAATTATTTAATTACATTTTCTGTCATACTTATAACTACTTTTGGTTTATTGAGTTTAACTAGAGATATTATTACTTTTAATTATCCTGGACTAGAAATTTATATTAATTACTTATTTGAGACTGTAAATAATATAAGAACTATTATTTTTGATTTAATATCAAGTTATAATTACTAGAAGTGAAATCCAATTATAAAACTGAAGAAATATTAGAAGCGATTGAGTTAATTTTATCTAAAAATATCATAAAAAAAATTTCAAAAAAAACAAATCGAAAGAAAGAAGAATTGCCTTTAGATACAGAAAAAATAATTTTAGAAGCAGAAAATTTTATAAAAAAATAAATTATTTTTCTAATTCTTTAATATTTATAAATTTTTCTGTTAAATTATTATTCTTAGATCTAATCTCGTTATAAAAATTCCATGCTAAAACAACAATTGGATTATCTTTATTTTGAATTTTATTTTTATTTAAGATTGGAATTTTAACACCGGGTATAAATTTACCATGCTTTAATTTATTATCTTCTACTACAAAATCTAACTCCTTTGAAATCCCAAAGAAATTTAATGCTGTGGTTGCTTTGGCTGGTGAACCATAACCTATAATTTTTTTGTATTTATTTTTTAATTTCGTAAAATTTTTCCTTACATTAGATCTGATACTATAAACTTCTTCTCCAAATTTTTGATAAGTTTTAAAATTTTTAAGACCGTAATTTTCCTCTTTTTTTAGTAGAATTTTAACACTTTTCTCAACTTTTATTTTTGAATGTTTTTTTAAGTATATTCTTAATGAACCTCCATGAGTTTTGATTTCTTCTGCTCTAAATATTTTTCCTCCAAACTGATTAAAAAAGAAATTTAAAGAAGTTAAGGACCAGTAATTGTAATGCTCATGGTAAATATTGTCGAAAGTCAAATCTTTCAAAGTATTTAATAAATACTGAATCTCAATTATAATCGTCCCGTTTTTATTTAATAAGCTAAACATACATTCTGTCATTTCTTTTAATTTGTCTGAATGAGCAAAAACATTTGAAGCTAAAATTATATCGGCATTTTTTTTAATCTTTTTTAAATTTTTTTTCTCAAGAAAACCATTGAAAGTTTTAATTTTTTGTTTGTTGGCCATTTTTGCTAAATTCTTAGCTGGTTCAATTCCTAAAAGGTTTTTGAAACCACTATCTTTAAAAGGTTTCAAAGCAACTCCATCATTGCTTCCTATATCAATTATATAAGACTTTTTTTTATTTAATTTAAAATCTTTAATGTATTTTTTTGAAGCATCAACAAAGTGTTTTCTGAATGATTCAGAAGTTGACGAGGTGTATAAATAATTAGAAAAAAGTTTTTTCGGATCAACAGCTACTGAAAGTTGACAATTATGACAGTTACTACAATAATTTAATTCTAATGGATATAAGTCGCATTTGTCATTTTTTTTGTTTAGTAAATTATTAGCTAAAGGTTGATATCCTAGTGAAACAACTCTTTTTAAATTTAAATTTCCACATGATCTACATTCAAACTTATAACAGCTTAAAAGTAACTTGCGTTCATTATCGTCTACAAATACATGTTTAATGGTGTGTGTTACTCCATAGTTATCATGTTCTCTTTCTCCTCTAACCAAATTTAAAAAAGTTGTATCTTTAGTAAAAACCATAGTATGAGCTACATTAGGTTTGATTATTGAAAGCTGACCTTCGTTAACTACTTGAGTTATCTTTGGTGAATTTGGGTTTAGTAGGTCTTGGAATACTTCTATAATTTGACCTTTAGTGAATAAACATTTCTGTTCTTGTTGAGGATGATAATGATTAGCTCTGATTGTTCCTTTTTTCGAATTTATAAGTCCAATTAAATTTATTGGTTCTGTTAATTCATGGTTACTAATTTTACCTCTCTCGTCGATAAATTCATCATGGCCATCTTTGACATGTTCAAGATCTTGTATTAAGTTTTGTTTAGACCATTTTGTAATCATTTCCTTAATACTTTGATCTAAACCATAGAGAAATTTAAAACCAGTATTTAAAATTTTTTCATTTGCTAAAGAAAAACCCAAATTTGGTATTTCATCATTAGTTTCTCTTAAGGTAATTTTTGGATTATGTTTTTTACAAATTTCTGCTACCTCTTTTACTGTTACCGTGTCTTTTGTTAAATTAAAAATCTCAGATGAGATTTCATTTTTTTCTTCCATAAATTTGAAGCATCTAGCCACATCAACTAATGGAACTAAACTTTTAATCTGCCTACCTCCTGAAAAAAGTTTTAAAACACCATTTTGAGAGGCAATTTTTGAAAAAAGATTTGGCATAATATCAATTCTCGCAGTATCGGTTGAATAACCGTAAACTGAACCAAGTCTTAAAATAATGAATTTTTTACCTGAATTTTTTAATTGATTCTCATTTGCAGCTTTGGATTCGGAGTAGGAAAGAACTGGGCTAAGTTCTTCATTTTCTTTAATATCATTTTTAACTTTACTCATTCCTTCGAAAACTACATGAGTAGAAGGAAAAATAATTTTACATTTATCGTTTATGGCATCTAAAATATTTTGAGTTCCCTCTTGTGCTACTGATTTAATTTTCTTATCTCTAAATTCGCTAGCTTCACTTTTCACTCTTGGCACCTCAGTGACACCTGCGAGATGATGAACAATATCGGCATCTTTGCAATATTTATTTATTAAGTCTTTATCAAGAATATCACCATGTATAAATTCAATATTCCAATTTCTTAATTGATTTACTCTTTCAGAGACAAATCTATTATCTATAACAGTTATTTTATCGTTCCAACTTTGGCCAGAATAAATTTTACACAACTCAGTCCCAATATATCCGAGACCTCCAGTTATAACTATGTTTTTTCTCATTTAAATAATATTTTGCAATTTACTTATATCAGATTTTATTATAACTCAATCATAATGAATATCTACGATTGTTTCATGTACTTTGATGAGGACATGTTGTTAGATTTAAGGCTTAATGTTCTTAATGATCATGTAAAAAAATTTGTTATTTCCGAAGCTACTTACACTCATAATGGAACTAAAAAAGAACTTAAGTTTGATATTAACAATTTTAAAAAATTTAAAGACAAAATTACTTACATAGTTGTAGACCAACCTCCTCCAAATTTGCTTAAAATTAAAAATTCCGACAATTCAAATAAAAAAGCAGAAAAACTAATATTAAATGGTTATGCAAGAGATAATTTCCAAAGAGAAAATTTAAGTCAAGGTTTAAAGTCTTTAAACGATAACGATTTGATAATCGTAAGTGATTTAGATGAAATCCCAAACTTATCAGCTACAAATTTAGGTGATGTTAAAGAAAAAATTATTATTTTTAATCAAAAAATGTTTTATTATAAATTTAATTTGCTTTACGAAAATTTTAATTGGTTCGGTTCTAAGGCCTGTAAGAAAAAAAATTTTATCTCTCCACAATGGTTAAGAAATATAAAATCTAAAAAATATTCAAAGTTAAGAATAGATCTGATTTTTTCTAAGAAAAAATATAGTGATATTTTTTATGTTAATGACGGAGGTTGGCATTTTACTTGCATTAGAAATGCTGAAGACCTTGAAAAAAAATTATTAAATTTTGCTCATCATTATGAATTTGAGGAAAGTGGTTTAAAAACTAGCGATATAAAAAAGTTGATAATAGAAAGAAGAGTTATGTACGATCATAAAATTGACCAAAGAGGATATAAATGGTCAGGTAAATCAATATTAAAGAAAATACCAAATAGCTCATTGCCAGATTATATTAATAAAAATTTGTCAAAATATAATAACTGGCTAGATTGATTTTCTTAATGTCGGCTAGTTTGAGTAGTTTTTTGATTGTTTCTTTTAGCTATTCGCTCTACTTCTACCCATTCAACTCTCTTAAGAGGTTTTGTTAAAGCAAGTTTTAAAACTTCATCTACATTTTTAACAGGAATAATTTCAACACTTTTTTTAATTATATCAGGAATTTCTGACAAATCTTTTTTGTTTTCAAAAGGTATAAGTGCTTTTTTAATTCCAGCCCTATGAGCAGCTAGTAATTTTTCTTTCAAACCACCAATCGGTAAAACAATACCCCTTAATGTAATTTCACCAGTCATGGCCACATTTTTATTAACTGGAATTTCTGTTAAAGCTGAAATAATAGATGTTACCATTGCTATTCCTGCTGATGGCCCATCTTTTGGTGTTGCTCCCTCAGGCACATGGATATGAAAATCCTTTTTTTCAAAAATAGGAGGTATAACTCCATATTCAAGACTTTTTGATCTAATATAAGATTTTGCTGCTTTTACTGACTCCTGCATTACCTCTCCTAATTTACCAGTAATTTGCATTTTACCTTTTCCAGGCATAATAACAGACTCAATTTTAAGTATCTCTCCGCCAGTTTCAGTCCAAGCAAGGCCTGTTACTACACCAACTCTATTTTGTTCTTCGATTTCACCGTAATTAAATTTTTCTACTCCTAGATAATCAAACAAGTCTTTTTCTTTAATCGGATTGTTTATTTTTTCTTTAGCATCAATTTTTTTAACTACCTTTCTTGCTATTTTAGAAATCTCTCTTTCAAGATTTCTTACGCCTGACTCTCTAGTGTAATTTCTAATAATTTTTCTATTAATTTTATCGTCAATGTTCCATTCATTTTTTTTCAATCCGTTATTTTCACTCTGTTTTGGAATTAAATACTTTTGAGCTATATTGATTTTTTCGTCTTCTGTGTATCCGGGTATTCTTATGACTTCCATTCTATCAAGAAGTGGTGGTAGTATATTGAGAGTATTGGCAGTTGTTATAAACATTACGTCAGATAGATCATAATCTATTTCTAAATAGTGATCGTTAAACTCTTTGTTTTGTTCAGGATCTAAAGCTTCCAGTAATGCAGAAGATGGGTCTCCCCTATAGTCATTGCCAACTTTATCTATTTCATCTAGCAAAAATAATGGGTTTTTTGTACCAGCCTTCTTCATCATCTGAATAATTTTTCCTGGCAAAGAACCTATATAGGTCCTTCGATGTCCTCTTATTTCAGCTTCGTCTCTAACACCTCCTAAGGAAATCCTTATAAATTTTCTACCAGTCGCTCTAGCAATAGATTTACCTAAAGATGTTTTTCCAACTCCTGGAGGGCCTACTAGACACAGGATTGGGCCCTTTAATTTTTGTATTCTTTTCTGAACTGCCAAAAATTCTATTATTCTTTCTTTAACTTTTTCTAATCCAAAATGGTCTTCATCTAAAATTTTTTGTGCATTTTTTAAATCTGAATTAACTAAACTTTTATTGCTCCAAGGAAGTTCTGTCATCCAATCTAAATAGTTTCGAACTACAGTTGCTTCTGCGGACATTGGGCTCATGGATTTTAATTTTTTAAGCTCAGAAAGACATTTTTCTTGAACATGTTTTGGCATTTTTGCTTTTGCTATAGCTTTTGAAAGATTTGTAATTTCATCTTTACCTTCGTCTATTTCGCCAAGCTCTTTTTGTATTGCTTTTAATTGTTCGTTTAAATAATATTCTCTTTGAGTTTTTTCCATTTGGTTTTTAACTCTTCCTCTAATTTTCTTCTCTACCGAAATAACACTTACTTCTTTTTCTACAAGCTCAAAAACTTTTTCTAATCTTTTTCTTACATCAAATATTTCAAGAATTTCTTGTTTTTCTATAATTTGTAAATTTAAGTTTGATGCAATATTATCAGCTATCTGGCTTGGATCTTTTAGTTTTTTTATAGTGGAAATAGAATCTGATAATTCTCTTTTGCTTAAAACCAAAAGTCTTTCAAATTTTTTTAGTAAACTTTGAGCATAAACATCTAAATCTTTTGTATAATTAGTGTCTTCCTGAATTTTTATTTCACAGCTAAGAAAGCTTTTTTCTTCATTTTTAATCTCATTAATTTTTACTCTTCTTTCTCCTTCAACCAGTACTTTGACTGTACCATCAGGTAATTTCAGTAACTGCAAAACTTTACTTAAACAACCATATCCATAAATATCTTTTGATTCCGGTTCGTCAATTTCAGAATTTTTTTGAGCTACTAGTACAACAGATTTGTCTGTTTTCATCACTTCTTGAAGAGCTTTTATCGACTTTTCTCTCCCAACAAATAAAGGTATCACCATCGATGGAAAGATCACTATGTCTCTCAAAGGAAGTAGAGGTTTTGTGTTTAAGCCTGACATATATAAGTTATATGTTATTTAATAGCAAAATATCAAGGAACTTATTTAAAAAACTATGCGACAGATGTTGATTGTTTTTTGCTGTATGTGATGATTGGGTCACACTCACCTTTGGCAGTTCTTTTGTCTACTGTGACTTTTTCAGCATCTTCCAGCTCAGGTAACTCAAACATGGTTTTTAATAGAATGTTTTCTAATATTGATCTGAGTCCTCTCGCTCCTGTTTTTTTCAATATTGCCTTTTTAGCAATTTCTTCAAGCGCATCTTCTTTAAAATTTAGTTCTACATTTTCAAATTCAAATAATCTTTTGTATTGTTTAATTAAAGAATTTTTTGGTTCTTTTAGAATCTTTATTAGTGAAGCTTTATCCAAGTCATTTAATGTTGCAATGATTGGCATACGACCAATAAACTCGGGTATTAGTCCATATTTAATTAAATCCTCAGGTTCCAGTAATTTCATTGTTTCTGATAGAATTTTTTCCTCATAATTTTTTACCTCGGCTCCGAATCCAATAGACGTACCTCTGCCTCTTCTTTCGATAATCTTATCCAAGCCTGCAAATGCACCACCGCAAATAAATAAAATATTAGTAGTATCGACTTGAAGAAATTCTTGTTGAGGATGTTTCCTTCCACCTTGCGGAGGAACACTGGCTATTGTGCCTTCCATGATTTTAAGAAGAGCTTGCTGAACCCCTTCTCCTGAAACATCTCTAGTGATTGATGGATTTTCTGATTTTCTACTTATTTTATCCACTTCATCAATATAAACAATTCCTCTTTGAGCTTTTTCAACATTATAATCCGCTGCTTGAAGTAATTTTAAAATTATATTTTCTACGTCTTCCCCAACATATCCTGCCTCTGTCAAAGTTGTTGCGTCGGCCATAGTGAATGGCACGTCTAAGATTCTCGCAAGTGTTTGGGCCAACAACGTTTTTCCGCAACCAGTTGGACCAACTAATAGAATATTGGATTTAGAAAGTTCTATATCTTTATTGCTCTTATTTTCATGATTTAATCTCTTATAATGATTATGAACTGCTACTGATAAAACTTCTTTAGCATGTGGCTGGCCAATAACATATTCATTTAAAACGTTGCAAATTTCTTTCGGTGTAGGAACGCCATCTTGGTGTTTAACTAAAGAGGTTTTGTTTTCCTCTTTAATAATATCCATACAAAGCTCCACACACTCATCACAAATGAAAACAGTAGGTCCAGCAATAAGTTTTCTTACTTCGTGTTGGCTTTTTCCACAAAATGAGCAGTACAGTATGTTTTTATTATTTTTATCTGACATAACGAATCAATATTGATACATTAAATCTATGTATTTTTTATATCAAGTACAAGTTGTGTGTAACGACTAGATGTTGTGCACTATTTTCTTTTTTCTACCACAGAGTCTATTAATCCAAATTTTTTGGCTTCTTCGGCAGTCATAAAATTATCTCTCTCAAGAGCTTTTGAAATTTCGTCAACAGTTTTACCAGTATGTTTTGAATAAATTTTATTAAGCCTCTCCTTTAGCATCAAAATTTCTTTTGCATGAATTTGAACATCGGTAGCTTGTCCTTGAAAACCTGCTGATGGCTGGTGAACCATAATTCTAGAGTTTGGCAAAGAAAATCTTTTTCCCTTTTGACCTGCTGCAAGTAAAAATGATCCCATTGAAGAAGCTTGACCAATACAGAGAGTAGAAACTGGTGAATTTATATATTGCATTGTATCGTATATACCAAGTCCCGCTGTAACTAGTCCGCCAGGACTATTAATGTAAAAATTAATTTCTTTTTTTGGATTTTCCGATTCTAAAAATAAAAGTTGAGCTGTAACCAATGACGCCACGCTATCATTTACTGGGCCAACTAAAAAAACTATTCTTTCTTTTAAAAGTCTAGAGTATATGTCATACGCTCTTTCCCCTTTGCTTGTTTGTTCAACAACCATGGGGATCAAAGTATTCATTTGTTCTTCAATATCGCGACTCATAGATTAGGTTTATACAACTATTGATTACTTTTTACTAATTTTTTTTGTTTTTTGTTTATTTTTTAAAGTATCTTGGGAAGATTTTTTGACCTCTTGACTCTTTAAAGTTTCATTTTTTTTAGGTTTATTAAAATCTGATATAATTTTCTCAGCCTGGTTTGATAAAATTTCTCTCGTTTCTATCTTCATTTTGCTCTTTATAGAAGAGATAATCTTATCTTCGTACAAAGCGCCTCTCAAACTTTGTAAAGCTTGTGGATTTTTTTTGTAATATTCTATAACCATTTTTTCTTGTTGGGGCATACTTTTAATTTGTTTTTGGACTTCACCTTTTATTTCTTCTTCACTAACTTTTACATTAAATTTTACCCCATATTCATTTAAAATTAAGCTTAATTTAATTCTGTTAGATGCAATTTTTTCATTATTTTTTTTATGTTTGTCTTTATCTTCTTGTTTTAGGTTTTGTGTCATATTAGAAAGTTCATGACTTACTAAACCCTCGGGTAGATCAAAACTATATATCTTCTCCAATTGATCGAGTATCTGTTGTTTGGTTATAGAATCTAGAGCTTGTTTATATTGCACTGAGATTTGTTTACTTAATAAATTTTTTAAGTCAGTTAAATTTTTTGCGCCTAAGTTTTTTGCAAAATTGTCATCTATTTTAATTTCGTCTGCTTTTTTTATATTTAAAATTTTGCATATAAATTTTGCTTTTTTATTTACTAGTTCTTTTTTAGGGTAATTAGGAGGTAATATTGCTTCAACAGTTTTGGTATCTCCTTTTTTAACACCAATTAATTGTTCGTCGAAACCTTTTAAAAAAAGATTTTGACCCAAAACTATTTGAACGTTTTTTCCATCACTTCCTTCAAACTTATTTCCTTCAACTGTAGCTTCATAATCAAAAACTATTAAATCGTTTTTAAAAGATTTTTCACCATCCTTTTTTTCAGAAAATTTTTTTTGATTTTTTGCAAGTTCAGTTATTTTCTCATCTAATATCTTTGGCTCAATTTTTATTTTATATTCTGTTGATTTAAGGCTGTCTAATGGTTTTAGTTTAAATTCCGGAAAAGAATCGACCTCCAAAGTATAGCTTAAATCTTTTCCTTCTCCAAAAGTTTTTAGATTTATCTTTGGCTGACCTGCAACTTTGATTTTTTTCTCTTTTATGGCCTTCTCAGAAGTTTCTTTCAAAACTTTATCAATCACTTCTCCATAAATAGCTTTTCCAAATTGACTCTTAATAACGTCTGGTGGAACTTTTCCGGGCCTAAAACCTTTAAGGGTTACCTCTGACTGTAGTTGAAGCAATCTCTCATCCATTTTTTTTTGGATTTCTTTTTTGTCAATAATGATTGACAAATTTGTTTTAAGACCTTTTTTTTTTTCCGAATCTATTTTCATAATTCAAATGGTGGGCAAGAAGAGACTCGAACTCTTAAGCCTTGCGGCACTAGTTCCTAAGACTAGCGCGTATACCAATTCCGCCACTTGCCCATAAAGCTTTTGAAAGTCAACTTCTTTTAACAATAAAGATTAGATATGTCTACTTAGTTCAGTCAAAATTTTCTTTATAAATAAATTTGCATGAGTTATTGCATTTAAATGAATTTGATCATGAAACCAAATATTTTCATGTTTAAATTTTTTATCATTGAGAAGCAGTTTGCTAAAATTAAGATGTTCGATGTTTTCTTTTTTACTAACAACCCTTTCAACTGAATCTGAAACATTGTAATTATAGGACGATTCAAAATGTTTTTTGTAAGGGAATGTTACTAGTATCAACTTTTTGATATTTTTTTTTTCTTTTACTTTTTCTATATATTCTTCAATAGTTTTTTCAAAATTTCTTATATCTTCTTTTGTAGGTTTTATTAGATATTTTTCAACTTCCTCAAAATAACATTTTTTTATTTCATTTTTTTTATCACTTAAAAAGTTTTTTTTTATCTTATTTAAAAATTGGTTTGTTTTATAATAAATTTTAAAGTTAATAAGCTGA
The DNA here is from genome assembly GCA_902602655.1 of uncultured Pelagibacteraceae bacterium. GTDB lineage: Bacteria > Pseudomonadota > Alphaproteobacteria > Pelagibacterales > Pelagibacteraceae > Pelagilacustribacter. The sequence goes on from CACKRM010000009.1 coordinate 22,515, forward strand.
AATGTTTTTAAAAATTTATTGTTATTGTTTAAGTAAATTCTAGATATCCCATAAAGTTCCGAGTAATTATACCATCCTGGACCTGAAAAATCTGTCTCAGGATTTATGGATGCAAGTTTTCCGTTTGAATAAACTTTATTTTTTTTGTATCTGCATAATTCATCTCCAATATTTACTTGGTCAATATAAGCTACAACTATATCTGGAAATATCTTAAAATCTTTTTCTAAAAGATCCAATTGTAAATTCATCAAGGTTGGGGAATAAGATGATGCTGCTGCATTAATAAAACTTAAATTGTTATCTTTTCCAAATTTTTCCAATAAAGTATATGAAAAAAAATTTGTTTTTTTGGCTCCATTTATCTGTTCGAACCATGAGTCGCCTTGAAATAATACAATGTCGCTCTCCTTTTTAAACTTATTTATTGAAGTAAATATTAAATCTAATTCTGTAGTTTTTTTAAAGTAATTTAATAAATTAATTTCTTCTCTGATATGATGAATTTTTTTTGAGTACTTTTCATGTATCTCAAGATTCTTTAAAGTCTTGAATGAGTATTTAAATTCATTTTTAAAATTTAAAAAAGTAAAAAAAAATAAAATTGAATAGAAAATAACAAAACTAACTAAACAAGATATTATAATTATTAATTTATTTTTCATTATTACTTTTTAGAGTTACATAAATATTAGATTGATTTCAATTTTTGATTATGAAATAGTTTTATATACTTAATTTCTTTACTAATGACTAATAAAAACAATATCACAAGTTTAGACTTATTTAGAGGAGTTGCAGGTTATGGGGTTGCAATAAGCCATTTTTACTATTATTTATTTAACTCAGAGAAATTTCAATTTTACTCAATATTTTTTGTAGAATTTTTTTTTGTATTAAGTGGATTTGTACTCTACCCACAATTAAAAAAAGTCTACGATGATAATCAAAATCTAAAAATATTTTATTTACGAAGATGGTTGAGAACTATACCAATTTTTATTGTAGCGCTATTATGTTACTCAATTATTTTTTCTAAATTTGATAGTGATACTTTAAAATATCTTTTTTTTATTCAAAAAATTAAGCAAGATTTTTTATCTTTGGATTACTTTTCTGTAGCTTGGTCTTTATCTATTGAAGAATTTTTTTATTTTCTTTTCCCTCTTATGTTAATTTATTTCAATAGAATTAATTTTTTAAAAATTCTTTTAATTTTTATATCTTTAGTTTATTTGCTTAAAATTTTATATCTGTATCAAGGTCAAGATGAAGAGTTTTATAGAACTGGAACATTTTTAAGGCTAGACTCAATTGCATTTGGGGTTCTTGCCAGAATATATTTCGAAAAAATTAAAAACATATATTTTAATGTCTTTTTTTTAGTTATAATTATGATAATTTTAGATAGTTACCTTTCTGATTTAAAGAGTCTTACTTCTATAGAATTATTTATTTTTGTTTTTTTATCACAAGTTTTTTCAATAAATTCGATAATAATTTTTATAAAAGGTGATAAATTTCTAGATCATTTTAAGTTAAAAAGCTTTTTTTCTCTTTTGGCTAAACAAACTTACTCGATTTACCTATTTCATTTTTCTATAATCTACTTAATTAGTATGAATCCAAGCTTTTTAAAAATAAAATTTTTAATAATAATTTATATTTGTATACTATTTATCTTGAGCAGTTTTTGTTACTACTTTTTTGAAAAAAAGATTGTTGAAAACAGACCTCAGTACAAAGTGTAAAATTAACTATTCAAAAATTCTATAAAAAAAGGGAGATACTTCGTCTTGGCTGAGATAAGTAACTACTCCTAATAAAATTATTGTGAAAAGCATTGGACCAAGCCAATATTTTTTTTTTTTTGATAAAAATTTAAAAAACTTAAAAATCATTAAAAGATGTTTTATAAAATTTGTAATAAACTAATGTATAGGCAAATAATAATAAAAAAAATAGGCTAATACAAACTGAACTGTTTCCCTTAAAAAACAACGAAGGTAAAACACTTAATAAAAAACTAAGATTAATTATGACTGATGTCAGATAATTACTCTGCTCTTTTGTTTTAAATTTTGTAATTTTTTTATAAATAAGCATGTGCAAGTGACCACTATCAGGTCTAAGAGGTGAGCGCCTGAAAATTATTTTTCGAAAAAAAGAAAAAAATACCTCAAAAAATAAATAAAATAAAAGTATACAGAAAAAGAAAGAAGAAATCTCTGGATTCAAGTTATTGGTTTTAATTACATTAAGGGCAGTTAGGGCGCCAAAAACGTATGAGCCACTATCTCCAAAAAAAATCTTAGCAAAAGGGAAGTTATAAAGTACAAAAGTAATCAATATTATAATTTGTCCACCTAAAAGATAAACCATTTCAAAATGTTGGTTTTCCAAATTAACAAAAGTTAAAATAATATTAATAATAATTAAATGGAGACCTAATAATCCGTTATAACCATCGATTAAATTTGCACCGTTAATTATAAACAACAAACAACAAAGTACGAAAAAAATTTTAAAAAAATCATTTTGCAACCATTTGTTTAAAAATATGAAATCTATTCTTTCAATATTTATAGAAAATAAAAGAATACTTGAAACTAAAACTATTATCATGACTAAAAGTCTAATATTTGGATCAATTTTAATTTTCAAATCATCTATAAAACCGAGAATAAACAAAAAGCTACAAACTACTAAATAGTCAAAAAAGAATTTCTCAAATAAAAAGAAATATAAAATAAAAAAATTAATTAGGACTATTATAGATGCAAAGCCACCACTTCTAGCTATAGGATATTCGTGAAAAGCTTGAGGTTTGCTAAAGTCATTGTCCAAGAGCGCTCCATTAAATAACTTATTTGATTTCTTTTGTATAATAAGAAACACAAAAAAACTTATTATTGCGTGAAGTGACAAAAAACTAAGTTCTGGACTATCTGATCCCATTATTTAAACCTTTGTTGTTTTTTTTAACAATAAAAATTCCTATCATTATTATAAACAAAGATACTACAGCCCTCCATGTTATAATTTCTTCCATTAAAAAATAACCAAAAAATACTCCAAAAATTGGTATTAAATATGCTACCTGTGTTTGGAAGACTAGACCGTTAACAGTTAATATTCTAAATCTTATTAACCAGGCAACTCCTGTTGCTACAATACCAAGGTATAATAAAGATATTGTAGATTCTATTGAAGGATTGGTAGCCCAAGGAGTTTCAAATATAAAAGAAAAGGGCATTAAAAAAATAATAGACCAAATAGTTGTTGAAGTTGTTACATTTTCATTTCCTTTATTTTTTATTTTTAAAGTTAATAGACCACCGATAGAATAAAATGTGGAGCCTATTATTGTTATAAACGCATAAACATAGTTTTTTTCACTTAAAACAATATCATCTAAAAATAAAAATATTACTCCTGAAAATCCAATTATTATTCCTAAAGATTTTAAAAAGGTTATTTTTTCATCTTTTGTAAAAAAATGAGCTAAAATTGATCCACTGAGTGGAGTTGTGCTCATTAGCATTGCAGCTAAATAACTATTTATTTTACTTGTTCCTATTGCAATTAAAACAAATGGTATAGCTATATTGCACAAACCTATTAAAGCATATGATCTCCAATTCTTACTAAATGCCTGAATTTTAATTCTTCTAAAATAACAAATTAAAATTAATGGAATGCATGCAAAAATTACTCTAACTAAAGCCAACGTGAATGGTTCGTAAGAATAAGTAGCAATTTTTATGTTAAAAAAAGATGAACCCCAAATTAATCCAAGTACTAATAATAGAAGGATATCGAAAGTTTTTGCTTCTCTCATTACAAGCCTAAGGTGTATTTATGTAAAAAACGCATAGCAGATAAGTAATAATAAGTTATTGAATAATTAAACTTTGTCATGTTATTACACCTAACGTATATAAAAAGGAACTAATTAATGAATTCAAAAGAAATTTTAAAGCTAATAAAAGACAAAGAAGTAGAATTTGTTGACCTAAGATTTACTGACCCTAGAGGTAAACTTCAACATCTTACTATGGATAAAGCTGTAGTGGATGGAGAGATGCTCGATGAGGGAGTGTTTTTTGATGGTTCTTCTATAGCTGGTTGGAAGGCTATAAATGAGTCTGATATGATTCTTAAGCCTGATTTGTCAAGAGCAATAATAGATCCTTTTAACTCTCACAGTACACTAAATATTTTTTGTGATATTTTGGATGCTATTAAAAAAAATCCTTATGAAAGAGATCCAAGAGGCACCGCTAAGAAAGCCGAAGCTTACTTAAAAAAATCTGGAATTGGAGACAAAGCTTTTTTTGGACCGGAACCTGAATTCTTCGTCTTTGACGATGTTAGGTTTAAAAATGATATGAACGAAACTAGTTTTGCTATTGATAGTTCTGAAGGCCCTTACAATACAGGAAAAAAATATGAAAATGGAAACATGGGACATCGTCCAGGAATTAAAGGAGGATATTTCCCTGTACCTCCAGTTGACAGCGCACAAGATATGCGAGGTGAATATTTAAAAGCCTTAAAAGATTTGGGTATTAAAGTAGAAAAGCATCATCACGAGGTTGCTCCTAGCCAACATGAACTAGGTATGTATTTCGGTACACTTACTAATCAAGCAGACAATGTTCAACTCTATAAATATGCAGTTCAGATGGTTTCACATTCTTTTGGAAAAACTGCAACATTTATGCCTAAGCCTGTAAAAGGAGATAACGGGTCAGGGATGCATTGTCATCAATCAGTTTGGAAAGGAAACACACCTGTGTTTATGGGTGATAAATATGCTGGTTTATCACAAGAGGCATTATATTATATCGGCGGTATTTTAAAACATGCAAAAGCTATTAATGCTTTTTCAAACGCTACAACAAATAGTTATAAAAGATTAATACCTGGTTTTGAGGCACCAGTTCTATTAGCTTATTCCGCAAGAAATAGATCTGCCTCATGTAGAATACCAGTAACTATGAGTAAAAAAGCTGCACGTTGTGAAGTTAGATTTCCGGATGCTGCAGGAAACCCTTACTTGACTTTTGCATCAATGTTAATGGCTGGAATTGACGGAATTAAAAATAAAATTGATCCAGGTAAATCATTAGATAAAGACTTATACGCTTTGTCAGAAAGTGAAGTAAAAAAAATTCCTACAGTTTGTGGTTCATTAAGAGAAGCAATGGAAAATTTAGATAAAGACAGAAAATTTTTAACTCAAGGTGGAGTTTTCACTGATGATCAGATAGATGCTTACATTTCTTTAAAGTTTGAAGAGATTTACAAATTTGAACATACACCTCATCCTATTGAGTTTGAAATGTATTACAGTGGTTAGTAACTAATTACTTTTTAAGAATTCTTTTATCAGCAATTTTGTTTTTATTAACACCTTCTTTTATAGTATACTCTAAAGTACCGTTAGCACCTTTCTCGACTGCTTTTATTTTATCCTTAAATAGTTTTTTTTCCTTTTCAATTTGCTGTTTTTCTCTAGCAAATTTTTCTAAATGTTTTGTGTCTCTCATGAATCAATTATATATTAAAAGACTCTCCACATCCACATCGTTCTGTCTCATTTGGGTTTTTAAAAACAAATTGTGAGGAAAATTGCTCTTTTTTGTAATCCATTTCTGTTCCTAGTAAATACATGATTGCCTTAGGATCAATTAAAACTTTAACACCTTTATCTTCAATTACTTCTTCATCAGGCCTAATGTCGCTAGCATATTCCATCATGTAAGAGAGTCCAGCACACCCTCCTGATTTAACTCCAACGCGGACCCCTATGGTTTTCTTATCTGCACGAGACATAATTTCTTTTATCCTGTCTGCAGCACTATCTGTAAGTTTAATTGCGTTTTCACTCATAAATTTAATTCCAATCTAGCTGCCTCTGACATTTTCGACTTATCCCAAGGCGGATCCCAAACAAGATTTAACTTTACGTCTGACACCCCTTTTACCTTTAATATATATTCTTTCACTTGCTTTGGCAAACTGTCAGCTACCGGACAATTTGGTGTAGTAAGCGTCATATCAATATTTACAATATTTTTCTTATCTATTTCTATCTTGTAGATTAAACCTAATTCATAAATATTTACTGGAATTTCGGGATCGTAGATTTTTTTTATTTCTTTAATTATTTTATCTTCCAAGTTATTCATAAACTTACTTTTCTGTATTTACTGTTTTCTTACTATCTTCAGCAGCATGTAAAAAGGTATGCCACGCTAAAGTAGCACATTTTACTCTCATTGGAAAACGTTTGACACCAGAAAGTGACATCATGGTAGTATTTTCATTTTCACTAAGACTATTAATACTTATTTTTGATCCTTCTTTAAGCATATTAAGAAAATGTTCCAATATTTTCTTTGCTACATTAAATTCTTTCCCTTTAATCACTTCCGTCATAATAGATGCAGATGCAATCGATATAGCACATCCTTCTCCTTCAAAAGAGATATCCTCTACTTTCTTTTCTTTGTCTAGTTTTGCATAAACATGAACTTTGTCACCACAAAGAGGATTATGACCCTTTGCGTCCTTGTTAAAATCCTTACATTTGTTTTTATTTCTAGGATTTTTTCCATGATCTAAAACAATCTCTTGATATAATTCTTTAATATCCATCTAAGTATTAAATATCTTGTTACACTTCTTTATCGCATCACTTAGAACGTCAATGTCATCTTTGGTATTATAGATGCCCAATGATGCTCTTGCAGAAGCGGATATACCCATTTTTTCATGTAAAATTTGACAACAGTGGTGACCAGCTCTTATAGCCACTCCGTCTTCATCAAGAATAGTTGCAATATCATGTGGATGAATGCCTTTGATAGTAAAAGATATTATAGAACCTCTGTTTTTAGGATTACCAATTATATTTACTGAATTATTTTTTCTAATCTCTTCAAGTCCATATTCTAGAATTTCTTTTTCATGTTCCATAATATTCTTTATTCCAATATCGTTTATAAATTTTATAGACTCGGAGAATCCGACAACTTCTGCGGTTTGTAATGTCCCTGCTTCAAATTTTGTAGGACTTCCTGGAAAGGTAATATTATCTTTTTTAACCTCTTCTATCATTCCTCCACCGCCTTGGTATGGGGGTAGAACATCTAGCCATTTTTTTTTAGCGTATAAAACTCCTACTCCTGTAGGCCCATACATTTTATGACAAGAAATAGCATAAAAATCACAGCCAAGTTCTTGCATGTCAATTTTTAAATGTGGTGCACCTTGGCAACCGTCTACAAGGACTGGAATTTTTTTCTCTCTAGCTAGATCAACAATTTTCTTTACCGGCATAATGAATCCTGTGACATTAGATAGATGTGTAATTGAAATAATTTTTGTTTTATTTGTAATTAATTTTTTTATTTCATCGATATCTACCTCACCTTTATCATTAGATTTTGCGAACTTTATAACTGCTCCTTTTTTTTTTCTCAAAAAGTGCCAAGGAACGTAATTAGCGTGATGTTCTAGTTCTGTTATTAAAATTTCATCACCAGAATTTATAAATTTATCACCGTATGTTGAAGCTACAAGATTAATGGCTTCAGTGGCATTTTTCGTAAATATTATTTCTTCCCTCGATTTTGCGTTAATATATTCTCTCATTAAATCCCTTGTTTCTTCGAATCTGTTAGTTGCAGTAACAGCTAAAGAATGAACGCTTCTTCCGATATTCGAAAATTCTTTAGAATAAAATTTGGAAAGTCTGTCTATAACGCTTTTTGGTTTTTGTGATGAATTGGCATTGTCAAGATAGATTAAAGGTTTTCCATTAATCTTGTTTTTAAAAATAGGAAATTGTGTTTTTATAGTATTAATATCCATGAATTTGAAATTCTAATTTATTTTCTACAAATTTTTTGATAGCTGGGCTTTTAATTTCATTTATTATTTCATTTAGAAAACCATTAATTAAAAGTTGTACCGCTTCTTTCTTGTTTAAGCCTCTAGTCATTAGGTAATGTACTGAATTTTCATCAACATTACCTGAAGTAGAACCGTGAGAACATTTTACATCATCAGCATAAATTTCAAGCTCGGGCTTGGAGTCAAACTCAGAGTTTTCACTTGTTAATAATGCTTTGCTTAATTGATAAGCGTTCGTTTTTTGGGCTATATCTTTTACATAAATTTTTCCTTGATAAACGCCTTTTGCATTTGTTCCCAAAACACTTTTTACTTTTTGAAAACTTTTACACTCAGGCACCAAATGGTTTATTCTTGTTTTAATTTCTT
>CACKRM010000010.1 GCA_902602655.1 uncultured Pelagibacteraceae bacterium
ATCTTTTGGGTCAAATTCAAAGTCTAGCCATGATCCTCTACTTGGAATTATTCTGCAATTGAAAAGTAATTTTCCACTCGAGTGTGTTTTTCCATTGTCGTGACTAAAAAATACTCCTGGACTTCTGTGCATTTGGTTTACAACTACTCTTTCAACCCCATTTATAATAAATGTCCCACTAGGGGTCATCAAAGGCAGTTCTCCTATAAAAACTTCCTGTTCTTTAGCTGATTGAATTTGCTTAGTATTATTTTCAGCGTCTATGTCATAAACTACTAATCTAAGATTAGCTTTTAATGATCCTGAGTAAGTTAAGCTTCTTTGTTTACATTCTTGAACATCAAATTTTGGTTTTTCTAATTTGTATGAAATATACTCTACAGTAGATTTGTCAGTTCCATCTTCGATAGGAAAAACACTTTTAAAGACTTTATTAATGCCTTTTGATAACTCTTCTTGTTTTTCTTTTATTGCATTAGAGGTTAAAAATTCATTATAGGAGTTTTTTTGGACCTCTATCAGGTTTGGTATTGATAAACCTTCGATAAGTTTTCCAAAATTTTTTCTTATACTTTTCTTTTGAGTAAAAGATAATTCCATTAAAAAAACAAGTTGACTAAACAAATAGAATTTATTTAGTCAGATAATAATAATTTAATTTACTTTAATTCTACTTTAGCGCCAGCAGCCTCGAGTTTTTTCTTAACTTCTTCGGCGTCCTTTTTGGCCACACCTGCTTTAATTTCTTTTGGTGCGCCCTCTACTAAATCTTTCGCTTCTTTCAAACCTAGACCTGTAAAAGATCTGACTTCTTTAATAACGTTAATTTTTTTATCACCTGCTGCAGCTAAGAATACAGTAAATTCTGATTTTTCCTCTGCTGCTGCTGCACCTGCTCCTGGAGCTGCTGCTGCAACTGGAGCTGCGGCTGTAACACCCCATTTTTCTTCCAATTGTTTTGATAAATCTGCTGCTTCTACTACAGTTAGTTTTGATAAATCTTCTATAATTTTATTTAAATCTGCCATTTGTGAATCCTGTGAATTATTTTTTTAAACTCTTTGCGCGCGTTAAATTAGCAATTTTTGAGCCAGGTGCAAGTAAAATACTTACTATTTTTTGAGCTGGTGATGTCAAAATACCCACTATTTTGGCTCTTGCTTCGTCCAACGTTGGAAGTGTGGCTATTTTAGCCACCTCATTTTGGTCCAAAACCTTTCCATCCATGAATCCTGCTATTATTTTTAAATTTTTATTATCTTTTGCAAATTTTGTTAAAATTTTTGCAGAAAGTATAGGATCAGACGACATGGTTGCAGCTGTTGGGCCGGTAAAAAATTTTTCTAAATCTTTACAAGGAGTATCTTTTAAAGCAATTTTCGTAATTCTATTCTTAGTAATTTTAAATAAAATACCTTTTTCTCTGAGTTCTTTCCTTAACTTATCTAGTTGATTAACATTTAAGCCTTGATAGTGAGCAACCATAACAGCTTCGTTGGAAGAGAAAGCTTTTTTCATTTCATCTATGTAAATTTTCTTTTTTTCTTTGTTCATCATAAATTTATAATCCCTTTGAGTTAACTTTGTATGACACTCCCATTGTAGAGGTAACATATATACTTTTTAAAAGATCACCTTTTAATGTTTCAGGTCGTTCTTTTTTTATAGCATCTATTAAATGTTTAAAATTTTTTATTAAATTTTCATTAGAAAAGCTTTTCCTTCCTATAGAAGAACCAAGATTTCCATCTTTATCATTTTTAACTTCAACTAAGCCATTTTTTATATCACTCACTGCCTTCTTGATATCATTACTTACTGTTCCAAGTTTAGGATTAGGCATTAATCCCTTTGGACCAAGTACTTTTCCAAGTTTTCCAATTTTACCCATCATTTTTGGTGTACAAATAAGTTTGTTAAAGTTTATTTTACCCTTTGAAATTTTATCTAATAAATCATCTGATCCAAATTCTTCCACGCCACTTTCCTTAGCTTCATTAATTTTATCTTGTTCACATAAAACTGCGATTTTATTTTTTTTTCCTGAACTGTTAGGAAGTTTAATTACTGTTCTTAAATTAAAGTCACCTCCTTTTGAGGTCTTAAGATTTAATTTTAATGAAACATCTATAGATTCATCAAATTTTGTATTTGAATTTTTCTTTAACAAATCAAAAACTTCTTTTAATTCTAGTTTATTATCTCGTATATGATTTTCTTTAATTTTTTTATATCTTTTAGATCTAAATTTCATTTTTATTCCTTAACTTCTATGCCCATTGATCTAGCAGAACCACAAATTATTTTTGTTGCTTCTTTTAAATCAAATGCGTTTAAATCTTTCATTTTTTCTTTAGCAATGTTTTCAGCCTGTTTCATTGTGATAGAGCCTGCTACTACTCTACCTGGTTCGCTTGATCCACTTTTTAATTTTGCTGCTTCTCTAATAAAATGGGAAGCTGGCGGTGATTTAATAATAAAATCGAATTTTTTATCTTTATAAACTGTAATAACAACTGGAACTGGTTTTCCCATAAAAGATTTTGTTTTTTCATTAAAAGCTTTACAAAATTCCATGATATTAATTCCTCTTTGTCCAAGTGCTGGTCCTACGGGTGGCGCTGGATTTGCTTGACCACCTTTAATTTGTAACTTTACATAACCTGTAATTTCTTTTTTTGCCATAACTAATTTTTTTCTACTTGGTTAAACTCTAAATCTACTGGTGTGGATCTGCCGAAAATAGAAACAGAAACTTTTAATCTTGATTTCTCTTCATCTATTTCTTCGACCAAACCGTTAAACGAAGCAAAAGGCCCGTCACATACTTTTACTTTTTCACCAATCTCGAAACTTATACCACTTTTTTGATTAATTGCACTTTCAGAAACTTGACCTAGTATTCTTTTGATTTCCCCGTCAGATATAGGGGTTGGTTTGTCCTCAGAGCCTAAAAAACCACTCACTTTTTGTATATTTTTTATTAAATGATAAATTTGCTTATTTAAGTCAATTTTTACTAAAACATACCCGGGAAAATATTTTTTTTCTTTTTTTGTCCTCTTTCCTTTCTTTACCTCAGTGACTTGGTGTGTGGGTACTAAAATTTCATTTAAATGTGATTCTAGCTTGTTCTTTGAAAGTACATCTTTTATTGACTCTACTACTTTCTTCTCAAATCCTGAATAAGCCTGTACTATATACCAATTCATATTAAAAATTTATTGTCAGAATTATATTTAATAAAAAACGCAAAATTTGATCTAATAAAAGAAAAAAAATTGCTGATATTGAAGCGAGAGCAAAAACCATTAGAGCACCTGTCATTGTCTCTTTTTTTGTAGGCCATGAAATTCTAAAAGCTTCTTGCTTTACTTCTTGTAAAAATCTAAATGGGTTCTTCATAACATTTTTAAGTTTTGGCAGGAGCGGAGGGAATCGAACCCCCAACCTCCGGTTTTGGAGACCGGCGCTCTACCAATTGAGCTACACTCCTAGTAGCTTACTTAATTATTTTTGTCACCACCCCAGCGCCAACTGTTTTACCACCTTCACGTATCGCAAAGTTTAATTTTTCGTTCATTGCTATTGGAGTAATAAGCTTTACATTAAATTTGGCATCGTCACCAGGCATAACCATTTCAGTACCTGATGGTAAAGTAACTTCACCGGTAACATCCGTGGTTCTAAAATAAAACTGTGGTCTATATTTAGTAAAGAAAGGTGTGTGTCTTCCTCCTTCTTCCTTTTTCAAAACATAAGCTTGTGCTTCAAATTCTGTATGAGGTTTAACAGATCCAGGTTTAGCTAGTACTTGACCTCTTTCAACATCTGTTCTTTCCACTCCCCTTAAAAGAGCTCCAATGTTGTCTCCTGCTTCACCCGAGTCTAGAAGTTTTCTAAACATTTCAACTCCTGTACAAACAGATTTTTTTGTATCTCTTATACCAACAATTTCTATTTCTTCTCCAACTTTAACAATCCCTTGCTCAACTCTTCCAGTAACAACTGTTCCTCTTCCAGAAATTGAGAAAACATCTTCAACCGGCATTAAGAAAGGTTTATCTTTTGGTCTGTCAGGTTGAGGTATAGTTTCATCTACAGCTTTCATTAATTCCATAATAGCGTTTTTGCCTGTAGCTTCATCTTTACCTTCAACAGCATTTAATGCTGAACCTTTTATGATTGGAATTTTATCACCAGGAAACTTATATGAAGTTAAGAGTTCTCTAATTTCAGCTTCAACAAGGTCTACCAATTCTTTGTCTTTAACCTGGTCAATCTTATTTAAGAAAACTACAATAGCTGGCACTCCAACTTGACGAGCTAATAATATATGTTCTCTAGTTTGAGGCATAGGTCCGTCAGCAGCATTAACTACTAAAATAGCGCCGTCCATTTGAGCTGCACCAGTAATCATGTTTTTAACGTAATCAGCATGGCCTGGGCAATCTACGTGAGCATAATGTCTTTTCCCAGTTTCATACTCAACGTGTGCAGTTGAAATAGTTATTCCTCTCTCTTTTTCTTCAGGTGCTTTATCAATTTGATCATAGGCAACAAATTTTGCCCCTCCAGCTTCTGACAGCACTTTTGTAATAGCTGCTGTTAAAGTAGTTTTACCATGATCCACGTGTCCAATTGTACCAATGTTACAATGTGGTTTGTTCCTATTAAATTTTTCCTTCGACATTTTTTTTTCCTTTTTTTTTTTATCTTTTAATTCTTGGAGCGGGTAAAGGGAATCGAACCCTTACATCCAGCTTGGAAGGCTAGCGTTCTACCATTGAACTACACCCGCATAATCCAAACTTATTACGCTCACTTATGCTATTAAATAACTCTTAAGTTTGGTGGAGGGGGAAAGATTCGAACTTTCGAAGACCGAAGTCAACGGGTTTACAGCCCGCCCCATTTGACCGCTTTGGTACCCCTCCTAAAGCTTGCGTTAAGGGATACCTCTAACTTAAAAAGTATTTAACAACAAGGGTTTTATAAGCATGTTAATCGGTAAATGCAATAAATCATTTTCTGTTTAAATATGCTATTTATTTGAATTAAAAACCTTAATTTTTATGAAAAAAACAACATTTTTAATAGTTGGCAAACATGCTGTTATCGCAGCGCTAAAGAACCCAGATAGAAAAGTTGAACGAATTTTTTTGACTGAAGAAGCAAAAAAAAATTTAAATAGAGAAAATCAATCATTTAATTTATTAAAAAATATCAATGTTTTGTACAAATCTAGGAAAGAATTAGATAACTTGTGTGGAAAAAATGAGATAACTCATCAAGGTCTAATAGCTGAAGTAGAGCAACTAGAAAACCCAACATTAAAAGAGTTTTTATTATCAAATAAAAAAAAAAATATTAACTTCATAGCTCTTCAAGAAGTAACTGATCCAAGAAACATAGGTTCTATAATAAGGACAGCAGTATCTTTTAATATCGATGGTATAATAGTAAAAGAAAGATCTTTTCCATTAAAAAGTAAATTGTTGTACAAAAGTGCGAGCGGTGGAGTAGAAAATATAAATATTTTTAAGGTTTCCAATATAAACATGGCACTTAAATTTTTAAAAACAAGAAATTTTTGGATAAGTGCTTTTGATGTTACTGCCAATAAAGACTTTACATCTCACGATTGGAATGGGAAAAATGTTCTTCTCTTTGGTTCTGAGGGATTTGGCTTGAGAAAAAAAACACTTTCTAATGCAGACTTTTCTTTCCGAATAAATATTAACAAAAGTATTGAAAGTTTAAATATATCAAATTCAGTCTCAGTTGTGTGTCACTATATAAACAATTTTATAAAGAAATAACAATTAGCTTGATTTTTTAAAAATTTTTTTTTTATTTTTATTGAGTTATTGCTACTTTTATTTTAAATAGCCTAAAGGCCCTCATAGCTCAATTGGTAGAGCAACTGATTTGTAATCAGTAGGTTCGCGGTTCGAGTCCGTGTGAGGGCACCACGAAATGATAAAGATTATCAAAAAAATAGTTAAAGCAATATTGCCTATTGAAGTTTGGGATTTTTTAAAACAATCTGTTAATTCAACTTTATATTTTTTAAGCAGGTTTAAAGATCAAAAAAATAATACTGTTCTCATCCATATTGGTAAATGTGGTGGCTCAACTTTAAAAGCGGCTATTATGAAAACTTACAATGATTTTCCTTTTGATATAGTTCATATTGAAAAACCTTTCTTTAAGTCAAAAAATAAATATATAATTATAGCTAGAGGTCCAATTAGCCGAGCAATATCAGCTTTTAATTGGAGATATAAATTAGTTGTTGAAACAGAAATTCAAAAAAATAGATTTAAAGATGAACATAAAATCTTAGTAAAATATAAAAATTTAAATAATATTTCTGAAAAATTATATAATACTGACAGTAAACCAAATTATGATGTGCACAAGGAAATGAAAAAAATTCATCATATTAAAGAAAATATCGCATATTACTTAAAAGACTTTTTAAAAAAATGTCCGCCGAAAAACATAAATGCCGTATTGATGCAAGAAAATTTAGATTCAGATTTAAAAAGAGTTTTTAATGTTAATACAGTTGCAAAAGTAAAAGATAACAGTGCTTATAAAAAAGATGAGTTTTTATCTGACTTAGCAAAAAAGAATTTGAGACTTTTTTTGTCTGATGACTATGATGCTTTAAAAAAATTATATAATTATGGAAAAATAGATAAAAATACTTTTTCTAAAATTATTAATTAAAAATTAATTCTTTCTTTTTCAACAACAAGAGGTATTTTTCTTGATTGTGTTAATATGTTCATTACATACTCACCTATAAAACCGAGTAAAAAAATCTGTAAAGAAGAAAGAGTAAATAATCCTATAATTAAAGGAGCTAAACCCCATTCAAAAGAATCCCAAAATAAAAATTTGTAAATCAAATATACAAACGCAACACAAATTGAGAGAAAACTAGCGAAGAAGCCTAAAAGAGTCATTATTCTTAATGGGATCTTAGAGTGTTTTACGATTCCTAAGATTCCTATATCGTACAAAGAATAAAAATTATTTTTAGTTTTTCCTTTTTTGCGCTTGGGCTGATGAAAACTAATCAGTTTAATATCAGATGTAATCTCTGATATTAAACCTCTAAAATAAGGATAAGGGTCATCTATTTGTCTAACATATTCGATAATCTTACGATCAAAAATTCCTGCGCCGGTAGTATTCATCATCAAAGGTGTTTCGGAAATTATATTTATAAATTTATAAAAAACTTTTTTTAAAAAATGCTTTAAAAAGTTTTCATCTGAAGTAGTCTTTTGTCCTAAAACAACTAGATTTCCTTCTTCCCATTTTTTTATATAATCTGGTATTAGCTCTGGAGGATCTTGAAAGTCTGAACTCATTAAAATTGTAGCGTCTCCTGAAGATTGCAAAATACCATGAATTGGAGATTTAATATGCCCAAAATTTCTTGAATTAATTATAACTTTTAATTTTTTATCTTCAGCAGCTAATTGTCTCAATATTTTTATTGTAGAATCTGTTGAACAATTATCTATTACAATATGTTCATATTCATAATCTAGTTTCTTCATTTCTGAAGAAATTGTGTTACAAAGTTCTTTTATGTTTCCTTCTTCGTTATAAGTTGGTGTTACTATGCAAATTTTTTTCATTTTTATTCATATTAAGATTTTAAAAAATCTTTAATTTGATCCTCACAAACGTTTAAATAACTTTTAAATTTAATCTGTTTATTCCACTCTACTATCTTACTAAGAGATTTGTCTAAAGTCCATTTCGGATGCCAATTAATAAATTTTTTAGACTTGTGATTGCTTAGTCTCAATATACTAGTTTCAGCTTTAAATACCTTTTTTTTAGATTTGTCTGTTTTATTTTTTGTTTTTGCATTAACAACATTTAATCTTAAAGAATTTGAGAAAAAATTCGCAACATATCGAACAGTTTTACAACTTGATATGTTGGGGCCAAAATTCCAATTTTGCTGAAGTCTTTTTATTTTTTTGTCATGTAAATGCTCTGTCAAAAGTAAGTAACCACTAAGTGGTTCTAGTACGTGTTGCCAGGGCCTTACAGCTAGTGGGTTCCTTAACAATATTTTTTTCTTTTTTTTATAAAAACGGTAAATGTCTGGTATTAATCGATCTTTAGAGTAATCCCCGCCTCCAATTACATTGCCTGCTCTAACAGTTGCTAACATTTGTTTATTTTTGCTATTAAAAAAAGAATTTATATATGAAGAAAATAAAAATTCTACACAAACCTTCGAAGAGCTATATGGATCTGTCCCACCTAAAGTATCTGTTTCTTTAAAAATTTTATTTTTTTTAATGTCATATACTTTGTCTGTAGTTATAATGACCGTTGACTTGACTTTTTTTATTTTTTTTACACACTCTAAAATATTTAAAGTTCCTGAGAAATTTGTATCAAAAGTCTCTTTTGGTTCGCTATAAGAATGTCTAACAAGAGGTTGGGCAGCGAGATGAAAGATGATCGAGGCTTTAGATTTTTTGATTTCTTTGTATAATCTTTTGTAATCTCTTACATCTGATATAATTGATTTTTTTATTATTCTTTTAATATTTGTTAACGTGAATAAATTTGGTTTGGTAGGTGGTTTTAGTGAATACCCAGTAACTTCTGCTCCCAAAAGTTTTAAAAAAATACAAAGCCAACTCCCTTTAAATCCAGTATGGCCTGTAACAAAAACTCTTTTTGTCTTCCAAAATTTTTTGTTTAAATGATATTTCACAGTATAATTATTTATCACTTGAAATGTTTATTATCAAACTAATGTTGTGGTTAAATTCATTGTTTTAATTAATCTAATCGTTCTAATATTTACAATAAGGTAAATACGGTTTATATCAGTTAATCGCCATTTCAAATGAGTAATATTAAAAAAAGTTTTCTTATAATTATTATTTTTTTTTCAGTATATTGTGCAATTACTTTAGGTATTGAATGGGATGCTAGAACCCACTTACAAATGGGTAAAAATAGATTAAATTATTTTTTTTCTTTTGGTAAAATAAATGATGAATTGTGGTTTGCAAAATTCTTTCCAGGAATATCATATACCTTAACTGCTTTTATAGTCCAATTATTACCTAAAAAAATAGAGTTTGAAGTTTTACATTTATCAAACTTATTTTTTTCTCTCAGTTTTGTTTTAGTAACTTATAAATTATTTAAAGATTTATTTGTAAAAAAAATCGCTCAAATAGTATTTGTTCTTTTAATTCTGTTTCCTGCTTTCTTTGGGCAAATGTCAACCAATCCCAAAGACACTGTAATTGCCTTTTCATTTATGTGGATATTTTTTTTATGCCTTCAATACTTAAAAAAACAAAACAATCCAAGTAAAAGAAAAAAGATTATACTTAAAATAGCATTTTTATTAGCTTTGGGCTCTGGTGTAAGAATTGTTTTTCCAACAGTTCTAATACCATTGCTAGTATTTTTAATTATTGAAATTTTTTATTTCAAAAAAATTATATCAAAAAACTTTAACTTAAAATTTTTTTTAGTTGATTTATTAAAGATTTTATTTTTTTCTTATCTAATATTAGTGCTTTTCTGGCCCCAAGTGCATGGAAACATATTTACTGAACCTTTTGCAATTTTAGGTGAAATGTTCGACTCACCTCCAGTTGGTGCTCCTTCTGTTTTGTTAAACGGTGTTGTTTATTCAGTGCTTGAAACTCCCAAATACTATCTCTTATTAAATCTTCTTTTAAAAACTCCAGAATATATTTTAGTTCTCACAATTTTTTCAATACCTTTATTATTTAAATATATTAAATATTTAAACAAAGTATCTAAAAATTTTAATTATAATCTTTTTTTAATTGTTTTTATTTTATTTGTTTCAAATGTACTGTTTTATTATGCACCAATTGGTTTTTATGATGGATTGAGATTGTTTCTATACATAATACCAATATTTTTGGTATTTCCATCTATTTGTTTATTTTTAATTTTTGAAAAAATTAACCTTACTAAGTTTAAAATCTTTTTCTCTCTTGTTTCAGTTATGTTTATTTTCTTTTTATTTAATTTTATTAGTTTAACCCCATACCATTATACTTATCTTAATTCTTTAAATGGAAAAAAATCGCTTCATTCAAATCTTTTTGAAAATGATTATAAAGGCTTATCATTAAAAGAATTAATAAAACAATCGTCTTTTTTAAATAAAAAATTTACAAAGCTCGCTGTATGTGGTGCAGAGTCAGGCAATGTAAAGTACTACCTTAAAAAATTTGGTTACTCAAAAGTTCGTGTTGTAAGAATAGATGAAGATTACGATTTTGTTATTATGACTAACCGTCTACACTGGACCGACTCGAATATAAAAAAAACTGAAACATGTTTTAAAAAATATGAAAATAAAGGAAAAATATTTTCTAAAGTTGAAAAACAAGGTTTAATATTATCTATAATTAAAGGCTGATAAAACTTACCTTGTGTTTTTCTTTGTTTGTTCTAATTTAATTTTTTTAGAAAGACTCATTCCTTGATCATGTAGTAAATTGATTTTTATTTTTTTATTTACTTTTACTTTAAGTGACCTGATATTTCTTACTTCAACATTATCAGCTACAGCTGCCATAGGTCTTTTTTTTATATTTAGATTTGCTATTTTAATTAACATTTTGTTTGATACAATCTTGCCTTTCCATCTCCTAGGTCTAAATGGACTTATAGGCGTTATGGCAAGTTTGCCTGAATTTAAAGATAATATAGGTCCATGCACTGACAAATTATAAGCAGTGCTTCCGGCAGGCGATGAAATTAAAACTCCGTCGCCTATAAGTTTGTTTATAATTGTTTTGTTTCCTGAAGCTAGTTTTATTGAGACTGTTTGCCTGCTTTGTCTAAATAAAGAAATTTCGTTTATTGCGATTAATTTTTTTTTATAATTATATTTATTTGTTGTAATCATTTCTAATGGATTTATTGAAGTTTTTTTCGCCTTCATAATTTTTTTTGGTAAGTTTTTAGTTAAATACTTATTCATCAAAAAACCAAACGAACCACAATTTATTCCATAAAACGGTTTATTAAATCTAAAATATTTTTTGAGAGTTTTTAGCA
Source organism: uncultured Pelagibacteraceae bacterium (assembly GCA_902602655.1). Taxonomy (GTDB): domain Bacteria; phylum Pseudomonadota; class Alphaproteobacteria; order Pelagibacterales; family Pelagibacteraceae; genus Pelagilacustribacter. The sequence continues at coordinate 11,113 of CACKRM010000010.1, forward strand.
TAAAGCCATCTCCGCCAGCAACAATAATATATTTACTTTTTTGAGGCGTAAAATTTTTATACTTTTTAAGTAAAATTTTTTTTAAATTTTGAGATTTTTTTGTTTTGTCAAAAGTAAAATGAAAGTTTATCATAATCTTTTTGACGTCCCATAAGAACCAATAATTGCACCTATAACAAATATCGTTCCTCCTAAAAAAGAGTTTTCGGTCAGTCCACCAATAATTGGACCAGCAAAAAATATAGCAACTCCAATAGTTGAAACAGGTCTATTAAAAAAAGAACCTTTTAAGCTGCCAACATCTTCTCTTCCAAATTCGTCGAGCATTACTTCTTTCTCGACTGTTTTTTTTACAATTGTGCGATTATTTTTTTTTTTCATATTAGTGGTGCCCTCGGCCAGACTCGAACTGGCACTCCCAAAAGGGCAAGGATTTTAAGTCCTTTGTGTCTACCAATTTCACCACGAGGGCATGAGTTAATTTCATGAGTGTTTATGCTAATATTTATAATTCAACAAGTCTAATAAGTAAATTTTTTTTATTTTATCTCTCTGTTTCCGAGTTTGTTCCGAGTTATCCTATAAACTCCTATTCAATTTATATTATTCAATCTTTTTGAGAATACCTGATAGAATTTTTCGAGTTTTTCAATCAACCATACAATATAATCGTCCCAGTCTTTTTGATTATCTAGAATACTATTTTTTCTAGCAAGTTTAATTCTTGAAGCTGCTCTATGTGGTAATAATTGCCAATCAAGCTTTTCTCCTAATTCATTCTCGATATTATTTTTATCCTTTTCAAGATTTTCAAAAATACTTTTATCGTTATTAATATAAAGCTCAGCTAAAACTCTATCTTCTTGGGAGTTAAACACAGCATTGATACCAACTCCACTTGTTCCACTTGCAAAAGTATGCCAGTGTTGTGGTCTTGGTTTTCTTAGACTAAGTGGACTGTCATCTTTTTCTTTTATTCTTGATACCAATTTTTCCCAAAATGCTAGTTGTTGAAGTTTGGTTTCTCCAATATTTTCACTTTGAATTTTTGAAGCAGCAGTTGACACGCTTTTTGACCAATTATTTGGTTTACTTACGATTTCAAAGTTTGGTGCCATATTGTTTCCTATTTTTAGAACTTCAATTTGAATACCAAAAAAATTATATTCTTCTGAGGTAATATTATTTAACCAATCTAATGCAGCTCTATGCTCTTCATTAAATTTTGAAGCAACCCAAATAATTGTTACTGCATTTAAGCCTGTTGCGTAAGTTAAAAGTTGGCCAAGGTGCCTATGATCGGTCTTCTCCAATTGGTTTTCAATTAAAACCCAATTTCCATTCGCTTCATCTTTGCATAAAATATCTGCTCTAAAAGGACCAACATCTTTCTCTTCTGCTTCTACAATTAAATCAATACCTATTGCAGATCCTAATAATTCAATATTTTCTTCTTTTGCTAACCACGGAGTAAAATCTGTGCCCTCGTGTTCCCAAATATTTCTTATGTCTACTTTTTCAATTTTTCCTAAGTCGAATTTTTTCATATATTATTTTTCTTTTTACTAAAATCAAATGTCCACGAATTTTCTGTAATATGAAGAGTTCCAACATCTTCAGGATGTTTTTTAAAATGTTCATTTAACCTCTTATCCTCCTCATGCTTCCATAAGTTATTAATACCAGCTTTCTTTTTCATATCCTCTACCTGTTGTAAAAGTGCATGGGTTTGACTTCCTAGATTGAGGATTCCCATTTCAACTTTTAGCGTACTATATTGCAGCTCCATTATTTTGGCTTGGGCTTCTTCCTTTTTATTTAAATTTTCTCTTAAATCTTTAGCAATCAATTCTAAATCAAATTTTGTTAGGTTTGGACTCTTCTCAAGATTCCAAAGGCAACTTTGTATTGTTGTGTGAGCCCAGCTTATTGTGTGTTTTTCTTTTTCTATATCTAAAATAATTTTTTCAAGTTTTTTAAATTTTCCGTCTTTATCACCAAATAAATTCATAGATTTAGTATATCAAATTATCTCTCAATAACTACCCTTTAACACTACCAGAAGTAAGGCCGCTTACCAAATATTTTTCAAAATATACAAAAATAAAAAGCACTGGTAGAGTAACTATAACAGATCCAGCCATTAAATATTGGCGCGGAGTTTCTGCATCTCCACTTAAATATTGAATAGCTCTCGATAAAGTAAAAGATTTAGGACTATCTAAAAACATTAAAGAAAAAAGAAATTCATTCCACGCAATCATAAAAACATATAAAGCGACAGATGCAATCGCTGGTAAACTTAGAGGTATAATAATTTTTAAAATTATACCAAACCAATTCTGGCCATCCATAATACCTGCATCTTCAATTTCCTTAGGAATACTTTTAAAATACCCTTGCAACATATAAATAGCTACTGGTAGAGTAGTAGCAGTATAAACTATCAATAGACCAAAAATTGAGTTTCTTAATCCTAGTTGACTAAACACGGTATATAATGGGATTACTAAAACTATAGCTGGAAACATATAAATAATTAAAATTGAAGTTGATAAAAAATTTTTACCAAAGAAATTTAATCTAGCAACAGCATAAGCTGCTGGTATTGCAAATAACAATGTAACAATAACTGTTCCAATTGAAACAGCCGAACTAATTAAAATGTATCTGCCAAAATTATAAGTATCAAAAATTACAAAATAAGATTTAAATAATTCTGACAAACTTTTGGAAAAGTCCAGACTAAAATCAAGTGGATTAACTAATAAAGCTATCTGAGTTTTAAAACTTGTAACTAGCATAATATAAAATGGAAATAAAATTACAAATGCAAAGAAGACAATGCCAAACAAGGTGATAAAATCAAAAATAATCTTTTCAGATATGAAATCTTCCTTCAAGGACTCCATGCCATATTTTTTGAGTTTATGCATAAAAAATAAAGTGATTAAGAAAACCCCAAAAGTATACCAATATGGGGAAGTCTCATTTAAGTAAAAATATAAAATTGAAAATATAAACGATAATGAAAAAATCTTTATTAAGTGATTAATCTTAGTACCAATTAAGACAAAGGTTAAAGATATCAGGATACCAATTGAGAAAACTTGTGTGATGTTTAGATTAGTAAAACTTAAACCCTGTAAGGTGGACATGATCTTCCAAATTGATAAAATACATGTCAGAAAAAAAGACGATATTATTAGAAATATTCCTAAAGATTTATATTTCATTGGCCCTCTTTCCAATTAATCTAAAATAGATAACCATAAAACTGATAAGTAACATCACAATCACAATAGAGACGGCAGATCCCATCCCAATATCTGATACAGCAAACCCTTGTTGGTAAACGTTAATGGGAAGTGTTCTTGTTCCTGAAGCGCCACCCGTTAATAAAAAGATATCCTCAAATTTATTAAAATTCCAAATAAACCTAATCATGAATAAAATTGAAATTATTGCTGTGATTTGAGGCAGAGTTATATGAATAAATTTTTGGATTGGGCTTGCTCCATCTACATCCGCAGCTTCATATAAACTCTGGGGTATTGCTTGCAATCTTGCTAAAATAAAAAGAAAAGCGAGTGGAAAATAACGCCAAATTTCAAAAAATATTACTGTAGTTAAAGCTAGTCTTAATTTAAATTCAAAACCTAAAATACTCATTGTTATGTATTTTTGGCCCAGTAAATTTATTGGTTTCTCTATAATATTAAAATTAACCAGTAACGCATTTAAAGTTCCACTATTTGGGTCTAATAATAAGGTCCAAGTATAAGCTAAAGCTACAACGGGACCAACATAAGGAAAAAGTAAAATACCTCGCATGTAAGTTCGACCTTGAATATTTTGATTGACTAATTGTGCTGCTAAAATTCCAAAGATAATTGCACCAACTGTGCCAAAAAAAGTGAAGTAAAAAGTAGTTAAAAGTAATTCAACAAAATTATTTTCATAAAAGACTTTTTTAAAATTTTCTAAAGTAAAATTTGTAGACAATAGTGGATTATCTGCTTTTCCACTTAAAATCGGTTTTTGAGATTTAATTAATCTTTTATCAATTGTTTCACTATTATTATTCCTTATAATTATCTCAAAATTTTCTCTGTATTTTGCCTCCCAGTTTCCAAAATTACAAATCACCTTTTTAGATTGAAAATTACATCTTGAATCTAGATTTATTGGTGAAATATCTTTTGGAAATTTATCTTGGAACCGAACATTTCTTATTTCTTGAATTAACGAACTATTTCTTAATTTATAAATAATCTTTAATTCTGATTGATTTTCTGAAATTGATTTAACAATTTTCTTGGCTCTTGGTTCAGGAATTCTAATATCTTTTAACTCAATGTCTTTAAAACTGATCCAAACATTTGCAAATATAGGAAATAAAACAATGGCAAAAACTAACAAGACTGCAGGTAAAACTAAAGTGTAAGCAGTTCTTTTTTCTAATTTTGATAATGTGTTACTCATAATAAAAAGCGGATAATACTTTATTATCCGCTTTTTATAAATTTATTTTTTAAAACTTAGCTAATTCAGCGTTTATTTTATTAACCGCTTCATCAACTGAGATTTGATCATCAATGTATTCTCTAGTGATTCTATTTAAGAACTGAGAATTAATGATTTTTGATGCTCGAGAAAGTTCACCTTCTTTAACACCCCATCTGTTTGCAGTATCTAAACCAGCAACAATGTTATCAATAACATCTGCAGAATAAAGGTCAGTCAATGGCGCTTTTCTATCAACACCTACAGGTAATTTACTCCAAGCTTTCGTATAAGCGCTAGGATCACTTTTGTTTCCTCTTCTTACTGGAAATTTTCCTTCTGGAGCAATTCCTAATGTCGCTGTATATCCATCACTCATAGAGAATTCTATGAATTTTTTTGCTTCATCAGTGTCTGCATCTGCTGTTATTCCAAAGTATCTTACATCAGCCCAAGCAGCTCCCTTTTTATTATTAGGTCCGCTAAAATTAGTAATAAAACCAGTTTTAGATGCTAGCTCTGGTGATGTGGGATCACTATTTATTGTTGGAGGAGCAGAGTCTCTTAATCCTGCTAACTCATCCATTATAAATGGTGACCAAATAACCATGGGTGTTTTTCCTGCAAAATATAAAGCTCTAGATTGTTTCCAGAATAATTCTCCTGGAGGACTAGCTTTAGCAATTACTTTATAAAATTCTAAAGAATTCTTTAAAGCTTTACCTTGCTTTTTAGTTCCACCTTTTTTAACTAAGTTTACTCCATTTGCTAAAAGTACATGCTCAAGTACTTGACTCATGAAGTTTTCATCTGTTTTTGTAGCAGCTACAAAGCCAAACATGTCATTACTTGATAATGCGTTAACAGCTTTAACGATATTTGCATATGATGTTGGTGGTTCTAAACCAGCTTTTTCAAATAGATCTTTTCTATAAACAACCATTTGTGTCCAGCCATCTACTGGAACTGCTGCAATTTTTCCACCTTTCTTGGCCATATTTAATGCACCTGGTGCAAATGTTTTTTTTCCCAATGATTTAACAACATCATTATTTGCATCTACATCTAATATGCCTGCCTCAGCCCACGGTAAAACATATTGCAGAGTGTGATAAATCACATCTGGAAGATCTCCCGCTGCTGCTGCTGCAGTAGCTCTTGTTCCAAGATCTTTTTCTTCAACGGGTATTACCTCAACACTAATACCAGTTTTTGCCTCAAAAGCCTTAGCCATTGATTTTTGTTTTTCCATTCTTTCTGGTTGAACCTCAGTAGTCCAGAACGTAATTCCGGCGTAACTTGAGTTAACAAAAAATGAAAAAGCAAACAAATATATTAATATTTTTTTCATTTTGCTCCCTATCATTATTAATTTTAATGAAAATTCTAACAAATTTACGGAAATAATAAAACCTTCAAAAAAAATATGGCAGGTAAACAAATTTTACATTAACGTTAGATTTTGGTTAAAATAAAATCTTAAATAATAAAACTAAACTCTAGGTTGAAAATTTTATATGGCATCTATTGAACTTAAAAATATCGAAAAAAGTTTTGGAACAAACAAGGTAATAAATAAATTTGATATAAAGATAAATGATGGAGAATTTATTGTTTTAGTTGGTCCATCAGGTTGTGGAAAGTCTACACTTTTAAGAATGATCTCAGGTTTAGAGTCTGTTGATATAGGAGAAATTTATTTAGATAACAAATTAATAAATAATCTAATTCCTTCTAAACGTGAAATTGCAATGGTTTTTCAATCCTATGCTCTGTATCCACACATGAATGTTTTTGAAAATATGGCTTTTGGCTTAAAAATGGAAAAAATTTCAAAAAGTGAAATCAGCCAAAAAGTTAATAATGCTGCTGCTACACTTCAAATAGAAGATTTACTTGAAAGGAAGCCTAAACAGCTATCAGGTGGACAAAGACAAAGAGTTGCAATTGGTAGAGCAATTACAAGGAGTCCAAAAGTTTTCTTATTTGATGAACCATTATCAAACCTTGATGCAGCTTTAAGGTCTGAAATGAGAGTTGAAATATCTAAGCTACATAAAAAAATGAATTCAAACATAATATATGTAACTCATGATCAAGTTGAGGCAATGACATTAGCTGATAGAATTGTAGTTCTTAATAAGGGAAATATCGAACAATATGGTACACCTAATGAGATTTATTCAGATCCAAATAATATTTTTGTTGCAGAATTTATTGGATCACCAAAAATGAATATAATTAAGATTAATAGAGAAAATATTTCGAATTTAAATACTTTGCAATTATTTAATAATAAAATAACTTTTGATAATTTAGAATTTAAAGATGAGATTTATATAGGTATTAGACCTGAGGATATAAGCTTAAAAAAAGATCATGAAATTAAGATAGATGTAAAAATTGATCTTGTTGAAAATCTAGGATTTGAAAAAATAATTTATTCTAAAGTTTTAGAAAAACAAATTATAATTAAATCGTCAGAAAATATTAATAGTAACTCACTAAAGATATCTTTTTCAAAAGATAAGATATTGTTTTTTGATAAGGATAAAAATAGGATTAGATAATTTCATTTGAATAAAAAATATTATTAATGTTAACTCAAAAAGATCAGAAAAAAATAAGATCTAAACTAGATAATATATACAAAATATTTTTATCTAAAAAGGATATTAATAAATTTGAAAATGAAATAATTCAAATAATTAAAAAATTTAATAAAAAAAATCCAAAAAAGAAAAAAAAAATTTCAGAAAATACTTCGTTAATAATTTGTTATGCAGATAGTATTTATTCCTATAAAAAAAGTTCAATCTCGTTATTTAAGACCTTTTTTCAAAAAAGATTAAAGAAATATTTTAATACAATACATTTTTTACCTTTTTATCCTTCAAGTAGTGACAGTGGTTTTTCTGTGAAAGATCATTATAAAATTGAGAATAAACTTGGTAACTGGTCTGATATAAAAAAGATTTCAAAATCAAATGATATTATGGCTGATATGATAATTAATCATTCATCTGCTAGAGGTTTATGGTTTAGAAATTTTTTAAAAAACAAAAATCCAGGTAAAAATTATTTTTTAACAATCGACTCTAAATTTGATACTTCAAAAGTAATTCGACCAAGAGATCACAAATTATTAAAAAAGATTAATATTTTTAATAAAAAAGAATATCTTTGGAGAACATTTAGTGCAGATCAATTAGATTTAAATTTTAAAAATCCATCTGTATTATTAAGATTTATAAAAATTATGATTAATCTTATTAATCATGGTGTGACTATTTTTAGATTAGATGCAATTGCTTATCTTTGGAAAGAGAGTGGTACAAAATGTATTAATTTGAAACAAACACATGAAATAATTAAACTTTTACGAATAATTTCTAGTTCTTTAAATATTGAAACCATAATTGTTTCAGAAACAAATTTACCCGAAAAAGAAAATCTTAGTTATTTTGGTAAAAATGATGAAGCTAATTGGATTTATAATTTTTGTCTCCCACCATTATTAATTCATGCATTTTTATTTGAGAATAGTTCATATTTAAATCAATGGAGTAAGAAACTTCCAAATGCAAAAAATGGAAATAGTTATTTAAATTTCATATCATCTCATGATGGAATTGGGATTAGGCCTACAGAAGGAATGTTTAACAAAAAAGTATTAAATATTTTTCTTAAAAGACTTAAAAAAAATGGATCAAAATTTTCTTATAGAAAGATTAAAAATAAATCAAAGAAAGTTTATGAGGCAAATATAACTGTTTTTGATGCACTTAAAAAATCAGATTATGACTTAAAAGGAAAATTTTTTTTAGAACGATACGTTTCTGCACATTCAATTATGATTTCTTTTGAAGGAGTCCCTGCATTATATTTCAATTCTTTGTTTGGAAAATCTAATGATGAAGCAAAATATATAATAACTGGAAATAATAGAGATGTTAATAGATACAAATGGAATTATAAAAATATATCAAAAAAACTTGATAATAAAGATTCCAAACAAAGTGTATTTTATCAAAAAATTTCAAATTTACTTATCGTCAAAAGAAAACAAAAAGCATTTCATCCAAACGCCGCAAGGCACAATATAAATCTTGGCTCAAAAATTTTTTCTTTCAAAAGAGTAAGTATTAATAAAAAACAAATTATAATTTGCATTACGAATTTGTCATCAAAAGTTCAAAAGGTGTATCTAAATAAGATTTATCATAATTGGAAAAATTTGATTGGACCTAAAATTGAAATAAAGGATAATCTTTTAATACTTAAACCCTTTGAAACAATATGGTTAAGCAATAATTAGAATTTAAAAAAATATTTTAATATTATTCATATTTTTAATTCAGTCTTTTAAATCCATCTTGAACAATTTCACCTTCGAGTAAATCGTTAATATCTTGTCCGTCTTCACAATTAGCTAATGTTTTGAAAATTTTGTCTAACTCGTAGAAGTATCCATTTAAAATATTTTTTTTGTGATCAATGCAACAATAGACAGCATTAGTTACGAGATATTTTTTTTTCAACATTTCTTGTATTATGTAACTTTTATATTTTAACCAGTTTTTAGATTGAATTAAAAAATTAGGCATTGCGTCTAACCCTTGTACAGTTATTTTTAATCCGTGTTTTTTGGCTAATTTTTTCCATTTCTTTTTTATTAATTTTCCTGTTCTTGATATTTTTTCCCAAGATTTTTCTTTCTCCATAACTTTTAAAGTTTCAAGCGCAGCTACAGGTCCGACTCTATCAGTCCAAAATGTGCTGCTTATGAAAGTGTCTTTAGCATTTTCCATTATTTCTTTTTTTCCAACTACAGCTGTTATTGGATACCCGTTTCCTAATGCTTTACCGTATACCGCAATATCTGGTTCTATTTTATAAAATTGATGCAATCCACCAAAGGTTTGTCTAAATCCAGATGAACATTCGTCAAAAATTAAAATAATGTTTTTTTGTTTAGTTAATTTTCTAATGGTTTGTAAAAAATTTTTTTTTGGTTTTTCATTTCTTTGAACCTCCATTATTAATGCCCCGATATTATTACCATTTAAAACTTTTTTTGCTCTCTTAAAATCATTGTAATTAAAAGAGACAACTTCATTTTTTAATTTTTTTGGTACTCCAGATGTTCTGAGACCAGACATTAAATGACTTTTTAAATTATTATTTTTCAAATTTGCAGCTAAATACCAATCATGCCACCCATGATATCCACAAAATGCAACTTTATTTTTTCCCGTGGTGGCCCTAGCAATTCTTAAAGCAATTAAATTGGCTTCTCCTCCAGTTCTCGCATATTTAACCATACCAGCCCAAGGATTCATCTCTATTAATTTTTCAGAAAGAACTACTTCTTCAAAACAATTTAAAGTTGACATGTTGCCTTTGTTTACGACTTTAATAATTGCCTTATCTATTTGGGGATTACAGTACCCAAGTATGTTGGTTCCAATGCCCATTAATGACATATCTTTATACTTTATCCCTTCCATATCCCAAACATAACATTTTTTAGCTTTAGTAAAATATGTTGGCCATTTTGTAGGAGAAAATATTTCGGGTTTTTTTGAAAATAGCATGTTTCCACCAGGTATTACCTCGTTAGCTCTCTCCCAAAGTTTTATGCCCTTAGAGGTGTCAAAACCTTTATTACGTTTAATCTTAAGATTATTTTTAAAAATTTCTTTTTTATTTTTAATTAATTTTTTCATTTGATCATAGTTAAAGTAAATATTTGGAGTAAATTTATCAAAAACTTTTTTTAATACTTCATAATCTGCTTTATGGTCTAATGTCAATCTTATGTGGGAAAGATCAGGAGAATATTTTAAATTAAGTTTATTAAACTCTTTAGACTTTTTAATATAAGGAGTTACATGCTCTACATCTTGAGGGTTTATTGCTTTTAAGTAAGATTTTTTTAGACTATCAAAGCTAAATATTTCTACATCCATGCCATCTGGAAGTGTTGGAGGATCGTTGTTTGACACATAATCAAAAATATTTTTTGAGTACTTATTTAAAACATCATTAACTAATTTTGGATCAATAAATGGACAATCACCCGTTATTCTTATAATTGTATCAGCCTTATGTTTTTTCGCCGCAAAGTAAAATCTTTTTAAAACATTCTTTTCATCTCCTCGATAAACTATATATTTTTTTGATTTAAGGAACTTATAAAGCTTTAAATTCTTTTTATTTTTTGGAATAGCAACAATAATTTCATCAATTTTTTTTACTTGTTTTAACCTAGATAGCAACAAATCAATTGCTCTTTTATTTCCAATTTTAGAAAAAATTTTTTCTGGAAATCTTGTTGAGTCAAGTCTTGCTTGAACTATTGCAACAATCTTATTTTTTATTTTTTTTAATTTCTTTTCGTTCCATTTTGAGGGGTTAATAAGTTTTTTGTTAGAAATTGCTAAAGAATTATAGTTAATATTCTTTTTTATTTTGGTAGCATTTACAACTTCATTTAGCTGATTTACCTCATCAATTCCAACAACAAATTCTTTTATACTTTTTTCATTTAAAACAAAATTTAGACAACCTTCAATTGGTGAAATATTTTCTTTACATAAAAAATTTCTCCACTTTTTAAACTTTTTATCCCAAAGAGAAAAGCTCTTGTTATTCTGAAGCAATTTGTTTTGTAAAAGGCCTTTGAGAAATATTGATCTTACAGTTAACCTTATTTTATGATTGTTTAATTTTTTTATCCATCCTGTTTTTTTAATCCTTTGATCAAAAACATTAAATGGAAAGTTTACTACGTCTATTCTAAATTTATTTACTACAAACTTTAGATCATTGATTGAATATAAAGAAACTCCAACCCTTTTAATTATTCTTTTTTTTTTTAGTTTGAGCAATGATTGAAAAATTTCATTACTATATTTCCCTTTTAAATCTTTGACATCATGTAGAAGGACTGTAGTTATTTTCTTAACTTTAAGTCTTTTTAAAGAATTATTTACATAAGAAAAAATTATTTTTTCATAATTTTTCTTGTTAATTTTATTTGTTAGATAGGGAAGTTTTGTTGTAACTTCATATTTTTTTATATTAAAATTTCCAAGTCTTTTTTCTGCATCTCCATAAGATTGGGCTGTATCAATTTTTTTTATCCCTAATTCTTTAGCTCTTTTCAAAATTCCATCTATACTTTTTTGTTTCAATTTTCCATTTTTTAAGCCAAAACTATAATTTATTCCGAAATTAGCGGAACCTATTGAAAGTTTTGTTATATTGTTAATGAAATTTTTCAAAATTAAATTAAATTAAATATTTTTTTTAGATTATAATAAAAGTTTCAAAAAATGTATAAAAATATATTAATTTATAACTCTGGTGGAGGTTTAGGGGACTCTATTCAATTGTTTCCCTTAATTTTAAGCCTAAAAAATCATTTTATGCAGTCTAACTTCCATTATCTCGGAGCACATGAGAATCATTTTACTGCTGCTCTAAGGGACTACAAAATAAGCATAAAAACTTTAAATCTTGGAATAAAATTTTTTGGTTTCAGATGGTGGCATTTTCTTAAAGCAAAAAAAGAATTGTCACACCTTGAGATTAAAAAATTTGATTTAATAATAGATTTACAATCAAAGCTAAGAAATACAATTATTTTGAGAAGATTGTCACATAACGACTTTTATTCGTCGACTTATAATTTTTTCTTTTGTTCAAAAAAAGAAAGATATGATTATCATGATAATATAACTGATATGACTCTTTTGAATTTAGAAAAATTTTTGAAAGAAAAGATTAAAAAAGTTAATTTTAACTTAAAAAATTTAGATGAAAGTTTCTTTAATGAAGCAAAAAGACTCTTGCCAAAAAATAAATATATTGGTTTTTCTTTAACTCAAGGTAATGAATATAGAAAAAAAAGTTGGCCTTTAGAAAAATTTATAAACTTAGCTAAAAAAGTAGAAAAAAAAAATAGAATTCCAGTTTTCTTTTTGGAAAAATCTAAAAAGAATCTTGCGGAAAAAATTAAAAATGAAATACCTAATGCTCTTTTTCCTGAACTGAAATCAAATCTTTCTGGACCAGGCTTAGTTACTGCTCTTTCATCAAATCTTGAAAGTGCAGTTTCAATTGATAACGGAGTAATGCATATGATTGGTTTAACAAATATTCCTATGACTGTATTGTTTGGACCAACAAATTCTAAGAAATTTGCTCCAGATCAAAAAAATGTAAAGATTCTGGATAGCAATAAAATGTATGGTGTTAAAGACATAAACAAAATTACTGTTGATGACGTTTTAGAGACTTTAAACTTTTAAAAAGTTTTTTTTTATTCCAGCCACAATCCTCATAACCTTGAATTATTAAATTTAGATATCTTTTACTTGGAGAATTAAATTTTGTTTTTTTTGGCATATAATAAAACATAACTTTCCGTCCTTTGTGTTTGAAATATTTTTTAATATATGTATGTGGATAGTCTTCATATTTATCCAATTTTTTTTCATCCTTCTTTGAAATTTTATACAAAGCTCCTAGTACTTGAGATTTTTTCCTTTTTTGGACATCAGCTACGCCACCCCCAAGAAAACTGTTTCTAAAGTATAATTTATAATTTTTTAATATAAAACATTTTAAATAAACAGAGTCCTTACACCTTTTTTTCATTTGTTTGTGATATAGGTTACTTCCAAAAGCAAAATAAAGCATATTAGTATTTATAAATTTTAATTTTTTTTATCTTAATCATTTTTTTAATTTCAAATAAACATAATTTTAATTTTTTTTGATTTGAAGATCGCAAAACAATTGATACTCCAATTTTACCTAATCTAAAAAACGGATAACTTCCTATCTCTACTTTATCGATATATTTTTTTTGAATATTTTTTAATTCTCTGGAGATGCTACTTTCTACTGTATGGACATTTATCGACTTATTAAAAATTATATTACCTTTAGTAAGATATTTTTCTACATTATCAATCATAGATCTGAGAATTGACGGAACTCCAGGTAGACAAAAAATATTTTTAATTATAAAACCAGGAGCTGCGCTTGAAGGATTTCTTATTAATTGAGACCCTCTAGGCATTTTTGACATTTTTTTTCTACCATCATTAAAATTTTTCTTTCCATAATAGTTCTCTAATATGGAATATGCTTCTTTATGATATTCGTACTTTTTATTGAATGCTTTTGAAATTGACTTTGCGGTTATGTCGTCGTGTGTAGGTCCAATACCCCCAGTAGTAAAAACATACTTAAATTTTTTGCTTAACTCTAAAATATTTTTAATAATAGTTTTTTCAACATCTCGTACAATCCTAACCTCTTCTACTACTACTCCACACTTTCTATTCAACCAATCAGATAAAAATGAAACATTTAAGTCCTGGGTCCTCCCTGACAAGATTTCATTGCCAATTATCAATATAGCTGCGTTAACTTTTTTTTTAACTTTTCTCATATTTTGATACAATTACATATGAATTTTGAAAGTGAATTAATATCAGGACTTTTTATAAAAAGATATAAGCGATTTTTTGTAGATATCAAAATAAAAAATCAAATTATTGTAGCCCACTGCCCTAACTCAGGATCAATGCTTAATCTTTTAGATAAAGGAAATCCTGTTTGGCTTACTAAGTCAAATAATGAAAAAAGAAAACTAAAATATTCTTTACAAATTATTAAATCTAAAGGAAGAAAATTTGGAGTTAACACTCACTTAGCGAACAAAATAATGCTTGAGGCTTTACAAAGAAAAAAAATTGAAGAATTGTCTAAATTTGACATTATAAAACCTGAACAAAAATTTGGAACAAAAACTAGATTTGATTTTCTTTTAGAAAATACAAGCTTGAAAAAGAAAGCTTACTTAGAAGTTAAAAACGTAACCCTAAATAGAAATAGAGATTTAGCTGAATTTCCAGACGCTGTTACAACTAGAGGAAAAAAACATTTAGATGATCTTGCCATTGCAAAAATAAAAGGTTTTGAAAGTTATATTATTTATTTGGTGCAAATTGAAAATTGTAAACAATTTAGTATAGCATATGATATTGATCCACAGTATTTTGAGGCATTTAAAGAAGCTAAAAAAAAGGGGGTTAAAATATTGTGTTATGATTGTAAATTTAATGACAAAGGAATAGAAATAAATAAAAAAATAAAAATAAATGAATGAAAATTTAATTGAAGGATTTGAAGGTACCAGAAAAGCAGGATTAATTGCATCTGCTACTTTGGATGAAGTTTCTAGTATAATTAAACCAGGTATTACAACTAAAGAAATTGATAATCTATGTTATGAGTTTATTAATGACCATAAAGGTTATTCGGCACCTTTGTTTTACAGAGGGTATCCTAAATCTTGTTGTACTTCAGCTAATCACATTGTTTGTCACGGAATTCCAGGAGACAAAATTCTAAATGAAGGAGACATTCTCAATGTTGATGTAACTGCTTACAAAAATGAATGGCACGGAGATACTAGTAGAATGTTTTATGTGGGTGATGTATCGGTAAAAGCTAAAAAGCTCGTTGAAGTTACTTACAATTCACTAATGAAAGCAATAGAGATTTTAAATAAAAATATTTATTTAGGTGATATTGGTGATACTATTCAAACATATGTTGAGCAAGAAGGATTTTCTGTTGTGAAAGATTTCTGTGGACATGGAATTGGTAAGCGATTTCATGAAGAGCCAAACATCCTACACTATGGAGAGAAAGGAACTGGACAAAAATTAAAAGAAGGTATGATTTTTACTATAGAACCGATGATAAATGAAGGTGATTATCAAACTAAAGTTTTAAAAGATGGTTGGACAGCTGTTACGAAAGATAAAAAATTATCAGCACAATTTGAACACACTGTTGGTATAACTAATGATGGATGTGAAATTTTTACTTCATCAAAAAAAGGCTTAAATTTTCCTCCATATAAAAAATGATTGAAAGATACTCTAGAAAAGAAATTAAAAAAATTTGGGAGGATAAAAATAAGTATAATATTTGGTTAAAAATTGAAATTGCAGCAGCAGAAGCAATGGAAAAGTTAAAAATTATACCAAGAGGTGTGTCGAAAAAAGTAAAAAGCAAAGCTAAAATAAATGTAAATAGAATTTTAAATATTGAGAATAAAGTGAAACATGATGTTATTGCGTTTTTGACATCTATTAATGAAAAAGTAGGAAAGGAAGCAAGGTTTCTTCACCAAGGAATGACATCATCTGATGTTTTGGATACATGCTTTAACATCCAATTAAAACAGTCGGGTGAAATT
>CACKRM010000011.1 GCA_902602655.1 uncultured Pelagibacteraceae bacterium
AGTATATGGAATTTTTAAATACTCAAAAAAACTTTGCGCATTACCATCTTCTCCATCTTTTCCATGAAGAGAATTAAAAATTAAATCAATTTTTAATTTATCTATTTCGTTTAATAATTTTTAGCCGGATCAAAATAAGATACTTTGTATCCTAATTTTTTAATTGCTTTGTAACATGCTTTTCCAGAATTCAGACTTACTTCGCGTTCTTTTGAAGTTCCTCCGTAAACTACCAAAACTTTTTTTTTTTTCATAATAATTATTTTTGACCAATAATCTTAATTTCTAATTCGAGATCTATTCCTGTTTTCTCAAAAACTTTTTTTTTAACCTTATTTATAAGTTCTTCAATTTCACTAGATTTTGCACCACCTTCATTTATGAAAAAATTACAATGTTTTTCTGAAATTTTTGCTTTTCCTACTGTCATTATATGGCATCCTGTATCTTTAATTAATTTCCAAGCTTTTTTTTCAGTTGGATTTTTAAAGGTACTTCCACATGTTTTAATTTGACTAGGTTGGCTAATTTTTTTCCTTTCTATGAATTCAAGTTGTTTTTTTTCAATATCAGTTTGTTTGTTTTTTTTTCCTATGAGTTGCACACTTACTATTATTAATTCTGGATTAAAACTTGATCCTCTATAGAAAAATTTTATTCCACTACTAGGCATCTCTCTAATTTCACCATCTTTATCTATGAATTTTACTGATTTCACTATTTTGGAAATATCATAACCATAACAACCGCTGTTCATTATAACTCCTCCACCGATTGTCCCCGGAATACAAGATAAAAATTCTAAACCACTTAATGAATTTTGAAGAGCAAAATCAGCTATTTTTCTATCCAATGTTGCTGCTCCTACTTCAATCGTATTCTCATCAATTAAATTTAAATATGAAAATTTTGAACCTAGTTTGATTGTAACCTCTTTAATACCTCCGTCTCTAATTAATAAGTTCGACCCAGCACCTATAATATTTATTTTTATATTAAATTTTTTTAAATATTTTATAAAAGATTTTAATTCTTCTAAGCTTTTCGGTTTAAAAAATAATTCCGCATTACCGCCAAGGTTAAACCAATTATACTTTGAAAGTTTTTCATCTTTATGAATTGACTCTCCAAATCTATTTTTTAAATCTTGATAATTTAAATTCATAACTTATCTTTTAAATCTCTCATCCATTTTGAAATCGAACCGGCTCCCATCCCTACAACAATTTCATTATTGATAAGATTTTTTTTTAAAAATTTTTCAATTTCCCTCTCATTTTTTATAATAATAACTTGTACTTTAGAGTTTTTTGAAATTAGTTTTCCAAAGTTTAATTGATTATACGACAAATCTCTTTTTTCACCCGCCGGGTAGATAGGACATAAAAGAACTACACTTGAAAATTTAAAACACGAGGCAAATTGGTTTTTTAAACTTTTTAATCTAGAATATCTATGAGGTTGGAAAATGGAGATTATTTTCCTATTCTCGTAAACATTTCTTAAACCTTCAAGAACTGCTTTTATTTCAGTTGGATGATGCGCGTAATCATCGTAAAACTCAATATCTTTTTTTATAAATATTTTTGTTAATCTTCTTTGAACCCCTGAAAAATTTTTTAACGCTTGCTTGATAACATTAATTTTTATTCCAAGATTCATGCAGATAGCTACTGATGCTGCTGCATTTAAAACATTATGCTTTCCAATCAGATTAATTATTATGTTTCTTATTGTTGAAACTTTAGATCCGTGTAATTTAATTCTTAAATCAAAATGAGAGCTATTTAGATTATACTTAGAATTAGTTATTTGATAATTTGAGTTATTTCTAAATCCGTAAGTTAAAAAATTTTTAGTTTTGGACATAGTTAAAATTTTTCTTAAAACATTATCATCACAGTTAACTATTGATTTTCCTATTGGGGGAGTTTTGTTTATAAATTTTATAAAAGCCTTTTTTAAATTTTGAAAATTATTATAAAAATCGAGGTGTTCATTGTCTATATTTGTCACCACTGAATAATTAATAGGTAATTTAAGAAAACTACCATCGGACTCGTCTGCTTCTAACACTGACCATTCTCCTCGACCCAGTTTCGCATTATTTTTTATTGAATTAATAACTCCACCATTGATTATGGTAGGATCTAATTTTGCTTGTAATAAAATTTTTGCTATTAAAGATGTAGTTGTTGTTTTACCGTGTGAACCAGTAACAATGATATTTTTTTTAAAAGAAACTATATTAGACAACATTTCTGCGCGTTCAAAAATCGGTAGTTTTTTTTTTCTTGCGTCTTTAAGTTCTGGGTTATTATTTTTTATTGCTGAAGATTTAACGATTATTGTAGAGTCAGAGATATTTGACCTTTTGTGTCCTAAAAAAATTTTAATTCCAATTTTTTTACAATTTTCTATATTTTTATTTCGACCTAAATCACTTCCTTGAACCTTAAAACCCATAATTTTCATAATTTGAGCTAACCCGCTCATTCCAATTCCACCAATTCCAATAAAATGAATTACTTCTTTTTTTCCAATATTTATTTTTTTCATTTAATAATTTCTAAAATTTGATCATTAATTTTTTTATAAACATCTTTATCTGTATGTTGTTTTTGTTTTTCACTCATGATTGATAACAAATTCATATCTTTGTAAATCATTTTTATCAATGGGAATAGTTTTGTATCTATATCTTTTTCTTCAAGTAAAAATCCAAAGCCCTTTTTTTCAAAGTACTGAGCGTTTTTAAATTGATGATTCTCGGCTGCAAAAGGGAAAGGAATTGCTATAAAAGGAATTCGACAATTAACCAATTCAGCAGTAATTGATGAACCAGATCTCGTAATAACAAAATGCACTTGTGAAAAATATTTTAATAAATCTTTGCTAAAATTAAAAAGTTCAAATTCAATTCCCAAAGACTTATATTTTTTTTCTAAAATGAAATTTTGGTTAGGCAGACATTGTTGATAAATTTTTAATTTAATATTAAATTTTTTACATTCTTCGAAAATTTGAGGTAATTTTTCACCAAAAGATTTTGCAGCTTGACTACCTCCTAAAACTAAAATTTTAATATTATTTTTATTTTTAAATTCGTAATTCTTTCTAAATTTAAATATCTCATCATTTATAATACTTCCTATCTCCACAGCCTTTTTTGTATATTTGTTTTTAATACCTTTTAATTGACTATATGAAACAAGAATTTTTTTTGATAGAGGTAATAAATATTTATTTGCCTTCCCTAATACTAGATTGCTCTCATAAATAACAAACGGAATTTTTAATAACCATGCTGCTAAACAAACAGGAAATGAAGCATAGCCCCCCATACCAAAAATGATTTTTGGTTTTAGTTTTATTAAAAAAAAAATTGAATGAAAAAATGCTAAAAACATTTTTATTAATACCAAAAAAAATTTTATTGGACCTGAAAAAGAAATAGGAGATGAATTAATTATTTTGATTTCGATTTGTTTAAAATTATTTAAAAATTTATATCCTCTTTTATCAGTAGTAATCGTGACTAAAAAATCATTGTTTGATAGAAATTTACCTAGACTTAGAGCTGGAAAAACGTGCCCCCCTGTACCACCTGTTGAAATTAAAATTTTTTTTTTATTTAAATCACTCATGTATTACCCTATTTTTTGTGTAATTTAAAATTAAACCAGCTAAAATTGAACTGCCAAATAATGATGATCCTCCATAACTCAAAAATGGTAGTGTCATTCCAGTTGTTGGTAGTAAGCTTGTATTCACACCTATATGAATGAAAGCTTGAAAAATCAAAAGAGAAGCTAAACCACATAAAGCTACTCTAAGATTTTTATCTAGTTCAGAAATAGTTTTTTTTATTATTCTCAAAGATATGTATAAAAAAATAAAAATAAGAAATATTGAAATAATTGACCCAAATTCCTCTGTGATAACAGCTATGATATAATCTGTATGTGCCTCGGGAACGTTATCTTTTAAAATTCCTTCGCCCATCCCTTGTCCCTTAAGGCCGCCTTGTCTTATAGCGTCTAAAGCTCTTTGAGATTGAAAACTGTCTCCTTTAGATGGATCTAGAAATGAAGTTAATCTATTTGTTATGTATCCAAACTTATCTGGAAAAGTAATTAGTAGCGCTGTTAAAGATAAAATAGACGCAGCAAAAAAGCTTAAAATATAAAAAATGTTAACTCCTGAAATAAAAATTATAGCCATCCAACAAGCAAAAAGAAGAACGGACTGTCCTATATCAGGCTGATTAACCAGTAAAATTAAAATAGATAATAAAACTAAAAAACTCAAAAAGTATGAAACTTTCAGTGATTTAAAGTTCTCACTAGTTAAAATTTTTGCAGTAATTAATATAAAAAATGGTTTCATAAATTCAATTGGTTGAAATCTAAATAAGTAAAGATTTAACCATCGCTTAGATCCTTTGACTTCTATACCTATTAGATGAACTAAAATTAGGCAAAAATACAATATAATAAAGGCCGGTAACACAAACTTATTCAAAAAATTTAAATCTAATGCTGATATAAAAAACATTATAAACAGTGAAAAAATTACAAATACGAGATGTTTAGTAAAAAAGAAATAATAATCTTTTTCAAATCTCTCACCAGCTAATGAAGAAGTTGAGGCAAAAGAGAAAAAAAGTCCTAGTAAAAAAAGAATTATAAAACTTAATAAAATATTTTTATCGATGTCTCGCCAGTAATCATTAAATTTATTTTTAAGAATATTTGTTTTCATGTGATTTAACAAGGTTTTTAAATTTCAAACCACGATCTTCAAAATTTTTGAATTGATCAAAAGATGCACTAGCTGGACTAAATAAAACTGTAATTTTTTTCTTTTTATTTTTTTGGATTTCTTTAAATATTAAACTCAAAGCATTTTTTAGATTTTTACTTAATTTATAAGCAACTTTACCAATTAAAAATTTCTCAAAAACTTTCATGTGCTTTCCAATAATAAAAGCTTTTGTGATATTTTTTTTTACTGCCTCTAGTTTAAACTTATCTTTGACTTTTGGTAACCCTCCTAGAATCCAATAAATATTTTTATTATTCTTAAGTGCATATTTACTTGCTTCAAAACTTGTTGCTTTCGAATCATTTATAAATATTTTATTTTCTCGTTTAAGAAAAATTTCATGTCGGTGGGGTAAACCTTTAAAAGATTTAAGAGCTTTTGTAAAAGATTGATCATTAATTTTAAATTTTTTGCAAATAGTATAAACAAAACTCATATTCTCATTATTAATTTCTAAATTTAGGTAATTATTTTGAATTTTATTTTTTATTTTTTTATAGTTTTTAAAGTTAACAATATTCAATTTTCCTTTAAATTTTTTCCTTTTAAATTTTTTTATAAGAAATTTACTATTTAAAAAAGAATAATTATTTTTTTTTTGACTTGAAAATATTTTTAACTTTGAATTGATATAATTTGACATTGTGCCATGCCATTCTAAATGATCTTTTGTTAAATTTATTATTGCAGCATATTTAGGTTTTATGAATTTAGAATAAAATAGTTGAAAAGACGAAGCTTCGATGATGACAACAGGATCTTTTCTTAAACTTAAATTTAAAACTGGCCTTCCAATATTTCCACCCAGTTCAACATTAATTTTATTTTTTTTGAACACATGCTCTAGTATTTTACATGTTGTAGATTTTCCATTGGTACCAGTTATTATAATTGAGTTTACTTTGGGATTTAAAAGATAAAAAAGGTCTAAATCTGTAATAATTTTATGTTTGTTTCTTATCAGGTGTCTTTTCAGTTTCGTTTTTTTAAAATTTATTCCAGGACTTATCAAAATAAAATCTGATGAGTCGAGCTTTTTTAAAAAAGAATTTTTAACATCTTTTCTTTTTTTAAAAGGCATCAGAGCCTCATTGTCGTCCCAAGCCTCGAAATTTTTTAAGTTATTCTTTTTAAACCATCTTAGTAATGATGTTCCAGTTGTTCCTAAACCATAAACACAGAAAGTCTTATTAGAAAAATTCAAAATTTTCGATTCCATCTTTTATCTTAATTTCAGGGTTGCTAGTCCAATTAATGCCAAAATAATGGCGATAATCCAAAATCTTATAACTATTGTTGACTCAGCCCACCCTTTTTTTTCAAAGTGATGGTGAATTGGAGCCATCATAAAAACTCTTTTCCCAGTTAATTTGAAAGATATTACTTGAATTATTACTGAAACAGTTTCAAGTACAAATAGGCCACCAATAATTGCTAAAACAATTTCGTGTTTTACCATAATAGCAACTGCAGCTAATGATCCTCCTAAAGATAAAGATCCTGTGTCACCCATAAAAATTTTGGCTGGTGGTGCGTTGTACCAAAGGAAACCCAAGCAGGATCCAACTATAGAGCCACAAAATATTGATATTTCTCCAACATTAGGAATGTATTGTATTTTCAAGTACTCGGCAAAAATTGTATTTCCAACAACATAACTAATTAAAGTAAATGACAAAGCCACTAGCATAACAGGCACTGTAGCCAATCCGTCAAGACCGTCAGTAAGGTTTACTGCGTTTGAAGATCCAATTATTACAAAAAGTGCAAAAGGAATAAAAAATAAACCCATTTGTAAAACTAGATTTTTAAAGAAAGGAAAGTACAAATTATATAAATATTGATGATCTGAATAATTAATTAAAATGTAGAGGGCAATTATGCCAATTATCAATTGACCAATAAACTTTAACTTCGAATTTAATCCCCTAGAGTTTTCATTTTTAATCTTCAGTAAATCATCAACAAAACCCAACAAACCTAAACTCAAAGAAACAAATACAAGAACCCAAATAAAAATATTTGTTAGATCTGCCCATAATAAAGTACTTGAAATCATTCCAATAATAATTATCAAACCACCCATTGTTGGCGTGCCTGATTTTTTTATAATATGATCTATAGGTCCATCCTGTCTTATAGGACCCGAAATCTTATTTTTTGAAAAAGTTTCTATAAAAGGACCGCCAATTAGAAAAACAATCAACAAAGAGGTAATTACTGACAGCCCTGTTCTAAAAGTAATATATTTAAAAACATTGAAAACAGAAAAATTTTCAATAAGTGAAACTAGTAAACTATACAACATTTCTTAATCCTTTTATTATATTTTTTGATAACTTATTTAAACCTGTTGCGTTAGATCCTTTTATCATTAAATGGTCATTTTTTTTTATTAAATTCGAAAACACTTCGTCAAAATCTCCTCTGTTTTGTAATATATTACCTCTTTTTTTTTCGTTAGTATGTTTATAAGTAGTAAAAATTTTATCCCCATATATAAAGATTTTATCTATATCGGTATTATTTATAACTTTAGACAAATTTTTATGGAAAAGATTAGATTTTCTACCAAGTTCAAGCATATCACCAAGAAGTATATATTTTTTAAAATTATTTTTTTTAATTTTTGAAAAATTAATAATTGCTTTTTTTACTGAGAGAGGATTAGCATTGTAGCTTTCGTCAATTAATTTGAAATTTGTCTTATATCTTTTGATATTATGAATTTTTCCTCTACCCTCTATAGATTGTAAATTTTTATAAAATATTTTAATTTTTTCTAAATTCAAGCCTAGTATTTTTATTACCGCTAAAGAACATAATATATTTTCAATATTTACATTATTTAAATTTCTTATATATAAAGTAATTATCTTATTAAAAATAAAAATTTTTAATATATTTTCATTTTTTCTTCTTATTACTTTATATAAAGAAATGTCTGATTTTTTCGATATTCCAAAAGATAAAATTTGGATTTTTTTTCTATCAGCAAGTTTTTTGAAATAATGAAAAAATCTACAATCACGATTTAAAATGATAGTACCACCAACTGTGATATTTTGAATTATTTCTCCTTTCGCTTTTGCTATTCCACTTATATTACTAAAATTCTCAATATGTGCCTCTCCAACATTGGTAATTATTCCTATCTCTGGTTTTACAAGTTTTGATAGTTTAAATATTTCTCCAGGTTTGCTCATCCCTATCTCAAAAACCCCAAATTTATGGCTATTTTCTAAATTTGATAAGCTTAGAGGAACTCCGTAATGATTATTATATGATTTTGGTGAGTAAAAAGTTTTACCAAAATTTTTTAAGATTTCCCCTAAAAGTGTTTTTAGGGTTGTTTTTCCTGCGCTACCAGTAACAGCAATAATTTTGGCTTTTGACTCCTCTCTTTTTAGTTTTGCAAAAGTATTCAAAAAGCTTTTTGTATTACTTGTATAAATTATTTTTTTTTTGGAAATTTTTTTCATTTTTTTTGAAATAACGCTATATTTAGCTCCTTTCTCTAGAGCTTCGTTGACATAACTGTGTCCATCTTTATTTTTTCCTTTTATAGCTACGAAAATATTTCCTTTTCTTATTTTTTTTGAGTCAATTGAAATGCCTTTAAAATTTGATAATTTTTTTTTATTTGTTAACTTGTTAAGTATTTTTGAATTATAAAAATTATCTATTTTATTGAAATTATTTACAATTTTATTAACTCTTGTAGATTTAACAGTCTTTTTATCTGATCTTTGTAGTATTTTGTTTCCATAGTCTTGTGTAGATTCATGACCTTTTCCAGCTATTAGAATTATTTCTTCCGGTTCCGACTGTTTAATCGCTTTAGCAATTGCTTTATTTCTATCTCCTATTTCAAAATAATTTGAATTTTTTAACGATTTAATAATTTCGCTCCTAATTTTTTTGGCATTTTCTTTTCTAGGATTGTCATCGGTTATATAAATCTTAGAGGCGTTCTTCTTAGCAATTTTACCCATTATAGATCTTTTCTTTTTATCTCTTTCACCACCGCAACCAAAAATCAAAGTAACTTTTGAATTATATTGTTTTTTTAAAGATTTAATTGCCGTCTCAAGTGCATCTGGGGTATGTGCATAGTCAATGAAAATTTTTGTTTTATTTGGAAGAACTCTAACTAATTGAAGCCTTCCTTCAACGTTATTTATTTTTTTAATACAAGAGATTATTTTATTTAATTTTAAGCCAGTTAATTTAGATGCTAAAATCGACATTAAAAGATTTTTGATTTGAAAATAGCCAACTAGAGGAATGTCAAATTTATATTTTTTATTTTTATGAACTAATGAAATTTCTTGATGACTTCCTTTAATTTTATGATTAGTAATAGTAATGTCTGAATTTTTTCTACCAATTAGAAGTAGACGTAGTTTCTTTTTTTTTGTTAAGTCTTTAATCTTTTTAAACTCTTTGATTGAGTTGTCCGTTACAACGTGCTTATTTTTTTCTAGCAATTCTGAAAATAAAATCATCTTAGATTTAAAGTAATTTTTCATGTTTTTATGATAGTCCATGTGATCTTGACTTATATTTGTAAATATACCTACTTGAAACTTTATCCCATCAAGACGCCTTTGGTTTAAACCATGGCTTGAAGCTTCAATAATGACATTGTCAATTTTTGATTTCTTGAGATTGTATAATTCTTTATGTAGAGAAATGACGTCTAAAGTTGTTAATAGAGTTGTTTTATAACTATTTTTTTTTCTTACTCCTAGAGTTCCTATTGAAGCAACAGGTAAATTATTTAAAACGAGGATTTGGCGATAAAATTCTGCTACAGAACTTTTTCCATTTGTTCCGGTAACTGCTATAATATTTTTAGGTTTTAAGTAAAAAAATTTACTACAAGAATAGGCTAATGATTTCCTTACATCTTTGACTTTAATTATTGGTTTTGAACTTTTTTTTGTTTTATATTTTTCCGAACACACTATAGCGGAAGCTCCTTTTCTTATTGCATCATTAATAAATGCCTCTCCGTTAATTTTTGTTCCTTTAGTGGCAAAAAATAAGTAGCCTTTTTTTACTTTTCTACTATCGAAAGCTAAACCCCTTATATCAATTTTCCCGATATTTTTTGGAACAGTCTTAATTAGTTTTTTTAACAACATGATTGCTGTAAAACTCACTGTTATTTATGGCTAAAATAGGTCCAATTTTTTTTATAATTTTGCCAGCTACGTATACCGAGTTCCACCCTGATTCATCCCTATTTACTGAGATTTTTTTTCCTCGATAATTATAAATCAAGTGAGGAGCTGGTTTAGGCTCATCGAGAAGAACCAATAAAACATAACGAGGTTTAAACATTGGAAAAACAGATATAAATGTATTAATTTTTTTATCTGAATATTGTCCATGTCTGTTTTTTTTTGCAGTTCCAGTTTTTCCTCCCACAAAAAAGCCTGTAATATTAGCAAGGCTCGCTGTTCCATTGTCACTTGTTACAACCTCTCTTAACATTAAGTTCATTTCTTTACTTGTTTCTTCGGATAAAACTTTTTCTTTCAAATAAGATTTTTTTGTATCAAGTTTCAGCGTAGGTTTTATTAGATATCCACCATTAGATATTGCAGCATAAGCTGTTGCTGCTTGCAAAGGAGTAGTTGTAATGCCGTGACCAAAAGAAACAGTTTCAAGTTTACAATTTTCCCAATTGAAATCTAATGGCGTTCCCACTTCCTCCAATTCTAATTCAGGTTTTTCAAGTAATCCTAATTTTTTTAAAAATTCTTTAAAATTTTCTTTTCCAATTTTTTGTGCAATAATTGTAGTTCCAATATTTGATGATCTCACCAAAATATCTTTAACGGATAAATCTTTAGGCAACTTTTCATGTTCTGAAATTTTATATTTTGAACACGTAATATTATTAGGAATATCTTTTATTACAGTGTTTGGAAGTAAAATTTTTTTTTCTAATGCTAATGCTATTGTAAAAGTTTTAAAAACTGACCCTAGTTCAAATACACTCTTAGTTATTTTATTAGAGTATCGGTGATTGTTAATATCCCTTCGCATATTAATATTGTAATCGGGCAAAGAAACTAATGATAAAATCTCTCCATTTTTTATATCCATTAATAAACTTGCAGCACCAATTGCTTTAAAGTCGTCGATTGATCTTTCTAATTCTTTTTTAATAAGAAACTGAAGATTAGTGTCTAAAGTAAGTCTTAACGGTTCTTTTATTTCTTTAATATCTTTTAATTCTCTATCAAAAAAATTTTCAATTCCAGAAATTCCATAATTATCATCATCGATTTGACCCAAGATATGACTATATAGTTCTGAATGAGGATAAATTCTTGATTGAAAAGGTTCGAATATTATTCCTTTTTCTCCAAGAAAATATAGTTTATCTTTTTCTTTTGCAGTTAATCTTTTTTTTAAATAAAAATATTTGTTATCTGATAATTTTTTTTTCAAAAATTCTTGCGAAATATTTGGGAAATGAAGTTTTATATTTATTAAGAATTTATCTTTATCTTTTATTAAACTTGGTCTTATTGCAGCATGATATGTTTTAATATTTCTAGATAGTATCTCATCGTTCCTATCAACAATGTCTCTTCTTAAAGGTAAAAAGTACTGTATCTCCCTTTTTTCATTTAATAATTTAGGATCTTGAATTGATAAAAAGATAATTTTGATTGAAAAAATAGATATCAAGCAGAAAAAAACAAAAAACATAAGATAAATTCGGTCATCTGAAATAAGAGATTTAGAGTAGTTTTTTTGATTTAAACTAGTTTCAATGTAATCTTGGAAATAAAAACTTTTTTGGTTTTTATTAAGAAATTTTTTTTTATTTTTTTTGTTTTTCATTTAAGTAGGAATTAGTTGTTTTATTTTTTTCGTCTAAAAATTGATTCAAACTAAAATAAATACTTGAATAATTAATACTTTCATATTCACTATCTATAAATTCAGATACTTTTTTTGATATAACTTCAGGAGATGTTAAATAAAAGTAATCTAATTGTGTTTCGTAAAAATCATTTTCCATTTTACTAATTTTTTTCTTGTAAGATGAAATATTTTTCTCTATTAACCTTGTTTGATTTTTTATAGTAGATGTAACAAACATAAAAATTGAAAAGATGATGATTGATATAAATATTTTTTTATTAATCATTTAATCTTTCAAGGTCTAAATATTTTTTAAACCTATTTTTTAATTCTTTTGGGTAAATAAAATTTGAATTTGATCTTATTGCGTATCTTAGTTTTGCTGAGCGTGAAGGTGGGTTTTCTTTTACTTCAAACTCGTTAGCTCTCAAAACTAAATTTTTATAATTTTCAAAAAAAATTTGATTTTTTACTTTTGCATCAGGTAAATATCTAGATGGTTTTGTTTGGTTCTTTGAATAACTGCTAAAATAATACTTTACAATTTTATCTTCTATTGAATGAAAACTTACTACAATTATCTTGCCTCCCGTTTTA
Organism: uncultured Pelagibacteraceae bacterium; assembly: GCA_902602655.1. GTDB lineage: Bacteria > Pseudomonadota > Alphaproteobacteria > Pelagibacterales > Pelagibacteraceae > Pelagilacustribacter. The sequence continues at coordinate 12,316 of CACKRM010000011.1, forward strand.
AGAAATTTTGTTGCCAATATGATACCGCCTATTAATTCTGATATTTCTTTATTAACAAAAATTCTCAAAGCTTGAAAAGTTTTTGTGCATACATTTATTTTTTTTTTAAAATCTCTTTTTTTACTACTTGAAATAATTTTTACTAACTCTGAAACTTTTAAAATTTTTTTATTTTTTCTTTCTTTAATAATATTTTTTACTATTTTTGAAGCTTCCTTTTCTTCTCCAAATATTTTTAATATATCTTTTAAATTTTTTTCATTTAGTTCGTTTAGTACCTTTTCGCCTGAAGTGTTGCCTAGCCCCATGTTCATGTCTATTTCATTTTCGGATTTGAAAGAAAAACCTCGTTTTAAATCTTTTATTTGAAAATTTGATAGTCCTAAATCAAATATAATTCCGTCTGCTTTAAAATTTTTATCTAAAATATTATTAAGATTACTAAATTTTTCATTAAAAAAAGTAAAACGTTTAGGAAAATTTTTTGATATTTTTTCAGCTTTTGTCTTAACAAAAGAATCTCTATCCAGTGCTATAATATTTGTTTTTGGATATTTTAAAAGTTCTTCTGAATAACTCCCGCCGCCAAAAGTGCAGTCTATGAAATTACCACCTTTTTCAGGAGAACAAATTTTTACAACCTCTTTCAACATCACCGGGAAATGTTGATTTGCGGTTGATGTTTGTGATGCAATCATTTGAAATTAAAACTCGCATTAAAATTTTTGTTTTCTTAAAAATGCAGGTATTTCAAATTCATCCTCGTCAGTACTATTTTGTTCAAAAAGATCTTCTGTTTGAGAAAAAGAGCTATCTTTTTCAAGTTTTTCGTCTTCTGATTGATCGAGATTCACTTCACTCTCAGAAAATAATTGAGGCGTATGTTCGTCAGTGGAATAGTTTTTTACTTCTTTTTGAACAATTTCGTTTACAACCTCTGCCTCTGACTTAGCGTTATTTTCTATGTACGAAGCACTCTCCATTGAAACACCTGCTATTAAAGGATCATTTAGGTCGTTATTGTTCTCAAGTTCAATTGAATTTTTCTCTGTCTCATTTGAGCTTTCTTCATTTCGTTCAGTTTCAAATCTTTCATCTAATTTTAATGCAGTTGCTCCTTCAATTGAACCTATAGCATTATTCTCAACAGTTGAATTTTTAGAAAACAAACTATCAGAATAACCAACATTTCTGTTTTGTATCCGTCCTACCATGTTTAAAACAGTTTTTGGTTCTTGTGCTAAACCATCCAAAGCCGTAGCAACTATCGACACTCTCATTTTACCATTAAGATTTATATCTTTTATTGCTCCAAAAATTAGTTCAGCTTCGGGATCGACTTCGGCTCTAATTTTGTTAACAGCTTGGTCAACTTCAAAAAGTTTAATATCGTCACCACCAGTAATATTCACCAGTAACCCTTTTGCTCCTTTAAGTGAATAATCATCAATTAACGGATTGTTAAGAGCCATCTCAGTTGCTGCTAATGCTCTGTTTTCTCCTTCAGCTTCACCTGTCCCCATCATAGCTTTCCCCATAGAGCTCATAACAGTTTCAACATCGGCAAAATCTAAATTTATAAGTCCGGGTCTAACCATTAGATCTGTAACACTTTGAACTCCATGTTTTAAAACATCATTTGAAAGAGTAAACGACTCTTCAAAACCAGTTGCTTCATTTGCAATTTTAAAAAGATTCTGATTAGGAACTACAATTGATGTGTCTAAGTGTTTTTTTAATTGTTCCCAACCTTGAAGAGCTCTTCTCATTCTTTTTGGTCCTTCATAATCAAATGGTAATGTGATTACTCCGACTGTAAGAATGTTTAATTCTTTTGCAGCTTTGGCAATCACATGTGAGGCTCCTGTTCCTGTACCACCACCCATGCCGGCCGCTATAAAAATCATATTACTACCTTGTATGTAACTTACTATCTCATTTAAAGATTCATCGGCTGCAGCTTGACCAATATCGTTTTTAGCACCTGCACCGAGTCCCTTAGTTAAATTCATTCCAATTTGAATTTTTGCATCAGCTCTATTCATTTCTAAATCTTGAGCATCAGTATTTACCGCAACAAATTCAACACCTTGTAAACCTGAATTGATCATAGCATTTATAGCGTTACCACCAGCACCACCTACTCCAAGAACTAAAATTCTTGGTTTAAGTTTTTTTAATTCTCCTCCTCCAACATTAATTGTCATACTTCCTCCTTTTTTGATTTATTTTCCCACTTTAAACTTGATCTATTTTTAAAAGCTTTTTTCCTTGCTGAAATTTTAAATCGATCGAAAAGTTTTGGTTCCCATATTTGAAATGTTTTTCCTAAACCAACAAATATTATTGAATTTTTGATTTTTGCGTGATCAAGAAGTTTGTTAGGTATTAAAACTCTTCCTTCGCTATCAAATTGCAAATTGGTGCTCTCGGATAAAACTGAGGTAGCAAAATAATCACGTTTTTCCTCAAATGGGTTGAGTGTGTCGATTGTGTTTGAAAGTTTTTCTATTCTGTCTTGTGCACAAGCCTCTAATGCTTGATGATTAAAAGAGGGATAGGCAATAAAACCATTGTAACCAAGAGAGCTTAAATATGACCTAAATGCTGCTGGCACTGAAACCCTTCCCTTTTTGTCTATTTTGTTCTCGTAACTTGATAAAAACATAATTTTTTAAAACAACCGCAAAGAGAACCTCACTAGATATGTGATTAAATTTAAATTCCCTTATAATTTTTTTATCCAAAAATCCTCCTTATTGGGATTTCATGGGATATTATGGGTTTTATAATCGGTAGTCAATAGATTAGTTTTTGCCTTCAAGTGATACAAACATAGAACATTTTTTAGATAAAATTGGCGTTTGCTAGATAGTATATAAGCCGGGTTCTGTCATTTAAGAAGTCATTTATCTAACGTTAAGCTCACACTTAAGTTTAAGCAGCTAACCCAGATGACGAACTAAAGACTGTTTTTTACGCCAAAATTGACGTGTTGTCATCTCTATTTAGCCTTGCTCCCGGTGGGGTTTGCCATGCGTTTTTTGTTGCCAAAAAACCGGTGTGCTCTTACCACACCTTTTCACCCTTGCCTCGATTAGGCGGTTTATTTTCTGTGGCACTATCCCTAAGGTCGCCCTTGCCAGTCGTTAACTGGCACCGCGTCTTTATGGAGCCCGGACTTTCCTCTATCAAAAAATGATAGCGACTATCCAACTATCTAGCATTTCCTATGTATGGTCATAAGAGAAAAAAATCAAGTAAAATCTAGGTTTTTTTAGCCAAAATTGAACTTATTTTTGCGCACTCTAAGTCTATAGTTCCGTTTATTTTACTCTGTCTAAAGTGCCTCTGAAATGATTTTATAACTAGACGATTTTTTAAGTTGTTAGTTTTAGAGTTGAAATACCTGTATCCAATCTTTTTTAAATTTTTAAAAAAAATATCTCTTAAATTTTTGTCTTTGAAATTTATTTTGATTTTTTTGTTTGGTAAAATTCCTAAATTCTTTTGCCCAAGAATTTTCCAAGGAAATTTTTCTCCTGGATCTCTTTTCCTTAATGGAGCTATGTCTGAATGTCCAAGAATATTTTGTTTTTTAATATGATATTTTTTTTTTAAATAAACACAAAGTCTAACTAATGAATTAATTTGTATTTTTGAAAATTTTTCATACCCGTACTTGTGTCCCTTGTTAACTAGTTCAATTCCAATGGAGTTTTTATTTAGATTTACAAACGATTTCCATTTAGATTTACCAGCGTGCCAAGCGGTCTTTTTTTCATCAACTAATTTTACAACCTCTCCTTTCCTGTCAACTAAGAAATGGCAACTTACCTTATACTTTGGATTTTGAAGGCGTTTAAGAGATACACGTCTAGATTGCATTCCAGTGTAATGAATTATCAAAAATTTAATTTTCTTTGAATTTCTAAGCCTTTTAGAGAAATTAGGCGTATGTACACTCTTAAAATGCATATTTTTGGCTAATTTTTAATCAATATAAACAATTATTTCAACAAAATCTCTTTAAAATTAATAATGTTTTGGGTGGTAAATATAATTAATTTCTATATATGGAAGGATATGTTCTTTAAAAAACTAACAGTATTATTAATTTTAGCGTTTACCTTATCTTTTAATACAGTCAGCGCTAAATCAGAAAAAGAATGTTTTGAAAAGGTAAGTAGAGGAATCTTTAAATTTAATAAAGGTTTTGACAATCTTATCTTAAAACCAATTGCGAAAGGTTACAATAAGTTACCTGAACCAATAAAAAAAGGCACAGGAAATTTTACATCTAATATAGCTACATTGCTTTCTATACCAAATTACTTGCTTCAAGGAGAACTTGAAAGCGCAGGAGATGCAACAGGAAGCTTTTTAATTAACACAACAGTAGGAATATTAGGTTTAGGAAACCCGGCTGCCTCACTAGGTTTTGAAGCACAAAAAGAAGATTTAGGACAAACTTTAGGCACATACGGTGTTGGTGGAGGATGCTACTTTGTTATGCCAATTTTAGGACCAACTACTGTAAGAGATACGGTTGGTATGATTGGTGACACTTTAGTTGATCCATTTGCTCAAATTACTTGGCATGAAAAAGAGATGAAAGGTTTTTCAGGAAGTAAACAGGACTACTTAGGTGTTAAAGCAGCAGCGGCAGTAGATTTTAGAGGAGATAATATGACAAATTTTGATAGTTTAGAAAAAAATTCTATAGATTTATACTCTTCTACAAAAAGCCTTTACTTACAGAACAGAGAACGTAAAATTTCTAACTCCAGTGATGCAGATGACGATGACTGGGGTAATCTAGAAAAATAATAAAAAAAAAAAATGAAGAGGCTAATACTTTTAACATTTTCATTTTTATTAATATCAATTAAAGTCCTAGCTGTCACATATAACTCTGAACCTAAAATATTTATAAGTGAACTAGTAAATGACGCTATTAAAACTTTAGGTGACAAAAATCTTACTCAAGAGGAAAAAAATACTTTTATTGCGAAAATAGCGAAAGATAACGTTGATATTAAAGCCTTAGGTCTTTACACACTGGGTGACTTAAGAAAGACTGTTGAAAAAGAAACTTTGGTCAAATACCAAAATTTGTTTGAAAAATACTTTTTAAAAAGTCTGACTTCAAGATTGACTGATTATACTTCAGAAAAATTTGAAGTTATTAACTCAGATAAAAAAAATGCAAAATATACAATTGTCAATTCAAGGATTGCTGAAAGTAAAGATAAGCCTGAAATAAAAATTGATTGGAGAGTCTACACAAAAGATCCTCTAAAGCCTTTGATCAGAGACTTGATAGTTGAAGGTTTAAGTTTAGCTCGTACGCAAAGAGAAGAGTTTTCATCTATTTTAAACTCTAATAATAATGATATAAACGCGCTCTTTAACAAGTTACAAGAATTTATATCTAATTAAATTTATTTTTTTAAGTAAGTATTGGTGGTGGGCCCGCCAGGATTCGAACCTGGGACCAATACATTATGAGTGTACTGCTCTAACCAGCTGAGCTACAGGCCCTTTAGTATCTTATATAACAGAATTTATTTTTCTAAGAAACTTTTTAGTTGCTTTGATCTACTTGGATGTTTAAGCTTTCTTAATGCTTTAGCCTCAATTTGCCTTATTCTCTCTCTTGTAACAGAAAACTGCAAACCTACTTCTTCTAAAGTATGATCTGTATTCATTCCTATACCAAAACGCATTCTTAAAACTCTTTCTTCTCTTGGTGTAAGTGATGCTAGGATTTTAGTTGTGGATTCACTTAAATTAGATTGTATTGCAGTATCCAAAGGTTGAAGGGCATTCTTGTCCTCTATAAAATCTCCTAAACTACTATCTTCCTCATCTCCAACCGGCGTTTCTAATGAAACTGGTTCTTTTGCAATTTTTAATACTTTTCTTACTTTTTCCAAAGGCATGGCAAGTTTTTTTGCTAACTCTTCTGGAGTAGGCTCTCTTCCAAATTCACTCATTATTTGTCTTTGCGTACGTACTATTTTGTTAATAGTTTCTATCATATGAACAGGAATTCTAATTGTTCTAGCTTGATCTGCAATTGACCTTGTTATTGCTTGTCTTATCCACCAAGTAGCATAAGTTGAAAACTTATAGCCTCTTCTATATTCAAATTTATCCACTGCTTTCATTAAACCAATATTTCCCTCTTGAATTAAATCTAAAAACTGCAAACCTCTATTAGTATATTTTTTTGCAATCGATATTACTAATCTTAGGTTTGCTTCGACCATCTCTTTTTTAGCTATTCGAGATTCTCTTTCTCCTTTTTGTATTCGACTTACAAGTTTTTTGAACTCCCCGACTGACAAGCCTATTTTTTTACTAAATTCAACTAATCTGTCTCTTATTTCATGAAAATCTTTTTTATGTTTTTTAAAAAAAACTTTCCAGCTAGCATTTCCAGCTAAAAATGTTTCAAATTTTGGATTTATTTCATTTCCAATATAATATTTTAAAAATTCTTCTCTGCTTATTTTATTATCGTTTGCCAATCGTAATAACACGCCCTCCAATGATACAATTTTTTTATTTTCTTTGTAGTGTGATTGAACTAGCTCTTCTACCACATTAGGTGCCAATTGGAGGTTTTTGAAATTATCTACCAAGGTAGTCTGGATCTTCTTAAAATTTTTACTCTTTGATATAGAAAGATCTTTTGAAGCCAATAAACAATCAAGTTTCTCTATTTGGTATTTTTGAAGTTTTGTATAATTTTTTGTTAACACATCTATAATGTTAACAATTTTAGGCCTAATCTCTTCCTCCATTTTTGCCAATGATAAATTGAATTCATCTTCTTCGGAGTTATTAGTTTCCGATTTTTTATCTTCTTCTTTGGCATCTTTTGTTTTTTTTAGCTTAGATTCCTTAGTTATTTTTTCACCTTCTTCTTCAGTTTCTTCATTATTTATGGACTCAAAATCTTCATAGGTAGAATCGATATCGATTATATCTCTTACTAGTAATTGATCTTTTTCGAGTTGTTCTTTCCATTCATATATCTTTCTTGCAACAAACGGACTCTGAGTAAGAGCGTTTATCATTACATCTTTTCCAGCTTCGATTCTTTTGGCTATCGCAATTTCACCTTCCCTTGATAAAAGTTCAACTCCACCCATCTCTCTTAGATACATTCTTATTGGGTCATCACTTTTATCAGAACCTTTTTCCTCATTTAAATTTTGAGACTCTTTCTTTTTATTCGATTGAAATTGTGATTTTTTTTCTACTAATGTTATGCTGTTATCTGCAATTATTAAAAATGCTTTTTCAGTGTTTTCAATTGAGCCACCTCTTTTTCCCAACGATTTACCTAATTCTTCGTAGGTTATAAAACCTCTGTTTTTTCCTTTTTCAAGAAGCCTCTCAAATGATTTTGTAATTATTTTTTCTGCCATGGGCTTATTACCTCAACGATGATGTATATATAATATTTAAATCAAAAAAATCTATATTTATTTTAATCCCTGTTTAGTTGGCTTTTCAGCTTAATAAGTTCGGAAAAGGAATTTTCATCCAAATTTTTAACAATCTTATTCTCTAAAAATTCAATTTTTTTCATTCTATCCATTTCTTCTAGCTCTTTAAGATGATCATCCAATAGCTCTAGTTTTTCACTGTCATTTTTTTTCTCTAAAATACTCTTTAAATTTGAACATTTTTCTATTTCGATGATCTTGTCACCAAACGTAATCTTCAAATTAGATTTAAACTCATTTTGAGAAATGTCATCAGATAATAATTTGATGATTTCGTTTTTAAGCTTTTCAGATTTTGCAGTTGAAAACTTAACTTCTGATAATTGCTCAATCTTTAACTGGGCAACCTGGGGAAAATTTAGCATAATGAATAATATATTATATTCTTTAAGTTCCTCTCGTGAAATATGTTTTTTTTCTCTATGAAGTTTTGCTGTTTCACTCAAGATTTGACTTTTTTTAAAATTTTTATTGAAAAAGTTGTTTCTAGTATTTTGGATAGGTGTTAAGTTTTTTATCTTGTTTAAAAATTCTTCTAAAATGTACTTTTTTAAAGTATTGTCTTTTATCGCACTAAATATAATTCTAATTTTTTTTTCAAATTTTGAAATTTCAAAAGGATCGTTTTTGTCTAAATTCTTTTGAAAGGAATCCCAAATAAAATTTTGTATCATCTTCTTTGAACTTATTAATGATAAAAATTTCTCATTTCCATATGTTCTTATAAAGTCATCCGGATCTTGTCCCTTAGGTAAAATTGAAAAATATATTTTATTATTTTCATTTATTAGAGGAATCAATCTTTCAGCTACTCTTAAAGCAGCTTTTTGCCCGCTGTCATCTCCATCTAGACAAATTGTGGGATTTGGAAAAAATTTCCAAACTAAATTAATTTGATTTTCTGTAATAGCTATCCCTGAATTAGATACAACATTTTTAATTCCAAAATTAAATAAACTTAAAACATCCATATATCCTTCAACAACAATTACTTCGTCAGTTGCAGATCTTAAATCTTTGGCTTTATCTAAATTAAATATTGTTCGACCTTTTTTATAAAATTCTGTTTCTGGTGAATTGATATATTTTGCAAGTTTACTATCTTTATTAATTATCCTTCCACCAAAACCTATGGTTTCCCCACTTAAGTTGTTAATAGGAAATATTATTCTTGAATTAAATCTATTTATATATTTTCCGCTTTTTTCATTTTTATAAAACAAACTAGTAGAATTAATTTCTTCTTCACTAAAAGTTTTCTTTAAAGTTTCATGAAAATTACACTTCCAAGGAACAAATCCGATTTTAAATTTTTTTATGATATCGAGATCCAATTTTCTTTTCTTTAAATAATCTAATGCACTTTTATTTCCGTTTTCAAAAAGTTTATTATGAAAGTGTTCTGAAAAAAATTGAAAGATTTTTTTATAAGATTTAAATCTTTTTTCCCTCTCTTCATCAACCTTTGAGAATCTATAAGGCTGCATGCCAGCCTCTAAAGCTAGAGTTTTTACTGCTTCTCCGAAACCTAATGATTTTGTTTTCATTAAAAAATCAAAAATATTTCCATGCTCACCAGAGCTAAAACAGTGATAAAAACCTTTTTCATCATTTACTGTAAATGATGGAGTTTTCTCATTTTTAAAAGGTGAGAGTCCTATAAATTCTTTTCCTCTCTTTTTTAGTTGAACCGTTTTTCCGACAACGCTGGAAACTTTGGTTCTTAATTTTATTTCTTCTAAATATTCTTTAGGGTATTTTTTCATTTGCTTAAGATTTCTTTAATTGTTTTACTGACTAAAGCAAAATCTAATACTTCTCCATGATTAGATTTTAACATACCCATAACTTTTCCCATGTCTTTGACCGATGTTGCACCTACTTTTTTTACAGTTTCTTCGCATATTTTTTTTGTTTCATTTTCGTCTAATTGCTTCGGAAGAAAGGTGCCTATTACACTTATTTCTTTTTTTTCAGAATCAAGTAAATCTGATCTTCCTGCTTTTTGATATGCTTCACATGAATCGTTTCTTTGTTTGATCATTTTTTTAAGAATCGCGATGACATCGGAGTCCTTTAAATCAGAATCTCTCATTTTTTTTGCAATTTTTACGTCTTTGATGGCTGAAACCACTAATCTTAGTGTCGGAAATATATCTTTATCTTTGTTTTTCAAAGATTGATTGAGCTTATCTTCTATTTTTTTTTGTAAAGACATGTTTTTGGTAAAATACTTTAATCACAAATTTAATTCAAAATAAAAAGATCTTTCTTGACGATTTTATTTCTATTTCATATCTTGCGCAAAATCATGTTTATAAGTTTTTTACTTTAACTTATGAGTTGTATTTGAAGCAAACTAGTCAAAATATAAACTCTTATAAAAATCTTAAAAAGATCGATTCTAACGCTATTTTAATTCTTCAAAACGGTAAGTTTTTTAAAGGTATCGGCCTAGGTTACAAGGGTACCGCAACAGGGGAAGTTTGTTTCAATACTTCAATCACAGGCTACCAAGAAATAATTTCTGATCCATCTTATGCAGAACAGATTATAAATTTTACCTTTCCACATATTGGAAACGTTGGGTCTAATAAAGAGGATCATGAGTCTGATAAAATTTGGACAAAAGGAGTAATAATCAATACTGAAATTACAGATCCATCTAATTATAGATCTTTAAAGCATTTAGACTTGTGGTTAAAAAATAATAAAATAGTCGGGATAACAGGTATTGATACAAGAAATTTAACAAATTTTATCAGAGATAAAGGTGCTCCAAAAGGAACTATATCTTTTATAAGTAATGGTAAATTTAATATTAAAAAACTACTTAAAACTACCCAAAAATGGAGTGGTTTGAAAAACTTAGATTTAGCTAAACAAGTTACAACTAAAAAAAATTATATTTGGCAAAATTTTAAAACATGGAAAAAAGAAGAAGGTTTTATAAAAAATAAAAAAAGATCATTACATGTTGTTGCTATTGATTACGGTATCAAAAAAAATATTTTAAGATATTTTTCAGATTTTAATTGTAAAGTCACGATAGTTTCTTGTAAAACAAACGCAAAAGATATCTTAAAATTAAAACCTAATGGCGTCTTTTTGTCAAATGGTCCTGGGGATCCCGCAGCAACTGGAAAGTATGCTGTTCCAATTATAAAAGAATTTATAAGAAACAATTTACCTGTGTTTGGTATTTGTTTAGGTCATCAATTACTTGGGTTAGCCTTGGGAGCAAAAACAAAGAAGATGAATTTAGGTCATAGAGGTGCTAACCATCCGGTTAAAAATTTAATCAAAGGTAATGTAGAAATAACAAGTCAAAATCACGGCTTTGAGATAGTCAAAAAAAATCTCCCAAAAAATATACAGATTACTCATCAATCTCTTTTTGATAATAGTATAGAAGGTATAAAACTTAAATCTAAGCCAGTTTTTTCAGTTCAATACCATCCTGAGTCAAATCCAGGTCCACAAGATAGCGTTTATTTATTTAAGGAATTTATAATGAGTATGAAAAAAAATGCCAAAAAGAAAAGATCTTAAAAAAATTTTAGTTGTTGGTGCTGGTCCAATCATAATTGGCCAGGCCTGTGAATTTGATTATTCAGGTACTCAGGCATGTAAAGCATTAAAAGATGAGGGTTATAAAGTAATTTTAGTTAACTCTAATCCAGCAACAATTATGACCGACCCTGATGTTGCAGATAAAACTTATATTGAACCAATTACTTTAGAAGTTTTAGAAAAAATTTTAATTAAAGAAAAACCAAATGCTATCCTTCCAACTATGGGTGGTCAGACTGCTTTAAATCTTGCTATGGAGGCTGAAAAAAAAGGTATTCTTAAAAAATATAAAATCGAACTTATTGGAGCCAATTCTAAAGCTATCTCAAACGCTGAGGACAGAAAAAAATTTAGAAAAAATATGCTAGATATTGGTTTAGACCTACCAAAATCAAAAATTGTTAATAACTATGGTCAAGCTTCAAAAGTTTTAAAACAAATTGGTCTTCCTGCAATCATAAGGCCTGCTTTTACACTTGGAGGCCTTGGTGGAGGAATAGCAAAAAGTAAAAAAGAATTTTTTAAAATAATCAAAAGCGGTCTCCAAGAATCTCCTGTAAATCAAGTTTTGGTAGAAGAGTGTCTAGAGGGATGGAAAGAATTTGAAATGGAGGTTGTAAGAGATAAAAAAGACAATTGTATAATTATATGCTCTATTGAAAATGTTGATCCTATGGGGATTCATACCGGGGACTCGGTAACTATAGCTCCAGCATTAACTCTAACTGATAAAGAGTATCAAGTAATGAGAAATGCCTCTATTGCATGCTTAAGAAAAATAGGAGTAGAAACAGGTGGCTCAAATGTTCAATTCGCAATAAATCCAAAAAACGGAAGAATGGTTATCATCGAGATGAACCCAAGAGTCTCTAGATCTTCTGCTTTAGCTTCAAAAGCAACTGGATTTCCAATTGCTAAAGTTGCTGCAAAACTCGCTGTAGGTTTTACTTTAGACGAATTAAAAAATGAAATAACAAAAGTCACTCCTGCTTCGTTTGAACCAACTATTGACTATGTGGTAACTAAAATTCCAAGATTCACTTTTGAAAAATTTTCAACATCTGAGGCGGTTTTAGGAACTTCTATGAAGTCTGTAGGAGAAGCAATGGCAATAGGAAGAAACTTTAAAGAGTCTCTACAGAAAGCCTTAGTTTCTCTTGAAACTGGTTTTTCTGGAATAGACCAAATT
>CACKRM010000012.1 GCA_902602655.1 uncultured Pelagibacteraceae bacterium
TAAAATTTCCCTGTTAAGATTTGGGTTTAACATTCCTAAAACTATTGAATTTTGTTTCAAATTTTCTGCTATTTTTATAGATGGACAATTAACCTGTGCAAGTAAATCAGAGCTTTTAACCAATTCATTAGTATCGTCAAAAAATTTTACATCAACATATTTTTCGTCTGATATGCCAATATGGTTTGCATATTTTTTTTCTAAATAAACATTTACACCAAGATCTTTTAGATTTTTTGCAGTTTCAGGAGTGATCGATACTCTTTTATCTATTAATACATCTTCTTTGACTGAACCAACTATCATAATTGGCTTATTTTTTGTATTTTGCTGCTTCTTCAGATCCGCCTGTTGCACTTCCTTTACTATAAGAATGTGCTCCCATCCCAGCAAGTTGGCCGTCTTTAATTATTAAATAAGGATCTCTAATAGGTTTTTTTTCAAAGAAACATTCTAATATTTCTCTAACCCCCGCAGCATATCTAGCCTGAGCAGTTAATGACGTACCTGAAGTATGAGGAGTCATTCCATGATTAGGCATTGATCTCCAAATATGATCATTTGGTGCAGGCTGAGGAAACCAAACATCTCCTGCATATCCGCTCAACTGTCCTGATTTTAAAGCTTTAGCAATAGCTTCTCTGTTGCAAATTTTACCTCTTGCAGTGTTAACTATATAAGCTCCTTTTTTCATTTTATTAATAAGTTTATCATCAAATAAATTTTCAGTTTCAGGGTGAAGTGGGCAGTTAATAGTAACAACATCGCAAACTTTAACTAAAGATTCTACTGATTCATGAAAAGTTAAATTTAATTCTTTTTCTACTGAGTCAGGAAGTTTATGTCTATCAAAATAATGTAAGTGAACATCAAAAGGTTTCATCTTTCTTAAAGCGTCCAAACCAATACGTCCAGCTGCAACTGTACCAACATGCATTCCTTCAACATCGTATGATCTTTGAACTGCGTCAGCAATATTCCATCCACCATCCTTAACGATTTTGTGTTGATTGTGGTAATCTCTTACCAAAGAAAGTATCATCATTACAATATGCTCAGCTACTGATCTAGAGTTACAATACGTAACCTCTACAACATCAATTTTATGATCCATGGCTGCTTGAAGATCTACATGATCTGAGCCTATCCCTGCGGTAATCGCCATTTTTAATTTTTTTGCAGACTCTATTCTGTTTCTAGTCAAGTAATAAGGCCAAAAAGGCTGTGATATTACAATATCGCTGTCTACTAATTCTTTGTCTGCCTTACAACCATCTGCATCTTTGTCAGAGGTAACAACTAATTGGTGGCCATTTGACTCTAAAAACTTTCTTAAACCCAACTCTCCAGATACGCATCCCAATAGTTCTCCAGGGTTAAAATCTATAGATTTCGGTGTTGGCAAAGTCATGCCATCAGGATATTTTTTTAGTTTAGGTAAGTTCGGTAAAGGATAATTCTTTGGCATACCACTTTTAGGATCATCATATAAAATACAAAGAATTTTCATCCGTTATCTCCTGTTATCCTTGTCTAGCTTTAAACCGAGGATTTTTTTTATTTATAATGTAAAGCTTCCCTCTACGCTTAACTAGTCTAGAGTTAAGATCCCTTTTTTTCAATGATTTTAAAGAACTTGCTATTTTCATAATTTTAAAAGCCTGGCAACGTCCTACTCTCCCATATTTTAAAATAAAGTACCATCGGCGCTGAAGGACTTGACTTCCGAGTTCGGAATGGGATCGGGTATGGCCCCTTCGCAAAAATCACCAGGCAGATTTTTATATTATCTTTTAGGGAGTATGTAAATACCTAATACAATCAACATTTAAGCGATGGTGGGCGCGATAAGAATTGAACTTACGACCTCTACGATGTCAACGTAGCGTTCTACCACTGAACTACACGCCCATTGATAATTTGTTTTTAATGGGAATATTTATTATAACATATTATTCTTAAATTTATGTTAAATAAGCTAATCTTTGATGACAGTATTTTAAGTTTCCATCGCATTTCTAGAGGTCAAAACAATAACAATAGTGTAAATAGCAGCCTAAACTCCTTAACAATTAATAAAAAAGATTTTGAAAAACAGATCGTAACTTTAAAAAAATATTTCAATATTATTGATTTGAATAAAATTTTAAATTCAAAACTTAATAGCAAGAAAAGAAATATAGTTCTTACCTTTGATGATGGCTATAAAGACAATTTAACTAATGCCTTGCCAATATTAAGAAAATATAAAGTACCTGCAACAATATATATTACTACAAGATTTTTACAAAATAAGTGCAATATATGGTGGTATGAAATTGAAAAATTCATATCAAAAAATTCTCAATTAAAGTTTAAATTTTTAGACAAAAGTTATTCATTTTCTTTAAAAAGCAAAAAAAATAAAAAGAGATGTTTTGAAATTTTGAGTTCATTGTTTAAGGAACTTAATTACAATCAACAAAATAATCTTCTACGAAAAATAACAAAAAAAGGAAATAGAACCCAATACAAAAAAGAACTACTTAGCAAGCAAGATTTAATATTTTTAAATAAAAATTATCTTATTACTATTGGGGCTCATACTCATAATCACATAAGCCTCACTTGTCTTAATAATAAAGATTCTATTCTTGAATTAAAAAAATCTAAAAAAATTTTAGAGAATTTACTAAAAAAAAAGGTATATCATTTCGCATATCCCTACGGATCAAAAAAAGATGCAACTTTAAGAGAAAGCAATTTGGTCAAGAAAGTTAAATTCAAGTCTGCTGTGACAACCCAAATTCAATTTCATAAAATAAAAAATAAATTTTTAATTCCAAGACTTCATATTAACAGTAAAGATCAAGGAATAATATTGCTTTTAAAATTAAGTTGGTTTTATAAACTTTATCAAATTATTAAAGAAAAATTTTAAAATTAATACCAAAAAATTTTTTTTAAAATTTTTGATGGGATCAATAGAATTAAAATTTTTTTAATTGAAATACTAAAACTTTTTCCAATAAAAAAAATTTTTAAGGCATTTAAAAACTTATCATTTAATTTGTAAAAAATGAATTTCTTATAATTTATTAAGGACTCAATTCCATTTAATTGAGTTGTATTTAAATTTTTTCTATTTTCCTTTAACCAATTTTCAAACTCTTTGATTGAGCCAAATCTATCGATGGTAGTTAAATTCTTTCCGTGTGCTCTATAGATCGCTGTGGGTTCTTGAATAGCTCTAAATTCACAAATTTTTGATAACCTTAAAAATAAATCAAAATCCCCTATGTGAGTGTAACGTTGATCAAATTTTTTTTTTAACTCTAAAAAATATTTTCTTCTTATAACAGTTGTAATTATTCCAACATTATAGTTGTTGATGATTTTATCAAAAATTTTCCCCTCTGCTAGGTTTCGATTAACGTGAATTTTTTTTTTTTTAGTTGAATTGTTGTAAATAAGTAATTTACTGTAAACGACTCCTACTTCAGGGTTTTTAAATAATGGAATTTGTAAGGACAGTTTTTTTGGCAGCCATAAATCATCTGCATCCAAAAAACTTATAAACTGACCTTTTGATTTTTTTATTGCTAAATTTCTAGCGCAATAAAGTGGGGTTCTTTTGTTGGCAAGAAAGTATCTAAATCTTTTATCTTTCAATGAATTAAATATCTTTTTGCTGTCATCTGTTGATCTATTGTCCCAAAAAATTACCTCAAAATTTTTATAAGTTTGCATTTTAAGACTTCTTAAAGCTTCACGCAAAAATTCTGAGCCGTTGTAACAATTAACAATAATGCTTACTAATGGTTTTCTCTTTTTCAATTTAAAATTTTATTTTTTTTTTATTGATGAAATAACTTATTTTATCCTTATCTCGTTTGGTATCCATGCATTGCCAAAAGCCTTCATGTTTAAATGCATTAAGTTGTCTCATTTTTGTAGCTTTTTCCAGAGGGTCTCTTTCTAAAATAGTTTTTTTGCTTTTTATAAGCCTTAAAAAATTTTTATTGACGATAAAAAAACCACCATTTATCCAACTTGTTTTAATAGTCTTTTTTTCACTAAAGCTTGTAACTTTATTTTGTTTAATTATTAATTCTCCAAATCTTGGTGGTGGCCTAACAGCTGTAACGGTAATCAGTTTTTTTTTTTTCTTATGGAAGTTTTCTAGTTTTTTTAAATTTACTGATGATATTCCGTCGCCATATGTTAAGTGAAAATTTTTTTCTTTTAAAAATTTTCCAGCTTGAAGAACTCTTCCACCAGTCATGGTATTGAGACCAGTATCTAAAAAAGTTATAGAACATTGTTTGTTAAAAAGTTTAGTTTTGATTGTAAATCCGCTTTTAATTTGTTTTTTTTGTCTATTAGTTAGTTTACTTCTCAGAAAGAACTCAACTATTTTTTCACCCTTATAACCAAGCGCTAAAACAAAGTCTTTTATATTGTAATTTAGGTAAATTTTTAAAATATAAATTAAAATTGGATACTTTCCTACTTTAACCAAAGGTTTAGGAATTTCTTTCGTAATTTCTTCTAACCTTGACCCAAAACCGCCTGCCAAAATTATTGCTTTCATATTTTTACCATTTGTATTTTATTTCTTTAATTTTTTTTCTCAATATCTCACTCTTGTTATGTTTTAACGTAGAGCAACTTACTATTAAATTTTTTCTTTTCCCAAGACCTTTGAAGCCAAACCAAATTTTAGGTTTTATTATTAATATTTTCTGTTTTTTTTCACCAATAGTAATTGAATAAAATTTAGTTGTTAATTGATCAAAAAAAACAAATTTTACCTTTCCAACAGGTACAGTTAAAAATAATTGCATTTTTTTATGAAATTTCCACGCTTTGATTGAATTAAATTTTACAGAGGAAAAATAAACTTCTTGAAGGTTTTTAAAAATTATATTTTTTTTGTTAAAAGTTTTAAAAATATCACCTTTTGTGTTTTTTATAATTTTAACATTTAAAACTTTTATTTTTTTTCTAAATTTCATAAGATTAATTAAATTTTAAACATTTATCTAGATCCTTAAAAATATTATCACTGTGTCTACAATTTTCTTTGCAAAATAATTTTCTAGTATTTTGGATTTTATCACTGTTCCACCATTTGTCTAAATGTAAATAATTATTATTTAAAAATTTTGAAGCTTTTTTTGTATCTTCAAAGCAAATATTATTTTTTTTTAGAATTTCAATATATTTTTCAAAATTTTTATTGTATCTATTATTTATTCTTGAATCGTGAAGAAGAATAACAGGATGATTTAAATACATTGCTTCAAAAAAACCTGTACTTAAGAAGGCCTCAATTTGAATATTATAACTATTTCTAATCTTATAAGCGTTTTTTTTAGAATGTATAAACTTTATTTTTGGAATTTCTTTTTTTATTGAATTTTCGATCAAACCTTTTCCAGTCATAGTCAAAATTTTTGCACGGATACTATCTCTGATATCTTTTCTTAAACCTTTAGTAAAGGAAGATAACATTTTAATATAAATCTCCTTTTTACTAAATTCTGATAAATATCCTTTTGGTGGGTACCAAGAGACTGAGTTCAATTCATAAAGAATTAAAAGTATTTTTTTATTAGGATTAAATTTAAAATTTTTAATTTTTTTACCATGGACAGTATTAATAAAAAGAGGGTAAGTTTTTTCATTTTTTTTCCATCCCCAAGTTAAATACCTGTCACTTAATTTAACGTCATGATAAACATTAAAATAATTATCATCTTTATAGAATCCTCCTGATCCATGTTGCAAAACAAGAAATTTTGCTCCCTCCATCCTTTTTTTTGCAGCATAAATTTTAAAAACTTCGTCGAAATAATGTCCATGAGTTGTTATAATTTTTTTTGGATTTTTTGGCCAGCTTACTCCACTATACTCTCTCTCAAGTTCATTATAATTTTCTAGATAAAGCTTAGGAAAATTTTTTTCTAAAAAATAATTAGCAAAATTAAGAAATTGATCATTTGACTCATCAAAATAGTAAAAATTATCTCTGTTTATTTTTTTGTCAGATAATTTTATTTTTTTTTCTCTTGAAGTTTTTATTGCAATTGTAAATTTCGAAACTAATATTTTTAACTTTTCTTTTAAAGGAATAAAGAATCTATAAAAAAATATTTTTTCTGATGATAAAAAAAAATATTTCATATTAAAATACCCTGGATTTTGATCTAGCGATAAAATTTTTCTTTTGAGATTCACCTTGTTATTTGTTTCTAAATTTTGAATTTTACATATTTTTAAAAATTTAAATATATTTGAAAAAACCCAGTGACCCCAATAGTTATTTGTTGAAAATACTATTCTATTAAAATGGAAACTATTATTAGGCAAGAAATCTTCATTTTTAAAGTTCAATGAATAAAAATTTTTAATTTTATATTTCGATTTTATGATTCTTGATATTTCCCATCGAGAATACAAATGATTAATATATTCCCACAACCATCTATTTAAGAGCATATCCCAATAAACACTATCATAATTTTTTTGATGATACTTATTAAGAGATTTTGTTAAATTATTTAAAATTTTTTTATTTATGATTTTTAAGTATTGAATTGTATCTTCAATATTTGAATTTGTATTCCAGTGATAAGTTTTTAAAATTTTTTTTTTTTTATCTAAACTGAAGATATTTTTCGGGCTGAAACACCATTCTCCGATAAAAGATGAATTTTTATTAATTCTTTTCTTTTGTTTTTGATTAATAATTTCATCATTATAATTAAAGGAAATCAAATCCATTGAGCAAATTTAAAGAATTTTTATCTTCTTAATTAATTTTTGAATTTTACTTTTATCTAGTGACATTTTAGAGTTTGAAGAGTAAGAGAACTTTTTATTTAACTTTTTTCCAGATTTCTTTTTATATGACATGTTGTGAGCGTAGATAGTAAAATAGTCTTTGGACTCGTATAAACCTGAGGACTCATCATAGGAACAAAGGCTTTCGTGTATTTTTTCTCCAGGTCTAATTCCTGTAATTTTAATTTTTGCTTTTTTGTTTACTAAAAATATTAAATCTCTAATGAATATTGAATTCATTTTTGGTATAAAAATTTCTCCACCATTCAAAACTTTAAGTGAGTTTAAAACAAATTTTACAGCATCAGTTAAAGTTATAAAAAACCTTGTCATCTCCCAATGAGTTAGGGGAAGTTCCTTTTTTCCTTTTTCTAAGAGATCTTTAAAATATGGAATTACTGAACCTCGAGAAGAAATAACATTTCCATATCTCACAACTCCAAACCTAGTGTTATTCATGCCAGATAGCTGGTTTGCATTCACAAAGAGTTTCTCTGCACATAGCTTAGTTGCGCCGTATAAATTTATTGGATTACACGCTTTGTCCGTAGACAGGGCAATAACTTTTTTAACTTTATTCTTTAAAGAAGCTGATATTAAAGCTTGGGCACCATTAACATTGGTCTTGATGCATTCAAAAGGATTATATTCTGCTGCGGGAACTTGTTTTAAAGCTGCAGCATGAATAACATAATCAACTTCTTTTAAAGCCATCTCAAGTCTGTCCTCATCACGTATATCTCCTATAAAAAATCTAATTTTTCTATCTTTAAACTTATTTTGCATCTGAAATTGTTTGTTTTCATCTCTTGAGAAAATAATAAGTTTTTTAAGATTACATTCTTTTAATAAAAACTCTGTTGCTGCAGTTCCAAAAGAACCTGTTCCGCCGGTAATTAAGACTGTTTTATTTTTTAAAAAATTCATTGATTATTGTCCCTTTATCATTTTGTTGAAGTTTTCTATCTTTTTTAAAACTCCTTTATCAATACCATAAATTTTGTTACAAAACTTTAACGAATTGAGTCTGTGAGAAACAAATATTGTTGTTTTTCTTAAAAATTTTATTTCTTTTAAAATTTGATTTTCTGTAAAAGTGTCTAAAGCGCTCGTTGATTCATCCATTATTATAATTTCAGGATCGTGTAAAAGAGCCCTAGCTATTCCTATTCTTTGAATTTCTCCTCCTGAAATATTCAAGCCCTCTTCTTTTATAATGCTACTAAGGCCTTTTGGAAGTTTTTTGTAAAAATTGATCAAATTAGCTTTTTTGATAATCTTCAATATTTTTTTATCATTGTAGTCCTTTCTTTTTGAACCAAATAAAATATTATCTCTTAAAGAAGTGTTAAGAATAACAATATTTTGAGGAATGTATCCGATATTTTTTTGCCAACCTTCTAAGTTTTGTTTAATGTTAATACCATCTGAATAAACATTACAGCTTTTATTTGTTGTCAATCCACAAATAATATTAACCAAAGTACTTTTTCCAGACCCACTCGGGCCAATTATCCCTACCCTTAATTTTTTTAATATTTTTAGTTTTATTTTTTTTATTTTAAAATTTTTTCCATCCTCATATTTGAAATTTTTTACTTCAATTTTAATCAAATCCTTAAAAGGAAAAACAGTTGATTTATGATCCTTTTTAATAACTTTTGTATTTTTTTCTTTAAGCATCTTTTCAAATGAAGGAAAAGAAAATCTTAAAAGTTGTACACTAGCTAAAATTCTATTTCCTGAAGGTATTAACCTAAATGCAGTAATTATGTAAACTGACATAATCTTTATAATTTCATTTAAATCATAGTTATTTCTAAATAAAATCATTATCAAAATTAAAATCGTTATAAATAAAAAAAACTCTAGAACATTTCTCGGTAAAGAATTTACGAACGACATTTTAAACTTTATATTCGCTAAAATTGAGTTTTCTTGAGTCAATTTTTCATAAAAATATTTTTCTTTTGATAACATTTTTATATACTTAATTGCAGAAAAACTCTCATTTATAAATTGAATACCTTTTTTTTTACTTTTAAGATTTTTCTTTCCCCAAAATAAGACAGAGTTCCTTATCGTAAAATAGTAGGATAAAGATAACAGAGAAAAAATTATTGCGACTGTAATTGAAATCTTAGGATTAAAAATTAAAAGGAAAGTAAATAATGCAATCAAAATTATACTGTCTGTGGCGATTTTGAAAATTGAATGATAAAAGTGTGTGGTTTGCTCAACTTCCGAGGTGAAATTTCTTAAATACTCCGAACTATTTTTTTTTAGGAGTTGAGTTGGATCTCTATATAAAAAATTTTTAAATAAATTATTAGATAGTTTTTCTCTAAATTGAGCCATAAACTTTGACTCTACCCAGCTGTAATATATCAAAATTAAAAATTTTAGTAAAAATATAATAAAAAATACACCTAAGAAGAAAAACAATAAATTTTCTTTACTAAAAAAAGGTAAATTATCAAGAAATGGGAAGATAAATTCATATTGATAGTAAAAATCTTCTTTTAAAAAAAAATTCAAAATTACAATTAATAAACTTAAACTAAAAAGTTCAGCAATGGCAGACAGAACCATTAATGAAAAAAGTTTGATAGAGTCCACTTTTTGGCTTTGATCAAACAAAGAAAAAATTTTGCTTTTTAATAAAATATTAGTCATTTTTAATTTTTAATGGATGATAATTTGTCAAATTTTTTTTATTTGGAATTTTATTTATCCAATTAAAATATTTTTTTAACCCTTGTTTTAGTGAAATAAACTTATAATTATCAAATTTTTTTCTTAAATATTTATTTGAAGCATGATATCCAAAAGAATCTCCCTGGGTTCCCTTTTGGATCTTGATTGAATATTTGTTTTTATTGTTTGTTTTTAAAATTTCAAAAATTAATTTTTTTACTGTAAAAGATTTCCCAGCTGACAAATTAAATAATTCATTTTTTTTAAGTTTTTTATTTTCAATTGTGTTTGTTAAAATTTTTGTGCAATCATCTATGTAATTAAAGTCTCGAAATCTATTTAAAGAACCTTTTACAATTATCGGCTTTTTTTTCCACAAATATCCACAAAAAATACTCACCATCCCTTTCCTTAAAAAGTTTAAGTTTTCACCTGGACCGTAGGTATTGAATATTCTAAAAATTGCTGTCTTAATTTTTGTTTTATATAAAACTTGTTTGACAAACATTTCTCCAGCATATTTTGAAATCCCGTAAATTGAGTCAGGTTCAATAGTGCTTTTTTCTGTTATGTTGTTTTTAAGTTTAGATCCATAAACTGAAACAGAACTAGTATAGATGAAATATTTTACCTTTATTTCTTTTGCAAGTAGAGCAAGTAAATATGTTCCCATTCCGTTCGATAAATAATCTTCTTTAGGATTATCGTAAGCCGTTTCACTGCATGATTGTGCAGCTAGGTGAAAAATTATTTTGGGTTTCCATTTTTTTATTTTTTTTAGAGTAGCTTTTGAGGTTATGTCGCCCTTTAAAAATTTACACTTTCGGTTAATGAAAGGGATTCCCCCTATTGTTTTTAAAGAATCTACCACTAACACTTCATGATTTAATTTAATCAATCTGTCAGTTACATGGGCTCCGATAAATCCCGCTCCACCAGTTACTAAAATTTTAGTCATTCAATTTATTAAGTTACTTTGTTTTTTATGTAAGAACATATCTATTTTTTTTCTCGCTATATTTATTGATGAATTATCTTTTTCGTATCTCATTAAATAATTTTTATTCTTCTCTAATTTAGAAAAATATTCATCATCTGTTAGATTTTTAATTTCTAACATTCTTTCCCTAAACTCTTTATAAGAACAGTTTTTAATAAAACATAATCCTCCAACTGGAAAATCATACATGTCAGAAGGAGTTAAATTGCAGCTTAATATTTTACCTCCCATAGCTAATTTTTCTCTTAACATGGTCGTATAATTACTTATAACAATATTGCTTTGTAGCATTGCTTTATATGAACTGTACTTATCACTATCTCTTTTGACTGAATGTTTGACTAAAAAATTAAATTCTTTTTCAGTCAAGTTTTGCTTATAAAAATCAAGCTCCCCTTTTAGTAATTCCCCTAAACGAGCTAAAGCGAAAACAAATTTTAAGTTTTCTTCTAAACAAAACCTAATGGTAAACTTTGTCATATCGGCAAAGCCCTGCTCACAATTGTCTAGTCCATTGTTTTTGGAATAACCTATTAAACATGCGTCTGATATCAAACAAATATCAAATTCTTTTATCAAATTTATATTATGTTTTTTTTTATAAAGTAAAAAATTCGCTAAATTAATGCTTCCTACTTTATAAAATCTCCCTATATTTATTTTATTTTTTTTATAATCGTCAATTTCAAACTGACCAAAACAAAAGAAATTTGGGATATAAAATCTTTCTGAAAAATCAGTCTTGTTAATTTGTTTTTTAAATTTATGTTTGAAAATTTTAAAATCATATCTTGCTCCGTTTTGAATTGCAATAAATTCAAAATTATTTTTCATCAATTTTGCTATATCAAAAAATTTGTATGAATTGTCTATGAAAGTAATTACTAATTTAGGATTAATTATTTTTAAAATTGAAATTATATATGCGTCTTTGACTCTTCCTCTAAAATTAAGAAAAAATGTTTTTATTACCTTTGGTGAAATATATATATATTTGAGATTATTTGTTCTGACCTCTAAAATAAAATAGTTATACCCGGATAAAACATTTTTTAAATCTTTTGCTCCAACATCATCAAATACGACTATTTCAAAATTTTTAGGAGTTTTAAAGCTTAGCTTTATTCGAAAAATTTGTTTAATAATTAAAAGTAAATTTTTTATATTCAATAGTTAATCCGATATTTTGTTTTTTAATTCTTTTTTTAACTCTTCGTATTCCAACATTTTTCTTTTCATAAAATTAACAGTTAGCTTTGTTTTAATTGCTATTCCTTTGGGGGTGAGAACATAAAAATAATTAATTTTATTTGGGTTTTTTTTAAAATTAGATATTTTTACTAATCCTTTTTGGCGTAAAGCTTTTAAACAATAATTAAGTTTCCCTAAACTAAACCCTAAATCTTCAGCTAGCTCCCTTTGTGTAGACTCTGGACTTTTTTGAAGCTTTCTTAAAACATTAAAATGATCTTGATCATTATTTAGTTTGTTCATTATTTGAACATGTATAACGTTCAAATAATGAACAGTAAAGATAAATAAAAGTTTTTTTTAAAATTTAAGTAGATTTAGTTTTTTTTGAAAAAATATTACTATATTTTGATTTTAAGAAAATCCTTTTCAGTGCATAAATCAAGCCAATTGAGCTATTAGTACTGGTCAGCTTCACGTGTTACCACGCTTCCACATCCAGCCTATCAAAGTGGTGGTCTACCACAGCTCTATGGGAAGAACTAGTTTTGAGGTGAGTTTCCCACTTAGATGCTTTCAGCGGTTATCTCTTCCATACTTAGCTACCCGGCACTGCAGCTGGCGCTACAACCGGTCCACCAGTGGTATGTCCATCCCGGTCCTCTCGTACTAGGGACAGCTCCTCTCAATTCTTCTACACCCATGGCAGATAGGGACCGAACTGTCTCACGACGTTCTGAACCCAGCTCACGTACCACTTTAATTGGCGAACAGCCAAACCCTTGGGACCTGCTCCAGCCCCAGGATGTGATGAGCCGACATCGAGGTGCCAAACACCCTCGTCGATATGGACTCTTGGAGGGTATCAGCCTGTTATCCCCGGCGTACCTTTTATCCGTTGAGCGATGGCCCTTCCACTCAGAACCACCGGATCACTATGACCGTCTTTCGACTCTGCTCGACTTGTCAGTCTCGCAGTCAGGCAGGCTTATGCCATTGCACTCTACGAACGATTTCTGACCGTTCTGAGCCTACCTTCGCACGCCTCCGTTACTTTTTGGGAGGCGACCGCCCCAGTCAAACTACCCACCATACAGTGTCTTGCTGCCGGATTACGGCTAGCAGTTAGATGTCAAGAATAATAAGAGAGGTATTTCACTGGTGACTCCATGTAAGCTGACGCTCACACTTCAAAGTCTCCCTCCTATGCTAAACATATCATTCCTAACACCAATATAAAGTTGTAGTAAAGGTGCACGGGGTCTTTCCGTCTAACCACGGGAACTCCGCATCTTCACGGAGAATTCAATTTCACTGAGTTGATGTTGGAGACAGCGGAGAAATCGTTACGCCATTCATGCAGGTCGGAACTTACCCGACAAGGAATTTCGCTACCTTAGGACCGTTATAGTTACGGCCGCCGTTCACTGGGGCTTCAGGAGTGAGCTTGCACTCACCACATTAACCTTCCAGCACCGGGCAGGCGTCAGACCCTATACATCCACTTACGTGTTAGCAGAGCCCTGTGTTTTTGATAAACAGTCGCTTCTCCCTGGCTTGTGCCACCTATTAATAGTTGCCTAAAAATAGGTCCTCTTTCTTCCGAAGTTACAGAGGCATTTTGCCGAGTTCCTTCAACATCATTCTCTCAAGCGCCTAATTATACTCTAATAATCCACCTGTGTCGGTTTCGGGTACGGTCTTATGATGGAGCTATTTCCTGGGACTTCTTCACAGCTAATTCAATCCATTAAGAACTAACAATTTATGAAATCCGTCACTACCATCTGGTCAAGGAATATTAACCTTGTTCCCATCACCTACGGCTCTCGCCCTCGGCTTAGGGGCCGACTAACCCTGCGTGGATTAACCTTGCGCAGGAACCCTTGGATTTTCGGCGACAGAGTTTTTCACTCTGTTAATCGTTACTTATGTCAGCATTCGCACTTCTGATACCTCCAGTGTCCCTCACGGGTACACCTTTGCAGGCTTACAGAACGTTCCGCTACCGCATGTAAAGTTCGAAAACTTTACATACCCACAGATTCGGTACATGATTTGAGCCCCGTTACATCTTAGGCGCAGAAACTCTATTAGACCGGTGAGCTGTTACGCTATCTTTAAAGGATGGCTGCTTCTAAGCCAACCTCCCGGCTGTTTAGGAATCTCCACATCCTTTCACACTTAATCATGATTTAGGGACCTTATCTGGTGATCTGGGCTGTTCCCCTCTCGACCATGGACCTTAGCACCCACAGTCTGTCTGTTGAGGAAGTATGTTTGGCATTCGGAGTTTTATCAGGTTTGGTAAAGATTTCTCTCCCCTAGCCCGTTTAGTGCTCTACCTCCAAACATATGTTTATTCAACGCACTACCTAAATAGTTTTCGCGGAAAACCAGCTATCTACGAATTTGGTTGGCCTTTCACCCCTTACCACAAATCATCCAAAGACTTTTCAACGTCAACTGGTTCGGTCCTCCGGCAAGTGTTACCCTGCTTTCAACCTGCTCATGGTAAGCTCATTCGTTTTCGGGTCTAATTCATACAACTGTTCGCCCATTTAAGACTCGCTTTCGCTACGCCTACACCTTATCGGCTTAAGCTTGCTGGATAAATTAAGTCACTGACCCATTATACAAAAGGTACGCCGTCACTCTAAAAAGAGCTTCGACTGTTTGTAGGCATACGGTTTCAGGTTCTATTTCACTCCCCTAATAGGGGTTCTTTTCACCTTTCCCTCACGGTACTAGTTCACTATCGGTCACTAAAAAGTATTTAGGCTTAGAGGGTGGTCCCCCTATATTCAAACAAGATTTCACGTGTCCCGCTCTACTCAAGAACAAAGATAAGCATTACTTTTACGGGACTATCACCCTCTATGGTTAGTTTTTCCAAACTATTCAAATTATCTTAACTTTGTTACTGGCCTATTCCGCTTTCGCTCGCCACTACTAACGGAATCTCAATTGATTTCTTTTCCTCCGGTTACTTAGATGTTTCAGTTCTCCGGGTTTGCTCTTTGTATCTATGTATTCAATACAAAGTAACTCATAAAGAGTTGGGTTCTCCCATTCGGAAATTTTTGGATCAAAGCCTGCATACAGCTCCCCAAAACTTATCGCAGTATACCACGTCCTTCATCGCCTTTTAGTGCCTAGGCATCCGCCATACGCCCTTAAACGCTTGATTTATGCACAGAAAAAAATTTTCTGTATTAATTAAATTTTTGTTGGAATGTTCATCTATTCGAACATTCATGATTGTTCATCTATTCGAACAATCGGATATAGATATTGATATAATATTTACGATTTAAAAAAGCTAAAAGTGTCAAAATTGGTGGAGGATAGCGGGATCGAACCGCTGACCTCCTGAATGCAAATCAGGCGCTCTCCCAGCTGAGCTAATCCCCCGTGAATGTTGGTGGGCCGAGGACGACTCGAACGTCCGACCTCACCCTTATCAGGGGTGCGCTCTAACCACCTGAGCTACCGGCCCCTATGCGTTTATGAGACACTTTATTTTAAGAAGAGAAATGAGGACGGTCACATTAACTAATTTTTTTTGACCAAATGAAATTTTTGGTCATCCTTAGAAAGGAGGTGATCCAGCCGCAGGTTCCCCTACGGCTACCTTGTTACGACTTCACCCCAGTCGCTGATCGTACCGTAGTCAAAGTTTTTAGGCTTTGCCTTAAGGTGTAACCAACTTCCATGGTGTGACGGGCGGTGTGTACAAGACCCGGGAACGTATTCACCGCGGCGCGCTGATCCGCGATTACTAGCAATTCCAGCTTCATGCACTCGAGTTACAGAGTACAATCCGAACTGAGATACGTTTTTGGGATTGGCTAGGAGTCGCCTCTTCGCTTCCCATTGTAAGTATCATTGTAGCACGTGTGTAGCCCAACACGTAAGGGCCATGAGGACTTGACGTCATCCCCACCTTCCTCCAGCTTATCACTGGCAGTTCTTTTAAAGTGCCCAACTAAATGGTGGCAACTAAAAGTAGGGGTTGCGCTCGTTGCGGGACTTAACCCAACATCTCACGACACGAGCTGACGACAGCCATGCAGCACCTGTGTTTCGTCCAACTAAATGAAAAGCCTAATCTCTTAGGCTCGCGACGAACATGTCAAGTGTTGGTAAGGTTCTGCGCGTATCTTCGAATTAAACCACATGCTCCACTGCTTGTGCGGGTCCCCGTCAATTCATTTGAGTTTTAACCTTGCGGTCGTACTCCCCAGGCGGTGTGCTTAATGCTTTCGCTGCGACACTGAAAAATATATTCCCAACGTCTAGCACACATCGTTTACAGCATGGACTACGAGGGTATCTAATCCTCTTCGCTACCCATGCTTTCGCTCCTCAGTGTCAGTAGTGACCCAGAAAGTTGCCTTCGCTTTTGGTGTTCTTTCTAATATCTACGAATTTCACCTCTACACTAGAAATTCCACTTTCCTCTATCACACTCTAGCTAAAAAGTTTTGATGGCAGTTCCAAGGTTAAGCCTTGGGATTTCACCACCAACTTTTTTAACCACCTACGAGCTCTTTAAGCCCAGTAATTCCGAACTACGCTAGGTCCCTTCGTATTACCGCGGCTGCTGGCACGAAGTTAGCCGGACCTTCTTATTCGGGTACAGTCATTTTCTTCCCCGACGAAAGAGTTTTACAACCCAAAGGCCTTCTTCACTCACGCGGCATCGCTGCATCAGGGTTTCCCCCATTGTGCAAGATTCCCCACTGCTGCCTCCCGTAGGAGTCTGGGCCGTGTCTCAGTCCCAATGTGGCTGGTCTTCCTCTAAGAACAGCTATTGATCATTGCCTTGGTGAGCCATTACCTCACCAACAAGCTAATCAAGTGCGGGCTCATCTTTTGGCGCTAAAGCTTTCCCCGTAAGGGCTTATCCGGTATTAGCTCAAGTTTCCCCGAGTTATTCCAAACCAAAAGGCAGATTCCCACATTATACTCACCCGTCTGCCACTAAGTATTGCTACTTCGTTCGACTTGCATGTGTTAAGCGTGCCGCCAGCGTACGTTCTGAGCCATGATCAAACTCTCAAGTTTAATAACGGCGCACACTAGCTTTAATAACTTTAAGACAAGCTTAAAGTTACTTTTCGTTAAAGTGTGTACGACAATTTCTTTATTAACCTAACCGTCCACACTTCTCTTCTTAAATTTACAATTTAAAACAGCTAAAATTCATTAAGTGAATTTGAACACACCAATGGCGGTGTAAATTTTTAATAAACACCAATTTGGTATGAAGCGTGGTTATATTACAAAAATAGGATAAATCAAGACGTATATTGCCCAAAAAGAGCAGTAAAATAGAGCTTAATTAAGGGTGAATCGTTGCAAAACTCAATTTATTTTTATAGAAAACAACTATGACGTTTAGAGATGTGAGCAATCAATTAGGTAAATTTTTAAGCTTTTTTTCTCTTAAAAAAAACCCCGAAAATAACATATTTGCTATAAAAAAATACGTCACTTATTTAACTTCATTTTTGGTTTTTTTTTTCATTTATATATTCTTTTCCAATCAAATTGAAACCTCTAATGAGATGAAGGAAAAAAAATTAGTGAATTTAGTAGGTTCTTACGAGTTTAAAAATTTTAAAAATTTTTTTCTACAAAGTTTAAAAAGTCCATATACTGAATACAAATACACTATTAAAACGAATGATAGTATTGAAAAAATCCTTAGAAATTTCAATGTTGAAAGTAATGAAATTAAACAAATAGTTAATAAACTAAAAGAAAAAAAACTCATGAATATTTATGCTGGCAGAGAAGTTTCAATAATTGTTAAAAAAACTTCTGAAAAAGAAAATAGTGTAGTAAGTATTTTTTATCCTATTTCAAATGTTTTAAAAGTTACAGTTAGGAAAGATGAAGATGCAGGATATATTGCTACAAAAAATATAATTAGGCTAACAAAAAAAGAAGTGGTTATAAAAAATTCAATTAAAGATAACCTTTACAGTTCTGCAATAAAAGCAGGTGTAGAACCAAATATTATAATTGAATTTGCAAGGATTTATGGTTTTGAAATTGATTTTCAGAGAGATATAAGAAAGGGAGATTGGTTTGAAATTTATTATGAAAGATTTCATGATGACAATAACGTTGTAAAAGATACTGGTAAAATTATTTACGCATCGATGTATGTTAACAATAAAGAAATTAACCTTTATAGTTTCAAAGATAAAAATGAATTTGGATTTTATGATATAAACGGAAAAAGCATTGTTAAAGCATTAATGAAAACTCCGATTAATGGTGCTAGACTTTCATCAGGTTTTGGAAATAGAAAACATCCAATCTTAGGATTTACAAAACATCATAATGGTACGGACTTTGCTGCACCAACAGGTACTCCCATAATGGCCTCTGGTAGTGGAACAGTTATTACAGCTGGATGGTGTGGTAACGGAGGAAACTGTGTAAGAATTAGACACAACTCTTCTTATACAACTGGTTATGGACATCTTTCAAAATTCGCAACCAAGGTTGGAAAAAAAGTTAGACAAGGACAAATTATAGGATATGTCGGTAATACCGGGATGTCTACAGGACCTCATTTACACTACACTGTAAAATATAACGGCAAGTTCATAAACTCACAAAAATTAAAACTACCTTCTGGAAAGATATTGAAAGGAGATGCTAGAAAAAACTTTGAGATAGAAAGAATTAAAACTGACGTTAAGTTATCTGAGTTGAGATCTAAAAAATAAAATTTTAATTTTCTTTTTGTTGCTTACTCATTTCATTTTTTTCTTGAACTTTATTATCTTGTTTGTTTCTAAGATTAAGTTCATACAATCTCCTGCTAAAATGATCAGCGTGTTGTAAATAGTTCTCATGTAAAATTGGATCACCTGCACTTAAAGCATCTTTTGCAAGTTGTTGATATTTTTGGATAGCTTTCTCTACGGCGAAAGGATTATTCATTGATCCATTTCTAGAAAAACTCTTTCCGTTATTATTAGAAAAATGACTAACCTGACCAGAGTTTGATCTTCTTTTAAAACCATTTTTTTGCTGTCTCGGTCTAAATCTTCTTTTTGGATTATTCATAAATTTTTTATTGCTTTATTATACTAAATATACATCTAACGTTTTTTTGATAATCTTTTATTAAAATCTTTTCTATAAAACCATTCAACTTTAAAATTTGAGAAACTTTGTTATGTTGCCCGAAACCAATTTCAAGAGCAAGAAAACCATTCTTTCTTAAGATTGATTTAGATTTGTAGATAACTTTTCTAACTACGTCAAGTCCATCGTTTCCTCCATTAAGGGCTATTCTTGGTTCATACCTCTTAATATCCTCAGATAAATTTTTAATTTGATGGGTGGAAATATATGGGGGATTAGAAATGATTAGATCAAATTTTTTGTCGTAAATTTGATTTATATCTCTATTTAAAAATTTAATTCTTTTGAAGTTTTTATACATTTTCGCATTTTTTTTTGCGATTTCTATCGCTTTTTTTGAAATATCAATTCCCACTCCTCTAATTGATTTCAACTCCTCTAAAAGAGATAATATAATACAACCTGATCCTGTCCCCACATCCAATATAA
>CACKRM010000013.1 GCA_902602655.1 uncultured Pelagibacteraceae bacterium
TAATTTTTTCAATATAAATTTTTGATAGAGAGCTTTCACTAAACCAACCTATATTGCCATTATTTCCTGCTGAGTTTGAAATGCTGTATTTTGTGACTGCTTCTTCAAATCCTTCATTTTGAATAGTATTATAAATATTATTTATTAATTTATTTACCTCATCCTTATTTGGACCCTGAATTATTTGAATTTCTGAAAGGTTATATTCTTTAAATTTACTTTTATCTTTCAATTCTTTATTAAGTTCATTTTCAATTTGAACAGTATTAACGGTTAATTGGTTTTTATAAAGTGAGTAAATTAGAGTATTCCACATAAGTTCTATCTTATAATTTTCTATAAATTTTTGATAGTCAATGCCGTTTTTTTTAAAAATTTCTTTTGCGTTTGTTTTTTTAATATTTAATTGAGACAAAACATTTAATGTATAATTTTCTAAATCCTGCTCACTATATTTTGTTATTTTGTATTTTTCTATTTCATTTTTTTTTATAAGTTTTCTTACTATAGAGTTCATTGCTAATTTTGTTACTTTGTCTATATTTTCTTGAGTTAGATTTTGTCTTCCGAGAAATAAAATCGTCTTTATCTCATTTTCTAGATCATATTGAGTTATGATTTCCTTACCAACTTTTCCAATTATAGAATTATTAATGCTGCTTAAACAGTAGTTTATGTTAATAATGTTTAAAAACAAAAATATAAAAAATATTTTTTTTTTCATTACCTGCTAAGCTTTGGACTATTTATATCTCCAAAGGGAGTTATTGTAATTGTAAACATTAATGAATTTTCGGGCTCAATATCTCTATCAGTGTAAAACTCTCTTCTATAAGCTAGGCCAGCTTTTAAACAATCATTAATGTATTCATAAGACATGTCGTAAAATTCTGCAGAGTTAGTTAACAGATTCCTTTTAGTTGAAAATGAAAGTTGATTTGAATTGTTTAACTCAATATCTATTCCAGTTTTAATATATTCTTCACTACCTATATGGTTTTTTTCTTCTAAATAAGCAAGATTAAATTTAGCTTTTTCCATTTCAAGATCTGCCGCAATCTCGTTGTAGTTAATTTCTTGATAATTTTGATCTATAGCAAAGTTATAATTGAAACTGAAATTTTTGTTAAAGTTAAATTCAGCATTTCCAACTAAATCTGAAAATCGTTGATCTAATGAAGTTTTTGATGGCAGATCTTTATTTTCTCTTTCACTAATAACTTGTCCAGCAGAAAATGAAAATACTTTGTCTTCAATTCTACCTTTCTCATTAAGCGTATTTTTCTCGTATTCAAATCCTATAGTAGCACTTAAACCGCTTTCAATAACGTCTAATTCATTAGTCTTATTAATCTCAAATAAATTAGAGTATTTTAACCTACCTTGATCTATAGACCTCATGTGACCAGGGGCGTGTCTAATTAATAGTTTCGGGGTTAATAAATGATTTAAATTTCTTGTGAAATCATTTTTATAAAAACCTAATTTTGTTAGATATCCAATAACACCAGAAATTTCCGATACTGTGTCATCATTTTTATATTCTTTGGTATTATCAGCATTATAGTTAACACTTTTTACTTTACCAATTAACTGATTTTCAATTCCTAAACTATTAATCCACTTTTTTGACTTCCAATTTAAATCATTTACAAAAAATTCAGTTTGTTTATTTACATCATAGTTTCGGACTCTAAAATTGGATACAAAATCAAGAAATCCATATTTTTCGTCACTTAAAATATTCTTTTCGTAAGTAATATAAGGCAAGAGATATTCAAATCTATTTCTATTTTGTATAGAAAGATCTTCAAAAGCACTAACGTTTAATCCAAAAAAGGAGTCATTTGTTTGGTAATTATAATCTAAAGTATTTTCTAATATATTTAAATCTTTATCAACTAATGAGGTTTCAACATCATGAATTTTTAAGTAGGTATCATTTGACACTCTTTGTAAGTCTAAATTTAACTCACTACTTTTTTCAGAGGAAGTAATAAAATTTTTATTAAATTTAAGAAAAAAATGATTTCTTGAACCCGATGTTTTTGTTCCCGATGTTTTTTTATATCCTTTTGAATATCCAATATCAGTAATTAAGAAAGAATTTCTAAAATCTTGCCTGTATTCTGCAAGAAGCAAAGGGTTCTCTTTTCCATAAATTTTTGGGGAAAAAGTGAGATCTTTATCATGTGATATTGCCCAAAAATATGGAACTTGTAACCCTGGCCCAATACTTGAACTGTCACTAAGAGAAGGGACTAAGAATCCCGATCTTCTCTTAACAGTAGGGTCAGGGTGAGAAAATATAGGAAAATAAAATATTGGAAAATCATAAATCTTTAATATTGCATTTTGGTAATAGATAGTTTTTTTACTCATGTTGTGTTCAATCTTTTCTGATTGTAAAATCCAAGGAGGACATTTATCTTTGCCTCTATTTTTGCAATAAGTAAAAACACCTTTTTCAAATTCATTTTTGTTATTTGTGATACTCATACTATTTGCAAAAAACCTAGGTTCGTTTTCTTCATTAATCTTCATTTCTTTTTGATTTATAAAAACTTTAATATCCGAGCCTACTATTTTTCTTTTCTTTTCATCAATATATATTTCTGCAAAATTGTAGTCATTTTTTTTATTATCAATTATTTTTATATTTCCTTTTGAAAAAAACATATTTTTATTTATAGAGTAGTCAAACATTTCCATAAAAATTTGATTTCCATCTTTGTCGACTACTCTTGAAGAATTTTTTGAAGAAATAATTTTATTTTTGTTATCAAAAATTATGTTTGTTCCCTCTAATTTAAAATCCTCAGAAGTAATAATTTCTGTATTTCCAATAGTTTTTAACAAGTCTTTTTCTTTAAAATATTCAGCTGACTCAGAGTAAACCTTATTACCTTTCTTATCAAAAGCAGACACTTCACCGTCTAAAAAAACTGCTTTGGAATTATTATCAACCTTTATTTTTTTAGAATTTATCTCTAATTCCTCAGATAGCGAAAGACCACTTCTTAAAGTAAATATTAAAATCAATATCAAAACAAAAAAATTATTTTTCATTTATTTGCATTATCCCAATTGAACAAAAAAGACCTATCGCTAATACCGGCATCCAAACAGCTAACGTTAAGGAGATCCTATTTGTTTGACCCAAAACAATTGATAAGTCCTTAAAAAAATAAATAACAGCACAAGAAAGTATGGCCACAAAAACGTAATACAAGTTCTGTACTTTGTTTATAGAACCAATGGTAAAGATTGAGGCAAGCACGACCATTAAAGCTAAAAAAGGCGGAATAGAAAAGAAAACGTTAAGTTTCTCATTAAGGGCCTCTTTGTTATAGCCTTTTTCAATCAATTTTTCTTGTTCGTTTATAAGTTCAAAAAACGAAATAGTATCGAGGTTTTTGTAAAGTTCATTTAACTTTTTAACATTGTAAACTGATTTTATACTTAAATTTTCCTCGTAGATTGGTTTTCCACTATCTTCAAATTTATAAATTTTAACTTTTTTAATTTCCCAGTCAAAATTACTTATATTTACACTTTTTGACTCAATTCTTTCTGAAATTTTATTGTTATTGTCTATTATATATATTGTAACATCAGATAAATAATTTCCATTAAGTGACTTTGCGGTAGTTATCATCAATTTATTGCCTTGGTTTTCTTTAATCCAAACTCCGTTTTTATTAATTGTAACAAGATGTTCTATATCTTTTGAATATTGAGCTTTTGTTTTTTCATACGATTTTATCATTGCAGATGTAACAGGGTTTACTGCTAAAATTGTAATTAAACCTATCAAAAAAGCTGTTACTGAAAGGATGGCAATAATTTTTAAATTAGAAAAACCAAAAACTTTTAGCGAGAGCAAATCTTTTTTTGACTTTATAGAAATAATATACCACATCGAAGAGATAAAAATTATAAAAGGTAATAGTTTTGTTGTTATTAAATTTGGTATAAACATCATCGTAAGAACGTAAGGTAGCTTATTGCTTGCGTTTAAATTTTTGAAAAATTCAATTTCTTCAAATAAATTTAGAATTACTCCTAGAGCAATCGCAACAAGAGTTACATTTAAAAATGTTTTTAAAAAACCATAGACTAAATATTTATTGATAACTTTGTACATAATTATCTTTTTTCAAAAGTTATTTTCCTCCATAATAAAATATAAAAAAATGGCATTAGTATTATCGGTAATAAAAAGTAAGATATTGTGTGTAATCTTGAAAAGCCGGAATAACGAACTAATAATTCACCTAAAACAAGCATGATGAATGCTAAAGACATATAGAAATATCTTCTTAAAACTTTATTTCTTTTCTCTTTATTCCCTATTAGTAAAAAGGAACATATCAGAGCAACTAAAGGAATGTAAATTGGCATACCAACTCTTCTTGCTATAGTAGACACCACATCTTTTTTCATGTCTTGTTTTGGGCAATTTAAAATTTTGTCTGATTTTTGTATAATACATTTGAAAAGAGTAATTGTACTTGTCTCTTGCATTTTTGGTGCAGTGATAGTTCTTGGTTTAAGTAATGATATTGAAAGCTCAGTTTTTTTAAAATTTACATCATTAAGTTCTCCATCTTTATTTTCTGATTGAATTATTCCGTCTATTAAAATTAATTTTTTATTATTTATATAACCTTTTTTTGCAAGAATTGTAGTATTACTTGCTTCATTTTTATCTGCTACAATATTCTTAAATGTACCACTCTCATCTCTAATAAATATATTTTCCATTTCATTATTCATATTTTTTTTTTCCACAAAGAAGGTTATGTTTTTAAATGAATCACTAAAATCATTTACTTTAATGATTGAAGAAATTGAATCAAAATCAGACTGCCGAACTAATTCTCGAGATTTATTTAATGAAGAAGGTGTTATGAATGTAGCAAAACACAGTTGTATTAATAAAAATAAAAAAGAAATTAAAAAAAATAAATTAGCCACTTTTATTTTATTAAGCCCCATTGACCAAAGAGCAATTAGTTCATTTTGCTTTTCAAATTTTATTATAGATAGAGCTAAAGCTAATAGAAAGGACAGGGGTATAAATTTAGTCATTATGTTCGTTATGTTCAAAAATGAAAAAAAGAGATAAGTTGAAATTGAGTGTCCATTTTCAACCACTAAATCAAGAAAGTTTACTGCCCTTACAGTCCATGCAATGGCCGATAAAGCAAACAAAATTGTAATAAATGATTTAAAAATTTCTGTAAAAAAGTATTTATAAATTTTGTTTTTAAGCATATAATTTTGATGTATATAATTATTAAAACAACTATACAGAAAATTCAATCTTAGGTTTAAAAATGATAAATTTTCCATTGAATTCTTGCATATTTGGTCATATATACCTTTCAGCTCAATTTGGAAAGTAACTAAAAAATTATGTCTATAAAAATTAACTATTCAAAAAAAACAATTAGTAAATCCTCGGCTAATCTAGTTTTATTTTCTAATGATAAATTTAATATTAGTGGTTTAAAAAAAAATCTTTCCAATTCTGAATTTTCTTACATAAGTGATTTATTAAAAACAAGTGATTTAAAAAAAAATCTATTTGTTTTTGAGGTAAATTCAAAAAAAAAAATAGTTTTAATATCAATTAAAAATAATCTAAAGAGCTCAGATATAGAAAATTTAGGAGCAGAATTTTATAAGCGTATAAATTATGGAAAGAATAGTGAATACTTTGTAGTTTCTGATAGTATAGTAGGTAAATATGATAATTTTTTAGCCCACTTTCTTCATGGACTAAAATTAAAATCTTATGAATTTAA
Organism: uncultured Pelagibacteraceae bacterium; assembly: GCA_902602655.1. GTDB lineage: Bacteria > Pseudomonadota > Alphaproteobacteria > Pelagibacterales > Pelagibacteraceae > Pelagilacustribacter. Next base: position 5,814 of record CACKRM010000013.1, read on the forward strand.
AAAATATAAGTCTAAAAAAGAATCAAGACTTATTTCTATAAATATAGCTGGAAATAAAAACAAACCATCCGTTCAAAACCAATTAAAGTTTAGAGCTTTAGAAGAAGGAACATTTTATGCTAGAGACTTAGTCTCAGAGCCAGGTAACGTTTTACATCCAGATGAATATGCTAAAAGAATAAACTCTCTTAGAAAAGATGGTTTAAAAGTTAATGTCTACGATGAAAAAAAATTAAAAAAACTTGGTATGCATGCTTTACTTGGTGTAGGGATGGGGAGCGTCAGAGGTTCATACCTCGTAACAATGGAATGGAATGGAGCGAAAAATAATTCTAAGCCATTAGCATTTGTTGGAAAAGGAGTTACTTTTGATACTGGTGGTTATTCATTAAAACCTGCAAGATTTATGGAAGACATGACCTATGATATGGCCGGCTCTGCCGCTGTAGTTGGTTTAATGAAGAGCTTGGCCATAAGAAAAGCAAAAATCAATGCTGTCGGTGTAGTAGGCCTCGTGGAGAATATGGTAAGTGGAGTAGCGCAAAGACCCGGTGATATTGTTAAATCTTATAGTGGTAAAACTATAGAAATATTAAATACAGATGCAGAAGGTCGATTAGTTTTAGCAGACGCATTAACTTTTACTGAAAAAAAATTCAAACCAAAATTTATGATTGATTTAGCAACCTTAACAGGAGCAATCATAGTTTCCTTAGGATCAGAATATGCTGGACTCTTTTCTAATGATGATAAATTATCTAAACAAATTTTAAATGCTGGTGAAAAGGTTGAGGAGAAACTATGGAGAATGCCTCTTCATAAAAATTATGACAAACTTATAAATTCTAAAAATGCTGATATGCAAAATATTAACTATGTTGGTGGAGCAGGCTCGACAACTGCTGCTCAATTTTTACAAAGATTTATTTTAAATAAAACTCCATGGGCGCATTTAGATATCGCTGGTATGGCCTTTTCAAAATATGGTGGCGCTTTAAATTCTGGAGGCGCAACTGGTTTTGGAGTAAGATTATTAAACCAGCTAATAGAAAAAGATTACGAATAAAGTGGAACAAACTCTATCAATAATAAAACCTGATGCAGTTGAAAGAGGCTTAGTAGAGGAAATAAAAAATATATTTATTAAAAACAATCTAAAAATTGTTAACGAAAAAAAACTCCATATTAATAAAGATGAAGCTGCGGAATTTTATAAAGTTCACCAGTCCAAACCCTTTTATGAACAGCTTTGTAATTATCTATCATCTGGACCAATATTTGTAATGGTTTTAGAAGGTGAAAATGCAATTTTAGAAAATAGAAAAATTATGGGCGCTACCAATCCAAAGGACGCTATAGAAGGTACTATAAGAAAGCTATATGGGATTTCAATAGACAAAAATTCTGTTCATGGTTCAGACTCAGTTGAAAATGCTAAAAAGGAAATTAAGTTTTTTTTCTAAGCTAATTCTTTAAATAAATTTTTCTTATCGCTTCAGAAAAAATTAAGTATTCGATGCTCTGAACCTTTTTTTTTAGAGTTATTTCATTGTCCGTTTTTTCGATAGAAATTGACTTTTTTAATATAACTTTTCCCGAATCTAGTTTTTCATTAACATAGTGAACTGTTGATCCAGCATTAATTTCTTTATTTTTTAACATTCTTTTAAAAGTATCAATGCCTTTATATTTAGGTAAAAGAGATGGATGAATATTAACAATTTTTCCTTTAAAATTTTTAATAAAGTTTTTTGATAAAATTTTCATATAACCAGCCAAACAAATTAAAGAAATTTTTTTGTCTTTAATTTCTTTCAAAATTTTTTTTTCAAAAAAATATTCCTTTGAGTTGAAAACTTTAAATGGAATAGCAAATTTTTTTGCTAAAATAAGACCTTTGGCATTCTTATTATTAGAAATTACCAAACTTACATTTATTGGAAAATTATATGATCTTGAACTGTTTATTATTGCTTTTAAGTTAGTCCCAGCTCCTGAAATAAACACGCAAGCTTTTTTTTTTACCATTTTATTTTATTTGAAAGATTTAATTTGTTGTTACCTTTAGAAACATACCCTATATAATATGGTTTAAACTCATTCGAAAAAAATTTAAAAATTTTTTTTACATTTTTTTTATTCATTATTAAACAAAAACCAACTCCACAATTAAAAGTTTTAAGCATTTCTTTGTCAGAAATTTTTTGTTTTTTAATCCAGTTAAAAATTTTTTTCGTTTTAATTTTTGACAAATCAATATTTACGTCTAGATTTTTTGGAACAGAACGAATGATATTTTCAATGAGACCGCCACCTGTTATATGGGCAGCAGAATTAATCAAATTTTTTTTTGTCAAATTTAAAATTTCTTTTGTGTAAATTTTTGTCGGTTTTAGTAGTTCTTTTTTTAAATTTCTAAAATCTTTTTTGTTTTTTTTTAACAAAGATCTTACTAAAGAATACCCATTTGAGTGAATTCCATTTGATGGAATTGCAATTATAACATCATTATTTTTTACTTTAGTTTTGTTTAATATTTTTTTTTTTGAAACTATTCCAACAGAAAAGCCCGCAAGGTCAAACTTATTATCATTATATACTCCTGGCATTTCTGCAGTCTCTCCTCCAATAAGTTCACAGTTAGATAGCTTACACCCTTTAAGAATACCTTTTAAAATTAGTTTTACTTTTTTCAATTCTATTTTTTTAACTGCAATGTAGTCTAAAAAGAATAGAGGTTGAGCGCCTTGAACAATTAAATCATTTACACACATAGCAACTAAATCTATGCCAATTGTATCAAATTTTTTAAATTTATTTGCAAGTTCAATTTTGGTCCCAACTCCATCTGTGCTGGAGACTATAAGGGGATCTTTAATTTTAATTCTGCTGATATCAAAAGTTGAGCCAAACGCACCTATATTATCAAAATTTGATCTTTTATTCTTTTTTCTGACATTTTTTTTTGAAATTTTATGTATATGTTTTACAAATTTATTTGCAACAGCAATATTAACCCCACTCGATTTGTAACTATTTTTTGTTTTTTTCATTAATAAAATGATAATTATTATGCAATGATTAAAGTATTTATTACCGTTATATTAATATTTTTAATTCAAACTGGAAATGTTTTTTCAAACACTAACATTTTTGATGTTGATAATATTGAATTGAATAATCTAAATGATCAAAATAGGGAAAAATTATTAAATACTTCAATTAAAAAGGGATTTGACCAATTAATGCAGAAAATATTACAAAAAAAATATTTGGAGGCAGTTTCAAATCTTAGCCTTAAAGAAATTAAAAAAATGATTTCATCATACCAAATTATCGAAAAAAAAGAGAACACAAATGGCGAAAAGACTTTGGTAAACTTGTCATTTGATAGAGTTAAAATAAATGAATTTTTTTATAAAAAAAATATTTTGTATGCTGATGTCTCTAAAACAGATGTAATTATTTTACCTATATTAATTAAAGATGATAAATACTTTATTTATTCAAATAATTATTTTTTTAACAATTGGAATAATGAAAAATATAAAAAACAGGACGAGTTTATTAATTATATTTTACCCACAGAAAATCTAGAAGATATACAATTTATTATTAATAACAAAGATAAACTAGAGTCACTAGAGCTTAAAAATTTTTTCTCTAGTTATGAAATCAAAGATACAATATTTCTAGCAATATCATCGTTAAAAAATAAAACTGATATTTTTTTAAAAGCACAAGTTTCAGGCAATGATATAATAAAAAATTATAGTTATCAGACTAATTTTTTTAAAGAAGATGATAAGAAAAAATTTATTATAGAGACAGTAAAAGCAGAAATTGAAGAGATTTGGAAATCACAAAACTTAATTGATGTAAGAACACCATCTTTTTTAAATATCTATTTTAGAATAAAAAATCAAAATGATCTTTTATCACTTACATCTACTTTAAGTAAAATTGACTTAATTGAAAATTATCAAGTTTTAGAACTTACAAAAAAATATGCCAAAGTTAAAATTAAGTATTTTGGAAAAATAAGCAAAATTAAAAATAAGTTTACGGAAAATGATATAAAAGTAAATATTATAAACAGTGAATGGAAACTTGGCTTAAACTAAATGGATCAATTAACTTTTCAGTTCCCTTTTAAAACAACTTATTATAAAGAGGACTTTTATGTTTCCTCAAATAACTTTGAAGCATACAAACTAATAGAAAGTTGGCCCAAATGGCCTGATAAAAATATAAATATTTTTGGACCAAAAGGTTGTGGGAAAACTCATCTAGCAAATATTTTAAGAAAAAAAATTGATTCTATTATTCTTGAACCAAAAGATATCACCAATAATTCTCTAGAAAAAATAAAAATTAAAGAATGTATAATAGTTGATCATTACGAAGATAATATTAGTGAGAATCTCTTATATTCCATTCTTAACCAAGCAAAGCAAGACGGACAGTATGTTTTGATAAATTCAGTAAATTCAGTTAAAAAAACAACAACTAAATTAAAAGATCTAAAATCAAGACTAAATAGCTTTATTACTTTAGGAATAAATTTACCAACAGACAACTTATTAAGAGTTATAATAACTAAATCCTTTTCTGATAAACAAATTAAAGTTAATGTGCAAATATTAGAATACATTTTAAAAAATATAGATAGATCGTATGAAAAAATTTTTAAGTTTATCAAAAACGTTGATAAGGAGTCTTTATCATCTGGAAAATCAATAAATATAAATTTAATTAAAAAGATATTAAAAAAAAATGAGCATATATAGATCGCATAATTGTTCTCAACTCGGCCAAAAAGACATTGGTAGAAAAGTAAAATTATCTGGATGGATTCACAGAAAAAGAGATCACGGCAATTTACTTTTTATAGATTTGAGAGATCATTTCGGTATTACTCAATGTGTTATTGAGAATAAAAATAAAAATTTTAAAATTTTAGAAAGCCTGAAACCCGAGTCAGTAGTCTTAATTGAAGGTGAAGTATTAAAAAGATCAAAAGAAACTGAAAACAAAGAATTAAAGACAGGCTTAATTGAAATTAAAATTCAAAGTTATGAAATACTTTCTGAAGCTAAAGAACTTCCAATGCCGGTGTTTGGAGAACAAAAATATCCTGAAGAGATAAGATTAAAATATAGATTCATTGATTTGAGAAGAAAGGAAATGCACGAAAACATGGTTCTGAGATCAAAAGTACTATCTTACTTGCGAGAAAAAATGATTGAAAAGAATTTTTTGGAATTTCAAACTCCAATTCTGACTGCTTCAAGTCCTGAAGGGGCTAGAGATTTTTTAGTTCCTAGTAGAGTTCATCCAGGAAAATTTTATGCTCTCCCTCAAGCACCACAACAATTCAAGCAAATGATAATGGCTTCAGGTTTTGATAAGTATTTTCAAATTGCTCCTTGCTTTAGGGATGAGGACGGAAGAGCTGACCGAAGTCCAGGCGAGCACTACCAATTAGATATGGAAATGTCTTTTGTAGAACAAGAAGATGTGTTCAATATAGTAGAACCAATTTTTTATGATTTATTTACTGAATTTGGAAAAGGAAAAAAAGTAAACAAAAAACCATTTAAAAGAATAAAATATCAAGATTCTCTTGAAAAGTATGGTACTGACAAACCTGACTTAAGAAACCCTATTGAATTAGTTGATGTAACTAAGATTTTTTCTTCTGACGAAGTAAGTTTAAAAATTTTTAAAGATATTATTAAAAAAGGTGGTGTTGTAAAAGCAATACCCGCTCCAAACACTAATTCAAAACCAAGAAGTTTTTTTGACAACCTAAATAATTGGGCAATTTCTGAAGGAAGTAGTGGAATGGCTTATATAACATTTGAAAAAAGTAACGGAAAAATCAGTGGTAAAGGTCCGATTGCCAAGTTTTTTTCTGATAAATCAGTATCTGAACTAATTAAGGTTTGTAAAATTTCAGAAAAAGACTCAGTTTTTTTTGTTTGTAATAATACCGAAGAAGCCTTAAAGATCTCATGCGTTGCAAGACAGAAGATAGCTTCAGAGCTAAATCTTATAGACAAAAGTGTTTTTAATTTTTGTTGGATAGTAGATTTTCCTATGTATCATTATGATGAAAAAGAAAAAAAAATTGACTTTAGTCACAATCCTTTTTCGATGCCTCAAATAAATATAAAAGAATTTGAAAAAACTGATCCACTTAAAATTTTAGCTCATCAGTATGATTTAGTCTGTAATGGTTATGAAATTTCATCTGGAGCAATAAGGAATCATAAAACTGATTATTTGTTAAAAGTTTTTAGCAAGGTTGGCTACTCAGAAGAAAAAGTCAGAAAAGACTTTTCAGGAATGATAAATGCTTTAAGTTATGGCGCGCCTCCTCATGGTGGTATGGCTCCTGGTATAGATAGAATAGTAATGCTTTTAGCGGACGAAATAAATATCAGAGAGGTAACTTTATTTCCATTAAACCAAAATGCTCAAGATTTGTTAATGGGAGCTCCTTCAGAAATAAATGACAAACAGCTCAAAGAGTTAAATATAAAAATAAATAAAAAAACTAATTCTTAGTTTTTAAGTTAATTCTTATATCGCTTAAATCCACCAATTTTTCCTCATAATTGCTTCTCACAAACCCTTTTGAAGTGATATTTTTTACGATTTTCAAAAATTTATCATCTTCACCAATATTTTCTGGCTGTGATGTGTTTGCTATTGATGGTGTATGAGCCAAATCTTCTTTTCCAAGGTATGATATTGCTAGCTCTCTAAAAACATAATCCAAAATTGATGTAGCACTTAAAATTCTATCATTACCCTCAACTTTGCCGGAAGGCTCAAATTTCGTATCTATAAAAGCATCAACAAATTCATCTAGCGGAACTCCATACTGTAACCCTAAAGAAATGGCTATGGCAAAATTGTTCATTAAAGCTTTAACCAACTCACCTTCTTTATTGGTATCTATAAATATTTCTCCGATTCTTCCATCATTATATTCTCCTGTATGTAGATAAACTTTGTGGTCTCCGATAGAAACTTTTTGTATGTAGCCCTTTCTACGGTCAGGCATTTTAAATCTTTGGCTTATCTGATTTTTAATTTTTTTTGGAATTCCAGTTTGGTTATTTTTACTCTTATTAATAATGTTTTTTTCTACAACTGTTTCAATTTTATTTAATTTTTTATCGTTAACAAAATCTTTATTTTCATCTTTAAAATTCTTATCTCCTACTTTTCTAGTTTTTCTATTATTAAGTTTAACATCAACAACCTCTACTTCTCCGTCATTCCGCGAATCAATTTTTGACATCTCACTCTCATTTAGCTCGTTTAGAGTATGAATAGTTTTAAATGTGCATGTATAATATGTTTCAACAATAAATTTTTTCATAAGATTTTTTGAAAATTGCCTTAATTTAGATATATATTAATTTTATTTACTGTCTATAATATTATTATACACTTATTAAGTGTGTGGATTTAAAATTTTAAAATTATGATAAACCCAAAGCAAATATTTATTTGGTGGCACAGGCAAACATTTGGAACTTTTCTAAAAACTTTGTTTTTTGGAAAGTACGTAGGTAAAGATGAATTCGGGAACAAATACTATAAGAGCAAAAAAGATGAAAGATGGGTTATTTATGCAAAAAATATTGAAGCGTCTAGAATCACATCTGATTGGTATCTTTGGATGCACCATACAATCAATGAAATTCCAAAAGACAATTTAAAGAAATTTTCGTGGCAAAAACAACATGAGGAAAATCAAACTGGAACTGAAAAATCTTACAAACCTAATAAAATTTCAAAAAAACAAAAAAAAAAATATGAAATCTGGAAAAATTGAAGAAATTATTTTTTTTTTTATTCTGATATTTTTTATAAATTTATCTGCTTTAGCTTTAGATGAGATTTCAACTGTTCCACTGATTAACTTGGAAAACCTTGAACCAAGTTATGAAGATATAGATCTTGATGAAAAAAATGAGAGTACAAATAAAACTTATGAAATTAAAGAAAAAAACAAAAAGAAAAAAATTTCAAATCAAATTACAGTCAATATTTTAGGTTTGGATAAGATAACTGCAAAAACAACAGAAATTAAAATAAAAATTGGAGAAACAAGAAAATTTGGCTTGCTACAAATAAAAGCTATAAAGTGTGGAAAAATTAATTCAAATAATAAAGTTGGTGAAGCAGCATACATTCAAGTCAAAGATTTATCAGACAATCAAGATGAGAAAGTTTTTGTTTTTAATGGATGGACATTTTCATCGAGTCCATCTCTTAGACCAATTGATCATCCTGTTTATGATCTATGGTTAGTAGGATGTGAAAATGTTTAAAAAAATTTTTCCTTACTCATCCAATTAGTGTCGAAATCAGAATTTATAAATTTTTTGTGATTAAGTATTTTTTTGTGCAAACCTACTGTTGTAGTAATTCCCTCAATTACAAATTCATCTAATGATCTCAATGTTCTTTGAATAGCTTCGGTTCTATTTCTTCCTTTGCAAATCACTTTAGCAATTAAGCTGTCATAATAAGGAGTTATCTTGCAACCTTGAAAAATAGAACCATCCACTCTCGTTCTAAATCCCGAAGGTTGATGACAAACTTTTATAGTACCTGGACTAGGCTGAAAATCTTTTGCAGGATCTTCAGCATTTATTCGACATTCAATTGAATGTCCTCTAGGGTCAATATCACTTTGTTTTAAAGCGGTATCGCCAGAAAAAGCAATCCACATTTGTTCTTTTACAATATCAATTCCTGTTTGGACTTCAGTTACAGGATGCTCAACTTGAACCCTTGTATTCATTTCAAGGAAATAAAATTTTCCCTTTTCATAAATAAATTCTACAGTTCCAGCTCCCTCGTATCCAATTTTCTCTACCATTTTTACTGTCTTGGATAGTAAATCTTCTCTTTCTTGATCAGTCAAAACTGGACTAGGTGTTTCTTCTATCAATTTTTGGTGTCGCCTTTGAACAGAGCAATCTCTTTCACCTAGGTGTACTGTTCTATTTTTGCCTGACATTATTTGAACTTCTATATGTCTTGGATTTTTAAAATATTTTTCAATATAAAGTTCATCATTACCAAAATATTTTTGTGCTTCTGATTTAGCTGTAGAAAACAACTCTTCCAATTGGTTTTCTTTCTCAACAATCTTCATTCCTTTTCCACCACCACCACCCGCAGCTTTAATTAAAACTGGGTAACCTATATCTGAACATATTTTTTTTGCGTCTTGATAAGATTTTACAGCACCCTCTGAACCTTCAATAACTGGTAAACCATTTTTTTTTGCAATTCTTTTTGCTTCTATTTTATCTCCCATCTTACTAATCAAATCCGAGCTAGGACCTATAAATTTAATACCATGTTTAGTAACTACATCAGCAAATTTTGCATTTTCAGATAAAAATCCATATCCAGGATGTATTGCTTCTGCACCCGTCAAATCAACTGCTGACATTAAAGAAGAGATATTCAAATAACTGTTTTGTGGTTGATGCGAACCAATACAAACACTTTCGTCGGCCAATCTTACATGCATTGCATCAGAGTCAACATCTGAATGAACAGCAACGGTTGAGACTCCCCACTCTTTACAGGCTCTAATAACCCTAACAGCTATTTCACCTCTGTTAGCAATCAAAACTTTTTTGAACATTATACCTATTTTAAAATTACTAGTGTTTGACCAAACTCTACAGGCTGACCGTCATTTACTAAGACTTTTTTTACAATACCATCATTTGTTGAAGCAACATGATTCATTGTTTTCATTGCTTCTACTATCATAATAGTTTGACCTTTTTTAATTTTGTCACCAACTTCAGCAAATTTTTTTCCTCCCGGTTCGGGTGCCAAATAAGCAGTTCCTATTATTGGAGACTTTATTCGAATTCCTTCCTCTTCTTCACTGCTCAAAACAGCTTTATTGCTTGGAATGACCGTGCTTCCTTTTGATGATTCTAATGTTGTCTTAGATCCTTTAGAAACTTTAATTTTTTTTTCCCCATCTTGATATTCAAGCTCTGTTAACTTGAATTCTTCCAAATATTCTACTAGTTCTTTTATTAGTTTTTTATCTACTTTCATTTAATCAAAATATCTTTCATTGCTTTTAAAGCCATAATATAACCATCAGCTCCAAAACCACAAATAATACCGTGTGCAGCTTTACTTATTAGAGATTTATGCCTGAAATCTTCTCTGTTGTAAATATTAGTTATATGTAATTCTATTATTGGTACTTTTAAGACCTTTAAAGCGTCTAAAATTGAAACTGAAGTGTGAGTATACCCCGCTGCATTTATTATTAAGCCTGAGGATTTGTTTCTACAATTTTGGATCAATTCAACTATTTCACCCTCAATATTAGATTGTACAAATGACAAGTCTATTTCATTTGTCGCAGCATATTTTTTACACTGTTCTTCGATATCTTTAAGAGAGAGGTTTCCGTATTTTTCCTTTTCTCTTTCTCCTAAAAGGTTAAGATTAGGTCCGTTAATAACAGTAATTTTATGCTTCATTTTTATGATATAAAATAAATAGTTAACTTAAATATGGCAAAAATACAATTAAATGGTAAAAAAGTTTCAATAAAACAAAAGTTTTCAGTATTTGATCTGTTAAAAAAGTATAATTTAGACAGAAAGAAGATCGCTGTAGAATTAAACGGTACAATTCTAAATAAGCATAAGTATGAGAAAACATTCTTAAAAAGTAATGATAAAATTGAAATAGTGCATTTTATTGGAGGCGGGTAATTATTGAAAAACGATAAACTTAAAATTGCAAATACAATATTAAAATCTAGGCTTATTGTTGGAACTGGGAAGTATAAAAACTTTAAAGAAACAGCTGCTGCAATTAAAGCTTCCGGTGCGGACATGGTAACAGTTGCTGTAAGAAGAGTTAATATTTTAGATAAAAAAAAACCTGTTCTTATGGATTATCTTGATCCAAAAAAAATTAAATATTTACCAAACACTGCTGGTTGTTTCAACTCAGAAGAGGCTTTAAGAACACTAAGACTTGCTAGAGAGATGGGAGGATGGAAAATGGTTAAACTAGAAGTTTTAGGTGATAAAAAAACTTTATTTCCAAACATGATAGAAACACTAAAGTCGACAAAGACTTTAGTTAAGGAAGGCTTCAAAGTTTTAGTTTATTGTACAGACGATCCTTTATTAGCAAAAAAATTAGAAGATATTGGGGCCTCAGCTATAATGCCTCTTGCTTCACCTATAGGTTCCGGACTTGGTATACAAAACAAAATTAATTTATCTCTGATAATTAAAAAATCTAAGGTTCCTGTCATAGTTGATGCAGGGATAGGAACAGCATCTGATGCTACTATAGCAATGGAAATGGGGTGTGATGGGGTTTTAATTAACAGTGCAATAGCTAAAGCAAAAAATCCTATTTTAATGGCAAAATCATTTAAGAATGCGGTTTTATCTGGAAGACAATCCTTTTTAGCTGGCAGAATGAAAAAAAATTATTTCGCCACTCCTAGCAGCCCTATAAAAGGACTAATTTAAGTTATTTTTTTTTTCTCACCCAAAGAGTTCTTGGAGTTTTATTTCTCTTTTTAATTGGTGTTTTCTTTTTGGATTTTTCATTTTTTTCTATAAAATTTAATTTAGTATTAGAAAAATTATTTTTACTTTTATCAAGCCGATTTTTTGATAATATTATTTTATTTACATTTTCAACTTTACTAACAATTTTTTTATTTTTATTAAGTAAATTTATTTTGTATTCAGGAACCATTAATTCAGGATCTGCTAAGAAATTAATTTTATAAGAATATTTTTTTTGAAAATAATCTATCTCTTTCTGGAGTAAATTTTCAATATATAGTTTTATTTTTTCAGGGACATAAGCGTCTATATGTTTAATCTTATTTGTGAAAGCGAGCATTTCAATCTTTTTAATAATTTTTAATGAGAAAGATTCCATTGACAAATTCGTTTCCCATTTGATTGAACCTTCTCTTAAACGTTGTCTAGTCATTTCTAAAAGTCCAAAATTACTTATTTTTCCAATTTGAATTCTAGCTCTATCCTTTCGAATACTTTCTCTCATTTTTTTTTCGACCATTCTCCTATTATAAAAATTCATCATGTCTATAAAATCTATGACTATAAGACCCGAAAGATCTCTAATTTTAATTTGTCTGCTAATTTCTTCAGCGGCTTCTATGTTGGTGTTAAGGGCAGTTTTTTCAATATTAATTGCTTTAGTAGATTGACCTGAGTTTATATCAATTGATACTAGGGCTTCAGTAGGATTAATAACAATATATCCCCCTGATTTTAATTTTACTACTGGTTCAAAAATACCAGTTAAATCTTTTTCTATTCCTGAGTTATGAAACAAAGGTATTTTACCTCTATATTTTTTTACAAATTTTACACTTTTGGGAAGAAGCTCTTTCATAAACGATTTAGCTTTTTGATAACCCTCATTGCCATCTACAAAAATATTTTTAGTTTCGTTGTCATAAATATCTCTTATAGCTCTTTTAATTACGTCACCTTCTTCATAAATTAAAGCAGGTGAGTTTGATTCGACTGCTTTATTTTTAATCTGATCCCATGTTGCTAGCGTATTCTGTAAATCTTTTTCTATTTCATTTTTTGTTTTATTGGCTCCAGCTGTTCTTACAATAACACCCATAACTTTAGGTATATCAATATCATTTAAAATTTTTCTTATTTTATTTCTATCTGAACTATTAAAAATTTTTCTAGAAATTCCACCACCCTTAGCAGTATTAGGCATTAAGACTATGTATTTTCCAGCTAATGATATAAAGGTTGTAAGAGCAGCGCCTTTTTGACCTCGTTCTTCTTTTAAAACTTGAATTAAAACAACTTGAC
>CACKRM010000014.1 GCA_902602655.1 uncultured Pelagibacteraceae bacterium
GAAAGAAGTATTGCAATTAAATTTATTGTTGAATAATTTAAATTTTCAGATAAAAAGATATTTTTTAAACCGTAGATACTCACTGCAGCAAGAGTTGGTAAAGACAATAAAAATGAAATTTTAGCTGAGTCTGATCTTTTAAAATTTAAAAATCTAGCGGCGGTAATCGAAATTCCAGATCGACTTACCCCGGGAATTAAAGATAAAATTTGTAGAATGCCGATAATGATAGCAGATTTATAATCAAAATTTTTATTCATATCCTTTTTAGTCTCGAGCCTATCACTAAAAAAAAGCAAAAGACCAAAGATGATAGTTGTGAGTCCAATAATTCTAACATCCCTTAGAGCATCGATTGCATTTGATTTTACAAGTATAAAACCTAGAATTATGACTGGGATAGATGATACGAGAATTTTTAAAAATAATTCTTTATATTTTATAAAATTTAAAACTTCTTTTTTAAAATAAAATAAAACAGCAAAGAAAGAACCAATATGAAGACTTACATCTATAGATAAATTTTTATTATCAAAATTTAGATATTCAGATACCAAAATTAAATGTGATGAAGAGCTGACTGGAATGAATTCTGTCAAACCTTGTATAAAAGACAAAAGTATTATTTCGATCACAATTAAATTTTATACTTAATGATTGTTTTTTTATAGGCATACGTGAATGCATAGCTGATATGCACAGGATAAGTTTAAAAAATGGGAGTTTTCTGAATAATAGGTAATAGTTTATGACCTATTTATCCTTTTTTTTTAGGTTATTTTTTAGTATTTATCACGAGCTATGGCTAAAGAAAAAATGTTAAAATTTGTTGATATATCTCAACAGTCGCCCAACAAGCGTTCCACAAATAAGCGGAAGGGGGATTTCCAAGAAATATACGATGAATTTATAAATGAAAAAGCAAAAGAACAATCAAGTCGATGTTCTCAATGCGGCGTTCCCTTTTGTCAAGTTCATTGTCCTCTTCATAATAATATTCCAGATTGGTTAAAACTCACGGCAGAAGGAAGATTAAAAGAAGCTTACGATTTAGCACAAAGCACAAATAATATGCCGGAAGTGTGTGGAAGAATATGCCCACAAGATAGATTGTGTGAGGGAAATTGCGTGATAGAACAATCTGGACACGGAACGGTTACAATTGGTTCGGTAGAAAAATATATTACTGACACTGCTTGGGAAAAAGGTTGGGTAAAACCAATTAATATTCAAAGAGAAATGAAAGAGTCCGTTGGAATCATAGGTGCAGGACCAGCTGGTTTAGCGTGTGCTGAAGAGCTTAGGAAATTAGGATTTAAAATTACTATTTATGATAGATACGATAGGCCGGGAGGATTGTTAATTTACGGAATACCGAATTTTAAACTTGAAAAATCCGTTGTATTGAGAAGAACAAAACTTTTAAAGAAGAGTGGAATAAATTTTGTTCAAAATTTTGAAGTTGGTAAAGATAAAACTTTGGAGGAGATAAAAAAAAAACACGATGCTGTTTTAATAGCAACAGGTGTTTATAAACCAAGAGAAATTGAGATACCAGGTTCAAACTTAAAAAATATATTTCCTGCGATGGATTTTCTAACTGCATCGAACAAAAAGGGATTAGGAGATAAAGTTAAATTATTTGATAACGGAACTTTAAATGCAGAAGGAAAAGATGTAGTAGTAATTGGAGGCGGTGACACTGCTATGGATTGTGTACGAACAGCTGTTCGTCAAAAAGCAAAATCAGTAAAATGTTTATATAGGAGAGATAAAGAAAATATGCCAGGATCTGCAAGAGAGGTAGCTAATGCAGAAGAAGAAGGAGTCAATTTTATTTGGTTAACAAGTCCAAAAAAATTTATTGGTCAAGAAAATGTTTCTGAAATAGAGGTAAGTAAAATGAAATTAGGTGAACCTGATTATACTGGTCGAAGAAAACCAGTAATTGAAAAAGGAAACGAATTTAAAATTTCTACAAATTTAGTAATAAAGTCTTTAGGATTTGATCCTGAAGATTTACCAAAATTGTTTAATTCAAATGAACTTGCAGTTTCTAAATGGGGCACAATAAAAATTGATTTAAAAACTATGCAAACAAATATTGACGGAGTTTTTGCCGCTGGTGATATTGTTAGAGGAGCTTCCCTTGTGGTTTGGGCAATTAGAGATGGAAGAGATGCTGCATCTCAAATTGAGAATTATATTCTACAAAAAAGAAAGAATAAAAAGGAATATTACGCCGCTTAATGAAAAACTATAAAAAGAATCTAAATTTTTTAATTAAAAATAATATTTATGATCCTTCAATGGAGCACGATGCCTGTGGTGTTGGATTAGTGGCTTCGACAAATGGTAAAAAAAGTAGAGAAATAGTGGACTATGGAATTGAAGCCCTCAAATCAGTTTGGCATAGAGGCGCAGTTGACGCAGACGGAAAATCGGGAGATGGAGCAGGTATTAAGTTAGAAATTTCCCCA
Organism: uncultured Pelagibacteraceae bacterium; assembly: GCA_902602655.1. Lineage (GTDB taxonomy): Bacteria > Pseudomonadota > Alphaproteobacteria > Pelagibacterales > Pelagibacteraceae > Pelagilacustribacter. Next base: position 2,481 of record CACKRM010000014.1, read on the forward strand.
AATTTCTTTAAAGAAAAAATTACTGCAACTGGTCATACACATGAAGCGGATAAAAGAATTTGTGTTGGAATGATATTTATGCCTAGAAATGACTACGCTGACCAAGAAAAATGTAGATCAATTATCGAAACTGTTCTTTTGAAGGAAGATTATTATATCTATGGCTGGAGACAAGTGCCAGTAAATCCTAAAGTACTAGGCTCTACTGCTGAGTCTAACAGACCCGAAATAGTTCAAGTTTTATTTAGAAAAAATAAAATTTTAAAAACAGATGATTTGGAGAGAGATTTGTTTGTATGTAGAAAAAAAATTGAAAAGTTAGCCAGACAATCACAGCTGAAAGAACTTTACATTTGTTCATTTAGCTCAAGATCTATTATTTATAAAGGAATGTTTCTTGCTGAAGCATTAGCTGACTTCTACCCAGATCTCAAAGATAAAGATTTTACCTCAAGATTTGCTATTTTTCATCAAAGATATTCTACCAATACTTTCCCAAGTTGGGACTTGGCTCAACCATTTAGAACTTTAGCGCACAATGGAGAAATTAATACTGTTAAGGGAAATATAAATTGGATGAAAATTCACGAGCAAGATATGTCGAGTTCCCTCTTTAAAAATGTTGATGATTTAAAACCAGTTATTCGAAGCACTTCAGATTCTGGTGCTTTAGATAATGTTTTTGAACTACTAACACATTCTGGAAAATTAGCTCCACTTATAAAACTTATGATGATACCGGACGCATGGTCAAAAAGAAGCAAAACTGTCCCAAAACAACATCAACAACTTTTTAATTTTTTAAATAGTACAATTGAACCTTGGGATGGTCCAGCAGCAATCTGTGCAACTGATGCGAAATGGGTGTTAGCTGCAGTTGACAGAAATGGTTTAAGACCTTTAAGATATACTATCACCTCAGACAATCTTCTTTTTGCAGGATCTGAAACTGGAATGATAAAAATTCCTGAAGAAAAAATAATCAAAAAAGGAAGGTTAGGACCTGGAGAGTTGATAGCCGTAGAGTTAAAGGAGGGAAAACTTTATCAAGATAAAGAAATTAAAGATTATATTTCAAAAGACTATAATAAATTCAATAAACAAATTATTGATTTAGATAAAAAGCTTTCTATTACTAATGAAGAAATTAATTTCTCAGGAAATGAATTGAGAAGAAGACAGTTTTTATCTGGTTACAGCGTTGAAGATTTAGAATTAATATTACACCCAATGGTAGAAGAAGGAAAAGAAGCAGTTGGATCGATGGGTGATGATACTCCCGTTGCAGTCTTATCAAGTCATTTTAGGCCGCTATCTCATTACTTTAGACAAAATTTTAGTCAAGTTACTAATCCTCCAATTGACTCTCTAAGAGAAAATAAAATAATGAGTCTCAAAACAAGATTTGGAAACTTAGGAAATATTTTAGATTTTGATAATTTAACAGAAGAAGACATTTTTGTGTTAGACAGTCCTATTTTGACGAATTCCCAATTAAGAAAATTTAAAAAAATTTTTTCAAAAAAAATAAGGATAATTGATTGTACCTTTGATGTTAGTGAGTCTCTTAAAAGTAATTTAGAAAGAATTAAGTCAGAGTCGGAGACGGCTGTTAGGGAGGGTGGGACAACACTAATATTAAGTGATAAAAATATTTCAAGTAAAAGAACTTATATTCCTATGGTTTTGGCTGTAGGATCTGTTAATTCAAATTTAGTTAAATTAGGTTTAAGAGGTTATTGTTCTATAAATGTAGAAACATCAGAAACACTCGACACACATTCTTTTGCAGTTTTGATAGGTGTGGGAGCAACAACTGTAAATCCTTATTTGACAATAGATAGTATTAATCAAAGATTTCAAAAAAAATTATTTGGTAATTTTTGATCAAATTTTTCTAAAATATTGTCTAAATTTTCAAATTCGTCTCTTAAAGGTACTAAAATTGATAGCATAAAATTTTATTTTTGTTAATTAATAGGTTAAATATTCAAGAATGAAAATACTTATAACAGGCGGTTGTGGGTTTGTAGGTTCAAATTTAGCTATTTTTCTTAAGAAAAATATAAAAAATTCAAAGATTATTAGTGTAGACAATCTTTTTAGACCTGGCTCTAGAATAAATAAAAAAAGGATTGAAAAGCACGGTATTAAAAATTTTAATTTTGATATCTCAAATTTTAAAAAAATACAAAAACTTCCTAGCGTTAATTTAGTTATCGATTGTTGTGCTGAAGCAGCGATAGAAGTTTCTAAAAAAGAGCCAGATAGAGTAATTTTTACGAATTTTGTGGGAACATATAATATTCTAAAAAAGTGTATAAAAAATAAATCTAATATTATTTTTCTTTCTTCGAGTAGAGTTTATTCTATAAATAAGATTCGAGATTTAATAAAAGGTAAAAATCTTAAAAAAAAAATAAATAAGAAATACGAAATCAAAGAAAATTTTGACACGAGCGGTATAAAGTCCATATATGGTTTTAGTAAATTAGCATCTGAGGATTTAATTAAAGAAGTTAATTACTCTAATAATATTAACTATATAATAAACAGATTTGGAGTGATAAGTGGGCCATGGCAATTTGGGAAACAAGATCAGGGTTTTATGTCACTTTGGATGGCTAAGCATATAAATAAAAAAAGGTTGAGTTATATTGGATACGGTGGATCTGGCAATCAAGTTAGAGATGTTCTGCATATTGATGATGTTTGTGAAATAATTTTGAAACAGATTGTCAATTTTCGTAAAATAAAAAATATTACTTTTAACATTGGTGGAGGGAAAAAAAATTCAGTATCCTTGAAAGAACTAACAGATCTTTGTCAAAGAATTTCAAATAACAAAGTTCGTTTAAAAAAAATAAAGAAAACTTCAAATTATGATATACCTTATTTTATTACTGACAATTCTAAAATTTATAATTACTATAAATGGAAACCAACTAGAAATATAAATTCTATTCTTTGGGACATATATTTTTGGCTTTCTGCAAACAATGATTTATTAAAAAGGTTTTTTAGATGAGTGTAGCTTTAATTACAGGTTCTTCAGGTCTTGTTGGTTCGGAGTCAGTGAATTTTTTTGCTCGCAAAGGTTTTAAAGTTGTTGGTGTTGATAATAATTTTAGAAAACTCTTTTTTGGAGTAGATGGTGACACAAATTGGGTTAAAAAAAATTTAATATCTAAATTTAAAAATTATGAACACTTAAATTACGATATTAGAAATTTTTTTAAATTAGAAAAGATATTTAAAAAATATAAAAAAAATATTAAACTTATAATTCATTCTGCTGCTCAACCATCGCATGATTGGGCAAAAATAAGTCCAAATATCGATTTTGAGGTTAATGCTAAAGGAACTTTAAACCTACTAAGACTAACAAGTAAGTTCTGTCCAGAAGCGACCTTTATTTTTATGTCAACTAATAAAGTGTACGGAGATAATCCTAATAAACTTAAGCTTATCGAAAAAAAAACAAGGTACGAAATTAAAAATGATCATAAGTATTTTAAAGGCATAGATGAAAAAATGTCTATAGATAATAATGTTCATAGTTTTTTTGGTGTTTCAAAATCTTATGCTGATTTATTAGTACAAGAATACGGAAAAAATATAGGACTTAAAACAGCTTGTTTTCGTGCAGGATGTATTACAGGGCCAAATCATTCAGGTGCAAAACTACATGGTTTCTTATCTTATTTAGTAAAGTCATCGCTAATAAAAAAAAGATATTCTATAATCGGTTATAAGGGTAAACAAGTTCGGGATAATATTCATAGTAGTGATTTAATAGAATGTTTTTGGGAATTTTTTAAAAAACCAAGGAGGGGAGAAGTTTACAACACTGGTGGTGGAAGGTTTTCAAATTGTTCGATCATTGAGGCTTTAAATTTTATTCAAGAAGAAACTGGTGTTGAAATAAAAAAAAAAATTAGCAAAAAAAACCGTGTCGGTGATCATATATGGTACATTTCCAATATGAAAAAGTTTAAAAATCATTTTCCTAAATGGAAACAAAAATACTCCACACAAAAAATAATTAGAGAATTAATCTCTAGTATAAATTTTTAATTTTTTAAAAAAATAGCAACTTAATATAATCTGAACTGGTAGCAAAATTAAAGAATATCTTGGTATAATAAAAAAAATGGAAAATAAAAGAATATTTAAAAAATAGTATGCCGTGAAATAGTTTATTAAACTTCTTTTTTTTATTAAATAGAAAACACCAGCTAGTGATAAAATTGATATCAAAATTTTTGGAAGTATGTGTAATAAGTTATAATAATTTGGATAAGAAGACTCAAAATCAACAAACAAATACGCAAATATTTTTTTAAAATATGATTTAACATATTTGAACGGTTCTAATTTTATATTTTTTATAGCTTCAGCTTTATAAATTTTATCTATGTAAAGATCATATTTAGCAGATGGATAAATTTCATCAATTTTTTTCTGCATCTCTTCATCGTAGATTGTTTCATATCCTTGTGATTTTGATTTAGGGTTATTTCCTTTCCAAAGATTATAACCAAAAGATTTTGTTATCGTTAATGTTTCAAAAATGTAATAATTTCTTATTACATAAGGTGAAACAACTATTAATGAAATAAATAAACTAAAAATTATAATTTTAATATTTTTGTTAGTAATAAAAATAAAAAAAAGCGTTAGAAAATAAAAGACAAAAAATTCCCCTCTTAAAAGAATAAGGAGACCAGATATTAAAGAAAAGCTTAATAAATTCTTTAAGTTTGAGTTTTTAATTATTTGAAATGTTAAGTAAAAAAATAAAATAGATAGAAAAACCTGAAGAGAAATTGATGATATTTGCGAAACACAGTATATGTTTAATGGAAAAAGAGCAAAGATAGTAGCTCCCAAATTACTTAATTTTTCTGTAAAGAAATTTAGAAGTAATTTTTTAAAATAAATTATTCCAATAATTGAATAAATCAATTGCAAGTAAAGAACTAAATCTAAAAAAAGACTTTTTATTGGATTTAATAATTGTATTAAATAAAGAAAAAAAGGATAGAGAGGAGGCATAAAGATATTTGGAAAAATCTCCTCACCAGATTTCCTGAAACCAAAAGTTCCATAATTTTCTAAATTGTATAGTATTATTCCAAATTCATTATATTCTATGCTTCTGTCGCCAGTAAAATGTATTGCGAATGCTCTCGATAATATTGAAATAAATATAATTATTAAAAAATAAGTTTTACTTTTTATCATATTAAGTTTTGGTGCGCCTGCTAGGATTTGAACCCAGAACCTCCTGGTCCGTAGCCAAGCGCTCTATCCAGTTGAGCTACAGGCGCTTAAAATTAGATTATCAAATATCTTCTACTCTATAAATCAAATTTATTTTTATTGAAGATTTTTTTAAGATGAATTAAGAGAATTGTATGTTTTTGACTAAAACTTACGATAAAAATTACAAAGCCTTAATAATAAACCTCCTTTTTTGCTTATTGCCATTATCAATTATAATTGGGTCATTAATTGTTAACATAAATATTATTCTTTTTATTATTTTTTCTCTTATTTTTTTTTACAAAGATTTCTTTAAATTTAAACTAAACACAATAGATAGATTGGTGTTCGTTATTTTAATCTTTATAATTTTTTCAGGTACTTATAACTTGCTTGAAAATTTTTTTTTTCCAAAAGAAATCAGTCCTCCAGAAAATTTTCCACCAAAACTTAAGTCTATATACTTAGAGTTTATAAGAAATTATGATTTAAAATATTTAGCTTTAAAATCAGTTGGGTATGTAAGGTTCTTTTTGCTTTATTTCGCAATAAGAATTTTAATGGAGAAAAAAATTCTTAATATCAAATATTTTTTTTATACATCTTCAATTTTTTGTTTATTCGTTATGTTAGACGTTGTCTTTCAATTTATAAATGGAAAAAATATTCTAGGTATGGTTTCGCCACATCCTAGAAAGTTATCAGGCCCATTTGGTGATGAATTAATTGCGGGAGGATACATTCAAAATTTTTCATTTTTTCTAATTTTTTTACCGGTTTTCTTAAAACCTTTAAAAAAATTTTTTAAGTTCTATATTATTTTTATAATTTCTCTAATAGTTTTTTCAATAATTATATCAGGAAATAGAATGCCTCTTTTATTATTTTTAATAACCTTGGGCTTCTTTTCTATTTTTAAACTTGAAACCTTAAAATATTTTATATTAATCTTGATTATTAGTTTACTCTCCATATCTTTCTTTAAATCTATTAAACCTTCTATAAATCAAAATATTAATCATTTTCAAGCAAGTATTAAGAATATGGTTTTTATTACCAATAAAATTATTAAAGGTGAATTTGAAGACTCAGATAGGCAGAGAAATGATTTTCCGGAACAATTTAGAGAATTTGAAACTTCATATGACACTTGGAAAATGAATAAATTTATTGGTGGTGGAGTGAGATCTTATAGATTTAATTGTACCATGAGAAAAAATATTGAAATTAATGAAAGAATAACATGTAACACACATCCCCATAATTACTATTTAGAAATAATCTCAGATTTAGGAATATTTGGACTTTTGTTAATAATATTTTTATTTTCCATCATACTTATTAAAAGTATAAAAAAAGTCTGTTTAAAAACTAATACAAATAATGTAGTGGCGTACCCCTTTTTAATGGTGTTTTTTGCTGAAATTTTTCCAATTAAAAGCTCGGGTAGTTTCTTTTATACGCTTAATTCACTAATAATTTTTATATGTCTTGCTATACTTGTGACATTAATAAAAAAAGATAATATAGAATTTAAATATGAATACTAAACAAAATTACACAGTTATAACTTCTGCAGTTAGGACAGCTATAGGATCTTTTGGAAAAACTTTAAAAAATGTTTCAGCTTCTGAATTGGGATCTAAAGTAATTTCTGAAGCAATCAAAAAATCAAATTTGGAAAAAGATTTAGTTGATGAGGTTGTTATGGGGCATGTTTTAACAGGAGGTGCAGGACAAAATCCAGCACGACAAGCTGCTATGGCTTCGGGAATTCCTAAAGAAAAACCAGCTTACGTTGTTAATCAAGTTTGTGGATCTGGTCTTAGAGCGGTAGCCAGTGGTTGTCAGAGCATTAAATCTGGGGACTCCAAAATTGTAATAGCTGGTGGACAAGAAAGTATGTCTTCTGCTCCACATGCAATTAATTTAAGAAATGGTAAAAGATTAGGAGACGCAGAACTTATCGATACAATGATAAGAGATGGACTGTGGGATGCTTTTAATGGTTATCACATGGGCGTAACAGCAGAAAATGTTGCAACTAAATTCCAGGTTACAAGAGATGATCAAGATAAATTTGCTCTAAATTCTCAGGAAAAGGCATTAAAAGCTCAAAAAGAAAATAGGTTTAAAAGTGAAATTGTGAGCGTGAATATTAAATTAAAAGACTCTGAAAGTGTTTTTAATAGAGATGAACATCCAAGAGAAGGAATAGAAATTTCCGCATTAAAGAAACTTAAACCAATATTCCAAAAAAATGGTACCGTAACCGCTGGTAATGCATCAGGAATAAATGACGGTGCAGCTGCGCTCACTTTAATGTCTTCTACAGAAGCAGAGAAAAGAGGATTGGAAAAACTTGCAACAATTAAATCTTGGGCAAGTTGTGGAGTAGATCCATCTCTGATGGGGACTGGACCTATTCCTTCTTCTAAAAAGGCTTTAGAAATCGCAGGCTGGACGGTTAAAGATTTAGATCTAGTAGAAATTAATGAGGCTTTTGCATCTCAAAGTTTAGCAGTTTTAAAAACACTTTCAATTCCAACTGAAAAAGTTAATGTTAATGGAGGAGCTATATCACTAGGTCATCCTATAGGAGCTTCTGGAGCTAGAATTCTTGTTACTCTCATTCATGAAATGAAAAGAAGAAATGCAAAAAAGGGTTTGGCAAGTTTGTGTATTGGTGGGGGAATGGGCATTGCTATGTGTATTGAGAGATAATGGAAATTTCAAAAACATATAAAGGAAAAAGAAAGCGTAAACTTAAAAAGTTACCTTTTACCGTAAAGGGATATATTCTTTATTATTTATTTTTTTGGTGTTTAATTGCTCTAGTTTATCTATTTTATAGTTAATTATTTATTTTTCAAAATATTTTCAAATAACTTCAGACAATCTGGATTTGCTATTGCTTGCAAATTATCAATTTTTTTGCCATTAATTATATTTCTTACAGCTATTTCAACTATTTTTCCACTTTTTGTTCTTGGTATTTCAGGAACTTTAAAAACTAATGAAGGAACATGTTTTGGGGAACAGTTTTTTCTAATTTTCATTTTAATAAAGTCAATTTTTTCTTTATTTAATTCAATGTTATTTTGGGTTGTTACGAATAAAACAATTCGATTATCATTTTTAAAGTCTTGCCCAACTACTAAACCTTCTGTTATAAAATCAATACTTTCTACTTGTTGATAAATTTCTGATGTGCCTATTCTCACCCCGCCTGGATTTAAAGTTGAGTCCGATCTTCCTCTCATGATAAAACCTTCATTGGGTGTCCTTTCTATAAAATCTCCATGATGCCAAACATTCTTAAATTTTGAGAAATAAGCTTTATGGTATTTTTCACCGTTATCATCATCCCAGAATTTAATTGGCATTGAAGGAAAAGGTTTTTTTACAACTAGCTCACCTTTTTCTCCAAGTTTAACGCTCTTTCCCTCCTCAGAAAATATATCAACATCAATTGCGAGGCTTTCGCCTTGTATTTCTCCTTTATAAACATTTGAAAATAAATTACCTAAAACAAGACAACCTACAAGGTCTGTGCCGCCAGCAATTGAGGCTAGATGAACATCTTTTTTAATTTTTTCGTAAACATATTTAAAACTTTCTTCAGATAAAGTTGAGCCAGTTGACGTAATTATTTTTATTGAAGACAAATCTAAATGTTTGCTTGAAAAATTTTTGTTTTTAAGATGATCAATATACTTGGCACTTACACCAAATAAATTTATTTTTTTATTCTGACAATATTCAAGAAGAACATCTATTTTGGGATATGTTGGAGATCCATCAAATAAAAATATTGATGCACCAGTGGAAAGGCCCCCGACTAACCAATTCCACATCATCCATCCTGTAGTTGTATAATAAAAAATTTTTTCACTTTCTCTAATATCGCAGTGTAAAATAAATTCTTTATTATGTTCTATTAATACATTTCCAGCTCCATGAGTTATGCATTTTGGCTTGCCTGTAGTTCCGCTTGAGTAAAGAATATAAATTGGATGATTGAAGTTAAATCTTTCAAAAGATGAATCAGGATTTGATTCTTTAATAATCTTATTAAAATCTAAAAAATTTTTAACACTATATTTTTTGTTTTTATCGTAAGGAAAAACAATTGTTTTTTCGACTGACTTAATCTTTTTTAATATATCTTCAACATTTTTTAAAATATCTATTTTTTTTCCATTATAGAAATAATAGTCACATGTTATTAAAAGTTTTGGTTCAATTTGCATAAATCTATCAACAACACCTTGAACTCCAAAGTCAGGTGAACAAGATGACCATATTATTCCATTTTTTGCACAAGCAAGAAAGGCAATAATAGTTTCAATCTTATTTGGAACATATGCTGCGACACGATCACCTTTTTTTAATTTTAGAGATTTTAAATAAGTAGAAAATTTACAAACTTTCTCGTTCAGATGTTTCCATGTAATACTATCTTCAAAACCATTTTCTGATAAAAAATTTATTGCTATTTCATCATTCTTTTTCTTTAAAATATTCTCAGCATAATTAATTTTTGAATCCGGAAAAAATTTAGTTTCGTTAAATACTTTATTTTCTCTAATTATTTCCTCACCTTTGTCACCTACAATCTTAGAAAAATCCCAAAGCTTGGACCAAAAAATTTTAGGATTCTTTACACTCCAATTCCAAATCTCTTTAAAACTAGAATTAGGCTTTAGATTGCTAAATTTTGAAAATTCTTCTAAAAGAGAATTCTTTACCTTGTCCTTAGAAGGCTTCCAAAGGAAATTATTCATATAAATATAGATTAGCTTTTATATATTTATCTTAACAGATATTTTTTTAATAGAATTTTTTGAACAATTAGAGATTGTTCGGAGCAAATGCTCTTTTTTCTAAATAAGTTTAAAAACCATTTCATGCCCCTTATTGACTAAATTTTATTGACCAAAAGAGGATAGAAATGTGTCAAAATATCATGCAAAAGTGAATAAGTTACAATTTTATTGAAAATTTTACATTTTATAAATAAATGAATTTTTAAAAAATTCTAATCCAGTTTATAATAAGTTTTTATGGCTCAAAATATTTTAGTTCCTGATATCGGTGACTTTAAAGATGTAGAGGTAATTGAAATACTGGTTAAACCAGGCGATCAAATTAAAAAAAATGACCCCGTAGTTACAATTGAAAGTGATAAATCAAGCGTAGAGATTCCCTCCCCATCAGAAGGAAAAGTAAAAGATTTAAAAGTTAAAATAGGAGATAAGGTTTCAGAAGGTAGTGTCTTAGCAACTATAGAAAATGGTAAACTAGAAAGCTCTAAACAAGATATTAAAAAAGAAAAACCTAAAGAAGAAATAATTGAAAAAGAAAAACCTAAAGAGGAAATTAGTCAAAAAATCAACGGAAATATAAATATTACGCAAGCCACCAAACAAGTTAAAAAAGTTTTTGCAGAGCCTGCATCTAAAGATGATATAGATCCACTAGAAACAAATGAATGGATAGAGTCTCTTAACTCAGTTATTGAAAATGATGGAGCTTCAAGAGCAAGTTATTTATTAAATAAAGTTATTGATCAGGCTTATAAAGCTGGTCTAGTTTTACCAGACACAAGAACCACTCCATACATAAACACTATTCCTCCTGAGTCAGAAGCAAAATCTCCTGGAGATCAAAACATAGAAAAAAAAATTAGAGCTTATATAAGATGGAATGCTGCAGCCATGGTAGTAAAAGCTAATAAAAAAAGTTCAGAACTAGGCGGGCATATTGGAACTTTTGCCTCGGCAGCAACTCTTTATGACGTCGGAATGAATCATTTTTGGAGAGCAAAAAATAATAAATTTGGTGGTGATTTAATTTATTTCCAAGGTCATTCTGCACCAGGAATGTATGCTAGAGCTTTTCTTGAAGGAAGATTGTCATCTGATCAACTTGATAGGTTTAGGCAAGAGGTAAATAAGGGCGGCCTGTCATCTTATCCTCATCCGTGGCTAATGCCGAAATTTTGGCAATTTCCAACTGTGTCGATGGGACTCGGGCCAATCATGGGAATATATCAAGCAAGATTTTTAAAATATTTAATTAATAGAGGTTTGGTAAAAGATGAAGGAAGAAAAATATGGGTATTTTTGGGTGATGGTGAAATGGACGAGCCTGAATCATTGGGAGCTATTGGTCTAGCAGCTAGAGAAAAGTTGGATAATTTGATTTTTGTAGTTAACTGTAATTTACAAAGACTAGATGGTCCAGTTAGAGGAAATGGAAAAATTATACAAGAATTAGAAGGGAGTTTTAGGGGGTCTGGCTGGAATGTAATTAAAGTTATCTGGGGTTCTTATTGGGATCAATTACTTGCAAAAGATAAAACTGGTCTTCTTATTAAAAGAATGAATGAATGTGTAGATGGTGAATACCAAGCATTTAAAGCCAAAGGCGGTTCTTATGTAAAAGAAAAATTTTTTGGTAAATATCCGGAGCTTAAAGAACTAGTTTCAACAATGACTGATAAGGATATATGGAGATTAAATCGTGGTGGCCATGATCCTCATAAAGTTTATGCAGCTTATGATGCCGCTATGAAAAACAAAGGCTCCCCTACAGTAATAATTGCAAAAACAATTAAAGGGTACGGAATGGGTAAATCTGGTGAAAGTATTAATACTACCCATCAACAAAAAAAAATGGATGAGAAAGATCTTCTTTACTATAGAGATAGATTTCAAGTTCCATTAACAGATAAACAGGTTAAAAATATTGAATATTATAGGCCTGCAGAAAATTCTGAAGAAATTAAATACATTAAAAACTGTAGATTAAAATTAGGTGGCTTCATACCGGAGAGAACATCTTACGCAAAAAGCATAAAGACACCACCTAAAGACATATTTGAAAATTTTATGAAATCCACAAAAGAAAAAGAAATGTCGACAACTATGGCGCTGGTTAGGATGTTAACCAATCTTTCAAGAGATAGAAATATTTCACCAAGATTAGTCCCTATAATTCCAGATGAAGCTAGAACTTTTGGAATGGAAGGTTTTTTTCAAAAAATGGGTATATATGCTCATGAAGGACAGAAATATGAACCTGTCGATTCAGAACAATTAAGTTCTTATCGAGAAGATAAAAAAGGTCAGGTACTTCAAGAAGGAATAACTGAGTCAGGCGCGATGTCTTCATGGATTGCAGCGGGAACTTCTTATACAAACCATGATATTGAAATGATACCTATTTATATTTTTTACTCAATGTTTGGCTTTCAAAGAGTTGGGGATTTAGCTTGGGCTGCGGGAGACTCACAGGCAAGAGGTTTTTTAATTGGAGCAACAGCCGGAAGAACAACATTAGCAGGTGAGGGATTACAACATCAGGATGGGCATAGTCAAATAATGGCTTCTAATATTCCAAACTGCGTTAGCTATGATCCAACTTTTGCTTATGAGATGGCAGTTATTCTTAGAGAGGGAATAAAAAGAATGCATGAAAAAAAAGAGAATATATTTTACTACATTACAGCAATGAATGAAAATTATTCACATCCAGAAAAACCAAAAGGTTCAGATGAAGGAATTTTAAAAGGAATGTATCTATATCAAGAAAATAATAACAAAGGAAAAGCTAAAGTTCAATTATTGGGATCGGGAACAATTTTAAGAGAAATTATTACAGCTGCAAAAATTTTATCTAAAGAATATGGAATTGACTCTGATATTTGGAGTGTCACAAGTTTTAATGAATTGAGAAAAGATGGTATGGAAACAGAAAGAAATAATTTGCTTAATCCTGATGAAAAGAGAAAAAAATCATACGTTCAGAAATGTTTAGAGAAAAGAGATGGACCAATAATTGCGGCTTCGGATTATGTCAGGTCTTTTTCTGATCAAATTAGACCTTATGTACAAAAACCTTTTTATTCTTTTGGAACTGATGGGTATGGCAGAAGTGATACAAGAAAAGAATTAAGAAAATTCTTTGAAGTAGATAAAGAACATATTATTGCTTATACATTAAGTGCTTTATCTAATGAACAATTAATTGCATCTAAAGATGCGGAAAAAGCGTTAAAAAAATATAATATTGATAAGAAAAAAATATTCCCTACTAAATTATAATTCTAATGAACAAAAAAACAAAACCAGCTAGTCCTAAAGTTAGAAAGTTTGCAAGAGAACTTGGGGCAAACATTGTTGAAATAAAAGGTTCGCAAAGAAGCGGTAGAATAAGTGAGGAAGATGTTAAAAATTTTATTAAAAAACAATTTTCAAGTAAAAAAACTCTAGAAAAGAAAGAATTACCTAAAAATGATTATGAACACGATGATTTTGGCGAAATAGAAATAAAAGATCTTCCAAGAGTAAAGAAAATATCTAGCATACAATTAGTCAAGTCTTGGACAGAAATTCCTCACGTAACTCAACATGATGAAATCGATATTACTGAGATGGAAGATTTTAGGAGCTCTTTAAGAGATTTTTACACAGGTGAAAAAATTTCCGTAACACCCTTAGCTTTTATAATGAAAGCTATTGTTAATGCACTAAAAACATATCCTAATTTTAATTCATCTTTAGACTCTGAAAATAATAAAGTCATTTATAAAAAATATTTTCATATCGGTATAGCTGTAGACACGCCTCATGGGCTTATGGTTCCTAAAATAAGAGATGTTGATAAAATGAATCTTAAAAAAATTGGAGAAGAACTAAAAAGAGTTAGTAAACTTTGTAGAGAGCTCAAGATAGATAAAAAAGAGTTTTTTGGAGGGTCTATGACAATTTCAAGTTTAGGTGGAATTGGGGGAAATTTTTTTACTCCAATTATTAACCCTCCGGAAGTTGCTATTTTGGGAGTAGGAAAATCCTTTAACAAAACTTTTAAAAAGAACAATCAGTTCATAACTAGAAAAATGCTACCAATCTCACTCTCTTATGATCATCGAATTATAGATGGAGCTGAAGGAGCGAGATTTTGTGTTCATTTAGGTGAAAGCCTAGGTAAAGATTTTGCTTTTAAATTAGCTGTTTGATGAATAAAAAATTATTTTCATTAATTTGCGCTGTTTCTTGTTCTTTTATTTGGGGAACGGCTTTTGTGGCACAAGATATGGGAATGGATTATATTGGGCCATATACATTTGCTGCTAGTAGATTGCTTTTAGGTTTTTTAGCTCTACTTCCTTTTTTTTTTATTTTTGAATATAAAAAAGTTAAAAGAGATAGATCCAGTTTTAAAGTTTTGGCAATCTATTGGTTTCTTATAGGATTTACTTTAGCAGCGGGTAATGCTCTTCAACAGATTTCCCTTTTGTACACTGACGTTGCAAATTCTGCTGTTTTCACTGTTCTGTATGTGGTTATTGTTCCGGTATTATCTTACTTTTTTTTTTCAAAAAAAATACACCGTTCTGTTTGGCCGTCTGTTCTTTTGTGTTTGATTGGCGGTTTATTTTTAAGCGAACTAAATAATATAAGAGTTCGTTTCGGTGATACTTTAGTTATTATTGGTGCTTTTTTTTGGGCATTTCACATAATTTTAATATCAAAGTTTTTAAAAATATTTAATTACCCGATTACTATAGCTACGTTTCAATGTTTAACGGCTTCGATAATATCATTTATTCCAGCTTTTACTTTTGAATATATTTCTTTCCAGGTGCTTTTAATGGAAAGCAAGGAACTCCTTTACGCAGGAGTATTATCTAGTGGTCTCGCATTTATGTTACAAGTTTATGGTCAACAAAATTTATCACCTGCTCCAGTAGCAATTATTTTTTCGATGGAAGGAGTTTTTGGATCTATTGCTGCATGGTTGATTTTAGATCAATTTCTCAATGAATTTAAAATATTTGGAATAATTATTATTTTATTTGCAGTAATTTTTTCACAACTAGCACCATTGTATGATAAAAGGAAATATGGACGAGACTAAATCTGGATATTCTGCACATGTTGGTGGTTTAATAGGAAAAAAAATTGATGACTCAAATTATGAATATATTTGTGAAGTTAAAGAAATACATCTTAATACGGCAAAAATGGCACACGGCGGTTTTCTTATGTTTGTTGCAGATACAGGAATGGGTAATGCAGCTCACAAGGTTTCTGGAAACAAAAGATGCGTAACCATTTCACTAGAAATGAAATTTATTACAGCTGCTAGTCTTGGTAATAAACTTTTAACAAAAGTTAAAATACAAAGGAAGACAAATACTCTTGTATTTATAACTAGTGAGATTAAAAATTCAGAAAATATAGTAGCTACAGCTTCAGGCGTTTGGAAAATTTTAAAAGCTTAGTTCTTTTTTTGTCTGTAATTGAAGTATCCAAAAATAATTAAAAAAACTAATGCAAATGGGTAAACAATAGTTTTATTCGGACGCTCAGGGTTTTCAATTTTAAAATTACTAATTATGTCACCTATTTGTATTCCAGATTTTTTTGCCTCACCTTTCCAATTTAATTTATCTACGATTAGTTGATCATTTTGT
>CACKRM010000015.1 GCA_902602655.1 uncultured Pelagibacteraceae bacterium
CACAAACTAATCATAATGTAGAACCAATTTATTTTCACATTGTTTTAAATGAAGGAAAAGAATTTAATTGCGAAGTGCCAACAGGACATAATGCTTTCATTTATTTATTAAAAGGCGAATTAGAGGTTGGAGAAAAAGAACATGATAAAACAAATAACTCAAATTTAATTTTACTAGAAAGAGGCGATAAACTTAAAGTTAAAGCGAAGAAAAAAACAGAATTTCTTTTTATTGCAGGAAAACCAATTAACGAGCCGATCGCTAGGGGTGGTCCATTTGTCATGAATACAAAAGCTGAGATACTTGAGGCAATTCAAGACTATAAAAATGGAAAATTTGCTAAATATTAAAAGTTCAAGTAATTTAAACAATGTCTAAATCAATAATCATTAAAAAAAATGGTGGTCCAGAAGTGCTTGAAATCGCTGAAGTTAAAATTGGTTCACCAGGTCCTCATGAAATTAAAATAAAAAATTTAGCAATCGGATTGAATTATATTGATACTTATCATCGTTCAGGATTGTATCCTCTAACTTTACCCAGCGGGATAGGTTTAGAAGGTGCGGGAAAAGTCATTGAAATCGGTTCAAACGTAAAAATATTTAATATTGGGGATGACATTGCCTATGCCTCAACACCTATTGGAGCTTACGCTGAAGAAAGAATAATTCCTGAAAAAATTGCAGTAAAAATTCCTGAAGGAATAACTCATAAAATCGCAGCAACTCTAATGACAAAAGGTTTAACAACTAATTACCTACTCAGCAAAACATACAATGTGAAAGCAGGTGAAACCGTTTTGTTCCATGCTGCTGCAGGTGGTGTCGGTCAAATATTTGGTCAGTGGGCAAATAGTATAGGAGCAAAAGCTATAGGTACAGTTGGTTCTGACGAAAAAATAAAAATAGCTCAAGAAAACGGATATCAGCACGTAATTAATTACTCAAAAGAAAATTTTGTTGATGAAGTTATGAAAATTACTAATAATAAAGGAGTACCAGCAGTATTTGATGGGGTTGGGAAAAAAACTTTCAAAGGATCAATTGAATGTTTAATGCCTAAAGGAATATTGGTAAGTTTTGGGAACGCTTCTGGACCTTTAGATCCTGTCAACGTACCAAAGGATATTCAATCTAAAAGTCTTTTTTTGACTAGACCAACAATTGGACATTACTTTACCAATCAAGAAGAGCTTCAAGAAGGAGCTGATACAATATTTGAAAAAATTAAATTCGGAAAAGTCAAAATTAGAATTTACAAAGAATATAAACTCACAGATGCAAAAAAAGCACATGAAGATCTTGAGGCTAGAAAAATTACCGGTCCAGCTATTTTAATACCGTAATGAGATTAAAAAATATTATTTCACCATGCATAAGTATTTGCAAAACCGATCCTGTAACTGGTTATTGTTATGGATGTGCAAGAACCAATGAAGAAAAAAAAATTTGGAAGGAAAATGATACAAGCGATGATTGGAAGAAAAGTAATTTAAAGGATATTAGAAAAAGGATGAGCGGGTGGCAATTAGATACTTTTGAAGAGTCTTATTCTCATAAAGTAAAAAAAGGTATTTCTTTATTTAAAAAAAAATCTTTAGAAAATATTAGTTAAAATCATCGCTCATAGATTTCATATCACTTAAATGAAACTTTAGTGCTTTATTAGATAATCTTATCTCCTGTAAAAATAAAAAGATTGAAATAATCATACATACGCAACATGCAGCAAAAATAAGTCTGGCTATTTGAATTTCAGTTAAATAAAGAGCAAAAACAGTAAGCATGTTAAATAAAAAACCAAAACTTGCGAAACCCAAAGTATATTTTAATAAATTGGTTCTATTATTTAAATTATGTAGTTGGTTTTCCCACTCAGGAGGAATATGTTTTTCAAAAACGTATTCGTCATGAAGTTTTCTTATTAATGCGCTCAAGGTATGAAACCTGTTGCTATAAACACTCATAATCAACGGGATAGCAGGAAACATTAAGGCTGTTACTGTGTAATCAATTTCCATATCGAATCAAATTGATTATGAAGATTACGTTTGATATTTACAAGTCATAAATCAAAATGAGGCAATTAAAAATATTTATTGAGCTAACTAGACTAAATAAACCTATTGGTTTTATGCTTCTATTTTGGCCTTGTAGTTGGGGTCTTGCATTAGGGTATGTGGAAAACCAAAACTTAAACCAATTTTTTTATTTTATAATGCTTTTTTTAATGGGATCAGTTTTAATGAGAAGTGCTGGCTGTATCGTTAATGATATTGTTGATAAAAATATTGATATAAAAGTGAATCGAACAAAGAAGAGGCCAATTGCATCGGGTGCGATCAGTATCAAACAATCACTTTTTTATGTAGTGGTCTTGTGCTTTATAGCTTTCTTAATTTTAATTCAATTTAATACACTAACAATAATTTTAGGTATGTCATCAATGTCTTTGGCTTTCTCTTATCCTTACATGAAAAGATTCACATACTGGCCTCAATTATTTTTGGGACTTACATTTAATTGGGGGTTGATTATGGCGTGGGTTGCGATGACCAACTTTATCTCAATAGATATAATAATCCTATACATAGCGGCCATATTTTGGACATTAGGCTATGACACAATTTATGGAGTGCAAGACATTTTTGATGATGAGATAATAGGTGTTAAATCCACATCTATAAAGTTTAAAGATAATATAAAACTTTTTGTAAGTTTATGTTATTTTGTAACTTCAATTATAATAACTTATTTATTTTATATTAAAATGAATTTAGAAAACTCAATTATTTTTATAATTATTTTTATTCTTTCTTTAATTTTTCAAATAAAGATTTTTGAAAGAAACAAACCTAAGAAATGCTTACAAGCTTTTAAGTTTAATAATTTTTCCGGCCTTATAGTATTTTTAGGTATATTGTCAGCATCCCAACTCTTAAATTTTTAATGGAATTAGAAGAACTTAAACTTATACTCAAAAGACTTTATAGAGAATATGTTAGAAAGTATTTAAAGAGAATTATTTTAGCATTATTTTTATCTGTACTAGTTGCTGGAAGCACATCTGCAACTGCCTGGTTGTTGGATCCTGCGGTAAAAAAAATATTTATCGATCAAGACAAAACTTTAGCTTGGTTAATTCCTATTCTTATAATTATAACTTTTTCTGCAAAAGGAATTTCACTGTATTTTGCTAGGATTAACATAATACACGTAGGACAAAATATTTCAGGAGAGCTTCAAAAACAAATAGCTGAAAATATATTATTAACTGATATAGAAACTTTGGAAGCTAGACATTCAGGAAAATATATATCCAATGTTATGTTTGATGCTGGTCAAGTCCAACATTTGGTAAGCACAGGTGTATTAAATATTATGAAGGACTCCTTAACTTTAATAGCTTTGGTTTCGGTTATGTTCTATCAAAATTGGAAGTTATCTATCTTTGCCCTCATTATGATGCCTCTGGCAGCGTCATTAGCAAAAACTTTAGGAAAAAAAATTGGAAAAGGTACAAGTCAAGCTAGTGAAATATCAGGAAGATTAACTTCCTTTCTTTCTGAAATTTTAAAAGGATCAAAAATGATTAGAATTTACCAAAAGGAAAATAGGGAAAGTGTTAATGCAAATAATGTAATAGACGAATTGATTAAAAAGAATATTAAAATTGCAAGTGTTATTGTAAGAGCAACTCCAATAATGGAAATTTTAACAGGGTTTATGATAGCAGGTTTTATTTATTTTTCTGGAAAACTAATTGCTGTGGGAGAACTTGGAGTAAATAATTTTTTTTCATTTCTAGCAGCAATGATGCTTGCATATCAACCAATAAGATCTTTGGCTACTATTAATATGGTTGCATATCAGGGTTCTGCAGCAGCAAAAAGAATTTTTACAGTAATTGATGCTCCGATAAAAATTAAACATGAAAAAAATCTACCAAATATTTCAATTAAAAAGTCAGATATTTTATTTCAAGATGTTAGTTTTAAATATAAAGTTTCAAAAGACAGAGCGGTAAAAAACATAAATTTAGATATTGCTGGCGGTTCAATAACAGCTTTTGTAGGACATAGTGGAGCAGGTAAAAGTACTATAATTAACCTATTACCAAGATTTTATGATCCTCAAAATGGAAGGATACTAATTGATAATCAAGATATAAGTTCGGTCTCTCTCAATTCCTTAAGAAAGAATATCTCTTTAGTGAGCCAAGACGTTATTTTGTTTGATGACACAGTCAAAGCAAATATTGCTTACGCTGACGCAAATGCTAGTGAAAATGAGATCATTGAAGCTTGTAAATTTGCTGCTGCAGATGATTTTATTAAAGATCTTCCGAATTCCTACAACACAAAAATCGGAGAAAATGGAGTGAGATTATCAGGAGGCCAAAAACAAAGGATATCTATAGCTAGGGCAATTTTGAAAAAGTCTCCAATTATTCTTCTAGATGAAGCCACATCATCTTTAGATACTGAGTCCGAAAAAATAGTACAAAATGCTATCTCAAATTTAATAAAAAACAAAACCACCTTAGTGATAGCTCATAGACTGTCTACAATTCATAACGCAAATAAAATATATGTACTTAAAAATGGTTTAATAGTCGATCACGGAAATCACTCTGAATTGATAGAAAAATGTGATGAATATAAATCTCTTTACCAAAA
Source organism: uncultured Pelagibacteraceae bacterium (assembly GCA_902602655.1). Classification (GTDB taxonomy): domain Bacteria; phylum Pseudomonadota; class Alphaproteobacteria; order Pelagibacterales; family Pelagibacteraceae; genus Pelagilacustribacter. The sequence goes on from CACKRM010000015.1 coordinate 4,679, forward strand.
ACAGTTAAGATAAATTGATGTATTTTACATACAAATTCTTAAGTTTTATACTTTATCCTATTTTTTTAATAATATTTTTTTTAAGGATTTTGTTAACTAAAGAAAATTGGGAAAGTTTTAAAGAAAAATTTTTATTTAATCATAAAGAAAATCAATCAGATCATAGAAAGCTTATTTGGTTTCACGCTGCTAGTATTGGAGAAGCAACAAGTATTTTTCCAATAATTAAAAATCTTATCAAAAGAAATAGTGAATTAAAAATACTCGTAACAACAGTTACGCTTAGTTCTTCAAAAATTATCAAAAAAGAATTTTCAAATGAAAAAAAAGTAATTCATCAATTTTTGCCTTTGGACATTCCTTTCTTGGTCGATAAATTTTTAAATAATTGGAAGCCCAGCTTTGTTTTATTTATCGATTCAGAAATTTGGCCAAATTTCATATTTAAGCTTAAAGAAAGAAATATTTTTTTAGCTCTTATAAACGGAAGAATTACAAAAAAAACATTTAACCGTTGGTTGTTAGTAAAAAAATTTGCTGATAAAATTTTTTCTTCATTTGATCTGTGTCTTGCTTCAAGTAAAGAGTCTCTAGAATATTTAAAAAATTTAAATGTTAAAAATGCTAAATATTTTGGAAATTTAAAATTTGCCCCTCAATCTAATTCTTATAGTGGTAGTGATGAAAAAATTTTAAACTTGAAAAATAGAAAAGTATGGTGTGCAGCAAACACTCATTTTGATGAAGAAGCATTTTGCTTCAAAACCCATATTAAAATTAAGAAAGTATTTAGTAATGTTTTAACAATAATTATTCCTAGGCATATTAATAGGACTAAAAGTATTCTTAAAAATTCAGAAAAATACGGTTTAAAAACAGAAATTTTCAATAATCAAAAAGAAATTAATCCCGAAACTGAAATAGCTCTAATAAATACTTTTGGACAACTACAAAAATTTTTCAAAATTTGTAAAAGTGTTTTTATCGGAAAATCTATGATTAAAAGTTTAGAATTAGTTGGAGGACAAAATCCCCTTGAGGCAGTTAGAGCTGGATGTAAAATTTATCACGGACCATTTGTTTACAACTTTCAAGAAGTTTATGATTTATTGAATTCAAAAAATATATCAAAAGAAATAGTTGATGAAAGTTCTTTAGCAACTGAGATTGTAAAAGATTTTGATAATTCGAATAAAAATATTTCTGAAAACTTAAATAAAATTGAATTATATGGGAAAGATATTTTTAATAAAACTATGGAAGAAATCGATAAAATTATAAAATTATGAAATTTATTAAGCCAAAATTTTGGGATGAAAAAAAACTAAGTTTATTTTCAATAGTCTTATTACCAATATCAATTATCATTAAAATCATTGTTTTTCTTAAAGCACACTTAATAGAAAAGAAATATTTTGACATTCCAATTATTTGTGTGGGAAATATATATTTAGGAGGAACAGGCAAAACGCCTTTATCAATTGAAATAAGTAAAATACTTAAAAAAAATAAAAAAAAACCAGCTATTATTAGAAAGTTTCATTCAGATCAAATTGATGAGATAGATTTAATAAAAAATACTAGTAAAAATCTTATAGTAGAGAAAAGTAGAGCTCATAGTTTAAATGAGGCCTCTTTAAAAGGATTTGACACAATGATATTAGATGACGGTTTACAAGATACTTCAATTAAGACTGATTTAAATATTGTTTGTTTTAATGGAGCTATTGGAGATGGCAATGGATTGACAATACCTTCCGGGCCTTTAAGAGAAAACCTCAGCAGGCTAGTTAACTGTGAAATGGTAGCAATTAATATTAATAATAAAGACAAAAAAAATATAAAATTTGAAAAAAAAATAAAAAAAATTAACAAAAATCTAGACATTTTTTATACGAAGTATTTTTTTCACAATCCTTCAATAAAAAAGTTTAAAAATAAAAAAATTTTTGCATTTGCAGGGATAGGTAATCCAAATAGATTTTTTAACCTTTTAAAAAGTTATAACCTCAAGATTCAAAAAGAAAAGCCTTTTCCAGATCATTACAAATATTCAATTAAAGAATTAAAAAAAATGATAAACTATGCAAAAAAAAATAAATTAGAATTAATAACAACTGAAAAAGATTTTTTAAGAATAAAAAAATTTGGTTTAAAAACGATTAAATTTATACCTACAGTTTTTAAAATTGAAGATGAAAAGAAATTTATTAAAAACTTAAAAAAATATATTCAATGAAAAAAATAAAATATATATTCGAAGCTTTAATAATCTACTTTTTTTTATTTATTATAAAATTACTAGGATTAGATTTAAGTAGAAAACTTTTTTCTTTTATTTTTAAAAATATTGGTTTTCTAGTAAAATCAAAAAAGGTGGTAAATTCAAACTTAGAAAAAATTTTAGGAAATATTGGAAATCTTGAGAGAAATAATATACATGAAAAGATGTGGTCAAATTATGGAAAGACTTTTGTTGAATATATGTTTCTTAATAAATTTAAAAATGAAAATATACATATTAAAATCAAAGGTGGAGAATTAATAACTAAAATCAAAAACAAAAATAAACCTGTGGTTTTTGTTTCGGGTCATTTTGCTAATTATGAACTTATGTCAATGGAGTTAGTAAAAAGAGGTATAAACCTAGCAACTATTTACAGACCTTTAAATAATTTTTTAGTAAATCCATTTATGGAATATGTGAGAAGAAAAAATGTTTGTAAACACCAAATTAAAAAAGGATTCGCTGGAATAAGAGACGCTGTTAATTATGTTAATAAGAATTTCAGTATTGCATTAATGATAGATCAGAGAGTAAGTGAGGGGGAAAGATTAGAATTTTTTAATAAAAAGGCTTTAACAACTACTTTGCCAGCTCAATTAGCTCTAAAATATAAATGTGATATTTTCCCCGTGTATATATCGAGAGAGAAAAGTAGTAACTTTGTGATGGAAATATATGAACCAATATCGATAAATAATTTAGAAAATAATGAAATTAATAAAATAAATATTTCAAATTTGCTTAACAAATCTTTAGAAAAAATGATACTCAGAGATCCAAGCCAGTGGATACTTACTCACAATCGTTGGAAGTAAAATTATTTTTTCTTTAACTCTTCGTATCTTTTTTTTACCTCTATAGGTGAAAAATAAGGTTCTTGAAGTTCAACATTCCAATAACTTAACTGTTTAATTGGAATATTTTTTCCTGATACAGCACAGATAACATGATCTCCTTCTTCAACAATCTCAAAACTGTTTGGGTGAAATTTTAGCTTTGCTTTTTTTCTGTTCATGCTAGTTTGTTTACTGATATATCTACAATATATGAATATAGCAGTTTTAGGAAGTGGTGGGAGAGAACATGCGTTATGTTACAAGCTAAAATTATCTAAAAAACTGGATAAATTAATATGTATTCCTGGTAACGCAGGAACTCAAAATATAGCAATTAATATAAATGTTGATCTAAAAAACTTCGATAATATTTACCAAATTTTAACGAAGGAGAAAATTGATATTGTAATTGTTGGCCCAGAACAGCCATTAGTAGATGGAATTGTTGATTATTTAGAACAAAAAAAAATAAGAGTTTTTGGGCCAAATAAATTTGCTTCTCAGCTTGAGGGTTCAAAAGGATTTATGAAAAATTTATGTAAAAAATTTAAAGTTCCAACTGCAAGTTTTGGAATATTTAACGATTTTGATAAGGCAAAGAATTTTATAAATTTAAGCAATATGCCAATAGTTGTAAAAGCTGATGGTTTAGCAGCAGGCAAAGGTGTTACAATATGTAATTCTATCGATGAAGCAAAAAAAAATGTTAAAGAAATACTAGATGGTAAATTTAAGTCCTCAAAAAAAGTTGTTTTAGAAGAATTTCTTGAAGGCGAAGAACTTAGTTATTTTGCGATAGTAGACAAAAATTCGTACCGTTTTTTTGGTTCAGCCCAAGATCATAAAAAAGTTGGAGAAGGCGATGTTGGGCCTAACACAGGAGGAATGGGGGCATATTCTCCTGCAAAAATATTAAATAATGAACTCGAAAATAAAATTAAAAAAAAAATTATAGAACCAACTTTGGCTGCGATGAAAGAGTTAGGACATCCATATAAAGGATTTTTGTATGCAGGACTCATGATAAAAAATAACGAACCTTTTTTGATTGAATATAATATTAGAATGGGTGATCCTGAATGCCAAGTTTTGATGATGAGATTAGATTCTGATTTAGTTGATGTTATTGATTTGGCAACAAAAAACCTTCTCAAGAATAGTAAAATAAATTGGAAAAATAATAGTTGTATGACTGTAGTATTGTGCGCAAAGGGCTACCCTGAAAAATATATAAAAGATAGTGAAATTAAAAATTTATCATCAGCTATTATTGATAAAAGCAATCAAATTTTTCATGCTGGTACATACAAAAAAAAAGATAAAATATTTTCAAATGGTGGGAGGGTGCTTAATATAACAAGCTCTGGAAAAAACTTGGTTTCAGCGAGAGATAGTTCTTATGCTAATTTAAAAAAAATAAATTGGGTAGATGGTTTTTTTAGAAAAGATATAGGATGGCGAGCAATTAAAAATGAGAATAATTAGTGGAACTTTGAAGGGAAGGATAATTAATTTTCTTGATAACAAGATTACTAGACCTCTAAGAGACTCTGTTAGAGAGAATATATTTAATTTGATAGCTCATTCAAAAAATATTAATATAAAATTAGAAAATAGCAATGTCTTAGATTTATACTCCGGGATTGGATCTTTTGGATTAGAGTGTGTCTCAAGAGGAGCAAAAAATATTCAATTTGTTGAAAAAAATTTCGAACCTTTAAAAATTTTAAAAAAAAATATCAAAAAATTTTCTATTCAAAACAAAAGTAATATTTTTGATAAGGATGTAAAATATTTTTTTGAACAAGTAAAAAATTTAAACCTATTTGATTTAATTTTTCTCGACCCCCCCTATGCTGATAAAGATTATATTAAAATTCTAAAATTAATTTCTATAAATAAAATTTTCAAGAGAGATCACTTAGTTATTATTCATAGAGAAAAAAACAGTAAAGAAAATTTGGAAAAAATCTTGAAGATCTTATTTATAAAAGATTATGGAAGATCAAGAATAATATTTGGAACCTTTATCTAGACAAATTTTTTCTTGTTTTTATTTTCACACTTTCTACAGCGGGCTGGTTAAAAGGATTTACGTTAATTAATTTTGCTACAAGAAAAGTCTCAATTATAAAAAATGAAAATAGCTCTCCCAAAACTTCTTCGGAAAACTTGTTTATATGTATTTCTCTGTATGGAATTTTTTTTTTCTTTAGAATGGATACAAAAGCGTCCCTTTGCGATAAAATAATTTTTTCAAGCTTTTTATTTTTTAAATAATCATATTTATTGGAAAAAAAATTTTTTTTAATTTGAAGATTCTTAATACTTTTCGAACTTACTACGTAAAATATTTTATCCTTTGGGCCGTCTAAATATAACTGAAGCAAACTATGATGATCCTTTGGTGCTGTTGATACAACGGGCATTAAGCCTTTTCCATTTTTACCCAAACTCTCTGCTAAAAGTTGCTGACACCAAAAAATAAAGCTGTTCAATTGAGGGCTGTAATTAAAAAAAATTATTGAATTAATTTTTTTAGATATAAAAATCTCTTTCAATTGATCTGCGCTATTTAATAAAAAATCTTTCTTAATTCCTTTAAATGAGTTTAAAGAGCCTTGGTTAATTTTTTTAAAATTTAATCCCATTAAAAAGGCGGGCAACATTCCTACCTCTGAAAGTACTGAATATCGTCCTCCAATATATTTTTTATGTTCTATTATTGGAATTTTTCTCTTTTCTGCAAATAATTTTAAGACATTTTCCTTTTTTTTCTCTGTGATTACTATTGTGTTTTTAGAGTTAAAATTAATATTATTTAGTAAATTTACATTAGATAATGTTTCTAATGTGTTTCCAGATTTAGAAATAAGAATGAAAAGACCTTTCTGAAAATTTTTGTTCTTTTTTAATTTTAAAACTTCATCTGAATTTAAATTATTTAAAAATATAAGATCTTTTTTTATTTTATGTTTAAGAAATTCATAGATTGCTTCGCTTCCTAAAATTGAACCCCCCATTCCTATAATAACAATTAATTTAGATTTTTTATATTTTTTAAATTCTCTAGTTTTAAAGTTCAATTTAAAATTTCTATTTAATGAATAAAAAACGTTTTTTTCCTTTTTTGTATTTTGGTTAATTTCATCAAAAATCTTATCTAAAAGTATATTTTTTTTTCGAGAAAATTTATTAGAAAAAAAATTTTTAATAATTATTTTCTTTTCTTTCGTCATTTTATTTTTTTAAGTATAGATTCTTCTGTAGATGATGAATTTTGTTTTTGATCCGCATTTTCTTGTGAGGGAAATTTTAGAATTTTTGTAAGATCTTCATCCGTCTTTTCATTTTTACTTGTTTCACTTCCAGGTGTAGGTAAAACGTCAAAATCTGGAGGTTGTGTCAAAGGTTCTTTTTTCTTAACAAGAAATTCATCTGTATTGTTAATTTTCTCATTTCGTAAAATTTTTCCAGCATCACTTAAACCGGCACAATTTGTTAGAATAAAAAAAGTGGAAATTAACAATGCTATTGAATTTATTTTTTTCATTTTTTTTTTAAAAAAAATTCTTTTATTAATAAAATGGTTATACCAATTGTAATGAATATATCTGCAATATTAAAAGTAAACCAGTGATAATTGCCAATATGTATGTCAATAAAATCAGGAACGGCAAAATAACTTAGCCTATCATAAAGATTTCCTATAGCACCGCCAATGACCATTGCGTAGGATATTTTTTCAAATCTATCAGCTTGGATACAAATATAAACTATCACTAAGATAATTATGGCTATCAGACCTGAAATAAAATGATAAAATAAATTTGCTTCGAAATTTAACAATCCAAAACCTATTCCGGTATTCCAAACTAGTTGTAAATTTAAAAAGTCGTTTACAAAAATTGGACCATTATTAATTTGATTATTAATTATGTTAATTTTTGATATTCTGTCTAAAGCAAAGGCTATAAATATTATAAAAAGTGTAATCAGATTCTCTTTTGCGATTTTTTTATAATCCATAAATTAAATAAATTTAAGCTTGCTCCTTCCTTGCTTTTTCACATCTATCACATTTATCATCAACTATTTTCCAACACCTAGGACATTTTACTCCGCCTGCTTTTTTAACATAAATTTTAGTTTCTAATTTATCATCTTTGTTAAGAATTTTTTTTGCTTTTGATGTAATAAAATATTCAGCCATATCTAGATCTTCCATTAAATCAAAATTTTTCTTATCAGTAGAAATTTCTATTGACGACTCTAGGCTTGAACCGATTTCTTTCGCAGCTCTTTTTTCCTCAACAGCGATATTTACTTTTTGTTTAATTTTTTGTAGGTCTATCCATTTTTTTCCTAAGGTTTCATTTTTCCAGTTTTTAGGAATGTTTGGAAAAGTGCAAAGATGAATACTTTTATTATCCTTTTTAACTAAATTATAAATTTCTTCTGTTGTAAAAACAAATATGGGTGCAAACCAGTGTATGAGGCATTTCAACAAAATATTGAGAATTACAATGCAGTCTTTTCTTTTCTTTGAGCTTACCTGATCACAGTATAAAACGTCTTTTCTTATATCAAAATAAAATGAGGACAAATCAAGATTGCAAAAATTTAAAAGATCTTTGTAAAGTTTGTGAAAATTATAGTTTTTTAAATTCTTCTGAAATGAATTTTCAACTTCATAAATTCTGTTTAAAATATACTTTTCTAGATCACTAAAGTTATTAACATTAACTGTCTCAAAATTTAAATCATTATAATTATCTTTTAAGTTTCCAAGTATAAATCTGAAAGTATTTCTGATTTTTCTATAAGACTCTGCATGCTGTGAAAGTATAGAATTATCTATCCTAAGGTCTTCGGAATAATCGGATGCAGCAACCCATGCTCTTAGTATATCGGCTCCGTAATTCTTGAGAATTTCTTCAGGCAATATAACGTTTCCGGATGACTTGGACATTTTCATTCCTTTGCCGTCTACAACAAAACCATGTGATAAAATACTTTCAAAAGGTGCTTTGCCTCTTGTTCCACAAGACTCTAGCAAAGAAGAGTGAAACCAACCTCTGTGTTGATCTGATCCCTCCAAATACATATCTGCTGGCCATTTAAGGTCTTTTCTTTTTTCTAAAACAAAACTATGAGTAGACCCGCTGTCAAACCATACTTCAACTATATCTTTGATTTTTTCATATTCATCTGAACTATAATCATTTCCCAAAAATTTCTTTTTATCGTCATCAAACCAACAATCCGATCCCTCTTTTTCATAGATGTCAGCAATTCGCTCTATTACTTTCTTGTCTTTTAAAGGTTTTTTTGTCTTTTTGTTTATAAAAATTGGAAGCGGAACTCCCCATGATCTTTGACGGGAAACACACCAGTCCGGCCTATCAGAGATCATAGATAAAAGTCTTTCTTTTCCTTTTGAAGGATAAAAGTTTGTCTCGTTAATAGCTTTGATTGCTTTATTTCGTAAAGAATTAGTTTCCATTGAAATAAACCATTGTGGTGTTGCTCTATAAATTAATGGCGCTTTGGATCTCCAAGAGTGAGGGTAACTGTGTTGTAATTTATCACTTTTTAACAAAGTGTTAGTTTCTTTAAGTTTCTCTATGACTATCGGATCTGCCTTAAATATATGCACCTTATCAAATTTAGGTATTTCAGACGTATAATATCCCGAATTATCAACGGTATACTTTGACGGAATGTTATGTTTTAGACAAAGATTAAAGTCATCAACTCCATGGCTTGGTGCGCAATGAACAATCCCAGTACCTTGCTCCAGATCAACGAATTTAGCATCATACATTGGGACATCATAATTATATCCAAGTTTTAAAAAAGGATGAGTGCATAAAGTTTTATCCAAACTTGAGCCTTTAAAATCTTTAATAGTTTTAAACTTTTCAATTCCACAAGCTTTTACAACTGACTCAATTAATTTCTTAGCTACAATTATTTTTTTTCCTTTAAAATTCTCAAGGTCAGAAATTTCAATAAGAGAGTATTCCAAAGAACTGTTGTAAGCTAAGGCTTTATTAGCAGGTATTGTCCATGGTGTTGTTGTCCAAATTATTATATTTGCATCTTTTAAAAAATCTGTTTCTGTTTTTTTTATTTTAAAAGCTACAAAAATTGTATTTGAAGTGTGATCTTTGTACTCTACTTCTGCATCAGCTAAAGCAGTTTTTTCTACTGTGGACCATAAAACGGGTTTAAAACCTTGGTATAAACTACCATCTATTAAAAATTTTCCTAACTCTCGAACTATTTGTGCTTCTGCTTTAAAACTCATCGTAGAGTAGTAATTTTCAAAGTCTCCAACTACTCCAAGCCTTTTAAACTCTTTTTTTTGAATCTCTATCCATTTCTTTGCAAATTCGCGACACTCATTTCTAAAATCTTTTATCGGAATTTCATCTTTGTTTTTTTTATTTTTTTTATACTGTTCCTCAATTTTCCATTCGATTGGTAGGCCATGACAATCCCAACCTGGAACATAAATCGAGTCCTTTCCGCTCATTTGTTGAAATCTAGTTATCATATCTTTTAAAATTTTGTTTAGAGCAGTTCCCATGTGGATATGGCCATTAGCATAAGGAGGGCCATCATGTAATACGAACTTTTGCTTTCCCTTAGAATTATTTCTTATTTTTTCAAAAATTTTATTTTTTTCCCAATCTTGTATAATAAGTGGTTCTTTAGCCGGTAGATTGGCTTTCATTGAAAAAGCAGTTTGTGGCAGTTGTAAATTTTCTTTAGACATAAATTTTAACTTTTTGCCTTCATAATATCTTTTTTAATTTGTTTTTTAAGATCATTAATACTTTTAAATTTTCTTTCTCTTCTTATAAAATTGATAAATTCAACTCTTAAAGTCTTTTTATATAAATTTTTTTTAATGCCAAATATATTTACCTCTAAAAGTAAAGTCTTACCACTAAAGGTTGGTCTATAACCAATATTTGCAATGCCTTTTTTTTTAAAATCCCCAAATTTTATTATAACAGAGTAAACACCCAATTTTGGCATTACATAATCTCTTAATTTTATATTGCATGTTGGAAAGCCTATTTTTCTTCCTCTCATGTGTCCTTTAATAA
>CACKRM010000016.1 GCA_902602655.1 uncultured Pelagibacteraceae bacterium
ATTTATCCTCAGCGGGTGTTGGAAGTTTAATAAATGAAAAAAAAATTAAATTTAAACAAAGTTTTTCTCAACCAATTAAAATTTCTATAAAAAAAGAAAACAATCAAGGCTGCATGTCCTTTGGAACTTGTTATATAAAAAATATTAAAAATAAACAAAGCCCAAACTGGCTCAAAGAAAAGATAGTTTCTCTTGGTTTAAAGCCAATATCAGCAGTAGTTGATGTAACAAATTATGTAATGTTTGATTTAAACAGACCTTTACACGCATACGATGCTGATAAAATTAATAAAGAAATAATTGTTAGATCATCTAAGCCAGGAGAAAATTTTACTGCACTAGACAATAAGAATTATAAACTTCTAGGAAACATGTGTGTAATTACAGACAAATCAGGAATTTTGGGTTTGGGAGGAATTATAGGAGGTGATCGTTCAAGTACTGAGTCTAATACTAAAAATGTTCTTCTTGAAGCTGCTTATTTTTATCCTTCATCAATAAGAAAAACAGCTAATCTTTTGAATATTGATACTGATGCAAAATATAGATTTGAAAGAGGGATAGATCCCAATTCAATTACAGAAGGCCTTCAAATGGCAGCTAATTTAATCTTAAATATTTGTGGAGGGCAGGCGAGTAAATTTTCTGTTTCCGGGAAGTCAAAAGTACAAAACAAAACAATAAAAATTGAGAACACAAAATTTAAAAAAACAATAGGCATTTCAATTTCAGCAAACGAAACAAAAAAAATATTTAATTCTTTAGGATTCAAAATAAAAAATGCTAAAAAAAGCATGAAAGTCGAAATACCATCTTGGAGGCCAGACATAACTTCTGAGATAGATTTAATCGAAGAATTAATTCGAATTAAAGGTTTTGAAAATATTAAAATTATTCATCCAAAAAGAGAGAGATTAAATGAAACCTTAAATTTTAGACAAAAAATATTTCATCTATCCCAAAGATCTGTTGCCTCGAAAGGTTATTTGGAAGCGGTAACTTGGTCTTTTACTGATAAAGAAATTGAAAAACTATTAAATCAAAAGACATCTATTGAAATACAAAATCCTATATCAAGTGATTTAAATGTTTTGCGAAGTTCAATTTTTTCTAATTTAATTCTTTATGTTAAAAAAAATCAAGATAGAGGATATCATGATTTCTCAATTTTTGAAATTGGCCCTACTTTCTTTGGAAAAAAACCTGGTGAACAAAAAACTGTTCTTGGCGGGTTAAGATCAGGAATGTTTGATAGAAAAAACTGGAACAAAACTGGAAAAAATTTTGATGTATTTGATGTGAAGACAGACACAATCAAAACATTGTTAGAACTTGGATTAAAAGATGATGATTTAATAATTACTAGCGAAAACAGAAATTATTATCATCCAGGAAGGTCCGGATCAATCAGGTTTAAGTCAGAAAGTGGCCCTAGGCTTGCTTATTTTGGTGAAATTCATCCAAGAGTAACAAGTAAATTGGATTTAAATGAAAAAAATCTTTGTGGCTTTGAACTATTTATAGACTCAATACCTCAATCAGATAAAAAATTAAGGGTAAAAAAACAGAACTATTTAGTTTCAGCATATCAAAAATCAGAAAGAGATTTTGCATTTGTTATCGATAAATCATTTAAAGCAGGAGAAGTAGAAAAAATGATAAGGTCAATAGACACTGATATTATTAAAAATGTAAAAACTTTTGACGTATTTGAAGGTCAAAATCTACCCGAAGGAAAAAAATCATTGGCAATAAATGTTACTTTACAATCTTTTAACAAAACACTTACAGAAAGTGATTTGGACAGTATAAGTAAAAAAATTATAGATAAAGTTAAAAATAAAACAGGCGCAACAATAAGATCTTAATGTCCAAAATTGAAAGAATACGTAATTTTTCTATAATTGCGCACATAGACCATGGAAAATCAACAATCGCTGATAGAATCATTCATAAATGCGGTGGATTAACTGATAGAGAAATGAAAGAACAGGTTTTAGACTCAATGGACATTGAGAGAGAAAGAGGAATTACAATTAAAGCCCAAACCGTCAAACTTGAATATAAAGCTAAAGATGGAAAAAAATATATACTTAACATAATTGATACACCAGGGCATGTAGATTTTGGTTATGAAGTTAGCAGATCGTTATCAGCATGTGAGGGATCTTTATTAATTGTTGATAGTACCCAAGGCGTTGAAGCTCAGACATTAGCCAACGTGTACCAAGCTTTAGAAATAAACCATGAAGTAATACCAATACTAAACAAAATTGATTTGCCTGCATCTGATATTGAAAAAACTAAAAAGGAGATCGAAGATGTTGTTGGTATAGATACATCTAATGCAATTTCATGCTCTGGTAAAACTGGTGAAGGCATAGAGAATATTTTAGAAGCAATCATAAACAATCTTCCTTCTCCAAAAGGTGCTCAAGACAAAAAACTTAAATCTTTGCTAGTTGATAGTTGGTACGATAGTTATTTAGGAGTAGTTATTTTAGTTAGGGTTATAGATGGGAAAATCAAGAAGAATATGAAAGTAAGATTAATGTCAAATAGTGAGGAATATATAATTGAAAAAGTTGGAGTTTTTACTCCTAAACCGACAGATATTGCAGAACTAAATTCAGGTGAAATAGGCTTTATTATTACTGGGATTAAATCATTATCTGAAACTAAAGTGGGAGATACGATTTGTGATGCCAATGATTCTATAAATACTCCTCTTCCTGGTTTTAAACCTAGTAAGCCGGTTGTTTTCTGTGGCCTATTTCCCGTCGATAGTTCTGAATATCAAAAATTAAAAGATGGATTAGCGAAACTAAAACTAAATGATGCAAGTTTTTCCTACGAACCTGAGTCATCAAGCGCATTAGGGTTAGGTTTTCGGTGCGGTTTTTTAGGGCTTCTTCATTTAGAAATTATAACAGAAAGATTAGAAAGAGAATTTGATGTTAACCTTATTACAACGACACCTGGTGTAATCTACAAAGTTCATAAAATAAAAGGTGAGGTTATAGACTTACAAAACCCTACAAATATGCCTGACCCTTCTCAAATTACAAAAATTGAAGAACCTTGGATAAAATCCACTATTATAACTCCTGATGAATATTTAGGCTCAATCATAAAAATTTGCCAAGACAAAAGAGGCATTCAAACGAATCTAAGTTACTCTGGCAAAAGAGCTGTTTTATCTTATGATCTGCCTTTAAATGAAGTAGTATTCGATTTTAATGATAGACTTAAATCAGTTTCAAGTGGTTACGCAAGTTTTGATTATGAAATTTCCAGTTATCGTGAAGGTGATCTAGTTAAATTAGGTATACTTGTTAATAGTGAGCCAGTTGATGCTTTAGCTATGATCATTCATAAAGATTTTGCTCAAAAAACAGGAAGAGAAGTTTGTGAAAAACTTAAAGATTTAATCCCTAGGCATAATTTTATGATTCCTGTCCAAGCTGCTATAGGAGGAAAGATTGTTGCACGAGAATCGATAAAAGGATTTAAAAAAGACGTTTTGACAAAAATTCATGGCGGTGGAGCTGGTGACAGGAAAAGAAAACTTCTAGAGAAACAAAAAAAAGGAAAAGCTAGAGCTAAACAATTTGGAAAAGTTGAAATACCACAAGAAGCATTTATAGGAGTGTTAAAAATAAATAAAAAAAATTAATGACAATCCTTAATATCATAACAAATGAAAGTGTTTCAAAAAAAGATGAAAAATATAGCTGTGACAATATTGATTTAAAATCAATTCCAGAATCACTCAGTCAATATACTCAAGTAAAACTAATAGGAAGGAAATCAAAAATTCAAAGAAACAAGGAAATTCATATAGATAATTTTAGCATACATGGAAATATTTTTTCTTATCTCTTTGCTATAATTAAGAAAAAAGAAAAGCAAAAAGATAAATATTTAATAATTTCAATTTCTCCTTATACTTTTCTTGCATGTATCGTTTTAAGTATTTTTAAAGTCAAACCGTATGTTTATCTGCGAAGTGATGGTTATAAAGAGTATAAATCAATTCTAGGATTTTATGGTCCCTTTCTTTACCATGTTATGTTTTCATTAGTTGCAAAATTTTCCTTTTTAATCAGTTGCAGAGAGCATATTTTAAAAAAAAAGGAGGGTATTGTAGTAAGCCCCTCGCAATTAAATGATAATTGGTTTTCAAACCAAAAAAAATTAGCATTCGATAAAATAAAATTATTATATGTTGGAAGGATAAGAATTGAGAAAGGAATATTTTCCTTAGCTAAAATTTTAGAAAAAACTGATTATAATTTGACAGTTGTAACATCTAGTTTAACAAAAAACATTAATAAATTTTCTAAAAATATTAAGGTAATTGACTTAAAAAATAATAATGATGAAATAATTAAAATTTACGACGAACATAACATCTTTATTTTGCCTTCTTTCACAGAAGGCCACCCACAGGTTTTAGATGAAGCTCTAGCTAGATGGCGCCCAGTAATTGTTTTTAATGAAATATCACATGTAGTTAGAGAACGAAAAGGAGTTTTCGTAACAGAGAGAAATATAGAATCTTTAAAAGAAACAATTAATCATATTTCTTCAAATTTTGAAAAAATTCAAGAAGATATAAAAAAAAACTCTTTGCCAACAAAGAAATCATTTATTCAAGAGCTAAAAACAATTATGTTTTAATAACAAAATGAAGAAAAAAATTAAAAATATTCAGATGGTAATTGTTTGTGGTGGTCGAGGTAAAAGAATGGGATCTATCACAAACAAATATCCTAAACCGATGATAAAAATAGGAAAAAAAACAATTATAGAGCATAAAGTTAATTATTACAGAACACAGGGAATTAAAAATTTTATATTTTGTCTTGGTTATAAAGCAAAAATTTTAAAAAAATTTCTTTCAAAAAAAGTTCCAAGCAACATTTATAACATTAGTAGTTTGGAACATGGAATTTTAAAAAGAATCTCTCTAGTAAAAGATAAAATAAAAAAACCAACTTTAATAAGTTATGGAGATACATTAGCTAGAATAAATTTTTCAAGTTTAATTTTAAAACACAAAAGTTCTAAATGCCCAATTACCATTGTTGTTGCGCCAATAAAAAACCCTTTTGGCATTGTAAATTGGAACAAAAAAAATAGAGCAACAAAATTTGAGGAAAAACCTGTTTTAAATCACTTCATAGGCTATGCTGTTATAAGCCCAAACTTTTTTTCAAAAATAAACAAAAAAATTATAAACTTAAGAGATGGTAAAGGAATGGTGGAAGCAATCAATTTGCTTATAAAAAAGAAGCAAGTAAATATATACAAATTTGATGATTTACAGATTACTATTAACTCACCTTCAGAACTAAAAAATGCTAAGATGAATTACAACAAATATTTTACTTTAAATGATACTTTTAAAAAATAAAAATATATTGGTCACTGGAGGTGCAGGATTCATAGGCTCTCATCTTACAAATAAGCTTTTGACTCTTGGTGCAAAAGTTACTGTAATAGTTAAATATAATAGCATAATTGATTGTCCGAGATTAATTAAAGTTTGGGACAGAATTAAAGTCATAGAAGCCGATTTAAGAAATACCGACTCAGTGAAAGATATAGCAAAAATGAAATTTGATTTAATTTTTCATTTAGCAGCGTATAATCATGTTGGAGATAGTTTCAAGCATATTTTTGAAAACGTAAATTCGAATCTACTTTCTACGATAAATCTTCTAAATCATGGTCCAAAGTTTAAAAAACTAATTCATATGGGTACCTCAGAAATTTATGGTCATCAAAAAGTTTTACCTTTTAATGTAAAGGAAAAACCTAATCCAATGTCACCTTATGCAGTAACAAAATATGCTAGTGAACTCTACAGTATCTTAAGATCGAAGCATCAAAAAATGAATCTTTTATGCCTAAGACCTTTTAATACTTTCGGACCTTTTCAAAGTGAGAAAGCAGTTATTCCAGAGATAATACTTAAATGTTTACAAAATAGAGAAATTAAAACAACCGGAGGCAAACAAACTAGAGAATTTAATTATATTGATAATATAATTGATGGTATTCTCTTTCTAAATAGTAAAGTAAGTCATAGTATTGAACCTATTAATGTTGGAAGTAACAAACCTATATCGATTAAAAATTTAGTCAAAAAAATACACAATTTTACTGGATCATCATCTAAACTTAGAATTGGATCAGTTAAATACAGACCAAATGAGATTTGGAAAATGCAAGCAAATAATAAATTTCTAACCTCCAAAGGTTGGAAGCCCGAAGTAGATTTTGATAGTGGTTTAAAAAAAACCATTAGTTGGTATCGTAATTTCAATCAGTTATACTTCGGCACAAAAGCTAGATTAAAGAATTTATAGTTTTGGAGAGATGGCCGAGTGGTTTAAGGCGCACGCTTGGAAAGTGTGTGTACCCTTACAGGTACCGTGGGTTCGAATCCCACTCTCTCCGCCACTTTTTTTAAGATTTAAATTCAACTGCCATTTTTCTGTTATATTGTTTGATTAAATATCAAAACAAATATAAAAAAATTTTAAATGGATAATAAAACTTTAAAAGTAGGAATTTTTGTTGACTCAAAACAAGAGTCAGGTGGTGCGTATCAAGAACTTTTATATTCAATACAAAATTTTAAAAAATACAAAAACTACTGTGAAAATATAGAATTTAAGATTATTTGTACTTCAAAAAAAATAGGCTCATCATTGAATGGTTCAGGATTTAAGATTGAATATTTTTCAATGAATTTATTTGAGAGGTATGTTTGTTTTTTAAGGAATAACGGCAGTTTAGTAAGAAGGATAAAAAAGTTTCTTTTTTTTAAAAACAAGTTTGAATCGTTTTTAAAAAAAATTGATGTTGATTTAATATACTTTGTTGCCCCCGGCCAATACATGTTGTATTTAGAAAACACAAAATATTTTGTAACTGTCCCAGATGTTTGTCACAGGGTAGAAAATGACTTTCCCGATAATGTAGATCACTCTGAATTTCAAAGAAGAGATGAAATTTTTGAAAAAAGTTTACCTAGAGCTATCGGTGTTTTTACAAATACTCAAACAACCAAGGAGCAAATTAGTTTTTTTTATAAAGTAGACAAGTCAAAGATAAAAATATTAAATCATCAACCTTCTTTTGCAATAAATAATTTTACTAAACCAGATGACAAAAAAAATAAATCGATTAAAGAAAAATTTAATTTACCTAAGGAATATGTTTTTTATCCAGCAATGTATCTGCCTCATAAAAATCACAAGTTTCTTTTAGAAGCTTTGAATCTGATTAAAACTAAATTTAACAAAAATATTAATGTAGTTTTCTGCGGAAATAATCCAAAGGTATTTGGAAATTTAAGTATTTTAAAAAATTATGCTATTGAAAAAAACCTAATTAATCAAATTACATTTTTAAATTTTATTGAGGATGAAGATTTACCTTATTTATATTTAAACTCATCTGCCTTAATTATGATCTCACAAATAGGCCCAAGCAACATACCACCGTGGGAAGGATTTAAAATGAACGTGCCGGTTTTGTATACAAAGTATGATTCAGAAAATATTTTTGGGGACGCAGTGCTTAATGTGGATCCGCTTAATTCGGAGGATATAGCAAATTGTCTAATAAAAATTACAGAAGATAAAAATTTAAGAGACAAATTAATTAAAAATGGAACTAGAAAAATACAAGAAACAAATCGAAAAGAAGAATTTTTACAGATAGTTAATTTAATAAAAAATTATTCTAATAAAAGTTTTAATTGGAAAAAATAAAATAATGTTAAAAATTCCAAAATTTTTGTGCCCTCAACACAAATGTGAGATAGTTAGGTTGGGTAGAGAAAATGACGGAGGATACTCAGTTCCAAAAAACTCTTTACAAAATTCTAAAGTAGTTCTTGGATTTGGTTTATCAGATGATTGGTCTTTTGAAGAAGATTTCCAAAAAAATTCTAAAACAGACATTTTATGTTATGACCATAGTGTCAACTTAAGATTTTGGATAGTTAAATTTATAAAGGATTTTTTTAATCTTGTTCTCTTAAGAAAAAAAATTTATGAATCTGTGGAGTTAATTAAATTCTTCAAATATCTGAAATTCTTTAGAAAAAAAAATGTGAAACATGAAAAAAAGTTTATTGCACCAATAAACCAAAAAGTTGAACAAATAAATGAATCTCATATAACTGATTTAAACCAAATTATTAAAACCAAGAAGTTGGAAAAAATCTTTCTTAAAATTGATATCGAAGGCAGTGAATATAGAATATTAGATCAAATTATAGCTCAACAAAACTTGCTCACAGGAATGGTCATAGAGTTTCATGATTGTGACTTGCACTATAGAAGAATAGAAAAATTTATTAAAAATTTTTCACTACAACTAGTTCACTTACATGTAAATAATTTTGGGATTGTAAACGAATATAACCAACCAACAGTCTTAGAGCTTACTTTCGCACCAAGTTCTTTTAACACACTAAGAAATTCAGATGAAAATAAGTTTCCGATTCACGGTTTAGATCAGCCAAATGATATTAATAAGATTGATGAAAATATAAAATTTGAATAATGAAAAAAATTTTAAAATTTTTAATACCTAAGTTTATTTTAAGAATGAAAAATAAATTTATTGCTTCTAGAACAAGAAAGGAATTTTTAAATAAAAGTCAAAAAGACATTTTCAAAACGATATATTCAAAAAAAATGTGGGCTGGTGAAAAAGAAAAAAAATATAAATTCTATTCTGGTTTAGGTTCTCATTCTGAAGAATTAACAAATAAGTATATTATTGAGTTGCGAAATTTTTTACAATCATTTCCCAAAAAACCAAACGTTGTAGACTTAGGATGTGGAGATTTCGCCATTGGCTCAAAAATTAGAGATAAATGTGATCGATATTATGGGATTGATATAGTTGATGAGCTGATTGAAGAAAATAAAAAAAAGTTTAAAAACTTAAGTGTAGAATTTTTATCATTAGACATTACCAATGACCAATTACCTTCAGCCGATATTTGCACTGTAAGACTTGTTTTACAACACATGTCGAATGAAAGTATTCATAAGTTTATAAAAAATATAAATAATAAATATAAATTTTTAATAGTTACTGAACATTTTCCTTCACCAGAAAAATTTGTTCCTAACATTAATAAGCCCTCAGGATCAGATACTAGATTTTATGACAATAGTGCAGTTGATTTAAATGCTCCGCCTTTTAATCTTAAGATTATTGATATGAAAGATTTATGTGATTGTTCTTCTGATCTGATTGAAGGAAGTTTAAAAACAAAAATTTTACAACTGTCGATTTAATTAACCCTTTTTACTGACAAGACTTTTAACTTTGCAGTATCTTCTATTCTACTTATAGTTTTCGAGGCGCTCATAATTACTGTTTTTTTCAATGGTCCGTATGCATGAATCAACTTATCTTTTGACAAAGCTACAGCTACGTGACCTTTCCAAAAAATTAAATCATTCTTTTTCAAATTTTTTAATCGCACTTTTCGTTTAAAGTATCTAGCTTGATCTTTGGCATCTCTTGGACAGTAAATATTATTAAAATTAAGGATAACTTGAACTAATCCCGAACAGTCAATACCTTTATACGATTTTCCACCCCATTTATATTTTATATTTTTGAAAATTTTTATTCTTGAAAAGCAATTTTTATCTTTAAACTTTATTGGCCTCACATTTTTTCTTTCAATCCACATATTTTTGTTAAATTTAAAGAACTTTGATTTTTTTCCTTCTAATTTTATCTTTGAGCCAAATGTTAAACTTCCAATTTGTTTTCTAAAGTTAGGTCTACTAAAGATTTTTGCTGAAAGTGCTGCAACTTTATGTGTAGGTCTGAAAAATTTTACAAAGTGTCTTTTTTTTATAAAACCTTTGTAATTATCTTCTAAAATTTTAATTTTCCACCAATTAGAGTTTTTGTTCAAAACATAGAACGCATTACCAAATATCATTTGTGTTACTACTTCGGATCTAGAGCTGTTTTTTCTATATAAATTAATTTCGGAGTAATTATTTGAGTAAAGTTTTTTCATTTATTCTTTTACAGGAGCTAATTTTGCTATCCATATTATTAAAATTAATACTGGGATCCCTAAAATTGCAGTAAAAATATAGAAATTTGAATATCCCATAAAGTTTACCATACTACCTGAATAACCGGCTATAACTTTTGGAAACAGTATCATCAATGAACTAAAAAGGGCATATTGAGTGGCAGTAAATTTTATTGAAGTAAGCGCTGAAAGGTAAACTACAAAAGCAGCTCCTGCAAAACCACTTGAGATATTGTCAGCAGTTATAACTATAATTAAAGCATTAATGCTTGGTTCACTTATTGCCAACCACGAGAAAAGTAAATTGCTTGCCGCAGCTATCAATGCACCAAAAAACAAAGCTTTAATTGTTCCAAATTTAACTGCAGAGAATCCACCAATCAAACCACCCAGTATAGTTGCAAATACTCCGAAAAATTTTGAATAAGTAGCAATTTCTTTTATATTAAATCCTTTTTCAAGATAAAATATATTTGCAACAACACCCATCACAATATCCGCTATTCTGTAGAATCCGATTAAAAGTAAAATAAAAATTGCTGTTTTTCCGTATCTATCGATAAACTCAGATATCGGTTTTGCATAAGCGTTAGTTGCGGATTTTTTTGGAATCAATTTAACTTTTATTAGCACATAAATTACAGCTGAGGATGAAATAAAACATAAAATTATCCTTAAAAAGGCAAATAAAAATTTTTCAAAAGGTTCTTTGTTGCTAAAAGGGTTTTCGAGAATAGAATAACACAAAACAAAAATGGCTATAGCAAAAGTGAAAGATAATAAAAATTTTAACTGATCGCGAAGTTTAACAAAATTATTTCTTCTTCTTATGTTAGGTTCTGGAGAAAAAAAAGTAGTAATAACCCCAATTAACATTAAACCAGCCATAATAATATAAACTATCTGCCAAACTGTCGGGTCGTAAAATTCTGTACCTAAGTAAGAGGCTATTAGCAAACTTCCTGCTCCTGCGACTAGCATGGCTATCCTATATCCTGCTATATACATTGAAGAAAGTGCCCCTTGAAACTTTTGAGGCGCAGATTCAATCCTATATGCATCTATAATTATATCTTGAGTAGCGCTAGAAAAAGCGATCAAAACTGCTCCTAATGCGGTCATAAACAAGGCCTTAGAGGGGTCTGTAAAAGATAAAAAAACCAAACTTAAAATTATCATTATTTGAGAGACTATTAACCAACTTTTTCTGTGACCAAAATTTCCAAAAGGTAGTTTCAAATTGTCAACTAAAGGAGTCCAAATGAATTTAAAAGAGTAAGCAAGTCCAGCCCAACTAAACATTGTTACCATACTCCTGTTAACCCCCGCTTTGACCAACCAAACAGAAAGAGTTGAAAAAACCAAAAGTATAGGCAAACCTGAAGAAAATCCTAAAAGAAACATTCTTAAAGAACTTAAATTAAAAAAATTTTTTAATGTATTCAAAGTGTGTTTGTTCATACAAAGTTAGTCAACCTCTCCAGAATGATGGAAAAAATAAAATTAAGACTGCAAATAATTCTAATCTTCCAAGCAACATTCCAAATGATAATATCCATTTAGAAACATCTGATACCTCTCTAAAATTTCCATTCGGCCCTATTACATC
>CACKRM010000017.1 GCA_902602655.1 uncultured Pelagibacteraceae bacterium
AAAATTTTTTCCTTTTTTCATCACTTACAAAAGGAACAGCAAAATATCTTTTGTAAACAACGTCAGTTATTCCACAAATATTAAACACACCCCTTCTTAATCTTTTGGTTGGCATATTTAAAAAAAAAGTTCTAATTGCAAATTGAGGTGAT
Source organism: uncultured Pelagibacteraceae bacterium (assembly GCA_902602655.1). GTDB lineage: Bacteria > Pseudomonadota > Alphaproteobacteria > Pelagibacterales > Pelagibacteraceae > Pelagilacustribacter. The sequence goes on from CACKRM010000017.1 coordinate 153, forward strand.
CCGTAAGTACAAAAAACTATTGCCTTTTTACCATTTAAATTACCTATTGGATAACCGTAATTTCCAAATAATTTTTTAAATCTAAAAGCCCAAGGTGGAGCCAAAACTTTGTCAATCCAACCTTCAAGAATAGCTGGCATTCTAAAATTCCAAATAGGCGCAACTAAAGTAATTACATCACAATTTTCTATTCTTTTTCTATGATCTAAAACGTCAGATGTAGGCTCTTCGCCAGCATAAACCGGATTAAATTTTTCCTTGTATAAATCAACGCAATCTACCTTGTGGCCTGCTTCTTCTGCTGTTTTAATGAACGTTTTTTTTATTGATGAATTAAATGATTTGTCGTCATAGTGGCCATAAACTAGAAAAATGTTACTCATAAAACTCTTTTAATACATAAAGCTGATACGTCAAGATCTCTACTTGACGTATCAACATAATATTAATTCTAAGCAACCAAGGCCTGTTTGATATCAGCAATGATATCATCTGGATGTTCTATTCCTATCGAAAGCCTTACATATCCAGGTGTTACCCCAGCAGCCAGTAACTCCTCATCATTTAATTGACTATGTGTTGTAGTAGCAGGATGGATTGCTAAACTTCTAGCATCACCGATATTAGCGACATGATAAAGCATTTTTAAATTATCGATAAATTTAGAACCTGCTTCTCTAGTACCAACATCCATTCCAACTAAAGAACCATATCCTCCATTCATGTATCTTTTAGCTCTTTCTCTAATTTCACCTTGGTGGTTTGTAGGATATATTACATTTTTAACTTTCTTTTGTGTTTCAAGAAATTTAACGACTTTTTCTGCATTAGCACAGTGTTGTTTCATTCTCAAAGCAACAGTCTCCAAACCTTGAATTATTTGAAAAGCGTTAAAAGGTGAAAGAGGCGCACCTAGGTCTCTCAGTAAAACAACTCTAGCTCTTATTGCAAAAGGAATGTTTGCTCCCGTTAATTTTGGGACATCTTTACCCCAAACTGCACCTTGATAGCTTTGATCAGGTTCGTTAAACATAGGTTGTCTTTTTGCGTTAGCAGTCCAATCAAAGTTTCCTCCATCAATAATTATTCCACCAATGGACGTTCCATGACCTCCAATATATTTAGTTAAAGAATGCATCACTACTGCTGCACCATGTGCTAAAGGTTTACAAATTACAGGGGAGGCAGTATTGTCGATAATTAAAGGTATACCTTTTTTTTTACCAATATCCGCTACTTCTTTAATTGGAAAAACTCGAAGATAAGGATTTGGACAAGACTCGCCATAGTAAGCTCTTGTTTTATCATCAGTAAGTTTTTCAAAGTTTTTTGGATCAGCTGGATCAGCAAATCTTACTTCTATACCTTGTTGTCTTAAAGTATTTTTAAATAAATTTACAGTTCCTCCGTATAGATCTGTGGAAGCCACAATATTATCACCAGCTTGTGCTACGTTTTGTATGCACATAGCAGATGCCGCTTGTCCTGAACCAACTGCAACGGCAGCTAATCCACCTTCAAGAGCTGCAACTCTTTTTTCAAGAACGTCACATGTAGGATTCATTATCCTAGTGTAAATATTACCAAATTCTTTTAAACCAAATAAATTTGCAGCTGTTTCTGCATTTTTAAATTGATAAGAAGTAGTCTGATATATTGGTACTGCTACAGCAGTAGTAGTAGGATCACTTCGATATTCACCTCCGTGCAAACCTATTGTTTCCGGATGTTTAAAATCAGTCATTTTTTTTCCTCCTTTTTAGTACTTTGACTTAATGTCGGGCGTACAATATAGCTCAAATACCCGGTTTAATTTTGAAAATTCAAAAAAAAACCACCGACTAAAGCGGTGGTCTGATTAGATTATCGCTTTAGCGGATTTTATAAAGCGCTCGCAATTTGTTTTAAATCAGCGCTAATATGTAATTATATTAGATTTAAAATAGAAGAGTCAATAACTTTTTGTCGAATAATTAGATTACAATTAGTATTATAAATTGAGCAAATGAGCAAAATTAAAAACAAAAACCTTACTCCTGATCAAAAAAACGTTCTTTATAACGAAGGAACAGAACCTCCTGGATCTAGTGATTTAAATGAGGAAAAAAGAGAGGGTTCATATCACTGCATTAATTGTAACACTAAACTTTTTGAGTCTAGTGCTAAATTTGAAAGTGGAACAGGATGGCCATCTTTTTTTAAGTCTTTACCTGAAGTTTTCGAGACAAAAACAGATTTAGATATAGGATATCCAAGAGTAGAGTATCATTGTAAGAAATGCGGTGGACATCACGGTCATGTTTTTGAAGATGGACCAAAACCTACAGGAAAACGTTACTGCAATAACGGTATTTGTTTAGTATTCAAGCCTAAAAGATGAACAGAAGCATTGCTCTACATATACTTTTTTCAATCTTTTTTTTTTCGTTTTTAAATGTTTCTAATGTCTATGCCAATTGGGAGCCAGCAAAAGATGGAGATAGAATTATTTTAATTAGACATTCAATAGCTCCAGGTAGCGGCGATCCTGCAGGATTTAAAATCAAAGATTGCAAGACTCAAAGAAATTTAAGCCAAGAAGGAGTAAGACAATCAAAAAAAATTGGAAAATTATTTAAACAAAACCAAATTAAAATCGATAAAGTTTTAAGCAGTCAGTGGTGCAGGTGTAAAGATACTGCTAAATATGCATTTAAAAATTACAAGGAATTTTCAGCTCTCAATTCTACTTTTCAATCGCCCTATGACAAAAATGCAAAGAAACAAATTAAAGAATTGAGAGATTACATTCAAAAATGGAGCGGAAATGGGGGAAACTTAGTATTAGTAACTCATTACGTAATAATTACATCTTTAACTAATGTTGCCCCAAGATCAGGTGAAATTGTAATTATTGATAAGAATTTTAATGTATTAAGTACTATTAATTAGAAAAAAAAATAATAAATAAAAATACCAATAATAAAATACTCGATAGTTGTTTTAATCATTACTAAATACTTTTTATCACTAAATTTTGAACTAATATAAAGACCCAATCTTGCGAAAGCTAAATGAACCAACGTTACGCTTACAATAATTCCAAGCAATGTTTGATAAAAGGAGAAATTTTTTATTCCATAAAAACATGCTGCAATAAATGTTAACCATGAAATATTTGATACGAACAAGGTTATTAAAATTCCTGAACCTTTTTTAAAAATGCTTTGAGACTTAATAAAAGTATAGGACCATAAAAGAGTAAATAAAAAACCAATATATTTTATTATCATGTGTTAATATTGTAATTGCAGGATTTATCAAAGGCAAATATAAAGAGAATATGATTATTAAGCTTGCTTTTGCATTTGGTGCAGGATTTATCAGTTTTTTAACTCCGTGCGTTTTACCAATTATACCTGGTTACATATCTTATATAACTGGAAAAAGTTTAGAACAAATTGACCAAGATAAAAAAGTTGTTTTAATAAAAACCATCTTATTTTCTTTAGGATTTTCGTTAATTTTTATAAGTCTTGGTATTACAGCTTCCGCTGTAGGAAATATTTTATTATTTTTTTCTAGTGAATTAAGAATCGTAGCAGGGGCAATAATTATTTTATTTTCTTTACAAATGTTAGGCATATTAAATTTTCAATTTTTAAATCAGGAAAAAAGAATAAATATAAAAGGGTACAAGGATAATTATATATTTCCTTTCTTAGTTGGAGCCGCTTTTGCTTTTGGCTGGACACCATGTATTGGACCTGTGCTTGGTTCTATTTTAGCTTTATCTGCCTCTGAAGCATCGATAAGCAAAGGAATTCTTCTACTTTCATTTTATTCATTAGGATTAGCTATTCCTTTTATTCTGTCTGGTTATTTTATGAATAGTTTCTTAATTTCTAAAAAGGGTTTTGGTAAATACTATAATAGAATAACTAAAACTGGTGGAACTATTTTATTGATAACAGGTATTTTAATTGCAACTAATCAAATTCAAGTTATTAGTTATTATATTTTGACAACGTTCCCATTCCTAACTAGTCTTGGTTAATGAGCGATATAGCAGTCTTAGGTATATTTGTTGCAGATATTAGTTTTTCAGGAGATAAAATTCCAACTGTAGGTGAAACAATTCTAGGAGATGTTTATAATGTTGGACCAGGTGGAAAAGGATGCAACCAAGCAATTGCAATCTCTAGACTTGGTGGAAAAGTAAATTTTATTTCAAAATTAGGAAAAGATAATTATGGAAAGCTTGCAATTGATAAACTTAAAAAAGATAATATAGATACTTCAAATATAATTATTTCTAACAAGCATCAGACCGGGGTTGCAGGTATTCATGTAGATAGAAATACTGGGAAAAATGCTATTATTGTTGTAAGAGGTGCTCCTGCAAGTTTAACAATAGATGAAATAGACACAAATATAATTAAAAAATCAAAAATATTTTTAACACAATTAGAAGTACCTCTAGAGGTTACTTTGCACTGTTTACGAGTAGCTAAGGAAAACGGTTTAATTAATATTTTAAATCCTGCTCCAGCGTGCAAACTTAATAACGATTTTTTTAAGTTAGTCGATTATTTTACTCCCAACGAAACAGAAGCAGAGTTTTATACTGGAATAAAAATTAATAATGAGATTGATGCAAAAAAAAGTGCACAAAAACTTTTAAAAATGGGAATTAAAAAAGTAATAATAACACTGGGTGAAAAAGGATTATTTTACTCTGATGGTAAAGAAGAAATCTATGTTAAGGCAACCTCAGTAAAAGCAATTGACACTACTGGAGCAGGAGATGCATTTAATGGAGGTTTTTCTTTTGCCTTATTAAAAGGAAAAAAAATAAAGGAATGTTTAGAGATAGCCAACAAAGTTGCTGGACTATCGACTACAAAGCTTGGAGCTGGAGATGGTATGCCTTTTTTAAAAGATTTAAGTTAACAACTTATCTAGTTCTCCGCTTCTATTAGCTTCTTGAAGCTTATCGTTTCCACCAATATAATGGTTTCCAATAAAAATTTGCGGTATTGTTCTAGCACCATTAGTTCTTTGTAACATTTCTTTTGCTTTTGAAGGGTCTTTCCAAACATCAAACTCTTCAATTTCAACATTTTTAGTTTTTAATAATGCTTTTGCTGCATCACAAAAAGAGCAAGGGTCTCCAGAATACATTGTAACTTTTTTCATAACTAATATATATCAGTAATTTTAATTTTTTCTTTAATTTTTTTTCTTTCTAATTTAAATTTTTTTCTATGTTTAATGCTAGTTTTATGCACTCTTTTTCTCCAAAGTCTAAACGAAGAAGGTTTTAAATTTTTTCGCATCAACTTAATAACATCAGACTCAGTCTTTCCTGTTTTTTCCTTAATCTCTTCAAAAGTAATTCTATCCGCCCAGGCAGCCCAAATAATCCAATCATCATCCTTTTTGGTAGGCTCAGGATTTTTTATTTTTGTTTGAGGAATTAAACTTTTTTTCTTCATCAAATTCTATATAATATTTAACAGAATGTTTCCAAACGATTTTTTAATTTTTTTACAAATAATATTATTTATGTTTATCACACCTGGGCCACCCCGAGTAGTCATAGTGTCTCACACTTTAAATTTTGGAATTAACAGATCTGTTTGGACTGCTTTAGGAGATATTTCAGCAAATTTTTGTCAAGGAATTTTAGTAGTTTTTGTTATCGGAACTTTTTTAAGTGACAATCCGGACATTTTAAAATTTTTGAAATGGGCAGGTATACTTTATTTATTTTTCTTAGCTTATGACACTTACACTTCAAGGATAAGGCTCAATCAACCTGGGTCAAAAAATCTTAAAAGCACTTTTTCTTTTTACAAAGATGGTTTTTTGGTTGCTGGTTTAAGCCCAAAGTCTATCATTTTTTTTGGAACTATTTTTACTTCTTTTATCGATTTCAGTTCTAATTATTTTATACAATTTTTAATCTTAATATTTACATATGTTCTTTTAGATTTTGTTACTCTAATGATTTATGGTTTTGCAGCTAACAAAGTTTCGATTTGGCTCAAAGGTAATCCAAAAGTTTTAAATACAATCTCAGCGTGTGTTTTAATTATTATAGCTTTATATATTGCAGCGACACAAAGTTATTAATCAATTCTACCTGTTGTTTTCATCCTCATTTATTGTTTAAATATTTAAAATTAATTAATTAATTAACAAAGGGGAACTAATGAATAAACTAGTAAAACTATTTACTATATTTATTTCAGCTATAACTTTAACATTAGCAAGTATCTCTTCATCTTTTGCAAAAGTTGAAGGCGAATACATAGTGTTAGGTTCAGCAATATCTCTTACAGGAAAATACTCTTCTAATGGAGTTCACACTCAGAATGGCTACAACATGGCTGTTGAAAGAATCAACAAAATGGGTGGAGTAAAAGTTGGAGGAAAATCTTATAAATTTGAAATCATTTATTATGATGATGAATCAAATCCTAAAAGAGCTGCTCAGTTAGCTGAAAGATTAATTAAACAAGATGGTGTTCATTATATGCTTGGACCATACAGTTCAGGTTTAACGAAGGCCATTGCACCAGTAACCGAGAAATATAAAATTCCTATGGTTGAAGCAAATGGTGCATCAAGATCTTTATTTACAAAAGGTTACAAATACTTGTTTGCAGTGTTATCACCTGCTAACCAATACCTTGAAGTAGCAATAGATCTTGCTGTTGAAAAAAATGGTGGTAAGCCAGTAAAAATTGCACAAGCATTTGAACAAGATGCATTCTCTCAAGACGTGAGACTTGGTATCTTAGATGCTGCAAAAAGAACTGGATCTAAAATCATCATTGATGACAAGTTACCAAAAGAGCTGAATGATATGGCTGCTACATTAGCTAAAGTTAAAGCAACTAAGCCTGATGTACTTGTTGTATCTGGTCACACTAAAGGCGCATTAACTGCTATCAGACAAATTTCTGAAATGAAAGTTGATGTTCCTATGTTAGCGATGACACATTGTGATGCTGCTAAACTTTCTAAACAACATGGAAAGAAATCAGAATACGCATTGTGTGCTTCTCAGTGGCATAAAAACTTAAGCTACAAAGACAAGTTTTTTGGTTCAGGTAAAAAGTATGACAAAGACTTTAAAAAAGAGTTTGGTTATGCTCCACCTTACCAATCAGCTGAATCATCTGCTGCTTTACTAGTGTTTAAGGATGCGTTCGAAAGAGCAAATTCTTTTGACAGAGATAAAGTAAGAGATGCTCTTAAAACTACTGAAATGCAAACTTTCTATGGAAATATTAAATTTGGTCCTGGCGGTCAAAATACTGCAAAACCAATGATCTTGTTCCAAGTAAGATGTAAAGGCGATGTGTGTGAGAATAAAGTTGTTGCTCCAACTAAGTGGGCATCTGACAAATTCTTCCACCCGATCCCTAAGTGGTCTGAAAGAAGTTAATAACTTATAAATAATTTGAAAAAGCCCCTAGCAAACTAGGGGCTTTTCTTTTATAAATTTTGAGATTTTATGGACTTTCTAATTTTTAAAGCTCCAATGTTAATGGTCCAAGCTTCATTGGATGGAATTCTTCTAGGGATTTTATTTGCACTAATTGCCTACGGTATGGCTCTCCAGTGGGGAGTAATGAATATAATCAATATTGCGCAAGGTGATTTAGTAATACTCGGAGGTTATATTGCATACACTATGTATCTTGCTGGAATTCATCCAGCTTGGGGAGTTATTGTTTCTCCAATTATAATGTATTTTGTTGGTTGGGCACTTTATAAATTAGTAATTAATAAAGTTGTGGATCGAGACTTATTTATTTCAATTTTAGCAACTTTCGGAATTGCAATTGTATTTCAACAGTTAATGAATTTTATTTTTGGTGCAGACGTAGTTGTGGCACAGTCTGAATATGGAACAACAATGTTATTTGATAATTCAGTTACCCTACCAAATTCAAAAATATTTTCTGCTTTTATAAGCGTTTTATATGCAATAGCATTAGTTGTTTACATGAAAAAATCTAGACTTGGACGAGCTATAAGAGCTACAGCGCAAAATGCTAGAGCTGCAAAAATTTTAGGAGTAGACACAGAAAAAGTTTATGCTGCAACCTTTGGCATTAATGCTGCGTTATGTGGAATTGCGGGAGCTTTAATTTCAATCACTCTTACTCTTCATCCTTATGTAGGGCTTCCTTATACAGTTAGATCTTTCATGATAGTTATTGTTGCAGGTCTTGGAAATTTACCGGCGGTAGCGATTTCAGGCATGGGACTAGGGCTTTTTGAGGAGTTTGCAGATTATATTTTAGGAACAGAATTTAGAATTGGAGCAGTATTTATGCTGCTAGTTTTCATATTAGTTTACAGAAGATTTAAACTTTCGAAGAAAAGGGAGTACTTAAAATAAATGGATAAAGCAAAACAAAAAGATTTAATATTATATTCTGGGCTAATTATCTTAGGTTTAGCTGCACCTTATTTATTCTCTGCTTTTAAAGTTCAACTCACATATCTTTGCGTCTTGATCGTTCTAGCGATGACTTGGAATTTACAAGGCGGAGAGATGGGTTACAATTCTTTTGGAAATATTCTTTTCTATGGTCTAGGAATGTATTTAACCGCTTCAGTTCAAGTAGGCATGTTTTTTCCTTTAGCAGAATGGACAGAAAGTGGTGGAGAAAAAACATTTGTACATACTACAGCACAATATTTTCAAGGAATAGGCGTTGGGTTATTAGTTGCAGCTATTATACCTGCCATTGTTGCAGGCGCTATAGGTTATGCTATTTTAGGTTTAAGAGGTCATTATTTTGCTATTTGTACTTTAGGTCTTGGGATTGCAGCAGGTGAAATTGCCGGAGGGATAGAAATTATCGGGGCAGGTCAAGGCTTCACTACACCACCTTTCCCAGCAGAAATAGTTGATGTTGAAGCTAGAGGAAAATTTTTCTACTTTTTAAGTTTTGCTTTATTAATCGGAACTTTTGTTTTTGTTAAATTTATTTACGGTTCTAGATTTAGATTAATTTTAAATGCGATAAGAGATAATGAGGATAAAGCAGAAGCCATGGGCATTCAAACAATGAAA
>CACKRM010000018.1 GCA_902602655.1 uncultured Pelagibacteraceae bacterium
CAACTATGTCGGATGAAGACAGATTATCGTCAGAGGAATTAAGAATATTGCCAAGACTATTTGATTTGATTATATCTTTTTTCCATTTTATTAGTTGTTCTGTAAAATACTTTTTGTGTTTTGCACACATATATTTCTCTTTAGAGTTAGGAATATACGTTTTTTTAGAAGATTTTTTCGGCATGTTTTAAAGTTGGGGAGTATATGACTGATTTTATACGTGTCAATAGTCTTTAAATTGTATTAATTTAAATAAAATGATTGAAAAAAAAACTAATATTACAAATTTATTTATACTATTTCTTTGTTTCCACTTGATTCTATGGACATTGATACCTTCAATTACTAATCAAAATTTGCCTTTGGACACAATCGAAGCTTTGGCCTGGGGAACTAATTTAGATTGGGGATTTAATAAACACCCTCCTCTAAGCGCTCTAATGGTTGAGATTATGTTTAGCATTTTTGGAAATCAAGATTGGGCATACTATTTACTAAGCCAAATATTTGTAGTTATCGCTTTTATAGTAGTATGGAAGCTTTCAGAAGAATTTTTCAAAAACAAGTTATATTGTTTGATTTCTGTTTTTATTTTAGAAGGAATTGTATTTTACAATTACACAACGCCGGAGTTTAACGTTTACGTATGCCAACTTCCTTTTAGGGCGCTTGTAGTTTATTATTGTTGGAAAAGCTTTAAACAGAACGATGTAACTAGTTGGGCTTTTTTAGGATTATTTTCTGCACTTGGTTTTTTATCACATTACCTATTCTTATACTTAATAATAGGTGTGGTTATTTTTTTTATTTACCAAATAATTAAAAGTAAAAAATTTAATTTTAAATACATTATTCCCTGTTTAATTTTTCTTTTAATTTTAACTCCTCATTTTTTTTGGTTAATAGATAATGATTTTATGACTATCAAATATGGTTTGCACAGGACAGGAGACAAGGATGGGACTATTTTAAGTCCTCATTTATTTCAACCATTTATTTTTCTTTTCAAACAAATTGTAATGTTAATTCCTTTTATAATAATTTTTTTGTTTTTGCCTTCTACATTTAAATTTTTAAAAAACTTTAAAGATCAAAAATTTTTATTTCTTGTTTTTTTAAACTTAATCCCAATTCTCGGAGTATTTTTGACATCTATGATAATGGGAGTAAAAATAAGAACTATGTGGATGTCTCCTTTCTATTTATTTTTTGGAGTTTTGTTTATTTATGCTATTAAAGAAAAAATATCTTTAAAAAAAATTAAAAAAACTTTAGTTGCAGCTTGTATATTTTTTTTAATTTCCCCATCATTATACTCTTACGTTTCTATTTCACAAAAGAATAAAAGAACAGACTATCCTGGTAAAGAAATTTCTTATCTAGTTCAAACAAGATGGAGTGAAAATTTCTCTAATAATATTGCTATTGTTGTGGGAGATGAGTGGGTAGCTGGTAATTTATCTTATCATCTTCCATCAAGACCTAAGTGGTTAAATAAACTAGATAGCGTAATCGATGATATAAATTCAGATCAAGGAATCATTTATACTGGAAATCCAAATATTTTGAAAAAAAGTATGTCCAGGTATCTATGGTACAATAAAACCTATAGGTATTTGTATGATTGGAAGTAGATGAAAAAAATTAAAATTTTAATACCAGTATACAACGATTGGGAATCTTTAAAAAAACTATTAAATGAAATAAATGTTGTAATTGATAAAATTGATAAAATTGAATTTCATTGTGTTGTTATAAATGACGCATCAACAATTGATTTTCCAAAAATTGAGATGCCATCAAAAATAGCTTCACTAGAAATAATTAATATAAAAAAAAATCAAGGACATGCAAGATGTAATGCTTTTGGAATAAGATATTTATCTCAAAAAGAAGACTTTGATCGTTTGATCTTAATGGATGGCGACGGAGAAGACAGGCCAGAAGAGATAAAATTACTAGTAGAAAAAGCTTTAATTCATAAAAATATATCAATTGTAGCAAAAAGAGTAAAAAGATCTGAGGGCATATTTTTTAAATCTTTATATGAATTTCATAAAATTTTAACATTAATATTTACAGGAAAAAAAATTAATTTTGGAAATTATAGCTGCTTAACCAAAAATGATGTAAAAAATTTAGCAAATCAAAAAAGTTTATGGAGTAGCTTCTCAGGTTCAGTTAAGCATCACTTACCTCAACTTGAAACAATAAATTCATTTAGAGGTTCCAGATATGTGGGTCCATCGAAGATGTCTTTTTTAAATTTAATAATTCACTCACTAGCAATTATCGCAGTATTTAAGAAAACAGTTTTTTTAAGATCAATTTTAATCGTCTTTATACTGTGGTATTTAGAAATGAATTCTTTTTTGCCCTTCGAAGAAACTCTTTTTATAATTAGTTCTACTATTTTGTTCATATTTAATTTTATCGTTTTTACTGTTTCATTTAGAGAAAATGAAAAAGAACTCATCAATTCAGGGGATAATGTAGAGAGCTCTAAAACCTATACTCAATAGCAGGTTGTATTTAGAGTCTGAATTGGAATCAAAAGTGAATCAAAACGGGAACATCTGTTCAATATATAGTTACAGTGTGGATAAGTAATACTAAGAATTGCTAAAATAGTTTATAGTTTTTTTATGAAAAAACTAACCTGTCATTGTGGTGAAATAGAAGCAGAAGTTAATGTTACTGGTAATTTTTCAAAAGTTCTTAGATGCAATTGCTCAATTTGTAAAAGAAAGGGAGCGATTATGTCAATGGTGAAAAATGAAGATTTTAAAATTGTTAAAGGCCAAGATAAGCTTAAGCTTTATCAATTTCATTCAAAAGTAGCGAAACATTATTTTTGCTCCAGTTGCGGAATTTATACTCATCACAACCCCAGAATTAATCCATCTATGACAGCTTTTAATGTTGGATGTATAGACGATGTAGACAGTTTTAAATTAGAAAATGTAAACGTAGCTGATAATCAAAACCATCCTCTAGATAAAAAGTAAAAATGAAATCAAAGTTTTCTGATTTTTCTAAATCAAAATTAAAATATTTTAAATTTATTAAATCACAAGAAATCCAAGGCAATAATTTCAATGATAAATTAGGACAATTTAACAAATTTTATTTTCCTTTATGCAACTTTATTAATAAAGTCCACAATTCCAAAAAAAAACCAGTTATAATTGGGTTATCAGGAGGACAAGGCTCAGGAAAAACAACAATTGTGCAGATTTTGGAAATTTTGTTAAAGATCAATTTTAAACTTAATGTTGTTTACTTTTCTATAGATGATTTCTATAAAACACTAAACCAAAGAAAAAAAATGTCTAAAAATATTCATAGTCTATTTTTAACTAGAGGCGTTCCTGGCACGCACGATATATCTTTACTTAAAAAAACTTTTTATAAATTGTTAAAAAAAAATTTTAAATCATTTTATTTACCAAAATTCGACAAATCCATAGATGACAGGTTACCAAAAAAAAAATGGAAAAAAATCAAAACCAAACCTGATATTATAATTTTTGAGGGGTGGTGTGTTGGAGCGGCCCATCAAGAAAAAAATATAAAAAGGCCAATTAATATTTTGGAAAAAAGAGAAGATAAAAAATCTATTTGGAGGAAAACAGTTAATAATCAATTAAAGAAAAATTATAAAAATATTTTTAATTTAATTGACAAACAAATTTTTTTAAAAGTCCCTAGTTTTAAATTTGTTTATAAATGGAGACTCTTACAAGAAAAAAAATTAAAAAGAATTAGTATGGGGAAAAAGGTAATGTCTAATTTGCAAATAAAAAAATTCATAATGCATTACGAAAGGATTACAAAACAAATGCTTAAAGATCATAAGAAATTTGCAGATGTTGTTATAAATATCAATAAAAATCACAAATTTGATAAAATGAAAATAAACTAAAATGAAAGTATTTTTAATTTTAATAATATTACTTATAACTTATAGACCGGCATTTTCTGCTACAGATTTAATATTTTTAATAGAATCAGCATATAAAAATAATCCAAAATTAAAAGCTGAAAGAGAAAATTTAAAAGCTATAAAAGAAAATATAAATATTTCAAAAAGCGATTTCTTGCCATCTGTTACGATTACTGGAAGTATTGATAGTAGCGAGTCCACAAATCGAACAGATCAATCAGGTAACAGTCTAGCAGATATATCTAATGAAACCGAAACAACATCTGTTTCAGTTGATCAAAAAATTTTTCAAGGTTTTGAAGGTTACAATTCTGTAAAAAAATCAAAACTAGAAGTAAAGCGTGCAAGTCTTCAGCTTAAGAAAATTGAACAAGAAGTTATATTAGAAACAGCAACGGCTTATTATGATTTAGAATACAAAATAAAAAGTAAAGATTTTAATTTAAATAACGTAGATCTCTTTGAAAGACAAGTCGAGTCTGACAAAGCAAGATCTCAAAAAGGAGAAATAAGTTTAACAGACCTGTCACAATCAGAGTCTTCTTTAGCAGGTGCTTATGCAGATTTTATAGCTGCCGAAAACGATCTTTTAACCGCAAAGACAAATTTTGAAAGAATAACAAGAATTAGCGTTCCTGATCAAATTGATGAAAATTTAAAATACGATATTTTACTTCCAAAAAATTTGAATGATTCTCTTCAACTTTCTGAAAAAAATAACCCAGATCTTATTATTGCTAAGTTAAATTATGAAATTTCGAAAAAAGATGTAAGTATCGAAAAAGCCAAGCTTTCTCCTTCAGCTTCTTTAAACTACTCTAGATCCTCTAATGATGATTTTAGCGCTACAGTTGATGAGCTTGAAAAAGAGTCTGTTAAAGCTACAGTTACATGGCCATTGCTAAAGGGAGGTAAAAATTTCTCTTCTTTAAAAAAAGCTAAATTTACAAAAAATAAGAATGGATTAATTTTGGATGATAAAACCAACGAAACCAAAACAAATACCGCAAATGCATGGTCGCTATATCAATCAGCACAAAGCGTTTTAAAGTCAACTGAGGCTCAAGTTAAGGCAGCAGAAATAGCTAATGAAGGAATTACATTAGAATATGACTCAGGAAACACAAGAACCACTTTAGAAGTCATTCAGTCCAGAAGCCTTTTACTAAATGCAAGGATAGCTAATGCAAAGGCAAAAAGGGATTTTATGGTATCAAAATTTAAACTACTGTCAGTTATTGGACAGCTTTCTCTTGAAAAGGTTCAAAATCCTTAATTTTTAACGTTTTTTGATCTTAGAATTAAATGTCTTGCACAAAAGAACAAAATGTGTACATTTATAAGTACGATTCGAAAAAAAAAAAGGATAAAAAAATGAATAAAAACAGTCTTAAAGTAGTAAAAGCAGATAACAAAAAAGAGCAAGAAATTAAGGAAAAAAAGAAGTCCCTAGAGGCAGCTATAAGCCAAATAGACCAAAATTTTGGTAAAGGCTCAGTAATGAGATTGGGTCAGCAAGAAGCTTTAGATGTAGAAGCAATTTCTACTGGATCTTTAAGTTTGGATTTAGCACTAGGTATAGGCGGTTTACCAAAAGGAAGAATTATTGAGATTTATGGCCCTGAGTCTTCAGGAAAAACAACTTTAGCTTTACAAGTTGTAGCTGAAGCTCAAAAAGCAGGTGGAACATGTGCTTTTGTAGATGCTGAGCACGCAATGGATCCAGTGTATGCAAAAAAATTAGGTGTAAAAACTGACGAGTTATTAATTTCACAACCAGATACTGGCGAACAAGCTTTAGAAATAGCTGATACGCTCATAAAATCAGGTTCAATATCAGTTTTAGTAGTTGACTCTGTTGCAGCATTAACTCCAAAAGCAGAACTCGAAGGAGAAATGGGAGACCACCACGTTGGCTTACAGTCTAGACTAATGAGCCAAGCTTTAAGGAAAATTACCGGTTCTGTCTCAAAATCTAATACAATGGTTGTCTTTATAAACCAAATTAGAATGAAAATAGGTGTAATGTTTGGAAATCCTGAGACAACTTCAGGAGGTAATGCTCTGAAATTCTATTCATCAGTCAGGATGGATATAAGAAGAATTGGAGCAATTAAAGACAAAGATCAAATAATTGGTAACACGACAAGAGTTAAAGTAATTAAAAACAAAGTAGCTCCTCCGTTTAAAGTAGTAGAATTTGATTTAATGTACGGTAAAGGAATAAGTAAAAATGGAGAGCTAATTGACCTTGGTGCAAAAGCTGAAATTTTAGAGAAATCAGGCGCTTGGTACTCTTACAAAGGTGAGAAAATTGGTCAAGGTAAAGAAAATGCGAAATTGTATTTAGAGAAAAATCCAAAAGTAGCAAATGAGATAGAGGCGTATGTCAGAGAAAAAGCTGGCATGATTGCAAAAGAATTAGAAGGCAATCCATCGTCAAAAGAAAAAGTTTCTAAAGAAGAATAAGCCATCTTAAATTAACAAAACGGGAGATTCCTCATAATCTCCCGTTTCTCATGAAACATCAACTTATAATTGATTTGTTTAACACCTTATAATTGATTAATTCAACATGTGGTGTCTAAACCTTTTAGTTGAAAAATTAATAGTATACAAAATATTTTTAATTTAGTTCAATAAGTAGTTCGTTAACAAGGAGGGAAAATGAGCACACAACAAGCGAAAAGCTCGAAAGTGTCTTCTGCTCTAGATACCTCTCATTTAAAAGTAAAATTTCCATTTAAAGCTAAATACGGTAACTTTATAAATGGTAAATTTGTTGAGCCTATATCAGGCAAATACTTTGATAATCCTAGCCCGATTTCGAATGAGACTATCTGTTCAGTCGCACGATCGAATGAAAAAGATGTAGAAGCCGCATTAGATGCAGCTCATGCAGCTTTTAAAGAGTGGGGGAAAACCGACATCACTACGAGATCCAATATCTTGTACAAAATAGCTGATGTAATTGAAAAAAATCTAAGCTTATTAGCTACGG
>CACKRM010000019.1 GCA_902602655.1 uncultured Pelagibacteraceae bacterium
TGGTATATAGCTATAACAGGAATAAATAGAGATGATTAGTTTTTCAGAAGGGACTTTCAGCAAATCTAAAATGATAAGTAGAAGAATGTTTATTCTTCAAGTCGCTAAGGTAGTAGTTTTTGCTGGAATTTTTGGAAGACTTGTATCTCTTCAAATAAACGAAAGTAAAAAATATAGAACTTTATCTGATAAAAACAGATTTAGAGAATGGAAACTAGCTCCTCAAAGAGGCCTTATTCAAGATTATTTTGGAAATGAAATAGCATCTAATAAAAAGGTTTATCAACTTCACATTACTCCCGAAAACACTTTAAACATTGATGGATTGTTTTTTAGACTTAAAAACATCTTAAACCTTTCTAATGAAAGAATTTTTTCTTTAAAAAGAAAAATAGCAAAACAAAAGCCATGGGAGCCAATTATAGTATCGGATAATTTAACATGGTCAGAATTTTCTAGAGTAAATTTATTTCTACATGAGTTACAGGGTGTAGAACCAATAGTTTCGGTTGCTAGAGTATACCCTTTTGAGTCAACCTCGCACATAATAGGGTACGTTTCTCAAGCAAGTGTTAAAGATTTAGAAAAGAAGAAATATTTAAGAGAAATGTCTGTTGCTGGAATGGTTGTTGGTAAAACGGGCCTTGAGTCGAAATTAGATGAGCAAATTATAGGTGAAGTCGGCTTTCAAAGATATGAAGTAAATGCTTACGGAAAAAGAATTCGTCAAGTTCAAATTGACAAAGGTCAAGCAGGGAAAAATTTTAAAACGACAATTGATTTAGAAGTTCAAAATTTTGCATCGGAGGCCATTAAAGATTTAAGCGCATCAGTTTGCGTTATGGACATTTTTAATGGAGACATAATTGTTATGGCTTCAGCACCAACTTATGATGCCAACAATTTTGTTCACGGAATTAATCGTAAAGATTGGAATGATTTGATAAAGCACAGGGACAAGCCTTTAATAAATAAATCAATTGCCGGTCTCTATCCGCCAGGCTCTACAATAAAAACTTTAGTAGCTTTTAGTGCTTTAGAAAATGATATTGTTAATCCAAAATTTACTGTTCGTTGCACTGGTTCAATAGATTTTTATGGTGAAAAATTTCATTGTTGGAAAAAAAAGGGACATGGATTTATGAATATGAGAAGCGCTATTCAACAATCTTGCGATACATATTTTTATGAAATAGCTAGGAGACTAGGAGTTGATAGACTATCAGTAACCGCGAAAAAATTTGGTTTAGGAACTAAAACTTTAGATGGTTTAAAAGAGGAAAGGTCTGGGGTGGTTCCAAACACTAAGTGGAAAAAGAAATATATAGGAAAAAATTGGTATTTGGGCGAAACCTTGCACTCAGGTATAGGCCAAGGTTATTTTTTAAGTTCACCAATGCAGCTTTGTTTAATGACAGCTCAAATCGCGAATGGTGGTTATAAAATAAAACCAAGAATTTTAATTAATCCAAACGAGAAAACAGAATCTCTTGAGGAATATGTTAATTTTAAAAAAGAAAATCCTGATGGACCATTACCTGACAATTTTTTTCTATCAAATTTGAATCTTGAAACACTATTTAAAAATCAAGAAAATATTAACTTCATTAAAGATTCAATGTTTGCTGCTACAAATGAACCAGGTGGAACATCTTATGCTTCACGTTTGACTAAAAAAGGTTTTGTTTTTGCAGGTAAGACCGGATCATCTCAGATAAAAAGATTTACTGAGGCACAAAGAGAAGCAGAGGTTAAACAAGAGGATATTGTTTACCAAGATAGAGATCACGCGTTGTTTGTCGCTTTCGCTCCTTACAATGACCCAAGATATGCAATAAGTGTAATCGTTGAACATGGAGGATCAGGGAGTAAGGCAGCGGCACCTGTTGCAAAAAAAGTAATTAAAAAAATTTTAGAAAGACATAATTTGAGAATGTCTCATAAAAACTTAGAAGGGAAAGAAATTTAATGTTTAAACCTAATTCTCTTCAACAGTCTTTAACTTTAAGAGATAAAATATTTTCCATGGATTATATTTTAATAATTTCTGTCTTAGTTTTAGGTATTATAAGCATGTTTGCAATGTATTCTACAGACGGAGGAAATTTTTCTTACCATACAAAAAGTCATATTTTAAGATTTTCTATTTTTTTTATTTTATTTTTAATTTTTTCATTATTTCAAATAAGGTTTTGGCATAGTACAAGCACTTTAATTTATATAGTTTTTTTTATTCTTTTATTAGGAGTAAAATATTTTGGTTTAACTTCCTCAGGGTCTCAAAGATGGCTTGATTTTTACTTTTTAAATTTGCAACCATCTGAATTAATGAAAGTCGGACTGATTATGTTTTTGGCAAAATATTATCATAGAATTCCTACTAATGAAGTTAATAAAGTGAAGTTTTTATTTTTGCCAATAGTTGTTTTAATAGCTCCAGTATTATTAGTAATGACCCAACCTGATCTTGGCACATCAATTTTGATAGCTCTCGGAGGGGTGATAGTAGCCTGGCTTGCAGGAGTAAAAATAAAATTCTTTGCTTATGCGTCAATTATATTTGTTTCTTTAGCCCCAATAGCCATTTCATTTTTAAAACCTTACCAAAAATCAAGAATTTTAAGTTTTTTTAATCCTGACAGAGATCCTTTAGGCGCAGGATATCAAATAATCCAATCTAAAATTGCGATAGGTTCAGGAGGATTGTTTGGTAAAGGATTTTTGAATGGTTCACAAAGCTATCTTGATTTTTTACCAGAAAAACATACTGACTTTATCTTTACCCTATTCTCTGAAGAGTTTGGTTTTTTTGGTTCTTTGCTAATATTGCTCATTTATTCTGTAATAATTTACAGAATTATAAGAATAGGAGATGAAACGAGAAGTAGCTTTGGGAAGTTTTACTGTTATGGTTTTGCTTCCGCTTTTTTTCTATATGTAGTAGTTAACATGGGCATGGTATTAGGTCTTATGCCTATAGTTGGAGCTCCTTTGCCAATAATGTCGTATGGTGGATCATCAATGTTAGCGATTATGTTTGGACTAGGAGTCGCAATGTCTTGTAAGGTGCATAAAGACATCCCGGTTAACTAAAATAGACCCAATATGAACAAAATTAATTTTTAAAAAGTTCTTGTTAAAATTCTCACTTAGTGGTTAAATTTTAAAAAAAAACAAAATGTTTGGATCAAAAAAAGATAAATTTTTCGAAGACAGGAAGGATACTGAAAGATCGCTTATCAGTGAAACAGTAAGTATTGATGGTACTGTAAATAGTTCAGGAGCTATTGACGTTGCGGGTTTGATAAAAGGACCAGTTTATTCAAAAGAAGTCGTTATAAAAGAAACAGGCTCAATCTCAGGCGAAGTTGAAGCTGACAAGGTCGAAGTTCACGGCCATTTAAATGGAAAAATTTCAGCAGAAAACGTTGTAATAGGAAGCACTGGAGTAGTTAAGGGAGATGTACAGTTTGCACAAAATCTTAGAACAGAGGATGGAGCTGATATTGAAGGTTATATTAAAAAAACAAGTACAGCTGGTAAGAAAGAAAGCAGATCTACAGGAGATTTTTTATTTTCAAGACCTTCAAAAGAAGAAAAAAAATCAAAAAAGAACGGGAAACCTTCTTCAGCTTCAGACAAAGAAACAGAAGCACTAGTATAATCTACCGCACTATAAATCAAACAAAGTTTACAATATAAAAGTCTGTATGGATAATTACAAATGTAAATCCGTAGGAATAGTTGGCGCTGGTATACAAGGTGTATGTATTGGACTTCAGCTTGTAAAGAAAGGGATTAGCGTATCCTTATTTGATAAGAATGAACCAGGCAGCATGACATCATATGGAAATGCTGGCCATTTCTCCCCTTATGCAGTTTTACAATTAAATAGACCTGATATTTTATACGATGTCCCGAAAATGCTTTTGAGCTCTTATGGACCTTTAGCTTTAAAATGGAACTACATTCCTAAAATGTTTCCTTGGATCATTCAATACTTAAAATCTTGTAATAAAAAATCAATGCTTCATACTGCAAAATATATGCATCAAATTTTAAATCTTTCAATGGACGCTTATCAAGAAGTATTTCAAGAAATTGACATGACAAATTTAGTTGAAAAAAAAGGTATAATTTATATTTGGACTGATCAAAATTTAAAAAGTAGAAATTTAGAAATAAAAGTAAGAGAAGATTTAGGAATAAAGCAAAAATTACTTTCTAGAGACGATATATTAGATTTAGAGCCTAATTTGAATCCAGTTTTCCACGGAGGAGTTCTTTATGAGGACGCGATGCACGCACGTGACCCATATGGAATAACAAAAAAAATATTTGAACTATTTATTAAATACGGCGGAAAATTTATAAAATCTAATGTTCAAAGCATTAAACAAATAGCTGATAACAAAACTAGCATTACAACAGAAGAAAAAAAATATGAGTTTGAAAAAAGTGTAATAGCATGTGGTGCCTTTTCCAAAAAATTAACTGATCAATTAAATGAAAAAATTCCTTTAGATACTGAAAGAGGTTATCATGTACATTTTAAAAATATGGACCATCTAATTAAAAGACCAGTTATTTTTTTAGACAGAGGATTTGGTATGACACCAATGAATCAAGGTTTAAGAGCAGTAGGAACAGTAGAGCTCGGAGGTTTAACAAATCCTTTATCTAAAAAAAGAGTTGAATATATTGTAAGGTGTGCAAAAGAATTGTTACCTCAACTTTCTAAACCTCAAGACGAGTGGATGGGATTTAGACCAACATTACCTGATTTTTTGCCGGTTCTAGGTCCTTCTTCAAAAAACAAGAATATTATTTATGCGTTTGGGCATCATCACCTAGGCTGGACTCTTGGAGCAATTACAGGCAAAATAATCTCTGGGATAATTGCTGAAGAGAAAACAAACTTAGATCTTTCTCCTTACAGCTCTAAAAGGTTTAATTAGGAATTTTTTGTCGAAGAATTATTTAGCTTATCTATTTTTAGTTTTAGCCGCCTTGTTTTGGTCTGGAAATTTTATTATTGGTAAATTTGCAACATTATTTCAAATTCCCCCGCTATCACTAAACGTTTTTAGATGGATTTCAGTTTGGTTTATTCTAGCTCCTTTTACATATAAAGAAATCAATAACAAATTACCTTATATAAAAAAAAATTGGCTTGTAATAAGTTTTATGGGAATAATAACAATAAGCACGTTCAACTCTGTCGTCTACTTTGCACTTAACTATACTCAAGTAATAAATGCTGTTTTAATGCTTGCAGCTATACCAGCGGCGACAATTGTTCTTTCTTCATTAATGAATATTGAAAAAACAAATATTTTTCAACTTCTTGGATTATTTTTATCAATTATTGGAATCGGGACAATAATTTCTAATGGTGAAATTCAAAAAATAATATCTCTTAATTTTAACAAAGGTGATCTATGGATGTTGGTTTGTGTAATTTCTTGGTCTCTTTATTCAACTTTACTTAAAAAAAATAAATTTCAACTTTCACAGTTTTCCTTAATACAACTAATGGTTTCGGCTGGGTTAATATTTTTAATTCCACAATTTTTTTATGAGAAGGCTATTGGTTTGGAAATTTATTTTGATAAAGTATTTTTTTTAATTCTTTTTTATGTTGTAGTTTTTCCTGCTATTGGTGCTTATTATTGTTGGCAAAAAGGAATAGAAATAATTGGACCAAACAGAGCTACTATATTTGTACAATTGATGCCTTTATTTAGCGCTGTTATGGCAATTATTATCTTTAATGAAAAATTAGAATTATACCATTTTATCGGTGCTATTTTTATTTTAACAGGTATCTATTCATCAAATAAAAAAATTAAATGACCAAGATTGCAGTATTAGATGATTATCAAAATATTTTTAAAGAATTTATAGATATAGATTCTTACAAGGGAAAATTTGATTTTGAGATATTTAATTATCCTTTTAAAAATGAAGAAGAAACTTCTGAAGCCCTTCAAGATTTTGAAGTACTATTTATTATGCGTGAAAGAACTAAAATTACTAAAAAGTTAATTCAAAGTTTGCCTAAGCTCAAGTTTGTAATGACGAGTGGAATGAGAAATAACTCTATTGATTTAAAAGAAACTAAAAAAAAAAATATTATAGTATGCGGAACAGAAATTAATTCAAACCCAGCATGTGAAATTACATGGGCGTTAATTTTAGCTTTAGTCAGAAATCTTAAACAGGAGACTGATAATATGTTTCAAGGTTATTGGCAAACCACAATAGGCGTTGAGTTAAAAAACAAAGTACTTGGATTAATTGGCCTTGGTAAAATTGGATCACAAGTTGCTAAGGTTGGCCAAGCATTTGGAATGCAAGTTGTAGCGTGGAGTGAAAATTTAAATTTAAGTCTAGCAAATAAAATGGGCGTTTTACCAATGTCAAAAGAGGAGCTTATAAAAAATTCTGATATAATTTCATTACACGTTGTTTTAGGGGATCGTTATAGAAATT
>CACKRM010000020.1 GCA_902602655.1 uncultured Pelagibacteraceae bacterium
ATTTTTTCAGGATCTCCTGTAATTCCGACTATTCTATTCCCAAAGGCATTTAAATAATTTTTCATTACTTTAGGAGTATCTCTCTCAGGATCAATACTTATAAAAAAAACTTTAAGCTCTTTTTCATTTTCCATTTTATCTAAAATTAAATTTAATTTATTTAAAGTAATTGGACAAACATCAGGACACTTTGTAAACCCAAAGAACAAAGCTGTTGCTGGGCCTTTAAATGATTGGTCAGTTATTTCGTTTCCATCAACATCCTTCAAAGAAAAAGTTGATCCAGTAAGTGATGCGGCATATTCGTCTTTTTTACTTTCAATAGATAAAAACGTTGGTAACAGGATAAACAAAAAAATTACTAAGCAACCAACTAGAATTGAAATGGATGTTTTTAGTTTCATTAATGATATAATGAATTAGATGGCTGGTTTAATAAAGAAATTATTTGGCGCACTTGTCGAAAAACCCTGGGAAAAGGATCAGGTAAATATTGATGATGCTCACGAAGGTAGTTCATTTAGTAAATTGTCCCCTCAAGTATCTGCAGTTATTGTTATTTTTGGAGTTAGTACTGTTTTGTTTAGTTTGATAGTTTCAGGTTATATTTACACTATTCCAAGCGATCAAGACACAATGTTTCTTTTACAATCAAACCTTCTTTGGTTTAATACTTTTATTTTAATTTTAGTTTCATATCTTTTTAAAAAAATATCAAACGATCTCAAGTTTGGAAAACTTGAAAAAATTAAAAGAAATTTAATTCAAGTCGGTGGACTAAGTTATTTATTTTTGTTTGGTCAAATTTTTTTTTGGTATCATTTAATGAGCACCGGAAAGTTCGTTTCTACTAATTCTTATTTTTCTTCTTTTTATTTTTTTACTGCACTTCATGGATTACATCTTTTAGGTGGATTATTTTTTTGGGGGTCAGTCTGTTCAAAAACTTTAAAGATTGAAAAAGAAAAAATAATAGAACAGACAAAAAATATTGAAGCACTATCACTCTATTGGACTTTTCTTTTAATTATTTGGTTAGTGTTTTTTTTAATAGTATTTGTGTTTAATGATGCCGTAATAGCTTTTTGTAAATCATTGTTAACTTAGATTGTGAAATAAATTACATCAAAATTACCAATATAGTTCCAACTACAGCAACCAAGATTAATAAAATATTTACTGATCTGAGATATTTTTTTGTTTCTGGTTTCTTCTCTTTTTGAGTGAAGACTCCAGCTCCAAAAGATATTACTAAATAGAAAAGTAATACAAGTGAAAGTATAGCTACTAAAATTCCTAATTTTCCAAGCATTTTGGTAGATAATATATCTTTATTAAGACATTTTGTCCCTAGGTAATTATATCCTTTTCTTTTATAAGTTTCTCATGTGGACAGGTATCGTATTTTTAGCGGTTATAGTTGGATCAATTGCATTTCATGTTTTCACACCTTGGTGGTGGACTGACATTGCTTCTAATTGGGGAGCAATGGACGATACGATAATTTTAACATTTTGGATTGGTGGCGGTGTTTTCATTTTAGTTTGCCTATTCATGGTTTATTGTATTTTTAAATTTTCATATAAAGAAAATCGTAAGGCTGAGTACAAACCTGAAGATAAGAAACTTGAAACTAGATTAACTTGGATAACTGCTTTAGGAGTAGCTGCACTTTTAGCACCAGGACTTTTAGTTTGGAATGAATATATAAGAGTTCCACCTAATGCAATAAACATTGAAGTCATGGCTTGGCAATGGGGTTGGAAGTACAGACTTCCAGGAGAAGATAATAAACTTGGGACAAGTAGTGTTAAAAATATTAGCGACGACAATCCATTTGGAATTAACAATGACGATCCACACGGCAAAGATGATATTTTAATTGAGAGCAGCGAATTACATTTAGAAAAAAACAGACCAGTTAAAATTTTATTAAGATCAATCGACGTCTTGCATAATTTTTACGTCCCTCAGTTCAGAGCAAAAATGGATGCAGTCCCTGGGGTTATTACATACTATTGGTTTGAACCTAACAAAAATGGTGAGTATGAAGTTTTGTGTGCTGAGTATTGTGGCGTAGGCCATTATGCAATGAGGGCATCAGTGGTTGTTCAAGATAAGAAAGACTATAAAAAATGGTTAGCCCAACATAAGACTTTTTCAAATTATCTAGCCGAAAAATTTGAACAAAACAGTCTTAAAAAGGCAAAAATAGTTAAATTTAATAATTTATTAAGCAATGAAAAAAGTATATTAAAAGAAAGCAATTAATTTATGTTAGATGATATTAATAAAGATAAAAAACACTCTTCACCAAGAACTAAATCATCAAGTATCTCTGGTGGAGAACGAGACGTGGACTATGTAAGACCGGCAGATATACCTGATCAAGAATTATATCACGGCCACAGTTTTTTAACTAAATGGATATTTTGCCAAGATGCTAAAGTTATAGGAGTTCAGTACACTCTTACTGCAGTATTTACTGGAGTTGTAGGTTTGATTTTATCTTGGATGATGCGTATGCAACTTGGTTTTCCAGAACTATTTCCTTTTTTAACAGCAGAATCATATTATCAAATGGTAACAATGCACGGAATGATTATGGTCGTGTATTTATTAACCGCATTGTTTCTTGGGGGATTTGGAAATTACTTAATTCCTTTAATGGTCGGAGCAAGAGACATGGTATTTCCTTACGTGAACATGGTAAGTTTTTGGATGTTTTTTGTAGCTGTCGTAGTTTTGATGGCTAGCTTTTTTGTGCCCGGAGGTCCAACAGGAGCGGGATGGACTCTATATCCGCCTCAAGCAATTATAGAGGGTACACCGGGATCTGGAGCAGGTATTCTTTTAATGTTGGTGTCGCTATCATTGTTTGTAATTGGATTTACTATGGGAGGATTAAATTATGTAATTACCATCTTGCAAGCAAGAACGAGAGGAATGACATTAATGCGTATGCCTTTAACTATATGGGGAATTTTTACAGCTACTGTTTTAGCTCTTTTAGCTTTTCCTGCATTGTTTGTAAGCGCAATTATGATGACCTTAGACAAGGTTTTAGGTACAAGTTTTTTTATGCCAGTAATGATGAAAGCAGGCGAACTTTTAGCTTATGATGGCGGTAGTCCAATCCTATTCCAACACTTATTTTGGTTTTTTGGCCATCCCGAGGTTTACATAGTTGCCCTACCTGCTTTCGGAATTGTTTCTGATTTAATTTCAGTTCATTCTCGTAAAAATATTTTTGGCTATAGAATGATGGTTTGGGCCATCGTTGGAATTGGTGCACTGAGCTTTTTTGTCTGGGCACACCACATGTATGTAAGTGGTATGAGTCCATGGTTCGGTTTCTTTTTTGCAACAACAACACTTATTATTGCAGTCCCAACCGCCTTAAAAGTCTATAACTGGATATTAACTCTTTGGAGAGGCAATATTAGAATAAACGTTGTGATGCTTTTCTGTTTAGGTTTCATTGTAACTTTTGTAAATGGTGGAATAACAGGTATTTTCTTAGGCAACGTAATTGTAGATGTTCCATTGTCTGATACGTATTTTGTTATTGCTCATTTCCACATGGTAATGGGAATTGCTCCTTTAATGGTAATTTTTGGCGCGATATACCATTGGTTTCCATTAATTACAGGAAGATTTTTAGATGAAAAACTTGGCAAACTCCATTTTTGGATAACTTTTTTAGGAGCTTACTCAATTTACTTTCCGATGCACTATTTAGGTTTTATAGGTGTTCCGCGAAGGTATTTTGAGATGTATAACAGTCCTTATATGCCTTCTACTATCGGAATGAATGAGTTTATATCTATCGCAGTTTTTGTTGTGGGTGCTGCACAGTTTATCTTCTTCTTTAATGTTGTTAAAAGTATTCGATTAGGTAAACCCTCTGGAAAAAATCCTTGGAAAGCTAATTCACTAGAATGGCTTACTCCAGATGTTCCACCAGCTCACGGTAATTGGGGAGAAAAACTTCCAGTTGTCCACAGATGGGCCTATGATTTTAGTGTTCCTGGAGCTAAAGAAGATTACATTCCTCAAACAACACCTCCGAGTGAAGTTATCGAAGCGGAAGTAGAAAAAACTTAAAGTTAAAAATGACAGATCCAAATCTAAATAAATTGCCAGGCGGATTTAAAGGTATGTCCACCGACATTGGTTCGGACCAAACAGCCTTCAAAGGCGTTAATTGGGGCAAGGCAATGATGTGGATTTTTTTATTAAGCGACACTTTTGTATTTAGTTGTTTTTTAATTGCTTACATGAAAGTTAGAGCCTCAGTAGTAGACGATTGGCCTTATCCTAGTGAAGTTTTTGGTTTAGAAGTTGCTGGAGTTCCAGTGCCGCTTTTATTGATTGCAATAATGACTTTCGTTCTTATTACAAGTAGCGGGACTATGGCTTTAGCCGTAAAATATGGTTACGAAAAAAACAGAAAACTTTGTGGTTTGTTTGTCCTTCTAACAGCAATAGGAGGCTTGACTTTTGTAGGAATGCAAGCTTTTGAATGGTCCAAACTTATTTTTCATGACGGAGTAAGACCGTGGGGCAACCCATTCGGCGCACCACAATTTGGAGCTTTCTTTTTTATGATTACAGGTTTTCATGGGACTCACGTTTCTATAGGTGTAATTTTCCTATTTATATTTGCAAGAAAAGTATACAGGGGAGATTTTGATACTGGAAGAAGAGGGTTTTTTACTACCATGAAATCAGATTACGTAGCTATTGAAATACTAGGACTTTATTGGCATTTTGTTGACTTGGTATGGGTATTTATTTTTGCATTTTTTTATTTGTGGTAAACTAAATTATGACTGAAGCTAAAAAAGAACAATCATCTACACATAAAATAGGTATTTATCTTTGGATATGGTTGTTGCTATTTGTGTTGAGTTTTTTTTCATACATGGTTGATTGGTATAACTTTCAAGGCTTACTAAGGTGGTCTTTAATTTTATTTTTTATGTTTATGAAGGCTG
>CACKRM010000021.1 GCA_902602655.1 uncultured Pelagibacteraceae bacterium
TCTTCATTCCTGATCAACAATTCTTCTCTTTTTATTTTAAGAATCTCAGACAAAATTAGCTCTGAATCTAATCGATGAGAGGAGATTAGCTTATTTTTTAAAATATTAGAGCCAAAGTTTATTATTTTTTGTGTTTGCATTAACTTATATTTTTTAATTTTAAATCTTGCTCTTTCAATCTTAATTGTTCGTTCATCTCTTCATGGATTTCACCGCTTAAAAACTCTGATAATTTGTGTAAAGTAAAATTTATTCGATGATCAGTTACTCTCCCTTGTGGAAAATTATATGTTCTTATCCTTTCAGATCTATCGCCAGATCCAATTTGATTTTTTCTATCGCTTGATCGTTCTTTGTCTCGTTTTGATTTTTCTGCTTCATATACTCTCGCTCTTAAAATTTTTAAAGCTTTAGCTTTATTTTTATGTTGAGACTTCTCATCTTGTTGGCTAACTACTACACCTGAAGGAATATGAGTAATTCTTACTGCGCTGTCAGTGGTGTTTACTGACTGACCTCCGGGACCACCTGATCTAAAAACGTCTATTCTTAAATCTGTCTCATTTATTTTTATATCTACCTCTTCGGCTTCAGGTAACACGGCAACAGTTGCAGCAGAAGTATGTACTCTTCCTTGGGTTTCGGTTGAAGGCACTCTTTGCACCCGATGAACTCCTGACTCATATTTTAAATAAGAATATGTTTCATTACCTTTTACTGAAAAAATAATTTCTTTAAAACCCCCTGCATCACTTTTTGAAATACTCATTAAATCAAGTGCCCAACGTTTTTTTGAACAAACTTTTTCGTACATTTTAAATAGATCTGAACAAAATAAAGTGGCTTCTAAACCTCCTGTTCCTGCTCTAATTTCTACAATAACATTTTTTTTGTCATCTTTATCTTTTGGAAGTAAAAAGAGTTTTAATTTATTCTCACATTCTTTTTTGTTTTCTTTTAAACTTTCTAATTCCTTTTCGGCAAGGTTCATCATTTCCTTATCACTATTTTTATCTTTTAGAATATTTTCAAGATCTACTTTGTCATTTTCAAATTTTAGATATTTATCAGCAAATTTTACAATATCCGACAAATCTGAGTATTCTTTGGATTTCTGTGGAAAGGTTTTAGAGTTAATATTTCCGCTTGATAATTCTTTTTCTAAATCATTGTGACGAGCTATAATAGACTCGATTTTATTTCTAGGAATCATTGTTTTAGCTATTTTTTTCTTTTACCTTATTTTCAACCAATTCAACAATTTTGCTTATTATACTTGCACTTGGAACTTTTGTATGAGGAACTCCCGAAAGATACAAAAGATTATTATCTTGTCCACCGCCTGTGAGGCCTATTTCAGTTTGAGATGCCTCACCTGGACCATTAACTACGCATCCAATAATTGATAAAGTAATTGGTGTCTTAATGTGAGAGAGTTTTTCTTCTAGAATTTTAACTGTGTCTATCACTGGGAAAGCTTGTCTCGCACAAGAAGGGCATGAAATTATTTGAACTCCTCTTGATCTAATATTTAAAGATTTTAAAATTTCATATCCTGCGCGTATTTCCTCTTTTGGATCAGCAGACAAAGAAACTCTTATAGTATCTCCGATACCTTTCATAAGCAATTGACCAATTCCGATTGATGACTTAACACTTCCTGAAAACAAACCTCCAGCTTCAGTAATACCAAGATGTAATGGATAATCACAAGACTCGGAGAGTTTTTCATAAGATTTGATTGCTAACAAAACATCAGAAGATTTAACGCTTATTTTAAAATTAAAAAAATCATTATCTTCCATTATCTTTATGTTATACATCGCGCTTTCGACTAAAGCCTCTGGACACGGTTCTTTATATTTTTCTAATAAAGATTTGTCTAACGAACCGGCGTTAACTCCAATTCTTATAGAACAATTAAAGTCTTTTGCAGCTTTAATTATTTCAACCACTCTACTTTTTGAACCAATATTTCCTGGGTTAATTCTTAAACAACTTGCCCCATTCTTTGCTGCCTCTAGAGCTCTTTTATGATGAAAATGAATATCTGCAACTATGGGAACATCAACTTGACGTGTTATTTCTTTTAAACATTTTGTAGAATTTTCATCTGGACAGGAAACCCTAACTATATCCGCACCTACATCTTTTAATTCCAATATTTGATTTATCGTACCTTTGACATCTGTAGTTAAAGTATTTGTCATCGACTGAACAGAAATAATTGAATCGCCTCCAACGCTTACATTACCAACTTGAATTTTTTTTGTCTTTCTTCTTTTAATTTTTCTATGTGGTCTTATGTTCATAATTAATTCAACTTAAAAATACTATGCAGTTTTTTAATCGCTTCCAAGGTTTTAGTTTCATCAATAATAACCGATATTTTAATTTCAGAAGTTGAAATTGCCAAAATATTTATATTTTCATCTGCCAAGGCTCTAAACATTTTAAATGTTACTCCAGGTGTTGTAACCATTCCTGCGCCAACGACTGAAATTTTAGAAACTTTATCATTGTGGTTTAAATTTTTAAATTTAATTTTTTTGTTTAAATTCAATGTTTCTATAGTCTTTTTTAAATCGTTTCTCTTAATTGTAAAAGTAATATCTGTAGTTTTTCCATCTGGTGATATATTTTGTATAACCATATCAACATTTATTTGATTTTTATCAAGAGGTTCAAAAATATCTGCAGCAACTCCGGGTTTGTCTTGAACTCCTATTAAAGTAATTTTTGCATCATCTTTAGAATAAGCAACTCCCGTAACTGCTTTTGAATAATCTATATTCTCTTGGTTAAATATTTCGGTTCCTTCTCTGTTTGTAAAAGTTGATTTTACTTGTAATGGAATTTCATACATCATTGCAGTTTGAACTGCTGAAGATTGCATTACTTTAGCGCCAACTGATGATAACTCAAGCATTTCATCATAAGATATTTTTGGAATTTTTTTTGCAACAGGTATTTTGTTTGGGTCAGACGAATAGACTCCATCTACGTCAGTGTAAATTTCACAACTATCTGTGTTAAAAATTTTTGCAATAGCAACTGCTGTTGCATCAGATCCGCCTCTTCCTATTGTTGTTATGTCACCAACTGATGACAAACCTTGAAAGCCAGGAATTATAGCTACACCGCCTTCTGATAAATATTTGTTAATTTTTTTTACAGACATATTTATAATTCTTGCATTAGTATGTTCGCCCTCTGTAAGGATAGGAATTTGCCAACTCATCCATGATTTTGCCTTCACCCCTAACTCATTTAACGCTCCAGTAATTAAAGCAGTAGAAATTTGTTCTCCAGTAGAAAGAAGTAAATCAAGTTCTCTTTTTATAAATTTTTCTGATATAGACTTTGACTTTTTAATTAACTCGTTTGTGTTTCCAGACATAGCTGAAACAACAACGATAATTTCATTCCCTTTTGAGTGTTCTTTCTTGATAAGATTTGCCGCATGCAAAATTCTTTCAATTGAACCAACAGAAGTTCCACCAAATTTTAATACCTTTTTTGTCATAGTTAGATTTTAATATATTTTTAATTAAGTTAAAGATAAGTTATTTAAAATATAATAAATGAATAATGACTACTACAGTAAATAAGGAAGAAATTCAAAAGTTTTCAAAACTGGCAGATCAATGGTGGGATGCTAATGGTAAATTTAAACCACTACATATGTTTAACCCAATAAGGATAGAGTATATCTTAGATATTTCAACTTCTTATTTTAAAATAGATAAAAATAAAAAATTACCTTTAGAAGGATTAAAAATTTTAGATATAGGATGTGGAGGAGGATTGATAAGTGAACCGATGACGAGATTGGGTGCCGAAGTGACAGGAATAGATGCATCTGAAAAAAATATAAATATTGCGAAGACTCATGCTAAAAAAAATAAACTTAAAATTGATTATATAAACAGCTCTCCCGAAAAATTTAATAAGGAGAAAAAATTTGATATTATTTTAAATTTAGAAGTCGTAGAACATGTAGAAGATGTAAATTTATATTTATCTTCATGCTTCAATCTCTTAAAAGAAAATGGAATTATGTTCACTGCAACGATTAATAGGACGCTTACTTCTTATATTAAGGCGATTGTCGGGGCTGAATATGTCTTAAGATGGCTTCCTATTGGTACCCATGATTGGAATAAATTTTTAAAACCTGAAGAATTAGAAAAGTACTTAAACGATCTAGGTTTGAAAACTTTAAATGTTAAGGGTTTAAGTTTTAATCCTTTGCTTAAAAAATGGAGACAAAGTAAAAACTTATCTGTTAACTATATTATAACTTGTAGTAAAAATTAATTTTCTTTATTTTCTATCCATGGAATTGTTGTAAGCTCAATTCCTTCTTCTCTAAGGTCTTTTCTTTCTTTTTCAGTGGTTGTGCCGTATATATTTCTTTTTTTCTTTTTATTACCATAATAAATACTTCTCATTTCTTGAGTAAATTTATCTCCAACATACTCAAAATTCTTTTCTACAAATTTTTTGATTTTTAAAAGGTTTTTTCTTATCTCTTTTGCAGAATTTTCTTTAATTTTTTTACTTCCTTTTTCTTTTAAGCTGATACTTGGAGACATAATTGATTTTTCGATCTTTTGAGAGTTGCAAAATATACATTCTATAAGTTTTTTATTTTT
>CACKRM010000022.1 GCA_902602655.1 uncultured Pelagibacteraceae bacterium
ACAACTATTTTAGTTGGTAAATGAGTTATTCTTACTGCGCTATCAGTAGTATTTACATGTTGTCCCCCTGCTCCGCTAGATCTATAAGTGTCAATTCTTAAATCGCTGTCATCTATTTTAATATCAATCTCGTCATCTATAGCTGGATAAACCCATATACTAGCAAAACTTGTGTGTCTTCTTGCGCCGCTATCAAAAGGAGAAATTCTTACCAGTCTATGTACACCTGATTCTTTTTTTAAGAGACCATAGAGAAAATCCCCAGTTACTTTTAAAGTTGATGATTTTATGCCAGCTTCCTCACCTTTATGTTCGCTTATAATTTCATATCTAAAAGATTTTTTATCAAACCATTTAAGATACATTCTGCGTAGCATTTCTGCCCAATCTTGACTCTCTGTTCCACCTGCACCAGCGTGAATTTCAAGAAAAATATCAAGCCTGTCATTTTCACCTGATAAAAAACAACTAGTTTCACTTTTTTTAATTTTATCTAAAATTTTATCTGCTTTGCTTATACAATCAGTTAAAATCTCATCATTCTTTTCATCACTGCCTAGATTGTAAATATCCTTAAGATTTTTAATCTCGGAATTTGTCTCCTTAAAAGAATTTACAATACTTTCATATAGGTTTTTTTCTTTTAAAACCTTTTTTACCTTTTTTTTATCTTTCCAAAAATCCTCTTTTGATGATGTTGTATTCAGCTCTTGTATTTTTTCTTCAATTTTATTTTTCTCAAAGATACCTCCTGATGTTTTCAAGAGATTTTTCTGCTGCAGAAATTTTGTTATTAAAGTTTTCCATTAGTAAAACTGCCTAAACTTAATTAGTCTATCATAGTTGCCTCTGATTTCTAAATTATTATTTGTCTTGCTCTGAATATCTTTCAATTTAAATGCTTCAATTATACTCTTAGGATGATCAAAATTTTCAAGTTTTCCGGTATCATAATTTATAGGAGAAAAATGAATGCCATTTGGAATTTTAAATTGTTGAAAATCATCTTTGAATAAAGATTTTTTAATAAAACTTTTAAATATTGGTAAAGCTGCTTTTGAACCTGTTTCATATCTCCCAAGTGACTCTGGATTATCAAACCCAACATAAACTCCAATTACTAAATTTGAAGTATAGCCTATAAACCATGCATCATAATTGTTATTAGTTGTTCCGGTTTTTCCGGCTATCGGAACTTTCATGTCTCTAAGTTTTTTTCCAGTACCTCGCTTAACAACACCTTCTAAAATAGAAGTAATTTGATAGGCTGTTTCCTCGCTAAAAACTTTTTTATAATTATCTTCAATTTTTGGTAATTTTTCGCTATTAGAAGAGTATCTATCACAACCAACACAAATTCTTTTGTCAGAATTATAAATTGTCTTTCCTCTTCGATCTTGAATTCTTTCTATGAGAACTGGATCAATTTTTTTTCCTCCATTTGCAAATGAAGCGTATGCAGACGTAATTTTTAGAAGTGTAGTTTCAGCTGAACCCAATGAAACTGATAAAAGTTCAGGAATATCTTTATAAATTTGTAACTCTCTTGAAAGATTTAAAATTTTTCTCAAACCTATGTCTTTTGAAATTCTCACGGTCATAAGATTTCTTGAATATTCTATGCCTTTTCTTAAAGTTGATGGGCCATAAAATTTCTTTCCATAATTTTCAGGTTTCCAATTTTTTAAACCTACACCTTGTTCAGCAATAAAAGGAGCGTCTAACACAATAGAGTTTGGAGAATAATTGTGTTCTAAAGCTGCTGCGTAAACAAAAGGTTTAAATGCTGAGCCAGGTTGACGTTTTGCTTGAGTAGCTCTATTAAATTCACTCGATTTATAACTAAATCCTCCTACCAAAGCTTTTACTTTGCCAGTGTATGGATCTAAAACAACTATTGCACCATTTACTCTTGGATTTTGCTTTAATAACCATTTGCTTTTTACACTTTTAACAAAAATTATATCCCCTATTTTAAAATTCTGATTTATGTTTTTTTTTACAGCCCATTTCAAGTCTGTAATTTTAATTTTATCTTTTAAATTTGTTTTTAAAATTTGAAAATCAATACCATCTAAAGTTACTTTTTTAACTTCAGCTATTTTCCAGTTTAAAGTAGGATCAAGTTTTAACGAACTTACTTTTTCTTTCCAATTTCTATCAGAAAAAATATTAGTAATTGGTCCTCTCCATCCATGTCTTCTGTCATATGATTCTATCCCTTCTCTTAGTGATTCCTGGGCATAAATTTGATATTTTATATCCAAAGGAACTTTGATAGCTAAACCTTCAGCATAAAGTTTTTTAAAACCGTAATTTTCCTTAATAATTCTTCTTACCTCTTCAGAATATGAGTTTGCCTCATTAACTAATTCAATTTTTCTTTTCTTTAATTTTATCCTTTCATTTTTAAAAGCTTTGAGTTCCTTTTTATTTATGTATTTATTCTGATATAAATTATTTAAAACAAAATTACGTCTTTTTTTTGCAAGCTCTTCATATTTAAAAGGATTGTATCTACTTGGTGCCTTTGGTAAAGCTGCTAATAATGCTGCTTCTGAATAATTTAGTTCTTTTACAGACTTATTAAAATATTCTAAGCTAGCTGCTGCAATACCATAAGTTCCTTCTCCTAAATAAATTTGATTTAAATAAAGTTCCAATATTCTTTGCTTAGAATAAGCTTTTTCAATTCTAAAAGCTAATATTGCTTCTTTAATTTTTCTCTTTAGCGAAACTTCATTTGTAAGAAGGAAGTTTTTAGCAACTTGTTGGGTTATAGTTGAAGCTCCTTCTAATCTTTTGTTATTTGTTAAGTTTTTAAAGTTATTTAGTATTGCTCTTAAGATACCTTTTGCATCTATCCCTGGGTGGCTAAAAAAATTTTTATCTTCTGCTGAAAGAAATGAGTTAATAACTTTTTTTGGTATCGACTCGTACGGAATAAACAATCTTTTTTCTAAAGCATATTCTGCAATTAATTTACCATTATCCGCATAAACTCTACTAGAAACAGGTGGTTGATAATTTGAAAGTTTTTTATAATCAGGTAGACCAGCTGAAAAATACCAGAAAGCTGAAAAAACAAAAAAAATAAAAATTAAAAAAATACTAATACCTATTTTTATTGAATAATTAACCAATTTGATCATTTAAAAGTTAATTAATATACAAATTTTGGCTATCTTAAGGCATATTTGAGCTTTTATATAAGGTGATATTCTTTAAAAAATTTTGTATAATAATTTAATGCAATATTTCAAAAAAAGATTTTTTAAAATGACTAAAGGAATTCAATTACAATGGAAAAGAATTTATATATTGATGCTTCGCATCCAGATGAAACTCGAATTGTTCTTAAATCAGACTCAGCTATCGAAGAGTATGAATATGAAGATAAAAATAAATTAAACTTTAAAAATAATATTTATTTAGGAACAGTAAGTAGAGTCGAACCTTCTCTTCAAGCAGCTTTTATTGACTTTGGAAGAGTAAAACATGGTTTTTTAGCATTTAATGATATTCAATCAGATTACTATCAAATTCCAACTGAGGATAAAGAAAAATTACAACAAGCAGAAGAAAAAATTAGGGAAGATTTAAAAAATACCAGCCCAGAGGAAATAAATAGTTCTGAAAACAACGAAGA
>CACKRM010000023.1 GCA_902602655.1 uncultured Pelagibacteraceae bacterium
ATACTGTATTATACAATGCTTTCTAAAAGGGTTTTTTCTTAGTCTTTTGTCTTTTTTGAAATGGATAATTTCACTAATTATAACAATAATTTTAGTTCCCAAACTTCAACCATGGGTTAGTGAATACATTGAGTCTGATTTTATTAATAGTATTGGATTGGGGATAATAATCTTCATAATTTCTTTGTTTGGAATTATTGTATTGGCTAGATCATTGAGCCGTGCTGTTACTTGGACAGGATTAGGCTCTGTTGATAAATCATTCGGCATTTTTTTTGGTATTTTTAAAGGTTATATTGTTACGGTATGTTTATTTTCAATCTTTAATTGGTTTTATCCCTATCAAAATTGGGGTATATCAGTAGAAGACTCAATTTCTTTTAACTATGTTAAAAAAGGAAGTGATTTACTAATAGAAGAGTTTCCTGAAAGTGATGATTTATTAGACAAAAAAGAAAAAATTGAAAACATTTAATTTTGATAAGCTTAGAGAGGAATGTGGTGTTTTCGGGATTAGTAATCACCCGGACGCTGCCAAGTTCGTTGCTTTAGGCCTTCATGCCTTACAACATCGTGGGCAAGAAGGATGCGGTATAGTCTCTTACGACGGAAATAATTTTCATTCAGAGAAAAGACAAGGTCTAGTTGGGGATAATTTTACAAAAGGTGATGTTATAAAAAAATTACCAGGTAATTTTGCGATAGGTCATAACCGGTATTCTACTACTGGGGAAACCTCCATGAGAAACATACAGCCTTTTTTTGCCGATCTTCATGTTGGTGGTTTAACTATTTCTCATAATGGTAATCTTACTAACGCAATTTCTTTAAGAGAAAGCTTAGTAAAAGATGGTGCAATATTTAGAACGACGAGTGATACAGAAACAATAGTACAATTAATAGCTAAGTCAAAAAGAGAAAAGATCCTTGATAAAATTATAGATGCATTATTTCAAATACAAGGAGGGTATTCTTTAGTTTTGTTAACAGGAAAAAAACTTATTGGTATAAGGGATCCATTCGGAATTAGACCACTTGTCATTGGAAAATTAAAAAGTTCGTATATTTTTGCCTCTGAAACTTGCGCTTTAGATATTGTGGGAGCCAATTTTGTAAGAGAGGTAGAGAATGGAGAAATAGTTTCCGTCGAAGACGGAAAACTAAATAGTATAAAACCATTTCCTAAAAAAAAGCAAAGACCATGTATATTTGAATACATATACTTTGCAAGACCAGATAGTATTATCAATGATAAATGTGCCTATGAGTATAGAAAAGATCTTGGTAAAGAACTTGCAAAAGAATCAGATGTTGAGTCTGATATCATAGTACCTGTACCAGACTCAGGAGTTCCTGCGTCTATTGGTTATAGCCAGTATACTAATAAAAAATTTGAACTAGGCTTAATTAGAAATCACTATGTTGGAAGGACTTTCATTGAACCCTCTCAACATATAAGGAGTCTTGGAGTAAAATTAAAATTAAGCACTACAAAAACATCTTTAAAAAATAAAAAAATTATTTTAGTGGATGACTCACTTGTTAGAGGTACAACATGTTATAAAATTGTAAAAATGTTATATGGTGCTGGAGCAAAAGAAGTTCATGTGAGAATAGCTTGTCCTGAAATAATCTACCCAGATTTTTATGGTGTAGATATGCCAACAAAAAAAGAATTATTAGCACATGAGAAAACAAATGAAGAAATGTGTAAATATATTGGCGCAAAATCACTTAAGTTTTTAAGTATCGACGGTCTTTATGAGGCTCTAATTAAACAGAAAAGAAACAACACATACCCACAATTTAGTGATCATTATTTTACA
This sequence comes from uncultured Pelagibacteraceae bacterium, assembly GCA_902602655.1. Taxonomy (GTDB): domain Bacteria; phylum Pseudomonadota; class Alphaproteobacteria; order Pelagibacterales; family Pelagibacteraceae; genus Pelagilacustribacter. The sequence continues at coordinate 1,827 of CACKRM010000023.1, forward strand.
GGTGATTATCCAATAAAACCTGATGATCTATTAGGTAAAGAAAAAGTTACACAATTATCTTTGTTAAGTGGTAAGTCAAATAATTAGTTAAATTTTAATAATTTATTATTTTTATTCAAAACAAACATAAAACCATCAGCAAAAATTGGCTTACTTAATATTCCTTTTTTTGAGATCTTGTAAACATCAACTATATTTCCGTTTTTTAAATTAAAAATAAGTAAAAAACCTTTTTCTGAAAATAGAAATATTTTGTTGTCTACTATAAGTAAATTTTTTAAAGATCCTATTTTTGAGATAAGTTTTTTCTTATTAAAAATCTTTATTTGTTCGTCTACATTTTTGGACCAAATAAACTTTCCTGATACAAGATCTAAACAGATTAAAAAATTACTCTTTGAAATTAAAAAGACATGGGTTCTAGACAAAACTGTTTTGGTATTAATTGGTATATTTTTACTCCACTTTTTTTCTCCAGAAAAAATATCATAATTAAAAATTGTATTTCCTGTATGTACTACCAAATTATTATCTTCTAAAACTAGAGGAAGGCCCTTGAATAGCTCACTTCCTGAGGTTGAAGAATTTTTAAAATTTAGAACCCAATTAATTTTTCTTGTTAAATAGTTTATTGAATAAAGTTCACCACTTGTATTTAAAAAAAATAACAAATTATTTTTTTCATCAATCAGAAAACTATTTTCGAAATTTGTTTTTAAAAATGTAAAACTAGAAGAGAATTCCCATTTTTTTTCTCCAGTATACTTATCTATAGAAAATATAACATTATCTTGATTTGCTAGAATAAGAGTATCATTTACAATCTTTATATTTGACCTAAAAG
>CACKRM010000024.1 GCA_902602655.1 uncultured Pelagibacteraceae bacterium
AATTAAAGTACAAGATGCAATTAAACAGATAATAGATTCCAGTAAAGAAGAATATATAGTTGGAAGAAAAAGAGATAATTTATTTCTAACTCAAACTCCTCAAGCTTTTAATTTAAAAGAAATTTATCAATTACACAAAAAAAACTCATTTAAATACAAAGATGACGATATTTCTTTATACATAGATTTAAATAAAGTTAAGTTTATAGATGGTGAAAAAAATAATTTTAAAATTACAGATAAATCAGATTTTGAAAATCTTAAAAGAATATATAAATCAAAACAAAGCGTCGGAATTGGATTTGATGTTCACAGACTTGTACCTAAAAGAAAACTTTATTTAGCTGGTTTAGTAATCAAGTCTAAAATAGGAACACTAGGACATTCAGATGGTGACCCTGTTCTTCATTCAGTAACAGATGCTATTTTAGGAGCATGTAAGATGGGAGATATTGGTCAAATGTTTTCAGATAAGAGTAAAAAATTTAAAAATATTAGATCAACTATTTTACTTAAACAAGTTGTGGAGGAAATTAAATTTAAGGGTTACTTTATAAATAATATCGATATAAATATTATTACTCAAACACCTAAAATAAAAAAATACAAAAAGAGTATGATTAAAAATATTGCTAATTTTTGTGAAATATCTGTTAATCAAGTTAATATTAAAGGTAAAACAACTGAAAAATTGGGTGTAATAGGAAAAGAACAAGCAGTTGCTTGTGAAGTAATTGCTTCAGTAATTAAGTATGATTAAAAAAATTAATTTTTTATTTGTAACACTATTTGGTGTAGGAAAGATTAAAAAAATTCCTGGAAGTATAGCTTCCTTAGTTACAATTATTTTTTTATATTTTTTATTCCATCAACTTAAGGTTCCAGTAAATATTTTTTTATTTGTTTTAATTATTATTTTTTTTATTTCTCTTTATGCAGTTAATTATTATATTAAAGGATCTCAAGATAAAGATCCAAAGGAAGTAGTTATTGATGAATTTATTGGCCAATCTATTCCAATATCACTTTACGAACTTGCACATAATATTCCAAAAGAAAATGAACAAATAATTAAGTTCTACTTTATCATATTTATTCTTTTTAGAATTTTTGATATTACAAAACCTTACCCTGCTAGTTACTATGAAAAAAAATTTAAGAACAGTTTTGGTGTTATAATGGATGATGTTTGTGCTGGATTGTATGTTGTGGCGGTACTTGTTTTATATATGGTTGTAACCTCATCATAAATGAAAAAACTTTCCTACAAGATAGTAAAATTACTAAAGAAAAAAAAATTAAAAATTTCTTTTGTAGAGTCTTGCACTGGAGGATTGCTCTCAAGCTTTATTACTTCTATTAGCGGGTCCTCAAAAGTCTTTACACTTGGATTAGTTACATATTCTAATCAAACAAAAATAAATATTCTAAAAGTTCCTAAAAAAATAATGATGAAAAATGGAGCAGTTAGTTCTGAATGTTGTTACAGTATGGTTAAAAACTTAAGCAGAATAAGTAAAAGTGATATTAATTTATCAATTACAGGTATTGCTGGTCCATCTGGTGGTTCAAAAAATAAACCTGTTGGACTTGTTTTTATTGGTATTAAAAGACGCCAAAAAATTAATATTAAAAAATATCTGTTTAAAAATAAAGGTCGTGCGTATATACAAAGAGCAACGGTAAATAAGTCATTAAAGCTTATTCTTGAAAATATAAAATAAACTTAGTGCAAAAAAAAAATACTATAATTTTTAGAGTTGATGCAAACAGTAAGATTGGCTTTGGTCATTTTGAAAGGCAGTTTAGGCTAGCTACATTTTTCAAAAAAAAAGGTTATAAGATTATATTTATTTGCACAAGTATATTTGGGCCTCAAAAGAAAAAGTTAAAAAAAAATAAAATTAATTTATTTAATTTAAATAAGAAAGGAGGTTCAAGATCTGACTTAGTAAAAACTGCTGAAATAATTAAAAAAAAAGTGCCTTTAGCAGTTTTTTTAGATGGTTATCACTTTAACTCGCTTTATCAAAAAAATATTTATTCAAAAAATTACAAATTAATAGTGTATGATGATTTTGTTCATCTCAAGAAATATTATTGTGATTTTATTATTAATCAAAATATCTATGCATCAAAAAAAATGTATTTAGGAAAAGCAAAAAAATGTAATTTTTTAATGGGTATTAAATACTTTACTTTCGATAAAAAAAAATATGTTAATAGAAAAATAAATAAAAAAAATATATTTATATGTCTTGGAGGAACTAACACAAAAAAAATTTTAGGAAAAATTATTAGATATTTTACCGATTTAAAACATACTAAATATAAACTTTTTATTCTCAACAGTTTTATAAAAATGAAAAAGCAAAAAGGATTAGTTTTCATAAAAAAATATAATGAAAATATCTCATTATTAGCATCCAAGTGTTATTATGCTATAACTGGATCTGGAAATTTAGCTTTAGAAATGTCGTTATTAAAAAAAAGATTATTAATCTTTA
>CACKRM010000025.1 GCA_902602655.1 uncultured Pelagibacteraceae bacterium
TTGGTAAAATTGATGTAATAATTTCTGATATGGCCGCAAAAACCACAGGTAATAAAAGTCTAGACTGTATCAGGACCAACGAATTATGCATGGAGGTAATTAATTTTTCCTCAGAAAAGCTTGAAAATAAAGGAATTTTGGTGGCAAAATTGTTCATGGGTGAAGATTTTTTAGAAGTTAAAAAATTAGCCCAAAATAAATTTAATAAGGTTCAATTTTTTAAGCCAAAATCTAGCAGAGGCGAGTCCAAAGAGACTTATATACATTGTTCAACATTAAACACTTTATAAGCAGTTTTAATTGTATATAAGTATATATGGGGACAATAAAAGAAGCTTTAACCTTTGATGACGTAATCTTAAAACCGAGATTTTCGTCAGTTCTTCCAAGTCAAACTGTTCTATCAACTGAGCTAGGTCCAAATTTAAAACTTAAGATACCTTTTATTTCTTCTGCTATGGATACAGTAACTGAGTCAGAAATGGCAATAGCGATCGCTAGAATGGGTGGAATAGGTGTAATTCACAGAAACTTAAAAATAAAAAACCAATCAGAAGAAGTAAATAAAGTAAAAAAGATGAAGTTATTGGTTGGAGCAGCTATAGGTACCACCGAAGCTGATCTTGAAAGAGCTAAGATGTTGATTAAAAAAGGAGCAGATTTATTAGTTATAGATACTGCTCATGGTCATAGTGAAAAAGTTTTAAAAATTTTATCAAAAGTAAAAAAATTAAAAACTAAAATACCGATATGCGTTGGAAATATTGCTTCAGGAGAGGCTGCAAGGAGACTTTGTAATGAAGGAGCTGATATTTTAAAAGTAGGAATTGGTCCAGGATCAATATGTACAACAAGATTAATTGCAGGCATAGGAGTTCCCCAAATTTCAGCAGCGATGGAGGTAAAAGACAGTTTAAAAGGAAAAAAAACCAAGATTATATTAGATGGTGGCATCAAGTTTTCTGGAGACATAATTAAAGGCCTAGCCGCTGGTGCCGATGCTATTATGATGGGTTCAATTTTTGCTGGTACTGAAGAAAGTCCCGGAAAAAAATTTAAGTACAAAAATAAATTTTATAAAGTTTATAGAGGAATGGGATCTATTGGCGCAATGTCCTCTGGTTCATCTGATAGATATTTCCAAAAAAAATATAAAGATTCTTCTAAATTTGTACCCGAAGGTATTGAAGGAAGAGTAGAGTTCAAAGGTTCAGTTGAAAGAATTTTATACCAATTACAAGGTGGATTGAGGTCATCGATGGGTTATATTGGCGCAAAAAAAATTAATGAAATTCAAAAAAAGGCAATATTTATAAAGATTACAAAAGCTGGATTTTACGAAAGCATGGTACATAGTGTAGAAATATCAAGTAATGAAAAAAATTATAAATTATAAATACTATAAAAAAATTTCAATAGTTTTAATATTAGTATCAGTAATGACCCCGTTGAATTTATTTGCTGAGGCTAATTATTTTAAAGAAGGAAAAAAACTTTTTGTACTTAAATTTTTTTCCGGGACTTTCTTCAGTACCAGCAAAAATGAAAACTCTTATTTATACTTAGCAAAGATTTATTTAAAAGAAGATAATGATGAATTACAAGAAAAAAATTTAAACACAGTTGTACTTCTCAATCCTAAAAATGAGGAAGCAATTTATATGTTAACCTTACTAAATATAAAAAAATCAAACTTCTCGAAAGCCGAGGATCTTATTATTAATTTTACTGATGTTTGCAAAAAACTTTGCGCGTCAAAAAAAAATCTTAAAGAAAAATTAAAAAATTCATTAAATTAATGAATAGCCACTCAAACAAAGACAAAATCATTATAATTGATTTTGGATCACAAGTTACCAAGTTAATTGCAAGAAGAATTCGAGAAATGGGAGTTTTTTCAGAAATCCTCACTTTAAAAGAATTTGAAATGAGGTCTTTAGATAATAAAGTTAAAGGAGTTGTATTATCGGGCGGACCTGCTACAGTTACAAAAAAAAACTATCCAAAAATTTCACAAAAAGTTTTTAGTTTAAATTTACCAATACTTGGAATTTGTTACGGTTTGCAACTAGTAGCTTTAAATTTTAAGGGAAAAGTTAAACAATCAACAAAGCAAAGGGAGTTTGGTAAATCAATTTTAGTAAAAAAAAACAATTCTATTTTAACTAAAAATTTTTTTACAAAATCAAAACAAATTGTTTGGATGAGTCATCAAGATAGCGTTTATAAAATTCCTAAAGGATTTATTAAAGTAGCTTCTACCAATAATTCATCTCTTTCAATAATAGAAAACAAGAAAAAAAAAATATATGGAATACAGTTTCATCCTGAGGTAACCCATACCAAAAATGGTAAAATTATATTAAAAAACTTTGTTTTTGATATATGCGGAGCTAAAAGAAAATGGAAAGTAAGTTCTGAAAAGAAGAGAATTATAGAGAATATAAGAAGGACTGTAAAA
>CACKRM010000026.1 GCA_902602655.1 uncultured Pelagibacteraceae bacterium
CTTAAGTTTGATATTTCAAAAATAATTTTAGAAGGTCCAGAAAGTGAGTTAAAATTAACTAAGAATACACAGCCCGCTATACTTACGGTAAGTTTTTCTATTTTTAATGTTTTAAAAAAAGAATTTAATTTAAGATTAGAAGATTTTAAATATTTTGCGGGACACTCTCTTGGAGAGTACAGTGCTTTATTATGCTCTGAGTCTTTAAATTTTAGTGATGCTCTAAATTTACTTCATGAAAGAGGAAAAGCTATGCAAGAAGCAGTTCCTCTTGGTCAAGGAGGTATGATAGCCGTTCTTGGAGCAGAGATTGAAGATGTAGATAAATTGATATCAAAAAACAAACATGAAGGAGTATGTGAAATTGCAAATGATAATGCAAATGGGCAAGTTATTGTTAGTGGTGACATATCCTCAATAAATAACTTCCAAAAAATTTTGGATGAAAATAAAAAAAAATTTAGATTGCTTCCAGTAAGTGCCCCGTTTCATTGCTCACTAATGAAAAGTGCAGCGGAAAAAATGGAGAAAAAAATAAAGCCAGTTTCCTTTAACAAACCAATAGTTGGAATTTTTAGCAATGTAACTGCAAGCGCAGAAGAAGATCCAGATAAAATAAAAAACCTTCTAATTCAACAAATTTTCTCAAAAGTAAGATGGAGAGAAAGTATTATCAATATGTCTAAATTTGGAGTAAAAGAATTTATTGAAATTGGTCCAGGAAAAGTCTTGTCAGGTTTGGTTAAAAGAATTATAAAAGACTGCAAAATTAATAATATTAACTCATTAGATAATATTAAAGATGTTTTTAAATGAATTTCAAAAATAAAAAAATTATAATAACTGGAGCAACAGGTGGGATAGGAAATGCTCTAGTAGAAAAATTTTATAAGCTTGATGGACATATTTTAGCAACAGGTACAAAAGTAGAAAAATTAGAAGGTTTAAAAAAAAAATTCCCAAAGATAATCACAAAAAAATTTGACATTTCTGAACATTTAAAAATTAGCAATTTTATTGAGGAGGCCTCTAAAGAGTTAGGTGGCTTAGATATTTTGGTTAATAACGCTGGAATAAATATGGACAATCTATCTTTAAGAATGAAAGATGAAGAGTGGAAGAAAGTCATTGATGTGAATTTAACTTCAACTTTTTTATTATCTAAAAATTCAATTAAAATTATGTTAAAAAATAAATTTGGTAGAGTTATAAACATAACTTCTATAGTTGGTCATACTGGAAATTTAGGACAATCAAATTACTCAGCGGCAAAAGCAGGTATAATCGGTATGTCAAAAAGCCTTGCAATTGAATATGCAAAAAAAAACATTACAATTAATTGTGTTTCACCTGGATTTATAGAGACTGATATGACAAAAGGAATTGCTGAGAAGGTTAGGACATTCTTGACAACAAAAATACCCATGGGAAGACTAGGAACTGGCGAGGATGTCTCAAACTGTGTGGTTTTTTTATCATCAGACTCATCTTCCTATATAACTGGCGAAACTATCCATGTTAATGGTGGTATGTATATGTCTTGACAATCACAATGAATAATTTAATAAGAAAATAATCATAAATTCAAAATATAGGAATTACATGTCAAAAGATATAAACGCAAAAGTAAAAAAAATAGTTGCAGATCATTTAGGTGTAGAGGAAGAGAAGGTAACAGATGAAGCAAGCTTTATTGATGATCTTGGCGCAGACAGCTTAGATACAGTAGAACTTGTAATGGCCTTTGAGGAAGAGTTTGGATCAGAAATTTCTGACAGTGAAGCTGAAAAAATTCTTACAGTAGGGGATGCAATTAAGTTTATTGAGAGTAAATCGGCTCAATAGTTTACAAAAAGAAAAAGCAAATGAAAATAAATGATGAATGTATAATGGTTATACTTTCATCTCCTTCCGGTGCCGGTAAAACGACAATAAGTAAAAAAATCCAACAAAAATATCAAAACTTTAAAATTTCGGTCTCTCACACTACAAGGAAACCCAGACCAAATGAGGTAGAAGGAATTGACTATTTCTTCATAAATGAGGAAAAATTCAAAGAAAAAATCTCAAAAGAAGAATTTTATGAACACGCAAAAATTTTTGGTAATTACTACGGCACATCAAAGAAAGCAGTTTTAGATTTAATAAAAAATAATAATGATGTTTTATTTGATATTGATTGGCAAGGAACACAACAACTTTCCAAATTTAAAGAATTAAATTTGTTAAAAATATTTATTCTTCCTCCGAGTAAAGAAGAGCTAAAAAAAAGACTTATTCAAAGAAATCAAGATAAACCTGAAGTGGTTCAAGAAAGATTAAAAGCATATGATACTGACTC